>CAZIBI010000015.1:0-25134 GCA_964537215.1 uncultured Ignavibacteria bacterium | reverse complement strand
TTCTACACGATTCTCTTTTATATGGGCCCGCTCAACAAAGTCCCGATCGCTGACTTCACCGGCAGCGTTGTCTATCATGATGCCCTTACTACCGTTGCAATAACCGCCGCTGTAATCGCGGGATTGCTTCTGGCAACTGTTTCTCTGCGCAAGTGGCAGCTTCTGCGCGCATGAGTCTCTTATCCCGCAATCTCGTTCTCTAACTCGATTCTCACTTTGCGTTCGCAAAGTATTTTGTTAACTTTGGCGCCATGAAATTTGTCCGCGTACGTATCATGACTTGTCTTCTCTCTGCCGCGTTGCTTTTGTCGCACGCCCAGCCGCTTGCCGCGCAGCCGCAGCAAAATCAGCCTGTAATCAAACTCGTCCTGATGATTGTCGTCGATCAATTCCGCGCCGAATATGTTACCCGCTTCGACAGTCTTTATACCGGCGGCTTAGCGCGGCTTTTTCATCAGGGATTCGTCTTTGACAAAGCTTATCACAATCACGCGCAAACCGAAACCGGCCCCGGCCATGCGACACTGGCAACCGGCGCTTTCCCGAGTCATCACGGCATCGTCTCAAACAACTGGTACGACGATGCGACCGGCAAGTCAGTCTACTGCGCATACGACTCGAGTTCAACGATTGTCGGCCACCCCGAACTCGAGGGCCGGTCTCCCGTCAATCTGCGTTTGGGTGGAATTACCGACTTGATTAATCGCAGCCAACTTGCATCCAAGGTTTACTCCGTCGCCGGCAAAGACCGCGCCGCAATCATGATGGCCGGTTACAGCGCCGACGGCGCATTTTGGTACAACGCAAAAGACGGCACCATCCTGACTTCGCTCTTCTATTCCGCTATCTATCCGAAATGGGCGGCAGACTTCAATGCCAATCGTCCCGCCGATCAGTATTACTCGGGAATCTGGGAGCGATTCGCACCGCTCGCCGACTACCGTTTTTCCGGGCCAGACAGCATCACAGCCGAATCCGACGGCAAAGACATCGTCTTCCCGCACGTTTTCTCACCGCGCGAAAACGACGACCCGAAAGTCCTCTACGATAACTTGCTCGCAACGCCGTTCGCAGACCACTTGACATTGCGCTTCGCCCGTGAATTGATGATCGGCGAAGGCCTCGGCCTCGACGATACGCTCGACTTGTTGATGATCGGCTGCTCGGCCGGCGATTATGTCGGCCACACCTATGGACCAACAAGCCAGGAAGTCGAGGACTACTATCTCCGTCTCGACCACTACCTCGGCGAGTTCTTCGCCTTCGTCGATTCAACCGCTGGCGGTAACAACTATGTCGTCGCGATGTCTTCCGACCACGGCGCGCTTGAACTCCCGGAGATATTGCAGAAGCAAGGCGTTGACGCCGGCCGGATTCATCCCGACACGCTGAAGGCAGCCATTCTCAAGTCCGGACTCGCTGTTTCCGAGCGTCTCGGCATTGAGAAAAACATCATTCGTCGCGTCTCCGGCGGTGTTTACCTTAACTTCGATGAAGCGCAATCCAAAGGAATTAGCAAGCCGGAGTTGGAGGATCTCGTCGCGGCGGAGCTACGCAAAATTTCCTACATTTCCGACGCCTATACTTCCGATGAAATGGCGGCCTCCGGCGGATCACCGCGACCCTATCTTGCCCTCTACCGCAACAGTTACTTCGAGGGACGCTCCCCGAATGTCGCATATCGCCTAAAGGAAAACTACATTCTCTCCCGCGACAACTTCGGCACAACCCACGGCAGTTGCTACGACTATGACTCCAACGTCCCGATCATTTTTTATGGTCCGCAAATCAAGGCCTCGCGTTCAGACCGTCGCGCCCAAACCGTCGATATCGTCCCGACTCTCATCGAGATTATTGGACTCAATCCCACCGACAATCTTGACGGCACGAGCCTTTACAATCTGATCAAGAAGTAGCCTCACCAGCCTGCTTCCAATTAAATCATTGACAGCCCCCCCTGAATTGGCCATTTTGTTTCGATAGTTGAATCGAATTGCTAATTGTCATCGATTGCGCGAAATCGTGCAACGGTGTGAATCTCCTAATTGCATCAGTGCAATCAGTTGTTGGGAGAGATATTCTTAGGAGGAGAATCTAATGTTGCGTCGAATGCTCTTGCTCTTGTCCATCCTGACCATTCTCATTTCCGGCTGCGGCAGTTCCGGTCCCCAGGTCGTCAAGGTCGCTCTGGTCGCCCCGCTTACCGGCGATATCTCCGCTCACGGACAAGGCATGAAACGCGCAGCGCAGATGGCCGTCAACGAGGCCAACGCCGCCAATCGCTTCACGCAGTACCGCCTCGAATTTGCTGCTTTCGATGATCGCGGCGATCCCAAGGAAGCCGTCACGGTCGCCAACCAGATCATTTCCGATCCGACTATCATCGGCGTCGTCGGCCATCTCAACAGCGGCTGCTCGATTCCCGCCAGCCAGGTTTACGCAAAACGCAATGTCGTGATGATCACACCGGCGTCGACCAACCCCAAATTGACGCAACAGGGATTGAAGAACGTCTTCCGCCTTTGCACCACCGACGATGTCCAAGGTCCATTCGCTGCCGATTTCGTCGTCGATTCGCTCAAGCTCGCAAAAGTCGCCATCATTCACGACAAGACCGCCTACGGTCTCGGCCTGGCCGAGCAATTCCGCAATCGTTTCGAGTCGCGCTCCGGCCCGGCTTTGAGCTTCGACGGCATTGATGTCGGCGAGAAAGACTACAAGGCGCTGATTACGAAAATCAAATCCACCGGACCCGACATTATCTACTTCGGCGGCATGCATCCCGAGTGCGGCCTGATTACCAAGCAAGCCAAAGAACTTGGCCTCGCAGTACCGGTATTCTCCGGCGACGGCGTGCTCACACCCGAATACGTCACTATCGGCGGCCCCGCCACCGAAGGCGACATGTCCTCAATGACCGGGCTTCCGCCTGAGAAACTTCCGGCCGCGCAGAAGTTCATCGATGACTACAAGCGCCTCTATCCCAACGATGACATGCAGCCTTACGATCCGTACACTTACGAATCGGTTATGATCATCCTTGAAGCCCTCGAAAAGGTCGGCACCGACCGCGACAAGCTGATACAGTACATCGCCGGCGTCAACTACAAGGGCATTCTCGGCGAGTCGAGCTTCGATGAGATCGGCGACACGCGCAACAAGACGATCACCATCTATCGAGTCACCAACGGCAAGTTCGTTTACGTTGATTAGGTTTACAGGCTAAGCAGACGACTCGATGTTTTTCCAGCAGCTGGTCAATGGCATAACTCTCGGCAGTATCTACGCGCTATTTGCGCTCGGCTACACCATGGTCTACGGCATCTTGCTGATGATCAACTTCGCCCACAGTGAAATTTTCATGGTCGGCGCTTATATCGGTTTTTGGGCGCTGACGTTCCTACCACTCTCGATTCAAAGCGTCGTGCCGCTCAACCTTTCTCTGGTTTTTGTTTCAGCAATTGTCGGCGCCGGACTCTTGGCAGTACTCGTCGAACGCATCGCCTACCGGCGGCTCTATAGCGCCTCGCGGCTCACACCGCTTATTTCCGCAATCGGCGTATCAATCTTCCTTCAGAACATCATGCAGGTCGGCGTCAGCGCGCAATCGCAGCCGTATCCGTACCCGCAGTCATCGGATATCGTCCAATTCGACTTTTTCGGCGTCCAGGTCAACTCTTTGCAGATTTCGATTTTCGTTCTCGCCATTCTCGCGATGATTGCCCTGCAACTTTTCGTGAATCGCACCAAGCTCGGCAAAGCCATGCGCGCGACCGCGCAAAATCACACGGTCTCGCAATTGATGGGCATCAATGTCAACCTGATCATCACGATGACTTTCCTCATCGGCGGTGCGCTCGGCGGCTTGGCGGGCGTTCTCAATGGCATGTACTATGGCAGCATCAAATTCAATATGGGCTTCTTCCCCGGCTTGAAAGCTTTCACCGCTGCCGTTGTCGGCGGTATCGGCAATATCAAGGGCGCGATGGTTGGCGGATTTCTGCTCGGCATTATCGAAGCCATGTCGGTGGGCTACATCTCGTCGGCATATAAGGACGTCATTCTCTTTATGGTACTCATCTTAGTGTTAATCTTCCGCCCGACCGGTATCTTCGGCGAAGCCGTCACTGAAAAGATATGAAGATCTCAAAGAAGTACATTCTCTACGCTCTCGGTCTCATCGTAATTCTCATCCTCCCCATCGCCATGAACCAAGCCGGCAATTTCTACGCCGTGCGCGTCGCCGGACTGGTCGGGATCTATTGCATCCTCGGCGTCGGCCTCAATATTACGATCGGCTACACGGGGCTGCTCGACCTCGGCTACATCGCCTTCTATGCCATCGGCGCGTACACGGCAGCGATTCTAAGCATCGCCGGCATTCCCTTCTGGGCCGGATTGCCGATTGTCATCATCGTCGGCGGCGCAATCCGCCTTGGGCTCGGCGCGCCGCTGTTGCGATTGCGCGGCGACTATCTCGCCATCGTCACGCTTGGCTTCGGCGAAATCGTCCGCCTGGTGTTAGTCAATCTCGAACCGATTTCCAACGGGCCCAAAGGTCTGCCCCGCGTCGAGGAAAAATTTCTCGACATCAGCCTCTTCGGTTTCAAGTTCACGGAGAACATTCATTTCTATTATCTGATCTTCGCGTTCCTGTTGATCGCAATACTGATCAGCTACCGTCTTGAGCATTCGCGCCTCGGCCGCGCTCTTGTCGCAATTCGTGAAGACGAACTCGCCGCGACGCTCACCGGCGTTAATGTCGCCCGGGTCAAAGCCGTCGCATTCACAATCAGCGGCGTCATCGGCGCTGTCGCAGGAGCCATCTACACGCATTGGAACGGTTTCGTTTCGCCGGAGCAGTTTACATTCTGGGAATCGATTTTGATTGTCGCCATGCTCGTCATAGGCGGCATGGGCAATATTGCCGGCGTCATTCTCGGCGTCGTCCTGCTGGTCGCGGTTCCGGAGGTCTTGCGCGCTTCTTTGGGTACCGCGTTCGTCGATTATCGCATGCTCCTGTTCGGCATCATCATGATCGTCGCAATTATCTACCGCCCGCAGGGACTGATTCCCTCTAAACGACGTGCTCTCGAACTCAAACCGGTCGAGGTCGAGTAACTATGCTACTCGAAGTTCGCGGCGTCTCCAAGAGTTTCGGCGGTCTGAAGGCCCTCTGCGATCTTTCCGTGACCGTTTCCGACAATCAGGTCATCGGTCTGATCGGCCCCAACGGCGCAGGCAAATCGACGTTTTTTAATGTCGTCACCGGCGTGTACAAGCCCGACGAGGGACAAATCAACTTCAAAGACAAATCCATCGCCGGACTAGTCTCGCACCAAATCGTCAAGCGCGGCATCGCGCGCACATTCCAGAATATCCGTCTCTTTTCCGACATGACGGCGCTGGAAAATATCATGGTCGGCCGCCATTGCCGCACCCGCTCGGAACTTGTCGCTGCGCTTTTGCGCACGCCGGCGTTCAAGCGCGAAGAGAAGGAAATCGAGGACGCAAGCTGCCGGTGGCTCGAGTTCGTCGGGCTTACCAAACACTGCAACGACATCGTCCGCAATCTCTCTTACGGTGTTCAGCGCCGGCTCGAAATCGCCCGCGCGCTCGCAACCGACCCGTCGCTGCTTCTGCTTGATGAACCGACCGCCGGAATGAACCCGAGCGAATGCAACGACCTCGTCGAACTGATTCGCAAAATCAAAGCTAGCGGTATCTCTGTCGTCATCATCGAGCACCGCATGAACGTCGTGATGTCGCTTTCCGACAACGTCGTCGTGCTCGATTACGGCGTCAAACTCGCCGAGGGCAAACCCTCCGAGGTCACAGCCAACCCCAAGGTCATCGAAGCTTATCTCGGATCGTGATGAACTATGCTGCTTGAAGTTGACAATATCCAGGTCTACTACGGCCAAATCGCCGCCCTCAAAGGCATCTCGCTCAATTTGGACAAGGGCGAAATTCTTGCCATCATCGGCGCCAACGGAGCCGGCAAGACGACTTTGATCAACACGATCTCCGGCGTTCTCCATCCGCGCCAGGGCGAAATCCGTTTTGCCGGCGAACGCATAGACAATTTCCCTGCCTGGAAAGTTGCCCGCAAAAAGATTCTGCAGATTCCCGAGGGTCGAAAAGTCTTCGCCAAGCAGTCGGTGCTGGAAAATCTCGAGCTTGGAGCCTATTCAGTGAGCGACAAGAATGTCATCAAGTCGCGCGTCGAAGAGATGTACGCCCTCTTTCCGATCCTTGGGCAACGCCGCACCCAGCTCGCCGGAACGCTTTCCGGCGGCGAACAGCAAATGCTCGCCATCGCCCGCGGACTCATGGCCGGACCCGAATTGCTCCTCTTCGACGAACCGTCAATGGGTCTTGCGCCGGTCGTCGTCGAGAAAGTGTTTCAGACTATCAAGGAAATCAATCAACGCGGGATAACGGTGCTACTGGTCGAGCAAAACGCGCGCAAGTCGCTGCAAATCGCCAAACGCGCTTATGTTCTCGAAACCGGAAACATCGTATTAAGCGATTCAGCCGCTAACTTGCTTGAAAACGAGCAAGTCAAGCAAGCCTATCTCGGCGGATAAGAAGAAACGCCCCTTAATTACTCGCTGACAATCGTCGGCGTAATCAAAATACTCAAATCGGTATTCTCGTTTGTCGTCGTCGTGTGCCGGAACAGCGCGCCGATGATCGGAATCGATCCTAAAAGCGGAAAGCGTTTGACCGTCTCAAATTTCGATTCCTTAATTAGTCCGCCGATCACGAGAGTCTCCCCGTCTTTCACGCGCACATTGGTGTTGACCGAGCGCTTCGACGTGATAGGCCGCAAATTGTCCACCGGTCCTGTGTAACCGGTTATCTCTTCGATAATCGGATTGACGTTGAGCGAAATGAATCCCTGCTCGGTCACGTGGCCGGTTACCTTCAGCGTGATGCCGACATCGAGATCCTGGAATGACACGATGTCTTGTATCGCGGCGCCTTCAGTAAAACGGTTCAAGGTCTGAATCGGAATTGTCGTCGTTACTGCAATTTCTGCTTCGCGATTCGAGACCGTCGTCAAATTCGGATCGGAAAGCAGTTTTGAATGCCCGGATGACAGCATCAGATCCAACGCTGCTGTCACGCTCGAAGCTGCAAATGTCCCCCAGGTCCAGCGTCCGCCGTCGAGCGGATGCACAGCCAGTGGTTGCACAGTTTCGCCGTCAGCGCTCGGCACGCCGCCGAAAATCATCGGATACGATTCCGGCCAGTTGAATCCGACTTTGTTGTCTTTAGAAAGATTTGTCTCTACCAGTTTGACCGAAAAATTCAAAAGCGGCTGCGGCCGGTCAAGTTCGACAATCACTGCCTTGACGCGCTCGACAATATCCCCGCGGTCGGAGATCATCAACGTCGATGGCGTCGTCTTGCTCGCCGCCGGACCGGTCGTCTCTGCCAGAATTTCAATCTTGCCGCCGGCCGACAATAGTTGCGCCGTCGCGAGTTTTGCCTCTTCGCAGCTGACATGCTTAAGATGAATCAACGCTGTGATCCGTTCGTCCGACGCCAGATACGCCGCCGGCTTGACGACCATCAGGTTTTCCTTCATGTACCACGAAAGGTTGTTCGCCAGCAAGATGGCGTCCAAAGCCTCGTGCAACGGCACATCGTTGAGCACCATCGAGGCCTCACCCGTTACCTCGCCGGCGACTGCGATGTTAAACCCGTTTTGTTTCGCCAGCAGACGCAATACCGCCTCGATTTCCGTGCGCTCCAGCGTCAACGATACGCGATTGTTCAAGAATGCATGGCTCGCGGAGTCCGCCAGCAACTGCGAACACAATATCGCGCCCAGCAAAATCCCCGTTATCCAAATCAAACGCCGCATATCGTTTTCCTTCCCTCAATTTCCAATCTCGAGAGCAATCTCTCGGCCATTCAAACTCATTGTCGCCCCATTCTTGGTCAATCCCACGACGGTCCAACCGTCAACCACTTCGCCTTTACTCACCGGCTTGCCGTTGATGACCGCCATCAACTTTCCGTTCGACTCTGATATCGCCATCAGATGGAATTTCGCCTGCCGCTCTTCAGAGTGTCCGCTACCGGAACTGCTGCCGTACGCAAACGGGTCGCGTCCCCAGCCGCCTCCTGACGTTTCAAGCGAATCCGTTGTCGACGCAATTCCCGCCGACGCCTGTAGCGGCGCCACTGTCGGGTACTCTGTCGGTGCATCGCCGCTTTTGCCGCGCCCCATGAAATTCACTGCGCCGTAAATCACTGCGCCGACGAAAATCAAATACACCAGCTTCTTGCGTTTGCGCTCATCCATCGCGGTGTTCTCCTGTGCGCAAATACGCGAGTATCTGGAAATTCCAAACCACTTCCGGAGCGATGCTGTCGTCGTGTTCGATCTCCAGATGCGGAATCGCCACGAAATATCTTTGCTGCTCCATTTGTTCGATCGCTTGCCCGCCGTCGATAAATAATCCCTGCGCCGTAACTTCAAACTTCAGCCGCGCCAGCACGATGCCGTCCAGTTCGACTGTCGGCGGATTCAATAATTCCTCGATCACCGGCGCCACATGAATTCCGGTCAGCCCCATATCCTCAAGCGCTATCGAGAAATCGGCGATAAACGCCTCCAGCGAATCAATGGCATACAATTCCGTCAATGTCGTCGCGCGCTCGTTTGCCTGCAATGCTGCGAAGTGATTTGCCGCGTCCGCTGCCTGAAGGAACTGCGTAAGTCCGTCAATTTCTTGCTGAAGCGAGGCCATCTCGGCCTGCTTATTCTTCATTTGGCTGTGACCCGGAATGTAATAGCCGTAAATCAACCCGACCGTCACGACACCAGCCGCTATCAAGGTCAGCGCTACGCGGTACTTGCGAATCTCATTCACGCTTGCACCTCCAGCACGATCGTAAAACGCAGCCGCCGAACGGAGTTGATGACCTCGGTCACTTGATTTTGCAACCGCAACTTGTCGATTCCCGGTTGTGCTTGCAGTGCTTTGATGTACCGGCTCAAAGCGACTTCCGGATATTCCTCCGCTCCCGAGACAAATCCCGTCAATGCGACCGCCGCTACTTGCGCGCCCTGTTCGTTCTGTACATTCTGAAGTTGCAGCCCCGCCAGGAAGATATTGTCCGGAGTAAATTCGCTCAACATGCGCAGGAAGCGCGAATGCGCCACAAAGGGACCGCGTAGTTGCGCCAATTGATTTTGCCAAGCCGCGCCCTTCGTCTGCAACAGCACGACACCCTGATAGGCGTCCGAACCCTGCAAATCGGCGAGTGTCTGTTCAAGTTTCTGTTTTGCCGCAGTTGCCTGTCGCACTTCGATCATCTGCGCGGCAGCAAGGATTCCAACCACAACGATCGCCACGCCCGCAGCCAGCAGGCTGATTCGGAACAGTTTGCTTTCGCGCACCGCATTACGATAGTGCCGCGGCAACAAATCAAGCGGCTTCACTCGGCTATTGGTCTTGAGCACCGCCGGCACCTGCAAGTGCGCGCTGGCGGGGGCTAATTTCTGGCTCGCGATTTCGTCGGCAATCAGCGATTGCACCGGCAGTCCGAGCGCCTCGCTCAACGCAGCGTTCGCCGCTTCTTCCATTTCTGCCGGTAGCGCCAGTAACAACAATTCGACCGAGCGCTGCGAAAAACGGCCGTAGTAATAGTCAAGTTCTTCCGCCACCAGTCGCGCCATAGCTTCGCAATCGAAGCCGCGATAGGTGTTGAAATCGCGGTTGTGGACCTCGCCGTCCTGCAACACGCTCAAGCTGTTTTCGAATTCATCCCCCGTCACCATACTGTCGAGATCGCTTTCGCGGATAAATTCCAGCGAGCCTTTGTTGAAGCAGAGAACGCTCAAGCGGCTGCCAAATAGGCGCACAATAGCAACGCTCTTGTTGCCGACAATCGGATTGCTCTTCGCCGCCGCCGCTAGTTTCGGTTCCCACGCCAGCGAAGTCAAAGTCAGATTCGCCAAGCGAAAATGCGCGATGAGGAAGTCGCTGATCGGCGTAATGCGTGCCGGCGGAATTGCCGCGGCTTGGATTTGATGCTTCTTGACTCCGCCCCATTCAAGTGTGTCGATTACTTTCCACTCGAACAGCTCCGCTTCCGGCTGGAACGGAAATACTTTTCCCGCTTCCCACAAGACGACTTGTCCGAGTTCATTCTTCGGCACCACCGGCACGAAGAAACTCCGCAGAATTGCGTCGGATAGCGACAGATACAGGCTGACTTCGCAGCCGTGCTCGCGGTTGAGCCGTGTCAGCTTCTCAATGTACGCCAGCGCGGTCGCGGGTTCATACATGCGCGGATCGACCAATACGCCGCATAGTTGTGTCTTGCCGTCATGCGCGTCGGCGTAACTCCAGATAAGGTAATCATTCGCAATTTCGAACGTAATCGCTGACGTGCGCGGTATGGCCTGAATGCGCGACTCGTTCCCCGCCTCTGCTACAGCAATGTCGCCGATCGGCGCTGCTGCGAATTTTACCAAAGATTCAGCCAAGGCGTTGTCCTCGTTATGGAGTCGTAATGGTGAGCACGGTTCCGTCGGAAAGCGTCATCGTGATGGTCTGTGCCGACATGGTGACTTTTCCGCCGCCGCTGGGACCATCGCGGAAATATTCAATCGCAATTGTGATCTGTTCGCCGGCCGCGATGTTTTTGGTCGTGGTGAAATTGACCACAGCATCCTTACCCGGCCAGGGATTGCTGGAATCGATGACTTCAATTCCGTCCCATAGTACCTTGTCGTAATAGGCCACTGGTGTATAGGACAGCTTGATCGAAGCAACTGATGCTGTTGCGGCCCCGGTATTTTTGACGTCAAAACTGACATACGAATTCTGCGCCCCATATGTCGTGGCTGTGCCCGCCACATAGTTGACGAAACTTGATCCGCCGCCGCCACCACCACCGCTTGCGGCTGACCACAACGCGCCCGGTAATCGCAGACTCGTCTGCACCTGCGATTTCGGATACACACAGACAAAGGTCTGCACCGTATCAAACGTCGTTAGATTAATGGCTCGCACTTTGTGATTTCCGATCGGGAGACAGCTGGCGAAATTGAACACTCCGCCCGCAGTCGGCTTCAAAGTTGAGTCTTTCGTACTGCCGCTTCCGTTCGGATAAGTCACAATAACTCGCACATTGTTTGCCGAATCCCCGGGAGGGTTACCCGCCGCATCCGTCACTGTGCCGGTAAGACTATTGGCGGTCAAGTCCGCCGCCAACTGCGCAATCGATCGCGTCAGGGTATCGTTACCGCCGGTTGACTGCAGTGTTACGCTGCCGGTATACGCGTACAGCTTGCCCCAGGCGTCCTTTTTGAAATCGCTCGTATAGCCGGAAAAGTCGGAGCGGATATACGGACCCTTCCAGGTACCGTAACCGGGATTGGTCGTCAACGCATCGAGATTTGCCGGCAGGCTGCCGACGTCGCCGACATATCCGAAGCTGGTGCGCATCCCGTTGGAATACAGACTCGGATTTCCGGCAATCGCCTCCGCCAGTTGATTCATCTCGTTGCGCGTCTCTTCCACCCGCGCTGTCTCAAGCCCTTTGTCCATCGACCGCATTGCCACTGCAGCAATAATCGCCATGATGATAATCACCATGACGACTTCTACCAGCGTAAATCCTGATTCCGACTTTGGCTTATTCATAGCTCAAAACGTCACTACGATATTGGTCCCCGAGCCCGTCGATGTAATTGTCCGCGCCGCCGCATTGTAAACGTAGTTCACACCCCAGGCGTCTTTCAGATAGGCCGCTCCCGAAGAGTCGATATACGGCCCGTGCCAACCCAGACGCGCGATCGGATTGTAGGCTGAAATTGAATCCGGCTTGCGCGTCAAATCCACAAGTGATGACGGCGGATGTCCGACATCGCCCTCGAAGCCAACATCAGTGTAGCGCCCTCCGGCAGTTGCCAGCGGATTGCCGACAATCGCCCGTTTTAGTTCCGCCAGTTCGCTCTTGCTCGCCTGTATCTTCGACTCGTTTAGGAAATCGGAGTACTTGGCGACCGCGACTATCGAAACGATCCCGAGCACGACAATGATGATGACCAGCTCGATCAGCGTGAAACCGCTGTCACAGCGTCCGGTCACTCGCTTCATCTGTCGACTTACCAGTTGTTTTCGCCGGATACTGACGTGTTCGGCCAGACTTCGCCGGTCGAAGGCTTGTAAGCCCAACCACCGCGAGTTCCAACGATAACACCCTTGGTCACACCGGTAACGATTGAATCAGGCGCGTTCGTTGACGCCTGAAACGGATTCGCCGGCAGCGACTGCGCCATCACGACATTGACCGTACGCAAACTGTCAATTGCCGGCCAGGTCGCTGTACCAGTCTTGACGGCCGCGTTGGCATAGTAAATCGAAATTCCCGACCGCAGACTACCCAAAGCACCCTTTGCAGCCGAAGCTTTTGCTTCAGCAGTAATGTCCTGGTACTTCGGAATCGCCACGGCGGCAAGAATGCCGAGCACGACGATGATGATCACCAGTTCGATCAGCGTGAAGCCCTGTTCTTTTTTCAGACTGCTAAGCATCGCTAAGTTACCTCCACTAAGCGTTTATAACACACTAATAGCTATGTCGTTACTATTGAGTATTTTCGGCATTATCGGACAAAGGTTGATCTAGTGCGGACGGAAAACCTCAACAAGGTTCCACATCGGCAGGAATATTGCCAGTGCCATTACCAACACCACGCAACCGAGGAAGACAATCAGCAGCGGCTCGATCAAAGTCATCAACCGCTTCGTCGTATAGTCCACTTCGCGGTCGTAAAAGCTCGCGACTTGTTGCAACATGAAATCCAGCGACCCCGATTCCAGTCCAATTTGAATCAATGACAGCGCCAGACTGGGAAAATGCGGCAATTGATTGCGTATCGAACCGAGGCTGTTGCCCTGCTGCACCTGTTGGCGAATCTTGTCAATCTCCGCTTCAATCACGCGGTTGCCGATTGCCGAACGAATCGTATCGAGTCCGCGCAGCAGCGGCGCGCCGGAGGTAAACGTCACTTCCAGCAGATGCGAGAAGCGCGCTATGTAAATCTTGTTGAACAACGGCCCGAAAATTGGCAGCTTGAGAATCAGCCCGTCAAACTTCTCGCGCACCTGTTTCAATCTGAACAAACGCATCCCGACCGGTATGCCAATGATGATCAAACCCGCCAGAATCGGCCAATACTGCCGGATGATGATATTGAGGTCGATTAGAATCTGCGTCGGCAACGGCAGTTGCGCATTGTTCTTGGTATAGAATTCGGCAAAGCGCGGCACTACAAATGTCACCAGTGCGAAAAACGCCGCGATCACCAGCACGACAACAATCACCGGATAACGCACCGCGGTCTTGATCTGCTCGCGCGTTTCCAGATCGCGCTCCAGTGTCGTCGCCAGCTTTTCCATTACGACATCGAGACGGCCCGTTTCTTCGGCAACCCGGATCGCATTGATGTAGGTGTCGATAAACACATCCGGATGCTGCGCGATTGCCTCGGAAAACGAATACCCTTGTTCGAGATCATTGCGCAGCCTTGCCGCAATCGCCGAGAAATGCTTGTTCGTGTCTTGTTCGGCGATTACGCCGAGGCTGTTCGTAATCGGTATGCCCGCCTTGTAGAGCGCATTCAGTTTGCGCGTAAACAGAATCAATTCTTCGCGCGACGACCGGCTCCGCAGCGCGTTTAACGCACGTTCCCAGGTTGATTTCGTTTTCGGTTTAATGCTGATTGGAATGAGATTGCGTTCTGCCAACAGGTCGCGTACTGCGTCCGCTGTTTCCAGTCGTGCCGTGCCGACTACCGCCGCGCCGGAAGCGTCGTACGCCTTATAGGCGAATTCAGTTGGCATCGAGCACCGTTACTTTGGACTCGTCCTGCTGCGTTGCACGGATAATTTCGCGGTAGGTCGTTACGCCCTGCAGCCCCTTGTCGATCACCTGCTCGCGCATTGTGCGCATGCCTTGCGCTTGCGCTGCTTGCTTGATTGCGGCGCTGGAGGTATTGCTTAATATCAACTCGCGCAAACGCCCGGTCAGCTTGAGCAGCTCGTAGATCCCGATTCGTCCCTGATATCCGGTGCCGCCGCATTCTTCGCAACCGCTTCCGGTTTTGAACGAACTCTCCCGTCCGCGCAGTTCGGCGCCGAGTACTTCCAGCACGCTCGTCGGCAACGTGTCGTTCGTCTTGCAGCGCGGGCAAATCGTCCGCACCAACCGCTGCGCCAAAACGCCCAGTAGACAGCTCGCGACGAGATAATCTTCGACGCCCATATCAAGCAGTCGCGCCACAGCTCCGGCGGCGTCGTTGGTGTGAATGGTGCTCAACACCAAATGCCCCGTCAGTGCCGCCCGCACCGCCATCTGTGCTGTTTCCGCGTCCCGGATTTCGCCGACCATGATGATGTCCGGGTTTTGCCGCAGTATCGAGCGCAGCGCGGACGCAAAACTTAATCCCGCCTTATCATTGATCTGTACTTGATTGACCAGCGGAATGCTGTACTCCACCGGGTCTTCAATCGTGATGATGTTCTTTTCCAGGCTCTTGATCTCGTTTAACGCGGCATACAACGTCGTTGTCTTGCCCGAACCGGTCGGTCCGGTAATCAGGATCAACCCTTCCGGCTTGCGAATCATCGCATCGAATTCCTTGCGCGTCAGGTCATCGAATCCAAGATTCGGCAGCCCCACTACCAGATTGCGCCGGTCAAGTACGCGCAATACGACTTTCTCACCGTGAATCGTCGGTAACGTCGAGGCGCGAACGTCGACATCCATGTTGCCCACCTTGATGACAAAACGCCCGTCTTGCGGAATGCGCTTCTCCGAAACGTCCATTTGCGACATGACCTTCACGCGTGAAACAATACTCGCATGCAAATTTCGCGGCGGCGCATTTTGTTCCTTCAGGATGCCGTTCACGCGATAGCGGACACGCAGCTTGTTTTCTTCCGGCTCGATATGAATATCCGACGATCTTTCCTTGACCGCCTGGATGATCAGCAGGTTGACCAGCTTGATTAGCGGCGCTTCCGAAGATGACCCTTCCGCTTCGCTGATGGTCGCTGCCAATTCGTTGTTCGAGGGCAGTTCATCCTCGCCGATGTCCTTGATCACCTCGGCCATCGTATCGCGCAACGAATAGTATTGCTCGATAGCACGATTGATCGCATCCCCGGTCGTGACGACGCGGTTGAGTTTCAGATTCGTGATGTATTTGAGTTCGTCGAGCGCAATGATATCCAGCGGGTCCGACATCGCAACAGTCAGCGTTGTGCCGATCCGGAATACCGGAATCAAGTTGTGCTTCTTGGCGATCGCCAGCGGCACTAACTCGACAATCTTCGGATCGATGACAATGTTCTCGAGGGAAATCTTGGGGATGCCGAGCCGGCTCTGGATGACTTCGGTCAGGTCTTCCTGCGAAATCCAGTTCTTCTGGATCAGAATTTGGCCAAGGCGCTGCCCGGTCCGGGTCTGCTCGTCAAGAACCGCCTGAAGCTGTTCCCGAGTGAGCAAGCCCTTCTCTACCAGAAGGTCGCCAATTCTCTTGTTGGTGCTCATATAGTTCGCCTGATGTTATTATTCGGGCAGATCATTGAGTTGCTTGAGCGTGCGACCAAGAAATCACCGATTTGAAGGCCCGGCTAGTCGGTTTCTGCAAACCAGGACGTTCCACCATTTCATCTCGAAACAGTGTCACATTACCCGGATTCGTCGAGTTCGCTGGTTATTCTAGTAGATCGCTCCTATCTCCCGGATCGAGTCATCGCGAATTAGTAGACCCGACGATAGTGGTGATAACACTCCATTTGCCGATAATGAGCCTAGAACACGCGAGCTGAAGCTTGCATCAACGAATAAAGGGCACGACAAAAGGAAAGGAACAGTCATGGCCTACATGAACTGGAACGAGAAGCTGCAACTGAATATCCCCGACATGGACAGCCAGCACAAAAGATGGATCAGCATCCTCAATGAACTCCATGAAGCGGTGAATTCTGGAAAAGCCGCAGAGCGAATTGGATTGATCATTAACCAATTGGTGAACTACACCAAGACCCACTTGGCCGCTGAAGAGAAATTCCTGAAAAGCATCCGCTATCCGGATTTGGCTGCTCATGAAGCCATTCACCGCAAGATGACTGACAAAGTCATGGAGTTTCAGGCGAAGTACGATGCTGGCGACCGGGCAATTACCATTCAGATCATCAGCTTTGTTCGCGAATGGCTGGTGAATCACATTCAGACGGTGGACCGCAAGTACGCCCAGTACCACGAATCAACCAGACTGAAAGTCGGCACGCAAAACGCCCGTACCTAGCGGCCGGATTTCAAGTCACAGGCTCAAGGGGAGATTCTTGCGTCGGATCGTGATTTCGCGCTTTGATTTGTCAGGGCGGAATTGTGATCCGGCGCTGCTCTATTAGTGTCAGAAATCAAACTTTGAGGTAGCCCATCTTGCCCGGCGAAATCACACTGTGGCGGCAGTAAGCTCACTTGGCGTCGGCTTGATGTTCTTGACAACAAGACGACTCAACTTGATGGGTCTGTTGATTCTGTGCAAGCACCGGGCTGATGAACGGTATCCCCAGCGACAATCCACGTGCAATGAACAGCAACGCCATCGCCACCGCCAATACCGGCACTGCCCGGCTGAACGTGCGACGAAACTTCTGTCCCACTACATTGCCGACCAGCGCAAATGCCAGCATGATCGGAATCGTGCCAGCCCCGAACAGCGCCATGTATCCCGCGCCGCCCAGCGCGCTGCCCATGGCAACGGCGCCGGCAATTCCGACATACACAAATCCGCACGGCAAGAAGCCATTGAGAATTCCAATCGCAAACAGCGAACTCCCTTTGCTCGATCGAAACAGCCGCGACCACATCCGGCTGATTAAGGCATAGACTTTTCCCAAGCCCGCATAGCCAATCAATTTCTGTCCGTACCGCGCCGGTAATATGACTGCCAGAATGATCAACACCCCGATCGCGATTGATAGCGCTTGCTGGTACCCGGCGACGAAGATCGACTTGCCGATCAGCCCGAACATCAACCCCAGCAGTGCATAAGAAATCACGCGGCCGGTGTTATAGAGCAACCGTCCGCCAATAAACTTCAGCCGGCCGCCGTCGCCTTGCGGCAGCGCTGCGACAATCGGCCCGCACATACCGATGCAGTGCAATGAACCAACCAATCCCACTATGAATCCGGTCCAGATTTCCATTATGCTCTCGTACTACTCAATGAAAAGTTCCTGCTCTTGATAGTACATCAGCGTGTCGACCTGCCAATCGAGCTTGATCTTCCAAAGGCCGCGCGCTAGTTGACCATACTCGACTCGCTGCACCGCCGTTTCGTCAAATTTGAGATCGAAGCTCCGATCAAGCGACGCATTCGAAGGCCGGAACAACTTCAGTTTTCCGGTTGCCGCCGACGCCGCCACTCCTGCCGGCAGCCGCACAATCAGCGTGTTTTCGCCGGCAATGTTCTCAATCGCAATTTGCTTTTCTACAGCTTGACTGCGTCTGATCTTTTCGATGTGATCCTGGTATTTAATTTCCTTGTCGTAGTAATCGCGCGAAACCAAATCCACCTGCTGGAACCGCGAAGCTATCACCACCCCGATCACACAAAGCATGAACACGCCATAGACCACAGCGATCCCAATCCCCCACCGGCTCTTCTTCTTAGTATCAGTCATGCTCGTTTTCCTTCTTGTCCTTGTCTTTTGAGTCATCGTCGTGGCTCACGCGCGGCCCCAAGAATTTAGTTTCAACTTCTTCCATAACCTTATCGCCGGCAATGACCTGTATTGTCAGCTCTTCGTGCGCCGAGTGCAGTGCCGACCTTGGGATATCCACGAAGAACGCCTGTTCCGCCAGCCCTTGTTCCGGCAGATTTATCTCTCCTCCGACCATCGTGATCGTGCCCGGATGACCCTCCAGCACCAATTTGACCGGCATCGCCGCGAAAGTCTTATTGATAATTTTCAGCGAGTAAAGATTGCGAATCTGGTCACCCTCGATTTCCTGAAACATCACTCCCGGCGTGCGCAAAATGCTGGTCTCGATGTCCGAGCGGTTCGCCATCAACAAAACCAGAGCCGTCAGCAACACCACCAACACGGAGGAATATCCAATGATGCGCGGCGTAACGCGCAATTTTGTGCCGTCGACAATTCCCCGATGCGAAGTGTATCGGATCAGTCCCTTCGGAAATCCGACCTTGGCCATTACCGTATTGCAGGCATCGATACACGCGGTACAATTCACGCACTCCAGTTGCGTGCCGTTGCGAATATCGATTCCAGTCGGGCAGACCTCGACGCATTGGTTGCAGGTGATACAATCCCCCGCCGTCCGCGGCGCAGCGCCCTTCATCGCCATCGGCGCCCGCGGTTCGCCGCGTTTGAAATCATACGCCACCGCTATGGAACGCTCGTCGAGCAGCACCGATTGCAAGCGTCCATACGGACAGACAATCAAACACACCTGCTCGCGGAATCGCGCGAACACACCGTAAGTAATCAAACTGAAAGCAACCACCGCAATGAACGACGCCAAGTGCGGTCCGGGGCCGTCGGCAATCAACTGATACAACTTGTCGACGCCGACCATGTAGGCGACCACGATATTGCCGACGGCGAAAGAAATCGCCAGAAAGATCGCGTGCTTCGACAGCTTCTTGAATGTCTTCTTGCCGTTCCAAGGTCCGCGATCCAGCGCCCGCTGCTTGCCGGAGTTGCCTTCGATCCAATACTCAATCTTACGGAATACCATTTCCATGAAGATTGTTTGCGGACAGGCCCACCCGCACCAGAGTCTGCCGAAGACAACCGTAAACAGCACGATGAAAACGACGAATGTCAACGTCGCGAGTACGAACAGATGAAAATCCTGCGGCCAGAATGCCAGCCCGAATAACACGAACTTGCGCTCGAAAACATTGAACAGCAGCAGCGGCCGTCCGCCGACCTTGATGAACGGCGCAGCAAACATGAATGCCAGCAAGAACCAGCTCACGACCAGACGTGCCCGGTGAAGCTGCCCCTTCGGCTTCGACGGATAGATAATTACCCTCTTGCCCTGCGCATCTACCGTCGCAATATGATCCCGAAACGACTCGTCCTTCATAAGGTTCTCTGCCAAATTCTGTATTTATCCCACGAACACAAGTTTACTTTGCTCCCCTCTTGAGAGGGGTGTCACTAACGCCCGAAGAATGAGGGCGTTAGTGACGGGGTGTGTCTTCTCACTACTCTACCTTGTCCCCCTGCGGCGCCTTCGGATTCGGCGGATTTGTCCCTTGCAAAGTCACCACATAACTGGCGACCTTCAGGATCTCCTCCTGCGTAATGAAACCGCGCCAGGCAATCATGCCCTTCGCCGGCACGCCGAACTTCACGGTCTTGACGACATTGTTAATCCCAGCGCCGTGCAGCCAATACTTGTCCGTTAAGTTCGGGCCGATGCCGCCTTCACCTTGCACACCGTGGCATTGCACGCAGCGCTGCTTGAAAATCGCGGCGCCGGCGGTAAGCTCCGCCGGGTCGGTCAGGGCCAGATGCTCCGGCTCATCCTCGGGACGCTCTTCCACAAACGCAATCCGCGGACCGGCGTTGGCTATCGAATACGGTGTCTCGTCGCCGCCCGGCTTGTACATCGGCGACTTGTATGGTGTGAACACCGAAGGTGGATCGTAATCCGGATTCATTTCCTTGGTGTATTTAGGATTGACTTCCTGCTGATACTCGTCCGCACTCAAATATCCGAATCCGAGCACGTGGTACCAGGCGAAGTACAGCACTGCCCACACGATCGTGATATAGAACATATACAGCCACCACGGCGGCAGATCGTTGTTGAGTTCGCGGATGCCGTCGTAGTCGTGATCCAGTAATTCATCTTTATGTTCAGCCATTGTCCTGCTCTCCTTCATGTCCAGAGCCCGGCGCATCTTCCAGCGGCAGCCTGCTCATCCGTACGACTTCGCTTTGGCGCAGCCGCATTGTCCAAACTACTACTCCAAGAAACGCCGTGAAGAATATCAGCAGCGTCACGACCGGATAGACCGCAACATCTTTGATTGCGCTCAATGCTTCGCTAATCATAGTCCTGCCTGCCTTCCGAACTTGATGTCCGTTCCCAGTCTCTGAAGATAAGCTATCAACGCCACGATTTCCGAATCCCAATCGGTGACGATCTTCGCCTCTTCCAGTCGCTTCGCAATTTCATTACCCTGTTTTTGCAGATCCGTCATTGCCTGCGCTTCGTAACCGGCCTCGTAAGGTACTCCCAGACTCCGCATCGCCGAGATCTTGCCCTGCAAATGCGAAGTGTTAAGCTTATCCGTCAACAGCCACGGATAGCGCGGCATGATCGAACCCGGCGACATACTCGTCGGATCCTCCATGTGCTGATAATGCCAGGCATCGGGATACTTCCCGCCCACGCGTTGCAAATCCGGCCCCGTCCGTTTTGATCCCCATAGGAACGGATGATCGTAAACAAATTCACCGACCTTGGAGTACTCGCCATACCGTTCCGTCTCCGACCGGAATGGCCGCACCATCTGCGAATGGCAGTTGTTGCAGCCTTCGCGAATGTAAATATCGCGCCCTTCCAATTCCAGCGGCGTGTACGGTTTCACGCTCGCAATCGTCGGAATATTCGATTTGACTAGGAAGGTCGGGACAAACTCAATCAACCCGCCGATCGCAACGGCAACCAACGCCAGAATCAAAAACCGGATCGGCTTCGACTCAAGCCAGCGATGCCCCCAGCCTTCCTTAATATTGAACTTCTCGCTGAAACCGGGCGCCAGCGCGGGTGCTTGCGCTTCTTCGCTGTCGATTGCTACTCCCGACTTCATCGTCTTGAGCAGATTGTATCCCATCACGAACACACCGACCAAATACAGTGCACCGCCGAACGCGCGAAGTGCGTACATCGGAATCAACTGCGAAACAATCTCAAGAAAGTTCGGGTACTGCAGCATCCCCTCGGCATTGAACTGCTTCCACAGCAATCCTTCCGTCCAGCCCGCGAAGTACATCGGAATCGCATAGAACACGATGCCGAGAGTCGAAATCCAAAAATGTAGATTCGCCAACTTGTTGGAATACAGCTTCGTCCCGAACAATCGCGGCACCAGCCAATAGAGCATGCCGAATGTCAACAGCCCATTCCAACCCAACGCGCCGACATGCACATGTGCGATCGTCCAGCTCGTGTAATGCGACAGCGCATTCACGCTCTTGATCGACAGCATCGGGCCTTCAAAGGTCGCCATACCATAAGCCGTAATCGCGACCACCATGAACTTGAGCACGGGTTCCTCCCGCACCTTGTCCCAGGCGCCGCGCAATGTCAACAAACCGTTGATCATCCCGCCCCACGATGGTGCAATCAACATCACCGAGAACACCGTTCCCAGCGACTGCGCCCAGTCCGGAAGCGAGGTATACAGCAGATGATGCGGGCCCGCCCAGATATAGAGAAAGATCAGCGCCCAAAAGTGAATGATGGAAAGTCGATATGAAAACACCGGCCGCCCCGAAGCCTTCGGTATGAAATAGTACATCAAACCGAGATATGGCGTCGTTAGGAAGAACGCCACCGCGTTGTGGCCGTACCACCATTGCACTAACGCGTCTTGAACTCCTGCATAAACCGGATAGCTCTTAAGCAGATGCACCGGCAGTTCAATCGAGTTGACGATATGCAACAGTGCGACCGTCACGACCGTCGCAATGTAAAACCAAATCGCGACATACATGTGTCGTTCGCGCCGCTTGATGATCGTCCCAAACATATTGATCGCGAATATCACCCACACAGCCGCTATCAGAATGTCAATCGGCCACTCCAACTCAGCATATTCTTTGCTGGTGGTGATTCCGAGCGGCAATGTCACCGCCGCCAGAACGATTATCAGCTGCCAGCCCCAGAAATGCAGGCTGCTTAGCAAATCGCTGAACATCCGTGCCTTGCATAGTCGCTGCAGCGAATAATACAAACCCATGAATATGCCGTTGCCGACAAACGCGAAAATCACCGCATTCGTGTGCAGCGGCCGCAGCCTCCCATAGGTCAGCCACGAAATGCCGAAATTCATCCCCGGCAGGAATATCTGCAGGGCGACAATAACCCCGACCAGCATTCCCACCGCTCCCCAGATAATCGTGGCATACGTGAAGTACCTGACAATCTTGTTGTCGTAACTGAAGGTCTCAACTTGCATGCGTCAGTTCTCCCTCATCTATCCGAATGATCATTTGAATTCTCATCGACTCTGCGCACAACTTCGTCGTGCAGCACTCGCACGCTCGGCGTGTAAGTGTCCTCATATTGTCCGTTGCGCACGGCCCAAATAAACATGAACAAAAATCCAATTGCCGCCAGCAGGCTCGCCCCGATTAGTATGAATAATGCTGACATCAGCGCAGCCCCGCCCTTCTCGCAGCGATTCGTGTGGCAACTACTGCTGATCCGATTACGCTGACCGAGCTTAACGGCATCAACACCGCTGCAATCAACGGCGACAACTGCCCTGTCACTGCGAAGTACACCCCTGTCACATTGTAGACCAGCGAAATTGCAAATCCCATCATCACGATTCGTCTGGCATTGCGGCTCAATTGCAGGATCGCCGGCAAATCACTCAAGCTTTCGGCTGCCAGAATGGCGTCGCTCGCCGGCGAGAACGAAGCAACATCCTCGGTCAGAGCAATGCCGACATCAGCCGCCGCCAGCGCCCCGGAATCATTCAACCCGTCGCCGATCATTAGTACCCGCTGCCCGGAAGCTTTCAACCCATCAACATATTCGAGCTTATCATGCGGCGTCTGATTGAAGCACATATTTTCTGCGCCGTCGAACATCTCCGCGAAGTCGCTTGCTTGTGCCGCATTGTCGCCGCTAATCATTCTGACTGCAAACTTCTCCCGCAGCCTTGGCACGATTCGCGCCGCCGCTTCCCGAAATCCGCCGCCAAATTCAAACCGACCGAGCACCCGATCGTTGATCGCCAGATGCGCTTCGCTGCCGGCGCTATCTCCCGCATCGCCAACTATCCATCTGCGTGATCCGACCTTGATCTCATCGATTCCAAATCGTCCGCTCACACCCTTGCCGGGGATCTCATCAACTTTATCCGGCGTTTGCGGACGCACTCCGTTTACCCAGGTAGAAATTCTGCGGCTCAACGGATGTGTCGAAGCCGCCGCCAGCCCCTTCAACATCGCCATCTGCTCTTCGCTAAGTTTCTCGCCGATGTATTTCGTATTTGCAGTGTTGGCGGAAGTTAGCGTCCCCGTCTTGTCAAATACGATTGTCTCAATCTGTGCCAGATTCTCGACCACATTTTGCTCGCGCAAGAATAGTCCCCTTCTTCCGAAGATCTGCATGACCGTTCCGAACGTAAACGGAATCGCCAGAGCGAGCGCGCATGGGCAGGCAACGATCAGAACCGCCGTCGTATTGGCAATTGCCGTATCTAATCCCGATCCAAGCCAGTAAACAAATGTCGCCGCAGCCACCGCAAGTATCGCAATCGTGAACTGCATCCCGACGCGCTGCGAGATCTGTGTCGCTCGCCCGGTACTGCGACTTGCGAACTTGCTAGAACTCCAAAGGCTCACCAGATAGCCCTGTGAGACGTCCTTGATAACTTCCATCTCCGCCGGTGCATCAACAATCCTGCCGCCGGCATAGAGAATGTCTCCAGCCGCTTTTTTCACCGAACGCGACTCGCCGGTTACAAAGCTGTAGTCAATCGCCGCTTCTGCACTGCGCAGCACGGAATCCGCCACGATCAATTCGCCGTTTCGCGCAACGACAATGTCGCCGACTTTCAATTGCGACAACGAAATCTGCCGGTCTTTTGCCCCTTCCCGAATCGAAACCGCGAGTGGGAAATACGATTTGTAGTCGCGGTCAAATGTCAATGTCTGATAAGTCTTTGATTGGAACACGCGCCCGATCAGCAGGAAGAACACCAAACCAGTAAATGAATCAAAATATCCCGTGCCGCTTTGCGACGCGACATCGTAAACGCTGCGCACAAACAGCGCAATAATTCCAATTGACAGCGGTAAATCGAGATGGACCTGCTTGACCCGTAGTCCCTGATATGCTGCACGGAAGAAATCCACCGCGCTGTAGGAGAACACCGGCAATGCCAGCAATAAGCTCAATGCGCCAAAATAGCGTTGATAAGAAGCCTCCACACCGAATTCGCCGGCAAGATAATCGGGAAAACTGAACAACATGATATTCGCGAAAGCAAACCCGGCGATACCGGTCTGCAAGATCAACCGCCGATTGTCGCGCACGAACGAGCGCTTCTCGATTGTTTGAAGTGTGATCCGTGGCGTGTAACCCAGCCTTGAGAGCAGCTCGGTCAGCGAGCGCAGGCTCAATTCAGCCTCGCGGAATGTCACCGCCAAACTGCGCTTTGGGAAATTGACCCGTGCCTCAACAATGGCCGGATTCAGCTTATGAAGATTCTCCAGCAGCCAAATGCACGAGGAGCAATACATCTGCGGTACGTGAAACGTCACCCGGCCGAAGGTGCCATCAGTGAAGTCCAACAGCTTTTGCCGGACCGAATCGTCATCAAGGTACTCAAACTTGTCAGCCCCGTCTTTGCCCTTGAGCGAAATTCCCGAGGCTCCGTTAAGCTGATAGAACTCCGCCAAGTTGTTGTCCTTGAGCAGATGGTACACCGTCAGGCAGCCCCCGCAGCAAAACGCCAGTTCCCCTTCGACAATTCCATCTTTCCGACAGACATCGCCGCAATGAAAACAAAGCACTTCCTGTTGTATCTTCGTCTCGGACATAAATCTACCGCGGTTTGCTAGTGTTTGATATTGTGAATTTTCTCACAATATCTGTCATAAAAACTCACCTATTTTGATAATTTACAACCCTTTTGTCAAGCCCTTATTTCAGAGAATATAGGTTATTTGGACTGTATTAGTCACTGATAATGATTGATTCATACAAATTTTATCGGCATTTGCCCTGCCAATTATTACTTCCCTGTTTCTCCCTCATTTTTAATGCAACCCGTCCCATAAGTGAATTTTGGCACAAGTAG
>CAZIBI010000014.1:78135-96831 GCA_964537215.1 uncultured Ignavibacteria bacterium | reverse complement strand
GGGGCGGGGCCGTCGGCGAAGAGATAAGCGATGATGACCACGGCATCAGTCAGATTGTAATGGCCGTCGCAATTGGTATCGGCGAGAGTAAGCGGGTCCGGGGCCGGGCCGTCGGCAAATATGTAGACGACGAGAAAGACGGCGTCGGAGATTGAGACGATGCCGTCGCCATCGAGGTCGCCGGCAAGTAGGCTGCTGAAGGGCAAAGCGCCAATGTCGTTGCGACTGCCATCAGCGTCATTATAGAACGGATCGGGATCACCGGCGTTGATGCAGGGAGAATTGGCGGTCAAGTGGAAGTCGCCGGCTGCGGCATTGACGAATCCGGCATTCTCTTTCACGTCATTGGGGCCTTCGCCCGCCGAGCAGACGGAAAGATTGTCGAACGCACAGTTATAGTCAACATCGACATCGCCATATTGCCAGACGGAGATAGCGCATACTGGTGCATTGAAGACGATATTGTTGCGCACTTTGGCGCCGCCGCCATCATGAATCTGGATTTGAATGCCATGGTAGGTTGTCGTCGCGACGGTGTTGTTGTTGATGACCAGACCGACGATGTCGCCAAGCGCCCGGATCTCGCCGAAGCCGGAATTGTCATAAAAGAGATTGTAAAAGATGGTGTCATTCGTTGAAGAGGCGTCGTCGTTGCCCACATGAATACCGGCGCCGTAGGTGTCAGCCGTGTTGAATTGGAATATATTTCCGGTAATCACCGATGACACCGTGAATTTCAGATCGATACCGGCGCCATTGTTGATTCGGTTGCTGGAATTCTGGGTGATTATGTTGTTTCGAATGGTCGGCGACGAGCCAACGCAGACAATCCCGCCGATGTGAGAGCCGCGGATGGTGAAGCCCTCAATGATAGTGCCTTTCGGTTCGGCGCTAGTGAGATCAATCACGGGCAAGGTCACCGTGGATGCAGCAATAATTGTTGAGGAAGGACCCTGCGAGCTTAGGAGAACAACGGGTTTGCCGTTGAAGTCAAGGTTTTCAAGATAGACGCCGGGCGCCACCAATACGGTGTCGTAATAGCCAACGGAGTTGATGCCGGATTGGATGGTGAGTACGTCAGCGGGGACATTGATTGTCGCAGCGAATGCGAATGAAGTCAGCACCATCATCAGAACAAGAGCGATTCGGATCATAAACCACCTGACCTTGGAAAAGGATGAAGCGACGAGGCTATTAGCGCATACCTCCGCAGTTTTGTCGGCAAGTAAAATGGGCCCAAGATGTACGTTCAGTTATAAGCTACAAGTAACTCGATGTTTGTCAAGGGCGAAGTGGGGAAATCAAGAATGTCGAAACCCCTCGATGTGATTTCAATGGAAAGAGTCGGCAATTAGGGGTTTCGACCTACAAGTAAACTCCGGGCGCGCAGACCGAGCCCCTGCGGATGCAGCGTGGTATTGATAGGCGGGCGAGGGAACCGCGCCCCTACGGATGCATTGTGGTATTGTCAGGCGGACGGGTCAGGCGACGCTTTTGGGTTTTTTGACCTTTTTTGCGGCGATTGACTTGGGTGACATAGCCTCGAGTTTGAGCTCTTCACGCAAGAACTGGCCGGTATAGGACGCTTTCACCGCCGCGACTTCTTCCGGGGTTCCGCTAGCGATGATAAGGCCGCCTTCATCGCCGCCTTCGGGACCGAGGTCGACGATATAGTCGGCGGTTTTGATGACATCGAGGTTGTGCTCGATGACGACGACGGTGTTGCCGCGGTCGACGAGTTCGTTCAAGACAGCAAGCAACATCTTGATATCTTCGAAGTGCAATCCGGTGGTCGGCTCATCGAGAATATATAATGTATTTCCGGTCGCGGTTTTGGAGAGTTCGGTCGCGAGCTTGATGCGCTGCGCCTCGCCGCCGGAAAGCGTTGTTGCCTGTTGGCCAAGGTGGATATAACCGAGCCCGACCTGCTGCAACACCTCGAGCTTCTTGCGCAATTGCGGAATACTGGCGAAAAAGTGGAGGGCTTCGGTAACTGTCATGTCGAGAACTTCGGCGATCGACTTGCCTTTGTATTTCACTTCGAGAGTTTCGCGGTTGTAGCGCTCGCCGCGGCAGACCTCGCAGGGGACATAAACATCCGGGAGAAAGTGCATTTCGATTTTGAGAATGCCGTCACCCTCGCAGGCTTCGCAGCGTCCACCTTTGACATTGAAGCTGAATCTTCCGGGCAGGTAGCCGCGAATTTTTGATTCGGGCATTTGCGCGTACAAATCGCGAATGAAAGTGAACAGGCCGGTGTAAGTTGCCGGATTGGAACGCGGCGTACGGCCAATCGGAGACTGGTCGATATCGATAACCTTGTCGAGATGTTCGAGACCGGAGACGGTTTTGTAGGGCAGCGGCTCGTGTTTGGCGTCCCAGAAATGTTTCGCCATGATGCGGTAAAGGGTCTCATTGATCAAAGTCGACTTGCCGGAGCCGGAAACGCCGGTTACGCAGGTGAACACACCGACGGGAATGTCGATGCCGACTTCTTTGAGATTATTGCCGCGCGCACCGCGCATCGAAATTAGTTTGCCGTTGCCGTGGCGTCGTCGCGGCGGCACCGGAATCGAGCGCTTACGCGAAAGGTACTGGCCGGTGAGCGACTTGGGGTTTTTCATGATTTGCTTGGGTGTACCGGCGGCGACAATATGTCCGCCGTGAACACCGGCGCCGGGGCCGAGGTCGATGACCCAATCGGCGCGCTCGATGGTGTCGCGGTCGTGCTCGACGACCAAAACCGTGTTGCCGAGATCACGCAACTCGAGTAGCGTGTTGAGAAGTCTGGTGTTGTCGCGCTGATGCAAGCCAATCGAAGGCTCATCGAGAATGTAGAGCACGCCGACGAGACGCGAACCGATCTGCGTTGCGAGGCGAATGCGCTGGGCTTCGCCGCCGGAAAGTGTCGATGCCATGCGGTCGAGGGTGAGATAGTCGAGACCGACGTTCATCAAAAAGCCGAGACGCTCGCGGACTTCTTTGAGAATTTGTTTGGCGATGGTCGATTGCTTGTCGGTGAGTTTGAGGCTGTTGAAAAATTTCTGCGCCTGCTTGACCGACATCCCGGTCGTCGCGGCAATCGATTCGCCGCCGACGAGAACCGAAGTGGCTTCGCGCTTGAGCCGCGAGCCTTTGCAGATTTGGCAGGGCGACATCGACATGTACGTTTCAATCCAGGAGCGGATGCCAGCCGACTCGGTTTGCTTGTAGCGGCGTTCGAGATTGGGAATAACGCCTTCGAATTTGCCGCGGTACTCGCCTTTGTGGCGGCCTTCGCGCGATTCGTAGTGGAAGGTCAATTCTTTGGTGGTACCGTAGAGAATGACTTGCTGCTGTTCTTTGGTAAGGTCTTTCCACGGAATGGTGAATTTGAAGGCGAACTTTTCTGCCAGTCCGCGCAGCATGACGCGGTACCAGTTGGACATATCGGAACGCCAGGGGTGAATTGCGCCGTCGTTGATAGATATGTAAGGGTCGGGGACGACACGGTCGGGGTCGACCTCCATTTTGTGGCCGAGTCCGAGACAGCCGGTGCATGCGCCATAGGGCGAATTGAACGAGAACATGCGCGGCGAGAGTTCTTCGAAAGAGATATCGCAATTCGGGCAACCGTATTCGGTAGAGAAGACGCGCATTTCTTCATTGCCTTGCACAATGCCGACAACGCCGGATGCGAGTTTGACGGCGGTTTCGATTGAGTCGGCGAGGCGGCTCGCGATACCGGATTTGACGACCAAGCGGTCAACGACGACTTCAATGTTGTGTTTCTTGTTCTTGTCGAGCTTGAGTTCGGCATCGACCTCGGCGGATTCGCCGTTAACGCGCAGGCGGGTGAAGCCCTTCTTCTTGATTTCTTCGACGACATCGCGATGTTCGCCCTTGCGGCCGCGGACCAGCGGCGCGAGCACCTGAATCCGGCTGTTTTCCGGATAAGTCAGGACATTGTCGACGATTTGGGAAACGGTTTGCTGAGAGATCTTGGCGCCGCACATATAACAATGTGGTTCGCCGACGCGGGCATAAAGAAGACGTAAATAATCGTATATCTCGGTTACGGTGCCGACAGTAGAGCGCGGGTTCTTGCTGGCAGAGCGTTGTTCGATTGAAATTGCCGGTGAGAGACCATCGATGAAGTCGATATCCGGCTTCTCCATAAGTCCAAGGAACTGACGGGCATACGCGGAAAGCGACTCGACATAACGGCGCTGGCCCTCGGCGTAAATTGTGTCGAACGCCAGGGACGACTTGCCTGAACCGGAGAGTCCGGTTACAACGACAAGCTGGTCGCGCGGGATGTTGATATCGATGTTCTTGAGGTTGTGCTCGCGGGCACCCTTGATCCTTATATATTCAGCTGACACGTAAAGCCTCCGGAAAAGTTGAACTCGTATTATACGGGGGATTTGGGGCCGGCGCAATCACATTCGGGAGGAAAAGGTGCAATTTGCTTGGGTGTTTTGCGCCTCTTGCGAGGCAACGTGGTGGGAATTGCTCCAAAATTCGCTTGATGAGTCGCTGGTGCTCGGCTATACTTGGCGCCTTGGATTGTGTGGCGCTCGACGGCGGGAGAGATTAATCCCGTAATTGAACAAATAGGCAAATTTTCGCGGGCGTACTACTACCGACGGTTATTTCTGACTAAGTTGGTCAGTATTGCCGATGAATGAGTTTAGATAGTATTCTTTACGATATCGCGAGGAGATAATGACCAGTAATAAGCCGCTGCTTGAGATCAAGAACCTTGGGGTTTCGATCGACAACAAGCAGATCATCAAAGGACTTAACCTCACCGTCAATGCCGGCGAGATACATGCGATCATGGGTCCAAATGGCTCCGGGAAATCGACCCTTTGCTACGCGCTAATGGGACATCCGGAATACACCGTGACCGAGGGAGAAGTATTGCTTAACGGCAAGAACGTCCTCGACATGGAAGTTGACCAACGGTCGAAGGAAGGGATGTTTCTGGCATTTCAGTACCCGGTCGAAGTACCCGGCGTGACGCTCCAGAATTTCCTGCGGACAGCCTACAATTCGCATAAGGGCGAAAACGGCAGTTCGAAAGTCAATGTGTTGAAGTTCTGGGGTTTTCTGAAGTCGAAGCTGCAAATGTTGGGAATCGACGAGTCGTTTGCCAACCGTTATCTAAACGACGGATTTTCCGGCGGCGAAAAGAAGCGCGCAGAAATCTTGCAGATGGCTGTTCTCGAACCAAAGCTGGCGCTTTTGGACGAAACTGATTCCGGGCTGGATATTGACGCATTACGCGCCGTTGCCGAAGGCGTCAATAAGTTGATGAATCCCAATATCGCAATTGTGATGATCACGCATTACCAGCGTTTGCTGGACTATATCAAACCGCAGTACGTGCATATCATGGCGAGCGGAAACATTATCAAGACCGGAGGTCCCGAGTTGGCGCTGGAGCTGGAAGAAAAAGGCTACGGCTGGCTAACCGGCGACAAGATCGCGGCGGAGGTATAGCATGGCAGACGAAAAACCGGCAACTGATCTCAAGATAGATGATTATAAGTACGGATTTCACGATCCGGAAAATTATCCGTTCAAGTCGGGCAAGGGTCTAAGCAAGGAAATCGTTTCGACGATTTCCGAGATGAAGAACGAACCGGGCTGGATGACGGATTTCCGGTTGAAGGCGTTGGAGCATTTCCATGCGCGCCCGATGCCCAAATGGGGCGGCGGCGGACTCCTGGATACGATTGACTTTCAAAACATCCACTACTACGTGAAGCCGTCGGATCGTGCCGAGCGCAGTTGGGACGATGTGCCCGCGGATATCAAAAACACCTTCGACCGCCTCGGCATACCGCAGGCGGAGAAGAAGTATCTTGCCGGCGTCGGCGCACAGTATGAATCAGAAGTGATTTATCACAGCTTGCAAGAGCAGTGGTCGAAGCTTGGCGTAGTGTTCCTTGATACCGACAGCGGATTGCGCGAGCATGAGGACATCTTCAAGAAGTATTTCGGCAAGATTATTCCTTACAATGATAATAAGTTCGCGGCCCTGAACTCGGCGGTCTGGTCGGGCGGGTCGTTCATCTATGTGCCCAAAGGCGTGTCGGTGGATATTCCACTGCAGGCATATTTCCGAATCAATACGGAAAACATGGGACAGTTTGAGCGGACGCTCATTGTCGTCGATGAGGGCGCTTGGGTGCATTACGTCGAGGGTTGCACTGCCCCGGTGTATTCGTCCGATTCGCTGCACTCGGCGGTGGTGGAGATCATCGTTCTTCGCAACGGTCGCTGTCGTTATACCACGATTCAGAATTGGTCGAAGAACGTGTACAATCTCGTGACCAAGCGTGCCCAAGCCTGGGAAGGCGCCACGATGGAATGGGTGGACGGCAATATCGGCTCCAAGCTGACAATGAAATATCCGGCGATTCAGTTAATGGGTGAAGGCGCGAAGGGTGAAGTTCTGTCGGTGGCGTTTGCCGGCGATGGACAACATCAGGATGCCGGCGCCAAGGTAAGCCATTTTGCCAAGAATACGTCATCGTCGATAACTTCCAAGTCGATCTCGAAGGGGACCGGACGTTCGACCTATCGTGGTTTGGTCAAAGTTGCTAAGGGTTGCACGGGGGTGAAGTCAAATGTCGAGTGTGACGCGCTGTTGCTAGACGAACACTCGCGGACGGACACCTATCCGTACATGGAAATTGACGAGGAAGATGTTTCGATCAGCCATGAGGCTTCGGTGTCGAAGATCTCCGAGACGCAGCTGTTCTACTTGCAGACGCGCGGACTCTCGGAAGAGCAGGCGTCGATGATGATCGTGAACGGATTTATCGAACCGATCGTCAAGCAATTGCCGATGGAGTATGCGGTCGAACTTAACCGCCTGATCGAACTTGAAATGGAAGGATCGGTAGGTTAATGACGGTCGTTTTGAAAGCGCGCGAAAAGGGAGAACTGTTCGCGCCGTTTACAGAAGAATATTTTGCGCAATTTGCCCAGTCGCTGAACGGCAGCGACAATATCAATAAGTGGCGGCGCTCGAGTTTCGAGCAGGCGGTGCTTGCGCCCACGCCGTCAAATCACGATGAAGATTTCAAGTATGTCAATTTCCGCGCTTTGAATCTTGACGGGCTCAAGCCGGTCTTGATGCAGTGGCTGCAAAATACCGGCAGCAATACAATGTTGGCGACTGGTATCGACCAGATGAGCCAGCTCCCGGAAGAATACAAAGTTGACCAGGTTCAGGCTGATCCGGCACAGAACATATTCTTTGGTTCTTTTGCCGATGCTCACGCTGCTGAACCGGCGCGATTTGCCGAGTTGCTTGAGTTTTTCCACAAGACTTACCTTAGCCGTAAGTTTGCGCTCCTGGCACATGCGTTCCTAAGCCAGGGCGCTTATTTTCACGTCAAGAAAAACACGGCGGAGTCATCTCCGCGCCAGATATTCACCCGATTTGCCGGCGAGAAGGCGATGAAGTCATTTGCGACCGTGGCACAGATCGACGAGAATTCGCGCGGGAGTTTGGTGTGGGATATTGATTCCGATCCGACGGCGTCCGGTTTGATTAACGGAACTCTGGATGTCATCGTCAAGAGCGGAAGCCATTTGAATTTGCTTCTGACGCAGCACTTGAGCGCACAGATCAACAGCGTTGCAACAGTGCGGGTGTATCTTGAGAAGGACGCGATGCTGGAGATGGCGACGATCAATTCGGGCGGCCATGTCAACCAGATGGAGGTCGATATCAAGTTTGCCGGAACCGGCGCGCAGGCGCTGGTCAATGGTGTGTATCTTGGTCGTGAGAAAGAAAATTTCAATTTGCTGACGCATCAGGATCACCGCGTGGGACATGCGACCTCCGATTTGTTTTATATCGGGACGCTTTCGGGACATTCATCCTCGAATTATCTCGGCAAGATTACGATTGCGCCCGATGCGCAGAGATCGGACGCCTACCAGAAGAATCGCAATCTGATTTTGAACAAAGGTTGCACGGTCAACAGTTCGCCGAAACTTGAGATTGGCGCCAACGATGTGCGCTGCACGCATGGCGCGACAACCGCCAAGGTTTCGGATTTGGAAACATTCTATTTGCGCGCCCGCGGCATCGATTATTTGACTGCCAAAGTGCTGCTTGCGGACGGGTTCATTTCGCAGGTTACGCCGCGTATCAAGGCGCCGCTGCTGCAGAGCGGATTTGCGCGCCGTCTCGAAGCCTTGCTCTATCAATGGGGCAAAGGCGAGACGCTCGAATAATGTCGCGAAGGGGCATGGCAACACCCTGCCCCGTTGCTTCAAGAAGGTATCATGCCGCTGAACATAGAGAAAATTAAGTCCGACTTTCCAATCTTCAGGAACACTCACCGCAACGGCAAGCCGCTAATCTATCTCGACTCGGGTGCGACCGCACACAAGCCGCAATCGGTCATCGACGCCGAAGCCAAATTCTATTCGGATGATTATGGAACCGTTCGCCGCGGGATTTACTATTTGTCGGCGATGGCAACGGAGAAGTATGAGAGCGTGCGGCGGCTGATCGCACAGTTCATTCAGGCTCCCTCGGCGACAGAAATTATCTATACGCGTGGAACGACCGAGTCGATCAATATTGTCGCACGCTGCTACGGCGACGCGCAACTCAAGGCGGGCGATGAAATCCTGCTGTCGGAATTTGAGCATCATTCGAACCTCGTGCCGTGGCTGATGCTGAGAGATCGCATCGGAGTCAAGCTCGTGTATGTCAAATCGACGCGCGACTGGCGCATCGATATGGAAGATTATGCGGTCAAGCTTTCGCCGCGGACCAAGATTGTCGCAGTGACAGGCATGTCGAATGTGCTGGGGACGATTCCCGATCTCAAGACGATAATTGCCATGGCGCATGAGAAGGGCGCAAAGGTATTGATTGACGGTGCCCAATTGGTGCCGCATATGGGAATCAATGTCAAGTATCTCGACTGTGATTTCCTGGCGTTTTCTTCACACAAGATGCTGGGACCTTCCGGAGTCGGCGTGTTGTACGTGAAGCGCGATCTGGGAGAAATGATGGCGCCGTGGCAGGGCGGCGGCGACATGATCGAGTATGTGCAATATGATGGCTTTACTATGAATGAAATGCCGTACAAGTTCGAAGCCGGCACGCCGAACATGGCGGGAGTGATCGGATTCGGCGCCGCGATTGAGTATATCAACTCGGTTGGACTGATCAATATCATGATGCACGAACGCGAGACAACGGAATACGTTTTGCGCCGGCTGAACGAAACGGAAGGGATTCAGCTTTACGGTCCCACCACCGCCGAAAATCGCGGTTCAGTTTTCGCGTTCAATTACAAGGACTTGCATTCGCACGACATCGGTTCGATGCTTGATTTTCACAACATCGCCATCCGTGCCGGACATCATTGTGCGCAGCCGTTGATGGGCAAGCTGGGTGTAATATCGACTGCGCGGGCCAGTTTTTACCTTTACAATTCGAAAGAAGATGTTAATATACTGATCGATGCATTGCAGCAGTCGGAAAGGTTTTTGAAGAATGCAGTTAGATGACCTGTACCGCGAAGTAATAGTCGATCATTACAATCATCCGCGCAACTACGGCAAACCGGAAAAGTGGGATATACTGGTCGAGGGCAAGAACCCCGTCTGCGGTGATGAGATTACCGTTTACATTTCGGTAAAGGATGATGTTGTCTCGGATGTTCACTTCGAGGGCAAAGGGTGTTCTATCTCGATAGCGTCGGCATCGGTGATGACCGAATCATTGATCGGCAAGAATCTTGAAGAAGCCAAAGCAGCATTGGAGAATTTCAACCAGATGCTGCGCGGCGAAGCTTGCGCAGATTGCGAAGAGCTGTCCGATACAGCTGCATTTCAAGGGGTGACGAAGTTTCCGGTTCGAGTCAAGTGTGCGCTGCTGCCGTGGAAAACAATCGAAGGCGCAATTTCTCCCAACGGCAATAAGTAGATACCACTTCCACATTGCGCCAAATGTGCGCGACAATTTCCAGTTAATCTGATTCGGCGTATTCGAGCTTGGCGAGGCGTTTTGGCGTCGTCTTCTTGAGAAGCAAATTCGTAAGCCAGACCAACAGCACCAGAACGGCGACAATTGCCAGATAGCGTACGGGGCCGCCATAGCCAACTTTTAGGATGATCATCATCGGTGCGATTATGAAAAGGGTTGGCAGAAGGAACATGGCGAAGAAGATGAGGCTGCGTTGGCCGGAGCGGGCCGGCAGACTGAAGGGGATACGCGGCATGATGGTGACCATCAATTGCAGCATTGCCATCAACGCCAGACAGAGAATAAGGCAATGGAGCGCGGCATGCAGAACATTGCCGAAGAAGAATCCCAAAAGTCCGGTTAAGAATAGCAGATAAGGCACACAGAAGAAAATCAGCGCGAATCGAGTACTGGCCAAAATCAATTTGGTGCGGTCTGCCGGAGAAGCGAAGAAGACCCACGAGGCATTTGCCGAAGTGGAGTAGGATGTGCCGGTGATGATCATGAACGGCAAGAATGCAACCGCCAGATAAAGGAAGTAGTTCTGTTGCGTCTCGGCACCTTCGACAATTGCAAAGGGATCAATCATGCCGCCGCCGTCCTTGAGCCCGAGATAGATATAGATTACCGTCAGCGGGATAATTGTCAGCACCGACATTTTGAAGCGGTTATCAAATTTGAATTGAGCTTTAATCAGACTCCAGACGGCACGATCTTCATTGCTGGAAATGGCGTCAAAGAACCTTCCGAGTGGCCCTTTGTTACGAACAGCCACGAGTTTTTCCTGCTGTTCGACAGTGTCGGCGAGTGTCAGAGCATAATTGAGCGACAAACGCGCCATGCCGACGACGACCATGATCGCTAGCGCAAGTGCGCCGACAATTGCAGCGGCAAGACGATCGTAGCGGAGACCGTCGGCAAGCAGGCCGGGCCAGGACGCAAACCATCCGGGCGGAGTCAAATAGAGGTACCAACGATCGAGACTTGAGATGTCGAATGATTTGAGGTTATCCATTAGGCGCGGCACGACCATATATCCGCCGTAAATGACGAAGACAAAGGCGAGTTGCGAATAGCCGAGGTAGCGCTGCATCGTCTCGCGCTTGACGAGACGCAGCATGATAGTGTAAAACAGAATGAAAAACAGCGAAGTTGCGAGCGCTGTCGCGAAGGCGGACAGGAAAGTCATCGGCGCCATCCACCACAAGCCGGAAACAACCGCCGCGAGTATCGAAGGCAGGGCCCCCATTGCCACGGCGAACATACTGATGAAAATGATGAAGTGCAGCGATTTTGCGGCAAAGAACGTCCGTGAATTGACGGGATGCGGCGAAATGATGGCGTGGTCCTCGGGGCTAAGGATCAAGTTCGAAAATTCCAGCAGGATGGTCAATGAGACGAACACGAGGAGCATCGTATTGACGGCAAAGGCGCCCATGAAGGCATCATTGAATTTGTACACGAGGGCGGAAATGAAAATGCTGACAAAGAACTGCAGAGCAATGACGCCGAAGATGGGCGGGAATTTGGATTCACCCTTGCCGTAACTTTTGAACGGGTTGTTGGCGCCGCGCAGGTCGGTTCGGATGGCGACCTTGAGCAGGGCCTTGAGCTGGCGTTTGTCGACGCGATCTTGCTCGTTCATGGCGGAATCAGTTCTCGCTTTGATCGAGAGCGCGTAGGATGCCCTTCGCCTGCGAGTCGATATCAGTGGCGCCGGTCAATTTGTTAAAGGCCTGACCGAGGTTTGCTACTTGCAAGCTTTCGACAATCGACTGCGGAGTACCTTCGATGAGCTTTCTGCCGTGGTCGATAATCACCAGTTTGTCGCAGAGACGTTCGACGACTTCGAGCACATGCGAACAAAAGACAACGGTGCGGCCTTCGCGGGCGAATTCCCGGATCAGTTCCCGAATTAGGCTTTGGGCGTTGGCATCCAGTCCGGACAGTGGTTCGTCGAGGATCAGCACTTGGGGATTGTGAATGATAGCTCCGGCGAGGAGGAGCCGTTGTTTCATGCCCTTGGAGTAACCGGCGATGCGTTTGTCGGCGGCATCGGTCAGTTCAAATAGATCGATCAGTTTCTTGGCCTGCGACTCGATTTTTTCGAGCGGGAAATGGTGGAGATTGCAAACCAACTCGAGATGCTCGCGGCCGGTGAGATTTTCATAGAGGGCGCAGTTTTCCGGGACATAACCGAGATCGGTTTTGATGCGGTTGATGTCGGACTTGACGCTCATCCCATTGATTTCGATTTCGCCGGCGGTGGGCGAAAGCATGCCGACCATCATTTTGACGGTGGTGCTTTTGCCGGCGCCGTTTGGTCCGAGCAGGCCGAAGACCTCGCCGGTTTTGATATCGAAGCTAAGTTGGTCGACGGCTTTGAGCGAGCCGAAGTTTTTGCAAAGATCTCGAACGTAGATCACGAGCTATCCCCATGCGTCAGTAGTGTCTTGGGAATATGAACAGCGCATGAGCAGCGCGCAATGCAAATCTACGAGCAGACGGAAGGTGATTTTGCTAATTGCAGGCAGTACACGGAGCCGGACCGCCGGCGAAGATGTAATTGATCAAGAAAACGGCGTCGGAGATTGTGACGATGCTGTTGCAATCGGGGTCACCACTGGAACCAATCGGCGATGGTCCACCGGCAAAAATGTAGTTGATGAGATAGACGGCGTCGGAAATTGTCACAATTGCGTTGGCATCGGCATCGCCGCAGATAAAGGAGGGCGGAGTCACTGTGATGGCATATGAGAAGAGCCGCTCTTGCGCGGGAATGCTTGAGTCATGAACAGAGAGCGTGAAATAGAAGGTGGCTTCATAGTCGGGAACACCGGATAGTACGCCGACAGTGTCGCCGTCAAAGACCATTCCGGATGGCAGGTCGCCGCCGAAAAGGCTCCAGTGATATGGTTCGACGCCGCCGACAGCTTCAAACTCCTGAAAATACGGCTGGCCGATTTCAGCATCGGGGCAAGTTGTCGTAGCCACGTGCATCGTGAACGGGATGCGGGCGACGGTGCGGAGAATCCACTCTTTTTGATCGAAGATGACATTGGTCACCGAGTCGGGCAGACTGATTGAATAGAACTGCGACCAAGTGTTATTCCAGAGCGTTGTATCGCGATTGCCGCCAGTCGTGACGAATGTCGTCTTAATTGGCATTTTGAAAAGTTGGCCAGACTGGGCTTGCTCAATCGCGTATTCGAGTTTGAAACCGCCGGCCAAGGCATCGCGGCGGCATTGCCAGGAAATCTTGTAATCGGGGTGGCCATCGCCATAGATCCATTGATTAAAGAACCAGCTCATGTCGCTGCCGACGCTGTTGGAAATCGAATTTGACAAATCTTGCGTCGTCGCTGAACCATAGCGGAATGATGAGGAAGTCCAGTCCTTGATGGCGCTGAAGAAGGTCGAATCGCCGAGTACGCCGCGCAGCATGTGGACGACCCAGGCGCCTTTGTTGTAGGTGGTGTTGCCGTCGAAGATGTTTTCAGTGGCGGGGTTTTCCACGTAGATAGTGCCGCCGCCGAGGTATTTCAGAGCCTGCATGTGATTAAAGTAGGCTTGCGAGGTTCCGTAGGAGCCTTCATAGAATATCGACTCGCTATAGGTTCCGAAACCTTCGTTGAGCCAGATGTGATTGAACGTCTTGCAGGTAATCATGTCGCCCCACCATTGGTGGGCGTTTTCGTGAATGAGCAAGTAAGTCGGGTCATAGGAGGAAAACGGATCGTGGAATGAGCAGGTCTGGTGCTCCATGGTGCCGTAGATGCCGCAATTAACGTTGGCGAGTTTTTCACCGACGAAGGGGTAGATGCCAAAGGCGTTGGAGTAGATGTTCAGCATCGGAATGGTCAGGGTGTCAAAGACCTGCTTATAAATGAAAGCGTTCGGGAAAGTGTAACTTACCACCGGCATCGTGTGGCCATCGTAAGTCCAATTCTTCTGCGTTATGTCGAATGTAGCAACCGAAATTGCGACAAGATAGGTGGTGATCGGATAATTGTGTTTCCAATAGAAGACGCGGCGGCCATTGCCGAGATCTGTATTGGATTGGAGGACGCCGTTGGTTGCGGCAGTCATGTTCGAGGGACATTCGATCCAAAGTTTGATAGAGTCGGCTTTGTCTTCGGGGGTGTCCTTGCAGGGCCACCAGTTGCGTGAGCCGAAGGGTTCGGTTGCGGTCCAGCAGACGAGATTGCCGCCGTTGGTCATGAAGCCCATGCCGCCGTCGGTGTAGCCATAGCCGGAATAAGGCACGCCATGATAGAAGACATTCATCGAGAAGGACTGGCCGGTACCCATCGCAGTGGGGGTGGTGATGCTAAGAACATCGCCGATATGGCTGAAGGGCGAAGTCAGGCCGTTGACCTTGACGGAATCGACGATGAGCTGCTGGATCAGGTCGAGATCGACCGTATTCAGGCCGGGAACCTGCGAGGTCAGCTGATAGTCAATGGAGGCTTTGATCGACTGCGTGGGAAACAGGATGCTAACGTGTATTCCATAGTACGAAACGTCGTAGTCAGCTTGGTTGGCGTTGAATGATCGTGACTCTTTGAGGAGGTGGCGCTTGATACCGGCATCCTTGCGGGCGCCCTCGGCGCGGTAGAACTCGAGGCGCTGGGCTTTGATCTCTTCGATTTGCGCGGCTGTCAGATTGTTGTAATCGTAGGTCTTTCGCTGCGCCGATGCGGTGGCGAAAAGTGCGATGATGATGAAGTACAGGACAAATTTCGGCATCATGCTTCTCCGGCAAGTAGAAGACGTAATATAAACAATTTCGTCAAAATTACAAGCGCGATTAGGGGATTCTTAAGCGAACCGTTGGTCAATTAGTGTGCATTCGGCGTCTGTCATTCAGATTGGGACAGCCAGCGAGAACACAAATCCGTATATTTGTCCATGATGAAGATAATTTTGCGAATAATCATAGCCGGGATTTTGCTAGTCGCGGCTTACGCGTGCAGCAGCAATCGGCGGATGAGCCGGTTCGAAATCGACTATATGGTTTCGGAAACGGACCGGATGATCGTTTTGGATGACCTGGACTCGGCCGCCCTGCTGATCAACGATCTGGCGCGGAAGACGCCGGACGACACGCTGGTGCTGTTCCGGCAGGGGATCATCAATCGGCAATTGGAAACGGTCGAAGGGCGGATCAAGTCGGAGCGGGCGTTCCGAAAGCTGGCGAAAATCAACCCCAAGAACGCGGTGTATCACCTCGAGCTTGCCAAGACGCTTATCGAGCAGTCATTCGAAATGGAAGGGCGCGGGCAACTGGCGTGGGCGATTGAAATCGATCCTTTGCTGGAAGAAGCGTATCTGCTGATGGCACGGTTGTACCGCAGACCATTTTTTCTCGATAACGACAGGGATCGGGCAGACTCGGCGCTGTATGTGCTGGCGCAGTTGCTGAAAGCGGCGCCGGATTCGGATTCTGGGAAAGTCATATTGGCGGAACTCTGCGCTGCGCGTAGTGAACTTGATAGTGCGGAGACCGCGGCACAGAATGTCCTGCGGTCAGATTCGACTGCAGTCGAGCCGAATATGGTGATGGGGTATGTTCGGTACCGACGGGAGCAATTCGAAAGTGCAGCGCGGTACTTCGAAAAGGGACTAGCGGAAATGGACTCGCTGGAGCGCTCGGGCTATGAATCGATACTCTACCTGATCCCGCCGCAGAATGCCTCCAAATTTACGACCTTGCCGGCGGCGAAGCGCGATTCACTAAGAAGAGATTTCTGGTTTGAGGTTGATGTCGATCCGACAACGCCGGTGAATGAGCGGCAGGTAGAGCATTATGCGCGCGTGTGGCTGGCGAATCTGTTGTATTCGGATTCGCGCTGGGATGTCACGGGGTGGACGACGGATATGGGGGAGACGCTGATTCGTCTCGGTGCTCCGGATGACCGGCAGCGCGGGAAGATACTTTCGGGCAAGAGCAACGGCGTGCCGACCTGGTATTGGTATTACACGAGCACGGCCTATCCGTGCACGCTGGCGTTTGTCGACCACATGCTGTCGGGGACTTATCGCTTTCCGTTTGCTTACAGTGACAACACAGGGTCGTCGCGGGCGAATTCGAGCAAAGAGATTGCGTATTTGAACTATCGCAGGAAACCGCAGGAATCGACATTTGAGCGAATGCGCGAACCGATAGAGTTGTTTGCAGGTGCATACCAATTTGCCGGCGATGATTCACTAACGGAAGTTCAAGTAGTGACGCAGATTCCGGCGAGGGAAATCGACGATGCCGGCGACGCCGATATGCGCTGCGTTGTGCACGGCAGAAGCGGCAGTGAAGTTTGGCGATCGGAGATGCGCGGAGGTTTTGGAAGAATCGACGGTGACGTCAAGCGCGATTCGCTTATCGGCAAGCGGTTGACCGTAAGGATTGCGCCCGGCGATTACCGGTTAAGCCTAGTTATTGACCAGCAGGCAAAAAAGCAATTCGGAGTAATCACTGATTCACTAATTGTCCGAGACTTTGGCGGTAAGACACCAAGCATCTCCGATATTGTGCTGGGACAGGCGCCCCGCTCGGGCGCCGAAGATATTGCAATTGTGCGCGGCGACTCGGCACGCGTGTTAGCGTCGATTGATCAGATCTTCTCCATTAGCAAGCCGCTGCGGCTGTACTATGAGATTTACAAACTGCCGACCGATATTCGCTCGCAAACGCGATTCGATGTGACCTACACATTCCAATATATCAGCGGATCGGACAAGGGGATTAAAGGTCTGCTCGGCAAGATATTCCCGGGCAAAAAGGAATCGGTGAGTTATACCTATCGCGAGGGCGGCAAATCGCAGAACGAAATTAGAGATGTGGCACTGGATGCCGGCGAACTGCGGCCAGGACGTTACACATTGACAGTTGATGTCAAGGAACTGGTGATTGGCGCGACAATCAGCAGGCAGACGGAGCTGACGTTGATCGAGTAGCGGCGAGTAGCTTGGCGCTAGCGATTTAGTTGATCGAGAACCTGCTTCATGCGCCCGGCGGTCGGGCTGTTGGGAAATGCTTTTAGATATTCCGAGAGAATCAATTTCGTGCGTACGGTGTCGCCATCGATTAGGTAAAGATGCGACAAGTGCAAGTACGGTTCGCCGAAACTGGGCGCGATGGTTGTGACTTGCGCGAGAATATCTTCAGCCTCGGTGAGCTTACCGGTATTAGTAAGAGCGATTCCCAGGGCGGTCATGATGCTGGGATCGCGCGGCTGCAGATTCAGAGCTATGCGCGATTCAGCTTCGGCTTCGGGCCAGCGTTTTGCTTGCGCCAACATTAGCGAGAAGTTGTGGTGGTAGCTCCCTTCGTTGGGGCTAAAACGAATGGCATTGCGGAGACTGGCTTCGGCGGCAGCAAAGTCGCCATAGCGAGTCATGGCGACACCGTGGTGATTCCAAAGGGCGGCCTGTGTCGAGTCTAGCGACAGGCCTTTTTCGCTATAATACTTTGCATCGGTGACGCGACCCTGATTGAGGCTTAGCTGTGCGAGATTGGCGTAGATACGAACATGCGGACGGAGAAAGAGGGACTTTTTCCAGAGCTGCTCGGCAAGGTCAGATTGACCAATGCTATTCAGGTGGTTGGCCATCGTTTCGTAGCCGATTGCGCCATCTTTACCGTAGATGCTTAAGACATCGACTTGGCGCTGGACTGCGGTCTCGAATTTCGAGTTGACGGCGGCAAACGAGAAGAACGAAAGAAAGGCGACGGCACACAGGGCGATAGCGGCCGCTTTGTTGAAGCTTAACGACTCGAATTGCGCAAAAAGCATTGCAGCGAAAAAGCCGATGATGATGGTCGCGGACGAAAACAAATCCCAGTCGATTGCGAAACCAAGCCGCGAATGCAACAGGAACAGCATTGCAAGTGCACCGGGCAATCCGGCAACGAAAAACAATAGCGGTCTGCTACCGAAAATAGATGACTTTGGTCTTGCGGAGATTGCGGCGAGAATTACGATGACTGCGCTAGCGGCGGTAAGCAGAATCTCGTTGAGAATATCCAGAAGGTGTTGAGCCGAGAACAGAGTGTACTCACTGCTGGCGCTGGCAGAAAGCGGCATCATAAATCCGGCAGCCGACAAAGTTGGCAGCGGCGAAAAAGCCGGTAGGATGATGGTCAGGGCAAATGCGGCGATAATTGCCATAATGGAAACAAGCGCGTGGGATCGCTGGTTGTCCTTGAATTGGTAATACGCCAACAGCGCGATACAGGGGGCGAACATAAGCGATTTGAAGTGAAAGAGCACTAGCAATAGGAACAATAGGCTCGGGAATATCGGCGATTTGCCGGCGCGCAACGATTTGATGCCGGCGGTGAAGAACAATGTGATCAGACCCGGGAGCAACATGTAGGTCTCGGCATAACCGCAGAAGAGCAAAGTCGTACCGGAGAAATAGAGCAGGACGAAGATCAGAATCTGTTTGAGTGTGTCGCTGGATACAACGCGGACAAACCTGATTAGAGCGTAGTAATAGAAGAGGCCGCCGAGATATGAGACAAGTTCAACAGCAGCAGTTTCATCGAAGCCGAGCGTCGAAGAGGTGATTTTGTACGCGAAGAAATTTACGGCCTGTGCCAACGGTTCGGTCGGCAACCACCAGACGCCGATGCCGAGTTCTCGGATGCGCAGAATGCCGTCGCCCAGATAGTGCGTGTTGACGCGCAAGATGTAGAACAT
>CAZIBI010000014.1:75277-78035 GCA_964537215.1 uncultured Ignavibacteria bacterium | reverse complement strand
TGCGCAGAATGCCGTCGCCCAGATAGTGCGTGTTGACGCGCAAGATGTAGAACATCAGCAGGAGTAGTGCCGGTATTGCGGCATAGCGCAGAACATTTTTGGCTGCGCGTTTTAGGTTAAGCTGGCTGCCGAGCGTAACGAGGACAAAAGCACAAAGAACGGAAGCGATCGCAACGGGCAAGCGCACTGACCAGTCAAAATAGAAAAGGTAGTTGAGTCCCCAGAAGGAGAATGAATTGGTCAGCGGGCCGGTGATTGAAACGAAGAAAAGTGCGGAAAGAACAATAACGAGAATAGATGGAAGACGTGATTGGCTAGACATTGAAACGGAAGATGACGACGTCGCCGTCTTGCATGATATAGCTCTTACCTTCCAGACGAACCAAGCCGTGTTTTTTGGCTTCGGCGTTGGTGCCGCAACGCTTGAGATCGTCGTAGGCCACGATTTCTGCGCGGATGAAGCCGCGCTCAAAGTCGGCATGAATGACACCAGCAGCAACCGGCGCGGTGGACCCTTTACGGATTGTCCAGGCACGGGTTTCCTTTTCGCCGGCGGTGAGGAATGAAATTAATCCGAGCAGGTCATAAGACTTTCTGATTACCAGATCGAGCGCAGACTGGGTGATGCCAAGGTCTTTCATGAACGACTGGCGGTCCTCTTCGCTAAGCTGTGCGAGTTCCATTTCGATCTTTCCGCAAACAACGGCGAGGTCGGTGTGGGCTTTTTCGCGCACGAAAGCGTATTCCTGCGTGAACTTGTCGATGTCGCCGATATTGTCTTCGCCGACATTGATGATGACCATCAGCGGTTTTTGCGACAGAAACTGGAAGCCGCGAATAACCTTCTGTTCTTCCGCGGTCAATTCAACCGTTCGCAACGGGGTATTGGCTTCGAGTGCATCTTTGACTTTCTTGAGGACTTCATACTCGTGCTTGATCTTGTCATCCTTGATCATCTTGGCTTGACGTTCAACGCGGTCGATGCGTTTTTCGATCAGGAGCAAATCGGCAAATACGAGTTCATCGTCAAGAGTTTCGATGTCGCGCTTGACATTGATGGAGCCTTTGGGATGGAGGACCTCATCATTGGCGAAGGCACGGACAACATGGGCCAACGCATCGCATTCGCGCAAGACGGCGGGGATCTCGTTTTCGACCGAGGATTCCTTGTCGCCGGAAAAACCAGCGACGTCAATGTACTCGACCTCGGCGTAGACTGTCTTCTTGGAGGATTCCAGTTCGGTGAGCCAGTCAATGCGTTCATCGGGGACGAGAACACGGCCGCGATTGAAAGCGCCTTTTTGCGACTGGAAGCTGGAAACTTCCGCATTGCCGCGAGTGACGGCATTGAAAATGGTGGTTTTGCCCGAGAGCCCGAGCCCGATCAGTCCTACTATCATAGACTTGCATTATAACGCTATTTCGCCTCCAAGGTCAAGGACTCATCGCGAGACGAGAATTATGGTTGACCGGGTGCGTCTACGACATTATGTTGAGTTTTCGAAAGATGATTAGCAATTCAGCTCCGACGGCGGGCTGAAAATCCAATAAGCGCATACAGGAGGTAGACGCTGATGAACTTGGTCAAGAAACTGCTACTAATAATTGCGGTGACGGCGGGTATTCTGGCGGTGAGCTGGAAACCGGTGTATTCGCAATCGGTCGGCGAGTCGCTGCTGAACAAAGGTGATTCAATCGCCGTGTATGTTGACGCGGAAGACTTTGAGGCGATGAAGGCCTCGCGTTCGGGACAGACCGTTAAGCTCAAGGTCCTGGAAAACGTAATGAAGTTCGACAAGAAATTGATCAACAAAGGTCAAGTCGTCTATGCTTCGGTCATCAAGAGAAGCAAGGGTGGAGCCTACGGTGGCGGCGGCAATTTGACGATCAAATTCGACTCGACGAAATCGTCCGGCAAGACGACGATTCCGTTGCGCGGGTCGGCACAACTCAAAGGCAAGAGCGGAGCCGGCAAGAAGATCATTTCGATTGTATTGTTTCCGATCGGCTGGCTGATCAAGGGTGGCGATATTGAATTTCCGGAAGGCAAGAATGTCTGGAAGCCGGTTGTGGTCGACGATACTCCGCTGAAGTATCAAAAGTAAAATCCAACAAATTTCGGTAATGGGAATGCCCCATTCGGCGAAACGCCGGATGGGGTTTTCAATTTAGTCGCCGGCGGATTCGGGTTGATCGGCGATTTCGACTTGGGTGAAAAGGGCAGCCAATTTTTCGCGGTTCGATTCCTCGAGTTGCTGTGCGAGGTTGGCGATGTAATCATCGGCAGCTTCGCTAGATATGGAAAGATCGCCGAGGCTATTGTCGCCGTCGGCCTGAAATTCAACGGTGTCGCCTTCGGGGGCCGCGTAGCGCGAGGAATGGACGATTGACAGATCCAAAGTTTCTAGCGAATGAAAGACAAACTCGGACCAATTGAGCGAAGAGCGGATCTGCAGCGGCATCAGCAGCAGGAGATTGCGGAGGTAGTGGTTTAGATGCGCGGTGTTGAGATCGGCGTAGAGAACCAAGCGCTCTCCGCAATGGAGCCGCTTGAGATTAGATCGATAGTGCTCGAGATTGAGCGCCAGAACTTCGTCGACCAAATGGTCGGGCGAGTTGGGCGTTTCAATATCGAGATCGCCGGACTGTGCGAGCTGTTCCGCAGAACCAGTCGCGACCAGATGTGCAGCCACAGGCGAAACGTCGTAGTACAGCGATTGCATTTGTTCCGGCGTTATGATAGCGCTGTGGCGCAAGA
>CAZIBI010000014.1:45160-75177 GCA_964537215.1 uncultured Ignavibacteria bacterium | reverse complement strand
TCGTAGTACAGCGATTGCATTTGTTCCGGCGTTATGATAGCGCTGTGGCGCAAGAGCGCGCCCCAACGGCCGGAAAAGTCCTGACCGGCGTGAGTGACTTTTGTCAGTACGGCGACTGGTGATTCGGTTTCGCGGTACCACTGCAATGTCAAAGAGGAGCGGAAATCCTCGGTCTTGCAGTCGCCGAATTGATCATATTGCTGAATCAACCACGATTCGAATTCGGAAGGAATGCCGGAAGATCTGTAGACTACTTGCTGCGATCCCGGAAGATCCGGGAAGGTCCCGTAGATCAGATGATCGAGCTTCATTTAGAGCTGGGGCAACGACGGCGGTTTGGGCGGTGTCCCGGACTTAAGTTTGACGATGATGTTGTAATCTTTTTGGAAATCGACGCGGAAGCCGGAATTGAGTTTGGGATAGAATTCCTCAATCGGATTTTCGACGACTTGTAGAAGCGGCGGCGCACTGGCATCGTTGTAGTCGAGCCACTTGAACGTGATCGCCGCGTTACCGGTACCGGAGATTGTATTTGTGACAGTCGACGAGCCGCCGGTGAGATTGCCGAATTCGACTTCAGGATCGGTGCCGATTTGCACAGTAACCTGTGCCTTTTCGCGGATATTCTGCACTGTCAGTTCGAGCTCGAATTTCTGTTCGGCAACTTCAGCACCGCCGGATTTGAATTTCTCCTGACCCTGTTCGAGCTTGGTCACAAAGGCAGGGTCAAGAGTTTCGGCCGGATGTTTGGCCCAGAATTCAGCCATCTTTGCGTCGAAGGCAGCCTGCTGTTCGGCAGGCGGCAGTTTGCCAACATCGCCAGCAAGTTTCGCATAATCCTTCTTGGCAGCTTCGGTGGCTTCCTTGAAGGGGGAGTCTTCCGGGACTTCTTCTTCCGCGACAACGACGGCATCGGCAGAGACTTGGCTCTGGGTAAAGCGCTGGCGTTCGCGGGCGAAGTCCATTAATGGTTTGGCGCCGAAAAATTCTGCGACTGGAAAGAGATTCAGATAATCGTCGTAGTTGCTCTTGACGAGATTGGCAGTTTTTTGGTCGATCGGCATTTTGCCGGCGGCGAAGTATTGGTTGTACTTCTTTTCGGAGGCCTTCAGTTTGCCGTCATAGATAAACGCATAGTGATAGAGATTGACAGCACTGAACAATGCCATGTACAGGAAACAGAGGGCCATCACCCACTTGGTCATGCGCCACCAGAATTGCCGGCGTTTGTTGAAAAGGATGCGCTGGAACGACCAGATGAGCGGATCGGGCACTCCGGACGGAGTAATTTCGCGCGGCGGCTGCACACCGGTCTGGACTTTTTCGAGGCCACCGGTAGCGGTGACAAAGAAGAACTGGAAATCAACATTATAGGATGTCATCGAATCGATCAGGTTGCCCAAAGTCCGGGTGACCTTCTCGCAGGACTTTGCCCAGACCTCGCCGAAACGACGTTCGTTGATTGAAGCGAGTCCGCGAATGAAGGCATCGCGGCCCTTGCCTTTGTGGATTGCGGCGTTGGCCGGAATTAGCTCCACAGGATTTGAGGGTGAGAAACCATCGAGGAAGTCAGCTTTGGTGATGACGATACCGATGGGAATTTTCTTCGAGACGCAATCGCGCAAATCGTTGATAATGGTTTGGAACGCGGCAATTTGCTCACGCAACAAGACGTCAGTGTCGAGCACGGAAGCATCGATAAAGAACAAGGCGGCGCGAGCATACGGAAAGAACTTGGCGAATTGCTTGCGCAGGCCGCCGGGCTCGGCGATCGAGAGTGATTCACCCTTATAGTCAACCGTATAGAACTTGATGCCTTTGCGGATGCTCATGTCGAGGGCAAACTTGAGAATGCGCGTTTCGGAAGTCATGGTCGGGAACTTGCGTTCGCCTTCGACCTCGACTTGGCGGCCATCTTTGATCTTGAGCTGCTTACCGCGCATGAGATTGAAATTTTCGATCAACGCTGCCGCAGTCTCGTTGTTCAACGGCGAGAGTTTGTAGTCGGTGCTGCCTTTGAGCAATTCGTAGAGCACCGAGAAGTAAACAGTCTTGCCGGCATTGGAATGGCCAAAAACCAGCACGACATTGTCATCGTGTTCGAACGGGGAATCGGCACCCTTCGCAGGCGTAGCCGCGGCGGATTGTTTTTTGAAGATGCCAAAGGCCTTCTTGAGAATTCCGAGCGGATTGAAACTCATGGCTTCACCTCGCCGGTTGAACCGCCAAGAAGCTCGATAGCTTTATTGCGATGAACTTTCTCCCACGGCTTGCGGATATTCAGTGCGCCGTAAATGAATAATACACACAGCGCCAGATAAACGATATAGACGGGCCAGCGGTCGCGAAACATGTGAACGACAAACCGCCAATTGAAGACGGAAAAGATAGTAGCGAAGAGCGTTCCGAAGAAGCCCTTGAGCCAGCGGAAAAACGCATTCTCGCCTTTGTATATTTCGTTGACGCGCAAGTACCAGGAGGCAAAGTCGTTGTGCGACGAAATGTTGCGCAGCTCGTCGGTCGGAGCAAAGGCTTTGATCTCTTCCTTGCGGCCCTTCTGGTTGAGTGAAGCGATGTGCAGCATCTTTTTTTGCCAGCTGTCGGTGCGAACGATGCGCGTGGCTGAAGCGCTGACCTGATCGGTTTCGCGGAAGTTGGCGGCGATTTGCGCTGTCCGGTGAAGCAGCATGGTGCGGAAGTCACGTTCGCGTTTTCCGAAGCTGCGGATTTTTGCTCCGAAGATCAGCGGCGCCATTGCTTGTTCGACGAACTGGCTGTCGTCGGTGATACCGCGCAGTTTTTTCGCAGCGAGGAAGGCGTTTTGACATTGCTGGGGAGGACGGCGCACATACCAGAAGTAGAGCGCCATCAAGTTTGAAATTACCAAGGTTACCGGCTGCGAATTGCGCGGGACGGTATTGATACGTTGCTTGAGGTGTTCGTCGATGACCATGCCGTCGCCGCCGGAGAGATCAAGGCGATCAAGCTCGGTAAAGTAGGATTCGCAATCGCGCAAGAAGGTGTCAGCGGAGAAATCTTCCTGTTGACGGTCGTAGCGATTGAGCTGGACAAAAATTGAATTTATGAGCGCTTTGAGTTTTTCCGACATGTGCCCTTATCGCGACCTGCTGAAGATTGAAACGTGATTCATCTTCACCGCTTCCAATGCGGACCGGTCAACATCACCGTCAATGATGATGTTCAGTCTATCCAATCGGCTCGATTTGAGCGGGAAATATTCGTTGGGCTGGACCAGCCAATAGTCGGGGTCGGCAACGTCTTCGACAGGTTTGCGCGCCACGGAAGCGGCGGCGATGTCGTCGACCTCGTTGGCGCCGAGGTAGATGATGACGTTGGCGGCGTACTGCATCGGCAGGACCTTCTTATGCAGTTTGACGATGACATCCTCGGTACCGCGCGGGTCGACGCCGTCGATGATGATGTAGTGACGGTTGTTGCGGAACGAGTATTTGACCGCGCCGTGATGTTGAGCAAGGAAACGGTGGCCGTCGCGTTCGATCGAGTCGCCGGCTCTGCCCGCAGCGCCAGAGGCGTAGTAGCCGAGAATCGCGGCGAGGAATGACAATGAGCGTTCGGTGTCATCAAAGAATTGCGTCATTTCCTCATAGCCGTAGGAGCGGGTCTGATAGTCGCGCAACTCGGGGAGGATATTGCCGCCGTTGATTTCGCCTTTGTCGGTCGGAATCTGGGCGTTGCGGACATACTCGCGCAATTCGGGATAGATCAGGAAGCCCTGCTGGAATCCGCCCACGAGGCCGGTGAAATAGTTGACCAAGGTGCGGGAATCGACACCGGCATGGGAATCGAAAATTTGATTCTGATTAAAGCCGATGTTATGTAGGATATTTTCGGACTGGAGAAAGACCCCGCGAATTGTTTCTTCTTCGGAAGCCGACGGTTTGCTCTTAGTCTTCATGCGAACTTCCGCGATAGCAGCGACGGCAGCGCGGTGGATGTTATCCATCAATTTGCGGGCGCGTTCCATGCGCTGGAGTACGGATTTACCGCAAGTTGTGTTCATGACAGACGGCACGAACGACTCGTTGAGAACGAAGTCGTCGCCGTCTTTCTTGATCTCGGCGATTTGCAGGCCCGAACTGGCGCCGGCATCTTCCGAAGCACCGGCAGAAAGCGAAATCTTGTTCACTTGATGCGGGTGGCGGCTTAACTGTTCGCCGGGCAACGGGTCGCCGAAAGCTGTCTTTTCGGTGGGTGATGAGTACAGGAAGATCGGGATGCGTTCGCGCTTTTCTTTGGAGATGTCAAGCTTCAGTTCGACAGCTTTATGCTTGAGGAAGTCCTCGTTGACATTGACGATGCTGCCGTTGGGCAGGACGGCGGTACATTTCTGAACGGAAATCATCAGGGCATTGCCGCTGCGGCGGAGGCTAACTTCGAGCGGTTCCGATTTGACGGAAGCGGGTTTCGCCAACCCATAGCCGGGCGACAGCGCCATCGTTGAGGCGCGGTTAACATTTTGCGCGTAGTCTTCGCCCTGGTTCAGATGTTTGCTGGTGACCAGCATGCCATCGATCCAGTTCACACCCCAGACATTCAAATCATCCATAATTCCAAATACCCATAGTGATCAAGTGGACGCAATATAGCGGCCTACAATGTCTGCCGCAAGTATGTTGAAAACCCAAGATACGAAGTCTGCGCTTCGTTGCCGAGATTAAACAGAGACTGATTTGGTTCGAAATTGAAACGCACCTGGCTATTGGCATGAGCGGGTGCGAACAGCACGAGCAGGTTCTTCAAGAGAACGCGCCGATAGCCCTCGGGTGCAAACTCGGGAATGTCAGCGGCTGCAAGGCCGTTGACGTTGATGCGAAAAGTCGTGAAATTTTCCTCAAAGTGAGAGCCGGGATAGAAATCGCGTCCAAGCAGGCTATTGGATGATCCAAGCGCGGTGCGATACTCCGCCGGAATCTCGGCCAGATTGAGAATGTTCTCATCGACGGTGCAGTCTTTCTTGAGAAAAGCCGGGAGGACTTTTTCGTAAAGCAGTTTTCGACCGCGAAAAAAGGGAGCGAAGAATCGCAGTAGAAGCAGGTAGCGCCGGTCTTCCTTGCCGACAGTCGGCAGGTCGCCGCCCATGCGGTCCCAATAAAGCAGTTCGGTTTCGTTGTCCTCGACGCAGAACAACATGCGCAGCCGAAGGATATAGAACGAAATCCAGTGGCGATAGGTGATCGTATCGAAGGCGCTCCAAAACTCGAGGTAGCGGTCTTCCATGATGCCAGGATCGTGGTCGGACTCTTCCATTTGCTCGACGAAAAATGACTCCGGGTAGTAATTCTTGAAGCTGGGCAAATATGCGAACACCACGCGCTCGTCGCGCTTGGAAACGCGCGAGGTCAGAGTCCGGATTGTCTCGATATCGGTGAAGTAGTTGCCGTGAGCTTCAAGGCTGACAAAGTAATATTCGGTCGATTCGATACCGAGCGTGGTCAGAAGCAAGCTGAACTCGGACAAGCGGGTCCGCTCGCGGACCTTGTAATCGTGGGTGATGAAACCGGTTTTCATCCGTTAGCCGCCAATCGCGCAGTCAGATGCAGGTTGAGCGGCGTGTAGCTGTCGAGGTATTGGCTAAGGCGCTGAATCAAGTAAGTGCGCTCTTCTTCACTAATTTTGAGATCGGGATTCAGGGTGACATCAACGAGCACAGACGGTACGAGCCCGCCGGCGGTTCGTGTGACGCCGCGGACAGCTTTGGCGACGGTGATGCGGCCATCAAAGTTCTTGGCAAGGTATTCGATTTCGCCTTCGGATAGCGCGACGCCGTGATTGCGCAGGAAGAACCCGGTCATGCGTTTGACTTCGTCCTCGGACTTAGCGTCGGAGCCGCCGGAGGATGCGACCAGATTGCGCGGTGCATACAGCTGCGGATGCGAACGCCCAAGGCGCAAATCGGTTTCGGCGCCGATGCCGTTGCCGTCGGAGCCCTCGGTAAGCGAGTATTCGACGACGACATAGTCGGGTGGTTCTTTGGCGTGACCGCTGAAGTCGAATTTGATCTTCAGGGCGTCGTCTTCTTCCACAACCATATATTTGTGTGGATTCGAGAACGCTGTCAGGTCAAGATGGCTGACATACTGTTGTTCGTGCGAGTCCCAAACTTTTTCGATAGAGAAGAGTTTTTTCGCCGGGTCGCCGAGCGAATCGTCGGTATGCTCGAATAGATCGATTTCCAGCACCGGTTGGCCCATGGTGTACTTGTTGCGGTGCGTCTTGCGGCGATTAATGAGCAGCATGGTGTTGGTGTCGAAGTAGATCAGCTTACGCAAGTCGCCGACTTTTTCATCATTTGCCAATTCAGCTTTGATCCAGACACGCGGCGTGGTCAATTTGGTGAATTCGAGATGGGAGAATTTGTTCTGAATTGCCGGCGGGACGATCATCTTCTCGGCATGTTGGATCTGCTCACCGGGGATATAGACAAAGTTCTTCGCGGGCGCGAGATAGTGCTTGAAATGCCACATCAGTTTGCCGGAAATGAGAAAGTCGGAGCTGTAGAGACGGCTCTGGAAACTCGATTCTACTTCCAGCTCGCGGATATCGAGATGTTTGAAGATCTCGAGACGATCCTGATAGACCCCGGGTTTGAACTTGGCGGTCTTCTGCGATGAGATAACTTGCCAATCAACCCAATTGAGCATTTTGCCGTTTTCGAAATCGGGACCGGTGTAAATCGGGACGCCTGGGATATCCTCGAGCGGTAGTCCGACTTTTAGCCCGATCCAGACCGCGCCCCCCAGAGGCGGAGGCGGATTCCGTTTCATGTTGCGATACGATGGCGAGTCGAGCGACTCTTCCCACTTGGCTGCCTCATCGGGCAGCGCCTTGAGTACGCGCAGATACTCGCCGGATGTGAAGAGAGCGACATCGGCGTAAACATCGAGTATTTCCTGCGAATAGAGCGGGAAGAAAGAGTAGTCGCGAGTCTGCGCCCCACCTACGGTGCAGATGAACTCGGTGTCACTATCGATGACCGCGCGCTTGTCTTGACAACGGCAGGAGAGCATAGTGAATGCCGGTACGGGGCGGCGAATGCCGGTGACAAAGAAGTTCGATACGAAGGTATCGATGATGTTATTGCCGGCGTCTTTGAGTTTGTCTTCGGTGCTGGTGGTATGGAAAGCGAAAGCCTTGAGCATAAGCAACAAGGCGGGGTCCATCTGTTTTTCACCGGATGGAACCTGATATCCCCAATAGCGAAGGCGGTCTACCATTTCCTGATAGACGCGTTCCTCGCGATCCGTCCATTTGTCGGCCACTATTCCCTAAATCTCCCACGAAAGATCAAAGCGCTGATTTCCAGGCGCTGTGCCCGAGACACGACAGACAAAGGTTGCTGTCGGTACGGTGACGTTTTCCGAGATCATGACGTTGACGACAATTCCCATGTATTTTTGGAATTGCGCCAACACGTGATTGCGGACCTCGACCTTAAGTTCTTCCGAGAACTCCGGGGCGAAGTACGGCGACCGGCACCCGAACTGCGGATCCGGCCGATAACTCCCTAATTCTGTTTCGAGCAAAAAGCGCGCGAACTCGACTGCTCCCCCGGAGCGGACGAACCGGCACTCTCGCAATTCTAATGGTACTCGAAGCGCTTCGTTTGCCATCAAAAATTTTCTTAATTCAGCATGATCGGGTTGCCTTTGACGGTTGTCATCGATTGGCCGGTGATTTCGACCATCGCGCCTTTTGCTTCCAATCCGGCACTACCTTCGAGGCTGACTTTGGAAGTTGCCTTGACATTGGCATTGCTGGTCGCATCTACCGAGAAGTTCTGACCGGCCTTGATGCTGACATCGCCAGATTTGGATTCGACACTAAAAGCCTTGCCGGCTTCAAAGCTAATGTTTTCTTTCGCTTTGAAGACGATGTCTTTATCCGAAGTTACAGTAATCGTGTTTTGCGAACTGTCGATGACGATCGAGTTACTTCCCGTCTTGTCAATAATCGAGATTTTTTCACTGCCGCTGGTATCATCGAATATGAGCTGATGACCACTACGCGTGTAAATGACCTTCTTGTCATTGTCATTCGTCACCCAATCGGATTTCGGCTTGTCTACGCCATTCCAGAGCGATCCAAGCACGACCGGATGGTCGGCATCGGCATTGAAGAACCCAACTAATACCTCATCTCCGATTTCCGGCATGAAGTAGATCCCGCGGTCGGCGCCGGCATACGGCATCATAACAGGAAGCCAAGCTGTTTCGAGCGGGCCGCCGGCGGAGAGGTCGAATAGGAATTTGACTTTGATTCGGCCGCGGGAATCGGGATCCTTGTTGTCGATCACGATTGCGCCAACCGGGTCGCCGCGCCACGCACGGGCATCGGATTCGACCAACGGCGGCTTGGCGCTTTCGAGCGGTAAAGCTTCTACATAATTGTAATAATCGTTGGCGGCATCTGCGCAATGAGTGACGCGCTTGACAAAATAGACGCCGTTGTATACCGGTCCCATACCGGCAAGTTCGATAGTGTTGCCGACTTTGATCGAGGGCTGGTTTGTTTGCAGGTGACAGACGACGAGGTTACCGATCGCATCGTTTTGCATCGCCTCCGCGCGGGAGTTGACGTGCTCGGTCAGCACGGACAGATCGGAGATCCCGGACGATTTGTCGGGAATCAGGTCCTGCGAAGCTCGGAAGGCATGGCTCGCCATCCCGCCGAAAGAAGTTGGTGAGCTTTCGCGCGTACCGACAGCTTGCGATTTGTTCTTTTCGTCCCAGCCGAACTCGGTAAAGCGAACCTGTTGAGTATTCATCCGTAATTCCGCGGAGCCGACATTGACCATTAGTTCGAGCCGGACAGTATCTTTGCTCTTGGCTTCGTCTACTATAAGCTTCTTGCCGTCGAAATAGACCCAGCGGTTGGTTTCGCCCAATACCGTCGTGAGTAAGAAGTCCCAGTCAGTTTGCATCCACTGGGTGGTCCATTCACGGTTTATTGAGGCGCCGCCGCCGTTGCTAACCATGGACTCCATCGCATACTTGCCGAGGATGTCGTTGGCGATATCGGCGCGGGTCATATTTTCAAATGACTTTATCAACGATGCCTGATCCATTTTCCAGGTGGGGCTCTTCGCTTCGACCAGAACCTGGCCAGTTGCGGTGCCGCTGTTGATGAATCTTAGGTTGGTGATGACGCCAAAAAACTCGGTCGGCTGCTGCGAGACGACGAATTCATCCAGCGCCTTAATGATCAGTGTCAAGCTGGCGCCCATCTTCGCGGGGAAGAAATTCATTGCCTGGAGATGATCTTTGGGATCCGCTGAAGGAAGATCTTTAGAGAGATATATTTTTAGTGTGTGATGGTCGAACGCAGCCTGATCGAGTTCGAATGACTCGACTGACCAGTCAACGACGCTGCCGTCGATCTTCAATTCGACGGTGATGGGCATTTTGGCATGAATTTCTTCATCGCCATCATCGTCATCGTCTTCGTCGCGAATATCCAGTTCATCTATATTAATCGGCATCTTATCCTCGAGAGTCTTATGGGCCTGTTAAAAGAGCGGGAAGGGAGAACATTCTCGCCTTCCCGTGTCTTGTACCTTATCGGCCAAGGCTCATTTGCCTTTCCAATCCTTCTTGTACTCGGAACCATTCAAGTCGACCAACTCGGCAGAGATTTCCCAGTATTCGTACATCTGCTCGTTCGGGTTGGCGGCGGTTGAAGGAACGTGCTCTTCATAGTGGGTGATGAAACCATTTTCCCACTTGAGAACCTTGAGTTCCTTCTTGAGGTTCGGATCCTTGAAGGTGATCTGGCCGGCTTTACGATTCACTTGGGATGAATCGAAGGCCCACTTGGCGATACCGACGTTGTCATCGGATTCGCGGCTGATCTTGATCTTGAGGCCGGTCGGGACCGAGCTCGGCTTGCCATCGGCAAGATCGTGCGGGGTGAAGAGTTCGTAGCTCACCGAGTGAACCTTATCGAACTTCTCGCCGTCGATCAACAGTTCTACTTCCTGTGCCATTGTGTGTTTCCTCCTACTAAATCAGTTAGTTTATATGTTAACTCTTCGTTATTTCGAACCAATCTTATTTGCATCTAAACTGTCGCGATGCCGGCTGGGCGGTTCGAAATTATTTTACGGCCGTCTGACCGGCGTCGTCCACCATGGCTTCGAGTTTCACCACATATTGCTTGATCGGGGTCTTGGTGTTCAGGGCGACCTCGAGCAGCATCTGCTGGTTTTCGATCATTTCATTGGTGGCGATGACATTACAGGTGAAGCCGTTGATCACCTTATTGCGTTGAAGCAGGCTCAAGAACTTGTTGAGATCGCCGTCGATTGACTTCTTGAGTTTGTCGTCGAATCCCTTGTAGACCTGCTGGTTCAAGTAATTACGCATCACCTTATATATGTAGTCGTAAGTGCGCTTGATCGTATAGTTGCGGAAACGAGCGTCCTTTGCCAGAGTATCGGCGCCCATCGCGACGACGTCGCCGACATCACCCTGCCAGTTGATGACACAGTTGACACCCTTCTCGTTGAGCTTGGTGTTCTTGACTTCGTTGAGTTTGATCTTGGTCGACTGGACACCGGCGAGCTTGCCGTTGACCTTACCGGCCGACGGCGCCTGGATGCCGATATCGTTATCGTTCTTGTAGATCAAGCCGGCAACCAGAGATGACGGCGGAATCCAAAGCGGGTCCTTGTCGAAGCGGCTTTCCGGTTTGTCGGCCTTCACATAGTTGCCGAAGACGGAGATGTAGGCTTTGTAATCGGCGTTGCCGCGCAAATCGTCATAGGACGGATCATCGAGCTCGTCGGAAAGCTCTTCATAAGTATTGAAGTGCTTGAAGTCGGTGAAGATCTGCAATTTGCTGGGCATGCCCATGTCGCGGGCGATGGTGTCGATATCTTTGACCGAGCCGAGATAGCCGGGAATGCAGCAAAGCGAGTAGGAATTCGTGATGTCGTACAAACCGTAAATATCGTGAATTTGCCGGTTGATGTGCTCGAACTTCTCGCGATCGTTCGGGTCGGTGAGATCGGCGATACCGGCATTTGCGAAGTAGACATAGACTTCGGAATCGGGACGCGCCATTGCATTCTGGAAGAAGAGATCGACGCCACGATAGGCCGTTTCGATCGGGCGAATCGCTTCGTGAATGCTCTTCATGTTTGCGTTGATGTTCTTGTCGGCCTCGGCAATCATGTTGTCGAGTTTATCGAGCGCGGCGTCATCGGCAACATCGTTGCCTTCGATGAAGCTCGCCCAAAGCGACAGGCGTTGCTTGAGCTGTTTGCGGCGGTCTTTGAACTCGTCCGACGACAAGAACTTGTTGAATGATTCGTTTTTGGGGTCAAGGAACTTGACGCCTTCAACATGCAGACCATCCTGGCTCTTAAAATGCGAGAGATGATCTTTGACAACCTCGTATCCGACAAAACCGGCTCCGAGGATATCTTTCAGGTCGGCTTTCTCTTTGACCTTGGTCTCGGCCTGACCTTGCTGTTCTAAATCTTTTTCCTGATCTGCCATGATTTCCTCTTAGCGGTTTACAGTTTCGCGATATAAGATTTGAGTACGTTGAGGAACTCCTCTTTTTTCTGCGGATTCGAGAGATCCTTCTTCAGTTTGGAGTTCGGTTTTTCCAGCAGGTTCTTGAAGTTACGAAGGATTTCAACTTCGTTGTACTTTTCCTGCAGGTATTCGTTCTTCTGGATGATTTCCATAGAACCGAAATCTTTCATCGCGTTGAATTCGAGTTCGACAGACTCTTCGGAACCGTCCTGTTTGTTGACGGTGACTTCCTGTGAAGGACGGAAAGTGCTGAAGACTTCCTTGAGATTCTTGCACCGGGTCAAATCGGGTTCTTGTTCCTCTTTGGAATTTAATTTGGTCAAATAGACCATTTTGTTTGACGGCAACAGGTCGACAGGAATTGAGTCGCTCTTTTCCTTGTATTCTGTTGTGCCGATATGCGGGGCAGCAATCTTAAATGAGTCCGCCATACGACCTCCTAAATATTAGAATTAGACTTTTGTAATTTCAAAGTTCTCGCCATTCAAACGCACTTCCACTTTGGAGCCTTCGGGAAATCTCCCGTCGATAATTCCGATTGAAAGCGGGTTGAGAATCTCTTTTTCCATAACGCGCTGCAAGGGACGCGCGCCCATTTCGAAATTGTAGCCGCGGTCAGCCAAGGCTTTTTTGGCTTCGGGCGTACACGTCAACGTCATTCTCTGATCTTTGAGAATCTGGTTAATGACCTTCACCTGGATATCGACGATAGCGCCGATACCTTTCTCGGTGAGCGGGCGGAAGACAATCCATTCCAGACGATTGAGGAACTCGGGCCGGAACTTGGCTTTAAGGATATTCATCATATCGTCGCGTTCGACCGGTTTGTTTTCACGGTAGCAATCGAGGATATGGTGGGAGCCGAAGTTCGAGGTGAGAATCACAATCGTATTAGTGAAGTCAATGGTGTTGCCCTGACCGTCAGTAAGGCGGCCGTCATCCAAGAGCTGCAGCATGATGTTGAAGACGTCTGCGTCGGCCTTTTCGACTTCATCAAAGAGCACTACGGAATAGGGATTTCGTTTGACCTTTTCGGTCAACATGCCGCCGGCTTCGTAGCCGACATATCCGGGAGGGGCGCCGATAAGTTTGGCTACGGAGTGCTTTTCCATGAACTCGGACATATCGAAACGGATCATGTTCTTTTCATCATTGAAGAGAAACTCGGCGAGTGTTTTGGCAAGCTCGGTTTTTCCGGTGCCGGTAGAACCGAGGAATAGGAACGAGCCGATGGGCCGGTTATGGCGCTTGATACCCGAACGCGAGCGGCGAACGGCTTCGCAGATGGTCTTGATGGCGTCTTCCTGATCGATGACGCGCTGACCGAGATGAGCTTCCAGATTGAGGAGTTTTGCTTTTTCGTCTTCCATCATGCGGTTGACCGGGATTTTGGTCCAGCGCGAAATGACGAATGCGACGTCTTCGGTGCCGAGCGTTTGTTTTTCGGCAGTGACAAATTTTTCCAGTTTGTCGATCTTCTCGAGGTTGTCGCGGAATTTTGAGATCTGGCTTTTTTCGGTGCTCATTTCCATCCTTAGATAATGAAGTCTACCCGGACTGTATTACACTCTTCCAGTCCAGAGCGAGAACAGCTCGTCGAATTTTTCGTTGAAGGCTTCCAATTTTAGTTTTACGTCGGGTTCAATGCCGTCATCAGTATCAGCGGCGGACTTGACGCCGAGAGATTTCTTGATGTCTTCGGCTTCCTTGCGCAGATCGCCGATGCCGTTTTTGGCGCGCGTACAATTGAGACGGAAGGAGGCAGCGGCTTCATCGAGCAGGTCGATGGCCTTATCCGGAAGAAACCGGTCGCCGATGTATCGCTGCGAAAGTTTGATGGCCTCGTCAACGACGTTGTCCGGAATATCGAGGTTGTGGTGCTTGCCGTATGTATCGCGGACGCCGCTCAAGATTTCTTGCGATTCCTTGAAATTCGGTTCTTCGACCATGACGCGTTGAAAGCGGCGGTCGAGCGCTTTGTCTTTCTCGATGTACTTGCGATACTCTTCGAGCGTTGTCGCGCCGATGACCTTGAATGTTCCTCGCGCCAATGCGGGCTTAATCAAGTTTGCCGCATCCATTCCACCGGAAGGGTTTCCCGCTCCGACTAGCGTGTGGATTTCATCCATAAAGAGAACCAAGTTGCCCTTGCCCTTGGCAAGACGCGAGATCAGGTTATTGAATCGTTCTTCGAATTCACCCTTGTACTTAGCACCTGCGACAAGCTGGCCGAGATCCAGATGCAATATAATCGTGTCCCACAATTCGGGGGTGGTTTGCTTGTTGATGATCTGCAGCGCGAGGCCTTCGACCAGTGCGGATTTACCGACACCGGGGGGACCGACGAGAATCGGATTGTTTTTGCGGCGGCGGATCAGGACGCGAGAGATGTTGAAGATATCTTCTTGGCGTCCAAAGAAGCGATCGTAGTCGCCCTTGCGTGCTTTCTCGCACATGTCAACGCAGTACTTGATGCCTTCCGCGCCGGCAACGGCATCGGTGCCGTCTTCGCTGGTGGTCGTTTGACCGCCGGCGATGGATTGGACAACTTTCATCTCGGCGTTGGCGTCGATGATCTTGCCTTCGTCGAAGTCCATGCGGCGACGGACTTGTTCGCTTAGCGGCGAATCGGGGCCGACGAACACCATTAATATATGTTCGGGGCGAGTTTCTGAATCGGAGAAGCGCTGGGCTTTATTTGAAGCCGCAACAAGCAGCGACTGCAGCGCCGGCGAAGCGACGGGGCGAACCTCGTCGGAGGCGGACTTGCCCATCTTCGAGAGTTCGTCGGCGAGAAGCGCCTCGAAGTAGTCGGGCTTCTTGCCGAGTTGTTTGAGCAACGCCGACAATTCGCCACCCTCATCGCGGAGGAGAACGAGGAAAAGATGCTGGGGTTTTATTTCAGCATGAAAATAACTTTTGGCCAATTCCTGCGCGCGCCGAATAGCGTTTTGCAGGGTCGTTGAAAACGAACCTAGATCCATAACCTCTTCACAGTTAGTGGTGCGAAGTTTACCCGCTGTTTGAATGCGCTAAACATTGAAGTTACAATCCTGCTTTGGGGGTGTCAAGATTTATGTTCATCCGTGTATGTCAGGTGTCGGCGGAAGCGGGGCAAACTTTGATGACTTCATTGCTCTATATTGCTCACATTCTTGTTGTTGTACAAACTAAAGCTTCAAATTGTCGCAGCGGAGAGACGAATTTTGCCCGGTTAGCCGCCAAAGAGGCGGTCGATGAATCCCTTCTTGCGGGCGCGTTCAGTTTGGAACGAGCGTAGCTTGAGGAAGTCGGCCAAAGTCTTGGCGGGATAGTCATAAGCTGCACCCTGGAAATACCCAACCAGGCTGCTTTCGAGATCAAGTAAGGTCTGGATGCGCTTGTCGGGATTGTGCTCAACCAGCCGGCTGGTGAGTCGGGCAAGCGACTTGGAAAGCGACTTGACCGCAGCATCTTGATAAGGCGGATAAAGTGTGTCCAGATTATCATGCAGGTTCTCGCGTACGTTTTGGCGCACCTCAAAGGCATTGTTGCCAAAGTACGGGTGCCTGCCGGTTGCCATTTCGAGCATGATGAGGCCGAGGGAGTAAATATCGGACCTACGATCGGCGTAACCGTTCTTAAGGAGCTGCTCGGGAGATTCGTAGACCTCCAGGGAGTACGGCAGGTCCAATTTGAGACGGTCGCAAATGCGGCAAAAGGGCAGCATATCGATATCCGTGATGACGATCTTGCCGGTACTCGTGAGAATGACATTCTCCGGTTTGAGATTCTTGTGCAAGGGGATCAGGTTGCCCATTCCAGGTGACGGTCGGACGCCGTGAATTTGGTTGAGCGCCTGCATGATACCTTGAGTGATCAAAGCGACGAGGTCTGGATGCAGTGGTGCGTTTTCGTCTATAATGGAGCGTAGCGAGTGGCCTTCAACGAAGCCGAACTCGAAGATTAGAATGTCATTGTGAGAGGTCCAGCCGCGAAAAGGCTGGATGGCATCGCCGCGAAATTCATTGAGGAGCCGCGTATGACTGTGAAACAATTCAGTAATTTCGGAGTTTTGAGAAAGGCGGCGACGCAGGACTTTGAGCCGGACTGGCTCGTTGGTGTCGGCCCGGCGGGCACGATAGCAAAGACTGATCGGTCCCTCGCCGATTTTGTTCTTATCTATAGTATAGTTTTGAAAACGCTCGGGAAGCGCAGGATCGTCAGCGACTGCAAACGGGGCGTATCGTCCTTGATAGTTTTGCGTCATTTCTCCTTTGACACATTTAGTCTAACAATTGGCGGTGAGAGGAAAACTTATCCGAAATTTGGATTGGCTTCCATGTCACGGCTATCTTGGACGGCAAAACGGATAACGGTTTGCAGTCCGACTTTGATCAGATCGTTGTTCTTAAGCAGGGTCTGGTCTGCCTTGACACCATTGATGGTCGAACCATTGCGGGAAAGATTGGTGAAAAGGAAGGCGTCGCCGCGGCGGATTACTGCGAAATGTTCGCGGCTAATGGCGGAGTCATCGTCGGATAGGACAAAATCGCAGCGATCGCTAGAGCGACCAACCCTGAATTGAACGGAATCGGTAGAATATTGCCTGCCCCGATCGGGGCCCTCTTCAACAACTAAAAGCGGTTTGAGTGACATAATTGTGGAAATTACTGATTTGGTTATTCGAAATCAATCTATTTCTCTCCAATGGTTTATACGCAGGAATAAAGCGCAAGGTCGACCTGATTTGGAGCCCGACAAACGCCTGCCATAATGGCAGTCATTGCGCCATGTTTTGAGTTCTGATCGGCGCTTATTATTAGTTATCGGGAGTCTTCGGTTCATCAACACGAAGTTGGATGATGAATTTCATTTTATTAGGAGTGCTTCATAAAGGCGTGTAATTTGTGGCGCATGTTTCTGGGACATTATGGAATTGCACTTGGCGCGAAACGGATTTCGCCTTCGACTTCATTGGGCACCTACGTGCTGGCTTCGCTGTTAATTGACCTGGTTTGGCCGATCATGCTGTTGCTTGGATACGAACAAGTGCAGATCGTTCCGGGGATTACTTTGGTCACACCGCTTGATTTTACCAGTTACCCATATACTCATAGTTTGCTTGCCGTTGCCGTTTGGGCTGCTTTGTTCGGACTGATGTACTTTGTGTGGCGACGATCGATAAAGGCCTCACTGGTGTTGGGCCTGTTGGTGGTGAGTCATTGGGTGCTCGATCTATTTGTGCATCGGCCCGACTTGCCTTTGGCGCCGAACAGCGAGGCTCGATACGGATTGGGGTTGTGGAACTCGTTTTCGGCGACGCTAGTTCTTGAGTTCGGAATTTTCCTGTTAGGCGTGTTTCTTTATGTCAACGGCACGCGCGCCCGCGACGGAATCGGAAGATATGCATTTCCGATAATAGTCCTGCTGATGATGGGCATTTATCTGGCGAGCGTGTTCGGTGCGCCGCCGCCGGACGCGAGGACAATTGCGATTGTCGGACTCGGGCAGGTTGTCTTTGTCGCACTGTTCTATTGGATAGACAGGCATCGGCGAGTCTATGGCCACTAAGGGCGGGCAGTAAATCTCCTTTACGGCATAGCGTATCTTGCGTATTATTCGCAATCGCCACAGAAACGCGGTTTGGCGAGATATGGAAAATTAGCGAAAGAGAGATATGCCCGATTCCAAACATTCCCATCAACATTCGCATCCACATGGGTCCGGCGGATTGTCCGGGGTAAAGAACATCATTGCCATTGCGTCCGGTAAAGGCGGCGTCGGCAAGTCGACGCTCTCGGTCAATCTTGCCGTGGCATTGGCTCAAACCGGTGCCAAGGTAGGACTGATGGATGCGGACATATATGGTCCGAGCCAGCCAGGAATGCTGGGAGCGCGCGATGCGCGACCGGATGTCTCGGGTGATATGCTGCAGCCGGTTAAGAAGTATGGTGTCGACTTCGTGTCGATGGGCCTTTTGATTGACAATGACGGACCGGTGATCTGGCGGGCGCCGATGGCGATGAAGATCATTCACCAGTTCATCGGGAATGTCGACTGGGGCAAGCTTGACTATTTGCTGATTGACTTGCCGCCGGGGACAGGCGACGTGCAGCTTACGCTGGCGCAGCAGGCTTCGCTGACCGGCGCGGTGATTGTCACCACGCCACAACAGGTGGCTTTGGGAGTCGCAGCTAAGGGTCTCAAGATGTTTGAACAGGTCAATGTGCCGATATTGGGCGTGATCGAGAATATGAGCGGATTTGCCTGCAAGCATTGCGGCAAGACGACAGACATATTCAAGGTCGGCGGCGGCGAAGCTTTGGCGAAGCATTCCGGGGTGCCGTATCTGGGAGCGATTCCACTTGATCCGGAAATCATGATGAGCGGAGATGCGGGCGTGCCGGTGCTTGAGTCCGGCAACGCGAGCCCGGCGGCGCGAGCATTCCTGGATGTCGCGAAGAGCCTGCAAATGACGGTTGCGCGGATCAGCGCAACGATTAGTGCGGATGAGCCGGAGCAGATTGAACTGCGTCAAAACGGCGATTTGGTTGTCACCTGGGCGGATGCACGGGTGAGCAATTACAACGCTTACAGTCTGCGGATCAATTGTCCGTGTGCATCGTGCGTGGATGAAGATTCCGGGCGCAGGACGCTGGATGCTAAACGAATTCCGCTTGATATCAAGATTGAGAGCTTCGAAATGATTGGCCGTTATGCGGTTGCGCTGCATTTTTCGGACGGTCACCGGACCGGCTTATATGCGTTCAAGTTGCTGCAGCAACTACCCGAAGCTGATAGCAGCGGTACATTTGAGGTTTGACCTAAGTCAATGCTGTTAGTCGGGCTGGAATGTATGATTTCGAGGGCACGTGACGCCAAGTTCGGCGTTACAATAGAAGAGCGGCCGAGCTGTTCGAATGCGAAATGATAGCCGAAAGGATGTTCATATATGACTGAACAAGAAATCAAGATTACAGCGCAGCTTTTTCCAGATCCGGATGTCTGCATATTCCGCGTCGATCGACCGGTTTTTCCGGGAGGTGCATTTGACTGCAAGAGCAAGGAAGCGGCTGCCGGTTCGCCGTTGCTTGAGGCGCTGTTCGAACTGAAAGGAATTCGCGAAGTGTTTGTCACCGGGGACAGCATTACGATCAGCAAAGACTCGGAAGAAGAATGGCAGGTGCTGGGCCGCGAAGTCGGCCGGACAATTCGTGAATTGATTAAGTCGGGCAAGCAGCTGGTGGCTGATGAAGCGAAACAGCCGGTGCCGCCCGATGATGAGATCAAGCGCATCGTCGACGAGATGTTTGAAAATGAGATCAATCCGGCGATTGCCTCGCACGGCGGATTTGTTGAATGCGTGGCAGTGAAGGACGGCCAGGTGATGTTGAGGCTTTCGGGCGGATGTCAAGGCTGTGCGTCATCCTCGATGACTTTGCGACACGGAATTGAGCGTTCGATACGCGACCGGATTCCGGGAGTCGGTGAAGTTGTGGACGTGACGGATCATTCGGCGGGAGTGAATCCTTACTACTAAACCGCTACACAAAACTTAGCGCGCTCTATTAGTAGAGACTATGAAGGACAGACTTGCGAGTTTGTCCTTCTTTTTCTTCAGCAACTGTTGGTTGAAAGAGTGTCTTTCGCAAGCTTGCGTTTCACTTGAGTTTATGACAGCGTTCAAATAGTGCGGAAAACATATAGACAGGTTTGAATTAGTCAACGGAGTAAACTCTGTGTTGAGCAACGCTTTTGAGAATGGTGTAATTTTCTGAAGAAATCCTTGACTTGCGAGTATCCCGGAAGATATATTCATGTTCGGAAGTCGCTGGTAGATAATGTGTTAACAAGCTGTTAACATCTTGTGGAAATCGGTACGGACCTGTTCGAGTACGTAAAAAGTGTCCGTAGTAACTCCCCGGTAGATACCAAGTCGATCGTCAAAAGCAAAGGAAATGGCAGGGGCTTTGGGTAGGGTTTTTTAGTTTTCGGGCGTAAGTCGAAGTAATCAGAGGAAAAGTAATTGAGAATTGATAATTCCGCCGAGTCTTGCGGTGTTCGCGAGGCAACCACTTTTTTCCCTTCACACAGGTTTTTGGGGTAATCATGCAGGAACAAATTAATCTACTGTGGGACAGGTGTCTCTCCAGCTTGTCCAAGCGTGTGAACAAGCCGTCGTTTTTTACGTGGCTTAAACCAATCAGAGTAGAATTCGTCGACGGGAACTGCTTCAATATTCTGGTACCAAACAATTTTGCCGCACATTGGATTTCCGAACGCTATCGCAAATCGATCAGCGAGGCGTTGGCCGAAGTTTCCGACCAAGCGTGGAATTTCGATTTCAAGATTCAGAAATCGCCGGTTCAAGTAGAAATGTTTCCCGGCGAAGTGGAGGAAGACCCACGAAACGCAGCGGCATACACAAATGGAAACGGGTCGGTCTCCGGCAACGGAAACGGCAATGGCGGCGGTGTAGATCATCCCGCGCCGAAGTTGAATCCGCGCTATCTATTTGACAATTATGTTGTGGGCGACTCGAATCAATTTGCCCATGCAGCTTGCGAGGCAGTCTCAGAAGCACCGGGCGAGAACCGCTACAATCCGTTGTTCATTTATGGCGGCGTGGGTTTGGGCAAGACGCATCTGGTGCAGGCGATCGGCAATGCTGTTTGCCAGACGAGCGCGAAGCTCAAGGTCATGTATGTTTCGAGTGAGAATTTTACTAACGAATTTATCCGCTCGCTGGCGACGAAAACGGTTCATGAATTTGCCAATCGATATCGCACCGCCGACGTGCTATTGTTGGACGATATCCAGTTCTTTACCGGCAAGGAATCGACGCAGGAGCAGTTCTTCCATACTTTTAATGCACTTCATCAGGAAGGCAAACAGATAGTCCTCACTGCTGACCGACCGCCGAAGGACATTTTGGGTTTGGAAGAACGGCTGCTGTCGAGATTCAGCTGGGGATTGGTCGCGGACATCCAGCCGCCGTCGCTCGAAACGCGGGTCGCGATCTTGCAGAAAAAGGCGGAAAGCGATGGCGTGACGGTACCTATTGATGTACTCACCTACATTGCCGACTCAATCACTTCCAACGTTCGGGAGTTGGAGGGCGCTCTGGTCAGACTGGTGGCGTTTGCCTCGCTCCGACGCAAGGAGCTGACGATGTCGCTGGCGCAGGATGTATTAAAAGATTCGATTCGATCGAAGTCAAAGCCGGTGACGATTGAGCAGATTCAGAAGGAAGTGGCGTCATATTTCAAGATTTCGGAAGAACAACTGAAGTCAAAGAAGAAGACACAGGAGATCGTGAATGCGCGGCAGGTGGCGATGTATCTTTGCCGGACTTTGACAAGTTCATCCTTGAAACTGATCGGTGTTAATTTCGGTAATCGTGATCACTCGACGGTGATTCATGCTTGCCAACAGGTGCAGGACAACATGAAATCTTCGATGGATTTCAAGTTGCAAATCGATCAACTCATCAACCTGATTTGCAGTCATCAGTAGTGAACAACGTGGTGGAAAAGTTGACGGAAAATAATTCATCCACATCAGGTCAAAGTTGTCAATGTGGAATGGTTGATTTGTCCACAGGTGCGAATTGTTGCAGGTCGTTCAACCGCAAGAATATCGCTTTACAAAGAAACTTCTCCACACTACTATTATGACTATTACTTATAGATTTATAATTAAGTTATAACAAGAGCATGGCGGCAATTGTGAATATTGAGGAAGTGAGAAAATGAAGTTCACGTTAACCACAGATAAGATTCAATCGGCATTGAGCGCTGTGATGAGCGCAGTGCCGACGAAATCCACTCTACCGATTCTGGGAAACATCCTGCTTGAAGCGGACGCGAAGAGTCTGAAACTGTCCGCGACGGATCTGGAGATTTCGATTACCACTTCGCTTGAGACCAAGATTGCCAAGAAGGGCGCAGTTGCGATTCCTGCCAAGACTTTTGCCGATATCATCAACGCACTACCTCAAACTGAAATTGAAATTGAAGCGGTCAACAACCGGATTGAGATGCGATTCGGTACCGGTGATTACAAGATTTCCGGCATGTCGGCGGATGAATTTCCAAAGTTGCCGGAGTTTGATGCAAAAAAGGAGATTCGGATTCCAGCCGATGTTGTACGCAACTTGATCGCAAAAACAGCTTATTCAGTTTCGACTGACGAAACACGGCCGGCGCTGAACGGAATCCTGTGGCAAACAAACGGCGAACGGATGCGCATGGTCGCGACCGACGGCCACCGTCTATCGCGCGCTGAAGCAGACAACACCGTGCTGCAGGGTTTGCATGGCGACGTGATTGTTCCGCCGCGGGCGTTTAATTTGATCAGCAAGCTGGCCAGCGAGAGCGTGGCCGAAGTCGGAGTTGTGTTCGGCGAGAACACGCTGGTGTTTATTTGCGGCAACAACACCGTGAGTACACGCATCATCGACGGTCCGTATCCGAATACCGACCAGGTGATCCCGCGCAATAACGAGAAGAATCTGATTGTCCCGAAAACCTTGCTGATGGAAACGCTGCGGCGCGTGTCGATTCTTTCGAATTCGCTGACGCGCCAGGTAAAGTTTACGATCACCAACAACACGCTGGAGCTTTCGGCGACAAATGTTGATTTGGGCGGCGAAGCGGTTGAGAAGATTCCGTGCCAGTACGATTCGGACGATCTTGAGATCGGCTACAATGCGCAGTACATACTCGACATCCTCAAGCAGCTCGACGGCGACGAAGTTCGCTTTGCGTTGTCATCTTCGACAGCCGCCGCGGTTGTGACCTCGGTCGACGACGGTGCCGATTATCTGTGTCTGGTGATGCCGCTGCGGTTGGCAGATTAGGGTCGTTCGGTCGGAGCAAAGGGACAGACGAGAATGTCTGTCCTACCGAGGCCCCTCACGAAACTTCAATCTCGCCTAAATCCACTCCGGCTATACCCACACCTTCGCAGAAGTTTGCCCATGCTGCGTCGTTAGATGCATCGGACGCCAGCTTTGCTGTTGAATCAAACGGAAAACACTCGCCACTATTGTAAGTTAGCTTGACGGACTCGCCGAACTTCACTTCCACATTCCAGCCTCGCTCGACCAGACACAGAGAAATGGCAATTCCAGCTAAGACTCTCGGATAGGATTCCCGAAATTCTGTCGACCAGTGTTGTGCTACGCCCGAATGTAACCGGGAAATGATAGCTTTGGGCTCCCGTAGCGCTGTCCCTAAGGTCAGCGGCGTGATTCCCGTCAACGCTGCTCCAAATCCTCGATATTGACTCTTCCAAATCTTCAAATGTACGTGCGAACCGACTTCCTTCCATTCGATCTTCGTCAAGCCCCGGGATTCCGTTTCGCCAATGATCAGTCCAATCATTCGCATTTCAAGCTGCGGTATATCGTCAAGCAGTGAAATCGCCGGACGTTCATCCGTGGCGGACGGTGGCAGCGACAATTTCGACAAGGCGTCAATCCGCGCCTGCAGCGATGGGTGGCTATCGTAGGGGTTAGATTTATCCTTAGTCGTCGAAACAACATCCTCCAGTTGCTTGGCAATTTCCGGCGCCTGCATGAATTGCTTGAGTCCAGCTGCAATTGGCGGCATAAATCCCGTGTCGATTGCCGGTGCAACCTCGTCTTGCCAATAGGAATGGAAAGCGTACGAGGCCAGGGAAATGCGTTTCAAACCGCTGATGAGGTGTTGTGCACCGGCAACTTGCGCTGCAACCTCATCCGCCACAAACTCCTGCGCCCGCGACACGGACTGCGCTACACGCATGAACATCTTACCGTACCAGATGAACGGAGCTTCGAACAAAGAACCCTGCTGCGACAAAGCAACGAGGGTCCTGCCGATCGCGCTACGTGTTTTGTAGACCCAAGGCCCGAGCTTGGTGTCGCCTTTGCGAAAGTGTCCAAACTCGTGTGCAATTACAGCGCGCAGTTCCGCGACCGTGAGCACTTGCAACAACGGCAACCCTATTCCCATGACGCGGCGGCTGCCAATTCCCATTATGCCGCCGCGCTCCGTAACAAACGCGTTGACGTCGGAGACCAAATACACCTCGGCCGGCATTGCCTGCATTGACTCAACAGCAACGTTCTCTATCTCTTTGAACAAACGCGGCTGTTCTGATTCGGTCAAGCGTGGCCCCGGCCCGACAAAACGGTCTACTCGAGGAATGATCGCGAAAAGGATTGAGCCTCCGGCGATCCAGCAGATGATTAAGATTTTGAGATTAAATACATTCGAATAAATCACTATACCGATGGGAACATAAAGCAACCCGAATCCAATTGTTAATGCAATGACGTAGAATCCGATCATCAGCGCCAATGCCAGGACTGCGCGAAATGCTATCGAGTGTGATGCCGCCATGTGTCTCCTCCAACACTATTCCTTTTGACCTTATTTCACGAAAAATCTACAAAAAAGTCTCATAGGAGCAATTGCACTTCCATCCATTGTCCATTCTGAAGACGAGAGGGAAGACGACTGCCCCGAAATGTCTGTATTACTTGGTCGCTACTGCGAGTACGAGTGAGTTGTATTTTAGGTCGGGGGAATCGTAGCTGGAAGTTATCACTGCCGGGACTTTGCCGCCGGTAATGATTAGTCCAGCTTCACTCTTGGTGTACATCGTTAGAGCTTTATAGATACCGTAGCTGGTTGCGAGGCTGGGGCCGATCAGGATTTCGGCGTGGCCAGCGACTTCGCCTTTGGCGCCCTTCTCTTTTGCCGCATTTTCCATCAAAGCAACATCCATCGAAAGCGGACCATCGACGAGACAGTTCTTGATCTGGCCCTTATCGACCATCTTGGAAATGACAGCTTCGACAATTGTGACCGGCATCTGCGGATAGATAACTTCGACGGCCGCGAGCAACGCGACCTTGGGTAATGTATTGCCCAGCTTGCCGGCGAGTGCGACGGCGCCATTAAGGATGTCGACCAAGTCCATCATCTCGGGATCGGGATTGACTATTGGGTCGGAGACGATCAACAAACGGTCGAGGGCGGCATTCTTGCAGACCAGTTGGCTGGAAACCAAATTCTTCGAGACACGGAATCCAAGTTTGCGCTCAAACAAGAGCGAGAGGAAATCTTTGACACCGAAAACGCCTTTGCAGATTCCGCCGACTTTGTTATCGCGGATGAGCTCGAGCGCCTGATAGGCGGAATAATTCGGTTCGGGCGAACGCACCAATTCCCAACCGAGCGAGTCGATGCCGGCTTCTTTCGATGCCTTGGCAATTGCGCTTTCATCGCCGATCATGACCGGCTTGATCAGACGGTTCTTCATTGCACGATCGATGGCGGCAATGAGCTTGGGGTCGTGCGGCTCGACGAATGCGACCAGGAGCGGATCGACGGCTTTCTCGCGTGCCAGTTTCTCGATATCGGCAAAATTCTTTATCATGATTTGGCCTTCTTGAGGTAATGCGAGAATAGACAGGCGATGGCAATCGAAGCGAGTTTGTTACGCGCCGTATCGGTACGCGAGACCAAACTGACTGGCACGCGGGCGCCGACAATCACACCGGCAAAGGTCGCCGGCGAGAGCAAGATAAGAGTCTTCGAAATGACGTTGCATTCTTCGATAGTATCGACCAACAGAATGTCAGCATCGCCGGCAACGTAGTTCGTGATGCCGCGGCCAAGGGCAACCTCGCGCGAGGTTGCGGCGTCAAACGTGACCGGCCCGTAAATCTCGCAGTCAGGAATCAGGTTGTCCTTGTTCATGGCTGTTAGCTGGGCGGCCTCGGTGGTTGCAGGCAGACGCGGGTGGATATAGTCGACCGGCGCAGAGACGGCGACCTTAGGTTTTTCATAACCGAGACAGTGGAACAGCTTGATGGAGTTCTTGACGATCTGAACTTTCTGATCGAAGGTCGGCTTTACGACCATTCCGCCATCGGTTATTCCAAGGAGTTTGTGATAACCGGGAAATCCGAGAACGGCGACATGATTGAGCGTGTCGGCGGCGCGCAAAGTAAAGTCGCGCGAAAGCACTGTTTTAAGCAGGGCCGACGTCGAGAGAAAGCCTTTTTGAATTAGGTCGGCTTTACCTTTGTCGGCGGATTCGGCAGCAAGATGTGCCGATTCGCCTGCGTCTTTGGTGTTGACGACCGTGAACCCGGCGAAGTCAATCTTGTGTTTGTCGCCGATTTCACGGAGTTTCTTTTCTGAACCAAAGAGGGTAAAGCGGGCGAAGGAAAGCTTGGCAGCTTCCGCACAAGCCTTGAGGACATCGTCATCCTCCGCGGCAGCGACGGCGACATTGAATGGCCCGTACTTATTGCCGAGGATTTTGGCAGCGTCGATAATGCCGTCTGCCGACGTGATTGTCTGGTAGTCCAAAGACATCGCGGAAATGTAGCGAGATTTGGCCAGTAAGTCAACGTTTCTGAATAGGATTAATAAAATCGACCGGAAAAGTCGGTGGACGTCTTGACTTGGATGAAGTAGTCATCTATTCTGATGGCAACGAATAGCAAATTGATCAATTGAGATAGATTTCCCGGGAGGGACCAGTGAGTTTCAAGAAGATAGGAATAGTGGGGTTCGGGCAGATGGGATCCGGCATCGCGCAGGTGACGGCAGCGGCAGGTTACAAAGTTGTAGCGCGCGAAGAGAAGGAAGAGTTGCTGCAAAAGGGACTCAAGGGAATTGAGAAGCTGCTCGACAAAGCGATCGAGAAAGGCAAAGCCACTGCGGATGACAAAGCGAAGATTCTTGGCAATATTAGCACGACGACAAAGTTTGAAGACTTGGCAGACTGCGATCTGGTGATCGAGGCCGTGACAGAAAATATTGAAGTCAAGACTCCGATATTTCGCGCTCTCGACAAGGTTTGCAAACCGGAGACAATATTCGCTTCAAACACGTCCTCGCTTTCAATAACTGACATGGCGGTCGAAACGAGCCGGCGCAGCAAATTTGTCGGGCTGCATTTCTTTAATCCGGTTCCGATCATGAAGCTGGTCGAGGTTGTCCGCACGATCATGACCGATGATGCGACTTTGAGCGAGACGATTGCGTTTGCGGAGTCGGTCGGCAAAGTCGTCGTGCGTGCGAAGGACTCGTGCGGGTTTGTGGTCAATTTACTGCTGGTGCCGTACTTGATCGATGCGATTCGCTGGTATGAGAACGGGCTGGCGACGAAAGAAGATATCGACAACGGCATGAAGCTCGGATGCGCGCATCCGATGGGACCGCTGGAGCTGACCGATTTCATTGGGCTCGATACGATAATGTACATCGGCGAGATCATGTTTGAAGAATTTCGTCAGCCGCATTACGCGCCGCCGCCGCTGCTTAAGCGGATGGTCAAAGCGGGATATCTGGGACGCAAGTCGGGGCGCGGGTTTTACGAATACGGCAGCAAGTAAGGAGATACGATGGCTTACAATAATATCATAGTTGAGACACAGGGCGCCAAGGCGACGATAACGTTCAACCGGCCGAAGGCGCTGAATGCTCTGAATACCGAGACCTTGCTTGAGGTCCAGCAGGCATTCACAGAAATCGAGGCGGCGGGCGTTCGCGTCGTGATATTTACCGGCGCGGGCGAGAAGGCGTTTATCGCCGGCGCGGATATCGGCGAATTGAAGACGCTTGACGTTGTCAGTGGCAAAGCTTTTGTCGAGACCGGGCATTCCGTGCTGGCGCAGATCGAAAATTCGAGAATTATCTCGATTAGCGCGGTCAATGGCTTTGCGCTCGGCGGCGGTTGCGAGTTCATGATGGCGACGGATATCCGGGTCGCTTCCGAGACTGCACGGATGGGACAGCCGGAAGTCAATCTGGGGATCATTCCGGGATTTGGCGGAACCCAAAGACTGACGCGATTGGTCGGCAAGGGCCGTGCGAAAGAATTGACGGTGACTGCGCGAATCATGAAAGCTGATGAGGCATTGCGCATCGGGCTAGTAGAGTTCGTCTATCCTGCAGATCAACTGATTGCCGAAGCGAACAAGTTGGCGGATACGATTTTGTCTAAAAGTCCGATTGGCGTGCAATATGCGAAGGAATTGATCAACCGCGGCGGTGAGGTCGATTTGGCGAATGCGAATGCTTTCGAGATTCAGGCGTTTGCGGCCTTGTGCGCAACGGACGACAAAAACGAAGGGTTGGGCGCTTTTTTGGAGAAGCGCGACGCAAAGTTTACAGGCAGGTAGAAGGCATTGACATTGTCAACGGCGGCGACAATGAATCGCCGCCGTTTTCTTCTGTATAGCCCAGAGCAGCTATTTCACGCGCGGGGCTTTTTGTTCGATTCCGCCCTGGAAAAGAATCAAGCTATCGGCTTTGCTGTCTGGTCCCAGTACGAACTCAATTTCAGCATCCACGACCTTGAAGAAGTAACGCGTCTCGGATTTCGGGAAGATCTCGAATTGCGCTTGTCCGGTCGCTTGCGCAAAGATGCGATCACTCTTGCGTTCGATGGTGATGGCAAAAAGCGGCGTCAGGCGATACTCGCCGACATAGCGGTCATAGAGCGCCGGGTCGACTGAAGCGGTTGCGAACTTTGACTGGAGCTTGGCAAAGATTTCTGCGGACGCTTTCTCGTGCCGAGAGTCGACGCCTTCCTGGTGGATGGAATGAGCGATGACCTTGCCGGAATCATCGCGAATGAAGGAGATGAAGGTGGCGTTGTTGCCGGCATAGTAGAATTTGTCGGGACCTTCGGGGAGGATTTCCATTTGAGCGCCGCCGGTGCGTTGCGAAAGCAAGCGGCCATCTTCCGTGGTGATTGTCCGATACTGTCCGTTGCCGAGTTCATACGCTCCGACATAGTCGGAATAGGCCGCGGAATTTGCGGCGATGGGTGACTTGATCACGGGGACGTCGTATGGAAGACCCAGCGCAATTGCGGACAGGGCATTGGCGATGCGGTGGGCATCGAGCGTGTGGTTATTGGCAAGGACGACGATGCAGAGTTTTTCTTTGGGCATACGGACGAACATGGAAGTGAAGCCGTCGATGAGACCATCATGCCAGTAGCGTTGTTGACCCGCGAGCGAATCGATCATCCAGCCGTAGCCATAGTTGCCAAGGAATGGTGTGAAAACGGCATCGAGCGAGGAGCGCTTGAGAATCTTTTCAGTGTAGAGAGCCTGATCCCACTTTAGCAGATCTTCCACGGTGCTGAAGATTGCTCCGGCGCCGCCGGGGATACTTGAAAACGGCAACTCGGCGCGCTTTGGGGAATTGGAGTCATCCGTTTCGTAACCGAAGGCGCGGATAGAATCGTCGACGAGACGCAAGTCGCATCCGGATGCAGACATGCCGACTGGTTTGAGGATATTGGTCGTGATGTACTCGCTCCAAGGCATACCGGTGACATTGACAATGATTGCCTCGAGCAGCTTGTATCCGGAATTACTGTATTTAAATTGGGTGCCGGGTTCGAACTCGAGCGGCATACTGGCGATGGTGTTGATTTGAGCATCGAGAGGAACATCCTGGCCCTTCCACGTAGTGTAGACGGGCGTATTGGTGAAGTTCACGACGCCGGAAGTGTGGGTGAGCAAATGACGAACCGTGACTTTGTTCGCGACGTCTTCTGGATACTCGGGCAGGTACTGTGCAATGGGATCAGAAAGCGATAGTTTGCCCTGCTCAACAAGCTGCATTATGGCGGCTGCGGTGAATTGTTTCGTGACCGAGCCAATCGCGAATCGAGTTGAGGGGAAATTGCGACGGCCCGATTCAAAATCAGCGCGCCCAAATCCACCGGCGAAAATAGTCTTGCCGTCGCGGGCGACGAGCACGGTCCCCGTGAAGTGCTGGACCTTTTCGGCACCGTCCACGTATTGCTTGTAGTTCTCTGCAGTTGCGGCTTTGGCGGGATTAACGGTGATCGCCAAGAAAAGCAAAGTCAGGACTGCTATGCGGTAGAAGAATTTGTTTATTAGAAGCGTAGTCAAGAGATCCTCCGAATATTTGTTCATCAATTCCGGCTATTAGATGCAACACAATGGCGGCTTGTGTCAAGGGGAGAAGCAAATTAGATTTCGTCATGCACCGGCAAGAGCTACTGGGCAAACTGCGCAGATACGCATCTGAAAGCGAAATAGACCGTGAAGTCCGAGACCGGATCGCGGCGTTCGTCAAAGATCATCCCGATTGTTTTGAACGGTCGTTGGCGGTCGGACATATTACGGGTTCGGCGTGGATTGTCAATCCGGGCAGAACGCGTTTCTTGCTGACATTTCACAAGAAGTTGGGGTTATGGCTGCAACTTGGCGGTCATGCGGATGGCGAGAGCGATATCTTGCAAGTTGCCTTAAGAGAGGCGAGGGAAGAATCAGGCATTGAAGGAATTGCGCCGGTTTCGAGCGAAATATTCGATGTCGACATCCATCGGATTCCGGAGTACAAAGGGGTTGCGGAACATTTTCATTACGACATCCGTTTTCAGTTTGAAGCCGATGAT
>CAZIBI010000014.1:6844-45060 GCA_964537215.1 uncultured Ignavibacteria bacterium | reverse complement strand
AGGGGTTGCGGAACATTTTCATTACGACATCCGTTTTCAGTTTGAAGCCGATGATGGGCAGCCGCTCACAATCAGCGATGAATCGCATGATTTGGCTTGGCTCAATGTCGAGGAAATCAAGAGCCGGACGCGGGAGGAATCGATCCTGCGGATGTTGCGCAAGACGACCCGGCGCTAGGCGGTGCGCTTAGAATGGGGTAGGCGGTGTATAAGTCTTAGGCTGCACAATAACAACTGCGGGCGAGCAAGGAATTACCATGAGCAACTCGATTAACCGAATTATGGCTCTGTCGCCGGAGAAAAACGTAAGCGCGAACGGATCGCAGGAACCGACCGCTGTGCATTCGAGTGATACGGAACTGCTGGACGCGTATTCGCGTGCGGTAAGTTCGGTCGTTGAGCAAGTCGGGCCGGCGGTGGTCAGCATCGCCGTCAAGATGAAGACTGCGACTAATAATGGCGAGCAGGCAGGCGCCGGTTCGGGGGTGATCATCGCGCCGGATGGCTACATACTGACCAACAGCCACGTCGTCCACGGTGCGAGCGCAATTCAGATTGAGATGCTTGACGGATCGGAGGCTGGAGCGACTCTTGTCGGCGACGACCCTGCGACCGATTTGGCGTTGATTCGCGCTTCGGGTTCGGGGATGCCGTTTGCGGAACTGGATGATTCGGGAAAGCTGAAGCCGGGACAGGTGGTGATTGCGATGGGGAATCCGCTGGGGTTCCAGTCGACGGTCTCAACTGGAGTAGTCAGCGCGCTCGGTCGTGCGATGAGAAGCCAAAGTGGAAGACTAATAGAAAATATCATTCAGCACACGGCGCCGCTTAACCCGGGAAACTCGGGCGGTCCGCTTCTGGATACCCGCGGCCGGGTGATCGGAATCAATACGGCGATCATTCGCCAGGCGCAGGGAATCGGTTTTGCGGTTCCTTCGAATACGGCGGTATGGATCGTCTCGCAGCTATTGCAACACGGAAAGATTCACCGCGGATACTTGGGAATCGGCGGGCAGCAACGACCATTGTCCAGACAGTTGATTCGGTATTACAATCTGCCCAACCAGCATGGTGTCGAGATATTGTCGATCGAAAAGGATGGTCCGGCGAAAGCGGCGGGACTGATGACCGGCGATATCGTAATCGCTATCAATGACAAACCAATGCAGAGCATAGATGAAGTTCATCGGTTGCTCACCGAGTGGAAAGCCGATTCGGTGCTGGTGCTGACGGTGATCAGGCTAAACGAAAAGATGGCTTTTGAAGTAACGCCGGTGCAGATTTAGTATAGATGGTATTGGGGAGAACTTGCGATCGAACTGGACACGAGCGATTCTGTCGATGTTTGATCGATCTGGATGGCGGACAAGCAGTTGACTGGACAGGTGGGCGATTCGTAGACGCTTAAAAGGGTTCAAATTCGCTTGACATAAGTATGGCCACAACGTAAGTTATGCAGCTAATTGAGTTAATATCGCTGGGAGAAAAATGAAGAGAACATATCAGCCCTCGAAGCGGAAGCGCAAGAATGATCACGGCTTTCGTGAGAGAATGAAAACGAAGGACGGTCGCGCCGTTCTGTCGAGAAGACGCCGCAAGGGCAGAAAAAAACTGACGGTTTCCGACGAAAGATCATAGCTTTGGTAAGGGATGTCGTCTGTCTGATGGCACTCTTATCAGGCAGGCAGTGCGTTCCGGCAAGAAGGGCGAGAGCGAGCATTTGAGTTTGCATCGCTTTCCAACACCAGGCGTCGAAAGTCGCTGGTGTTTTCGCGTTCCGCGCAAGTTTGGGAGCGCACCGAGGCGCAATCGGATGCGCCGGCTCATGAGAGAATTCGTACGTACCCACAAGGATCTTTGGCCGCGTGATTCCGCGATAGTCCTTTCCGCCAAATTGACCGCCACCGACCTGGGGTTTGAACAGGTTTCACGCCAAGTGGAGCATCTACTCAAGGATGAATAGACTGTTCGGAAGTGTATTTGCAGTGTTGGTGCGGGCGTATCAGTTGGCGATTTCACCGCTACTGCCGAGAGTATGCCGTTTTTATCCCTCGTGTTCAGAGTATTCCCTCGAAGCTTACAAGCGATTTGGATTCTTAAGGGGCACTAAGTTGACCTTCAAGCGAATTGGCCGTTGCCACCCGCTGCATCCCGGCGGCTATGACCCAGTGGAGTAATTGAAAAATGTTTGATCGCAATACAATCATTGCCATAGTCCTGATATTCCTCATTTTTGTAGGTTGGTCGTTCTTTAGCCAGCCCGCCCCCCAAGAGGCTGGCACAGCCGTGACGACAGACTCGACGAGGGTGCCGGGTGTTGACAGCAGCGCAGCTACGACTCCGGCGACGGCGAGCCAAATGCCGGCGACATTCGACTCATTGGCAGTCGCAACCGATTCGATTCCGGAAAAGCTAATCACGGTTGAGACACGGACTTTCACCGCAGTTTTGACCAATAAAGGCGCGGGCATTGAGAAGTTCACGTTCAGGAACTATAAGTACTCGGACGGCAAGATGGTGGAAATGCTTCCAGAGGAAGCGCAACCGGTTCCTACGGTAATGTCGACGATTAGCGGATTCAGCGATCACGGAATCACGTATTCGAGCGGCGACGGCAACATAAATTTGAGCGCGGGCTCCGGCAGCCAGACGATTACGTATTCGGCGCAGATACCGGGCAAGGGCGAAATCACCAAGCAGTTTACTTTCTATCCCGATAAGTACGATTTCGAATTTGTCCTAAAGGTCAACGGGGTTCAGCAACTGGGATTGGATAAAGAATACATCCTCGCCTGGTCGCCGGGAATTCCCCCGAGTGAAAAGAATCTCTCGGACGATTTCAGCCATTACAAGGCGGTCGCTTTCATGGGCGGGGAGCTTCAGACCGAGGATTCCTTCGAGAACGGAAAACTCGTCAAGGACATAACCGGCGATGCGAAATGGGTTGGATCGCACTCGAAGTATTTTGCTTTTGCGTTCCTGCCGGACAATCTGAATAGCAACGGCGCCTATTTCCGCGGCTACGAGAGGAATCGTGTCAGCACCGACGGCAACTACAACGAAAAAGGGATATCGGCGGGAATCATCATGCCGACCGGAGCGAATCAATCAATCGAGAATCGCTTCAAGCTGTTCGTTGGTCCGCTCGATTATCATTTGCTGAAGAGCTACAACACCGATCTGGAAGACTTGATTGATTGGGGCTGGAAGATTATCCGCCCATTCTCGCACGCGATCTATTGGATCACTTATCAGCTACACAAATTCATACCGAATTATGGGTTGGTCATTATTTTCGTCGCGGTGCTGATCAAACTGGTCACGTTCCCGCTGACGCGCAAGTCGCTTAAGTCGATGGCGGCGATGAAGAATCTCGCCCCCAAAATGGAAGAGCTAAAGGTCAAATACAAGAGCGACCCGCAGAAGCTTAACCAGTCGATCATGAAGCTATACAAGGACGAAGGGGTCAATCCATTTAGCGGCTGTTTGCTGCTTTTGCCGCAGATGCCGCTGCTTTATGGGCTATACAATGTCTTCCGTTCGACGATTGAATTCCGCCAGGCGTATTTCATGTCGCTGTGGCCGGATTTGTCGCAGCCGGATCCATTCCCGTACTATTTGCCGATTGTAATGACCGTGGCGATGTTCTTCCAGCAGAAGATGTCGGTGACTGACCCGAAGCAAAAGATGCTGGTCTACCTGATGCCGGTGATGTTCTTCTTCTTCATGAAGGGTCTACCGGTCGGATTAGTATTGTACTGGACGATGTATTCGATTCTGTCGATCGGCGAGCAGTTGATTATCAAGAGATCAGCGCCGCCGGTGCTCAATCCGCAGGTAAAATGAGGCTCCCAGACAGCGACGAGACCATCGTCGCGATTTCGACTCCGCCGGGTTACGGCGGTATCGGTGTTATTCGCATTTCCGGCAGCCGCGCGTTTGCAATCGCAAACCAACTGGTCGAAGGGCAGACGGATTTTGCTGAAGTAAAAACGCACACAATACACCACTGTTTCATAAAAGGGACTTCGCGGCGTTCGTTCACGGATGATGCGCTGGCGGCAGTTTTCGTTTCGCCCAATAGTTACACGGGCGAGAATGTGGTCGAAATATCGGCGCATGGGAATCCGCAGATTCTTAAGCAAATAGTGATGATGGCAATTGAAGCCGGCGCACGACAGGCGGGACCGGGCGAATTCACGCTGCGGGCATTTCAGAACGGCAGGATCGATTTGCTCCAGGCGGAAGCGGTGGCGGATTTGATCGCTGCCGAAGGCACGGCATTTCGACAGGCGGCGATGTACCAACTTTCGGGGAGATTATCAGAATACATCGGGAATCTGCGCAATGAGCTGATCGAGATTGGCGCGCTGTTTGAAGCGTACACCGATTTCCCGGATGAAGAGATTCCGCGCGAACAAAAGGCAGAGCTGCTTGGGCGCATCGATGTGATCGCGGGAAAGTTGCAGCGATTGGGCGACAGCTATCAGCAAGGGGAGATTCTCCGTTCGGGATTGCAGGTACCGATTGTAGGACCGCCGAATGCGGGAAAATCGTCGTTGTTCAATGCAATCCTGGCGGAAGAGCGGGCAATTGTAACGGAGATACCCGGCACGACACGCGACACGATTACGGAAAAGATCGACTTAAATGGAATCGTGGTGCGATTTGTGGACACGGCGGGGATGCGGCAAGCGGGAGACAAGATCGAGGCGGCGGGAATTGAGCGCTCGCAGCGTGAGATTGATGCCGCCGTTTTTGTCGTTGCGGTGTTTGATGCCGCGAAGTCGACGGTGTCAGAAATTCGCGAATTCTTAGAGAAGGTCGCCGAACGACAAGCGATACTTGTTTTGAACAAGATGGATTTATTGACCGAATTCCAGGCGGCGAGCCTGGAGTCGGAGCTAGATAGCTTCTCCCCAATCATAGTTTCTGCCAAACAACTACGCGGCATAGACAGACTATTAGGACGCGTCGGAGAGCTGATCGAATCGTCGGCGAAGACAACTGCGAATGAAGGCAATGTCTTGACTAACCAACGCCACTACCGTGCAGTCGCGACGGCACTTAGCAGTTTAGACGAAGTGCGCACTAAACTTGAGAATGGCGAGAGTTTCGAGATACTGGCTTTTGAACTGCATCAGTCAGTGACTGCACTGGAAGAGATCCTCGGCAAAGTCACGAACGATGATCTGCTGGCGGAAATCTTCAGCCGGTTTTGCATCGGCAAGTAACTTCCCTCACTTCTGCTTCAGAAATCAAATTGATAACTCGCTAGAGCTAGGGACAGGCTGCACACGGTGCAGGTCCCGCGGCAAAGATGTAGTTGATAATGTAGACAACATCGGAAATCGTGACGATCGCGTTACAGTCAACATCGCCCGCGAAGAGCGGGTCAGGCGCGGGACCTCCGGCAAAGATGTAATTGATCAAACAAACGGCGTCCGAGATAGTCACGATGCCGTTGCCGTCGCCATCGCCGCAGATGAAAATCGGATTTCTGACAGTAATTTCGAGGCTGACAGTGTCGGATCGTTGAGGATTCTGCGCATCAAAGACTGCAACTGTGAATTGAAAATTGCCATTTTGGGTTGGTAAACCAGTAATGGTGCCGAAAGCACCTGCGTTGAATTTGCATCCGGGGGGAACGCTACCGCTTAGCAATTGCCAATTGAACGGCGGCGCACCACCGATGGCGATCATTTTGTAGAAGTAGCTTTCACCCCGAAGCGCCGCTGGCGGATAGTTCTGATAGCAGTGAACATTGCCGTCGCAGTGGTCGCCGATACCATCACCGTTCTCGTCGGGCTGCGTTGGATTGAAGACGATTGGGCAGTTGTCGTCAGGGTCGAAGATATCGTCGCCGTCGCAATCGGACTTAATTCTTGTGACAATTACGGTATCGCGAAATGGAATGCCGTCGTCTTTGACCTCAACAATAACAAGATTCGTTCCGATCGACAAGGAAGCGTTGCCGGTGAATATGCCGTCAATAACCGGAATGTTGGCGCCGTTGAGTTTGACTTCAGTTATTGAGGGATCTCCGCAGACGCCAGTTACAGCGATACTTTCCGCCAAAGATTGGGAGCGCTGCGGCGGCGAGACAATCACGGCATTGTTGGTGTTTTGGATGCGGTTCATCACATCCGGTACCGAAGTCAGCGTCGAACCGGGGATAACCATCAATTCGTAGGGATGGCAATAGTCCATGTAGCCGACGGAACCGGTGGGCACCGAGCGAAATTCCGTGAAGGGCGGAAAGGATGCACCGATCGACGACGGATCGAGATACAGCCAGCGGTTTGCCAGCCAAATCACCGAGAACATGTGTTGGCTGTAGCGCATCTGCCAGCGCGTCTCTGCGATGGCGACCCGATCGCTGGAAAGTCCGACTTTGTAGAGCATCGTCGTGAGAATGTGCGCGCGACTCATGCATGTGCCCCATACGATAAATCCATAAATGTCGTAAGTAGCGGCGATGGCTTCGATAGAGGGGTAGCCATCATCATAGTTCATCATGAAGGACCAAGCGGCTTGAACAGCGGGATCGCCGGGGTAGTTGTTGATGTAGCGGGCATTCGTTTGCAGCCAATCCCATACAAGCGAGCACTTCTGCCAGATCACGGAATCGATTTCCGTGGGTTCGGATGAAGTTCCAATCGAGGCGAGGAGTGAATCGATCAGTGCATTATCAGCGTCGATATTGGGAAAATCGAAAGCAGTAACTTCGCCGTCGAGTCTTGCGCTGATTCCATTCGAAAGTTGGTACAGCACCAGCCCTTGATTCAGAGTCTCGACCAGGAATCCCGAGTCCGGTTTTGCAATGTAGATGTTTGCGTTTGCGTGCGGAGTTTGCATAAGCAGCGTTGTTGATTCGTATCCTGGAGCCGAGGCAAGTAACGTGTAATCAGTTAGGTCCGGCAGTGTTGGTGAGACATAATATCCGTTGGAGTCGCAGGAGACTACCGCAGCGGTTGAAGGGAATCCATTTCCGATTAACACTTCAGCGCAGGGAATCGGATATCCGGAATTGACGTCAAGTATGCGGCCGGAGAAAATACCCGCCCGTGCTGAATTGAAAGATGCAGAGAGAGCCAATAAGAGAATCGTGAAAACAAAAGATCGCCGAAAGTGAATCGACATGACTAAACCTGAACTCTCATCGCCCTGCCAGCTTCTTAACTAACACCGGCACAAAGAAATTTCCTGAGCGGTTTCGTGTAGTATTTTGTCTATTATAGGAGGATTGATGTCGATTGTCAAGTGCTTGACAATTATTCTCTGCTCGTGGATGCCTCTAATGCAATATTATGAAACATGTTAGATGTCATACGCATTTTAGACGTCGTGCGGCGCAAGTACAGAGTTTATGCCCCCCATTGCGTTTCACGTGAAACGCAGGTCGCCGATGGTGCTTGATTTTGGCGGCTTGTGCGCGTATTATCAGCAGCTACAATGAGAGATTTTGATGTCATAGTAATCGGCGGCGGTCATGCCGGAATCGAAGCGTCGGCTGCGACTGCGCGTATGGGATTGAGCACGGCTTTGGTGAGCGGCGAGTTATCCAAGATCGGCGAAATGTCGTGCAATCCGGCAATCGGCGGTGTTGGCAAGGGACAGCTTGTGCGGGAGATCGATGCGCTGGGTGGACTGATAGGTTATATCACCGACCGTGCCGGAATCCACTTTCGAACGCTAAACAAGAGCAAAGGACCAGCAGTTTGGTCGTCGCGGGCACAGTGCGACCGCAAGCTGTATCGCGAATATGCACAGGAAGAGTTATCGCAAATCGCTGGACTTCATCTCGTTGCCGGGATGGTAGTTGGAATCGTATCAGAAGATGGTAGATTCAGCCGGGCCAAGCTGGCCAACGGGCAGGAAATTTCAGCAAGAGCCTGCATTTTGGCCTCCGGGACATTCCTGAACGGATTGATCCATATCGGCGAGGAGCGAGTAGCGGCGGGTCGAGTTAATGAGGCGCCGTCACTGCATTTGTCGGAGTCGCTGCAGGACCTGGGATTCAAGCCGGGGCGGCTTAAGACTGGAACGCCACCCAGGCTCGAAGGCGATACAATTGATTATTCGAAGATGGAAAAGCAACCGGGCGACGAGGATTTCCTGCCGTTTTCGCTTAGAACGCAACGTGAAGTTGATAACAAGGCGTTGTGCCACATAACGTATACTTCAGAAGCGACACACAAGATTGTCGAAGCAAACTTGCATCGGTCTGCGATGTTTTCTGGAAATATTCAGGGGATAGGACCGAGATATTGTCCGTCGATCGAGGACAAGATTCACAGATTCCGCGACAAGGACCGGCATCAGTTGTTCATTGAGCCGGAAGGCCTGGACACGACGGAGATCTACATAAATGGGCTTTCGACTTCCCTGCCGGCAGACGTCCAGTTGGATATTCTTCATTCAATACCTGGACTTGAGGAAGTCGTAATGAAGCGGCCGGGCTATGCGATAGAGTATGACTTCTTTCCCGCTTTTCAGATCAAGCCGACACTGGAGACGCGACTGGTTGAGAATCTATATTTTTGCGGCCAAATCAATGGGACTTCCGGGTACGAAGAGGCGGCGGCGCAAGGGCTAATTGCGGGAATCAATGCCGCATGTAAGCTGCAGAGTCGCGAGCAGTTGATTCTTGACCGGGCACAGGCTTATATCGGAGTTATGATTGACGATTTGGTTACGCGGGTCCCGATGGAACCGTACCGGATGTTCACCTCGCGAGCGGAATACCGGCTGGCGCTGCGGGAGGATAATGCGGCTGATCGCCTAATTGCCATTGGTCGCGGCCTTGGTTTAGTATCGGAGGCAATGATTGCGAGGCACGAACTCGATCACGAGACTATGGCAATCGAGAGCAAAAGACTGCATGCAACCTCAGTGGCTGCGGCGTCGGTGGATCCGACGGCCAATGAAGACAAGTTGCCGATGGGCGTTTTGCTGAAGCGGCCCAAAGTGCGCTACGAGGACTTCGCCAAGATCGATGAGACTTGCGCGAGGTTTCCAAGGCGGCTTTCGGAAAAGCTCGAGATTCGCATCAAGTATGCCGGATACTTGGCGAAGCAGGACCGGGAGATTGACCGTTTCCGGCAGCTGGAGTCGCGGCGGATCCCGGACGATCTGGACATAGCGAGTTTGACGGGAATCAAGAAGGAAGCTTTGCTGGCATTACAGCAGTACCGGCCCGTAAATTTGGGGCAGGCGTCGCGTCTAAACGGCATCACCTATTCCGATATCACAGTGCTGATGGTGCACTTAAAGCGTCACTACGCCGGCAATGTTTCACGTGAAACAAATTGATGGTTGATGCTAATCCGATCTCTTCCCTGCTGAGTGAGCTGGGGATCGAAGACTCAAAGGTAGAAGGGCAAATCTCCCAGTATCGGCAGTATCTCCTCGAAATAAACCGGAAGATCAACCTCATATCGAGAGTCAATTCAACGGAAGTCGTCGACGACCTGATCTTCGACTCGCTTTCGATGCTGCGCCATATTCAGTACCCGAATGGCGCCAGGTTGCTCGATTTCGGGTCCGGAGCCGGTATTCCGTGGGTGATTCACAAAATTGTTGTGCCGAAGCTGGAGATCGTGAGCATTGACTCGAATCGCAAAAAGATTGAGTTCCAGCGAAACGCAGCGCGTCTGCTCGGATTTGACGCATGCCAGTATCACGCGGCCCGGGTTGAGGATGTCAACCGGCTCGATGTGGAATTCGCGATTGCCAAGGCATTCGGTAGCGTTGAGCTGATCGCCGAATTGGCTCGGCCGCATTTGCAGCCAGGCGGGAGATTGTTATTACCGCGAATCGGCGACGAGGGATCAATTGAGACGCCGGCGGGATTCGCACCAGCCAATAGCCACGGGTACGTGAGTTCGGTTAAGGGGCGGCTATCCAATCTGATTATTTTCACAAAAATCTGAATTAGCAGAGTGCTGCCGCAAAGTTTTTATTGCGAAATCTTGGTGGAATCATAAATTAGCCCTCACGAACGGACTCGTGAATTCGGGAGGGATTTCTGGCCAAGGTATTTGCAGTTGTCAATCAAAAAGGCGGCGTTGGAAAAACGACCACTGCCATCAATCTTTCCGCATGCATTGCGATTGCCGAGAAGTCGACTCTTCTTGTCGATCTTGACCCGCAATCGAATGCAACATCGGGTATGGGGATCGACAAGAGGAATTTGGCCTCATCTGTCTACGATCTCTTGAGCGACGACAAGAGCGTCGAAGAAGTCATACTCAAGACAAATATCAAGTATCTCGACATCATTCCGGCGAACATCAATTTGGTGGCGGCCGAGCTGGAGTTGGTGGAGCGCAACAATCGCGAGACGATATTGCGCGAGAAGCTGGCTGAAATCCGGGACTACTACGACTACATTGTTATCGACTGCCCGCCATCGTTAGGACTCCTAACATTGAATGCGTTGGTGGCAGCGGATCATTTGCTGATTCCAATCCAGGCGGAATACTACGCCTTGGAGGGATTGAGCCAGTTGGTCAGCACGATCGGGCTGGTGCAACAGAATCTCAACCAGGGGCTGACGATTGGCGGCATATTAATAACCATGTTCGATCCACGATTGAATTTAGCGCGACAGGTGGTCGAAGAAACGCGCAATCATTTCAAAGACAAAGTTTTCACTACGATAATAAACCGCAATGTCCGCCTTGGCGAGGCGCCCTCTTTTGGCAAGCCGATTATTCTCTACGATATTGGTTCGACGGGTGCGGAAAATTACATCTCGCTGACGGAGGAGGTCTTGAGGATATGAAGAAACCGGCACTGGGCAAGGGCTTGTCGGCATTAATACCGACAGCTCCGGTTGCGACCGCACCGGTCGAAGTAGCGCCCGAGCCGCAAAGCAGCGAGCAGTTCACGATGCTGGCGCTGGAAAAGCTGGTTGCGAATCCGAATCAGCCGCGCAAGTTTTTTGCGGAGGATAAGCTGGCGCAATTGGCGGAGTCGATTGCGCAGAAAGGTGTGTTGCAGCCGATCTTAGTCCGTCCGGTAGACGGGAAATATCAGATTGTTGCCGGCGAACGGCGATATCGCGCAGCCGAGCGGCTGGGACTAGCGGAAGTGCCGGCACGCATCGTTGAGGATCTCAATGAGCGCGACATGTTGGAAATTTCCATTGTCGAGAACCTGCAACGCGATGATCTTAATCCGCTGGAATTGGCGGAAGGCTATCAGCGGCTGGTCAATGAATTCAACTTGACGCAAGCGGAACTCTCGACGCGAGTCGGCAAGGACCGGTCTTCGGTTGCGAATACTCTGCGCTTGCTTAATTTGCCCGCCGAAGTCAAAGCAAAGATTGCTTCCGGGCAGCTCAAGGAAGGCCACGCGCGCGCGATATTGGCGCTGGAAGATGAACGCGAGCAGCTTGAGCTGGCGCGGAAGATAATTGAAGAAGATCTCACAGTCAGGGCGATTGAGGAAATTATCTATGGCGGTCAGCGCAAGAAACGCGGCCGCAGCCTGAAGCTGAAAACGCGCCCGGTCGAGATTTCGCAGGCGGAGACGGCGCTCAAACGCCGGCTGGGAACAGCGGTGACGATTCAGCGCGGCCTGAAGCGCGGGAAGATTTCGATACAATTTTACGGCGATTCCGATTTAACGCGAATTTTGGAGCTCTTAGGGGTAGAACTGTAGATGGCCAGCGGACAACAAGTCACATTAATGTTGATCTTCGGCACCGGCAAGACTCCGGTCACGCTGAAGTTTTCGCGATTGGTATACTACGTCGTGTTGTCGGTGGTCGGGTTGTTGATCGTCGTTTCGATAATCGGGACATTTACCTACGCTCGACTGATGATCCACGCCAGCGAGCGTGCAGAGTTGGTGCAAGAGAATGAAGAATTGCGGCGGCTTAATTCAAAGGTCGTGCTGCTTGAAAGTAACCTGCAAGCCTACCGCAACATGCTGAATCAGGTGGCGACTTTGGCGGGAATCGATTTGACGCAATATGGCATGCAGGTCCCGGTGGAAGCGGTACAAGACAGCGTTTCGGGTCCGAGCATGCAAGAACCGTCTATTATTACAGAGAAGGCTGAGTCAATAACAGGGCCTGTCAGCGAGCCGAAGGGTTTGCCGGTACAGGGCTTTGTCTCGCGCACATTTCGGCCAACAGCAGACAATCCCAAGACGCGCCATCTTGGAATTGATATCGCGGTGAAGAAGGGCACACGGGTGCTGGCGACAGCGGACGGTGAAGTATCTTTTGCCGGCTGGGATGAAGCTTTTGGCTGGAAGGTTGTATTGAAACACCCGAACAATGTCGAAACTATGTATGGGCACAATGACACGCTGTTGGTCGCGACTGGCCAGCAAGTGCGTTATGGTCAGGCGATCGCGCTTTCCGGTAGCACCGGAGTTAGCACGGCGCCGCATGTCCATTATGAAGTTCGTGTTGACGGACAACCCGTAAGCCCGGGAGACTATGATGGTAAAAACAATAATTCCGAATCTCATTAAAGGAGACGAGACAATGGCAGAGAATTTGAGCACTATCATTGGAAAGGATAGTGTATTCACAGGCACCATGGAGGTAAAGGGGACGCTCCGCGTCGACGGCAAGCTCAAGGGAAAGATCGTTTCGGACGAAACGGTATCGATTGGATCGACCGGCGAAGTTGAGGCGGATATTGAGGCGAAGATCGTCGTGGTGGCGGGAACTGTGGTCGGAAATATTCACTCTTCCGAAAAGACTGAAATGCAGGCTAAAGCCAAGGTAGTAGGCGACTTAGTAACCAAGAGCGTAGTTATTGAACAGGGTGCAATATTTCATGGCTCTTGTCAGATGAAAGGCCTAAAAGAATTCGAGCAAAAACCCGATAATAAGATGGTAGACAAGAAGCCGCAGTTTTAGCTTGTTTGTAAAAAGCGAAGATTGTCTTTGTGGATAAGTTAAACAACAATGTGGAAATTGTTGTAAGGCGCTGTTAGTCAACGTAGTACGTGTTGTACTTAACAGGAAGATTTAATGGTTATCCACAAGAGCTTGACTTTAGATTGTTTAGATTTTAGTAAGGCGGACTAAGCTTGGGCACATTCTTCTTGGTTGCCGGGACGGTTTTGTTCTTCAGTGGACTTGCCTGTCTGTTGTTCGTATTCGTCACGATTGCGCGGCGATTGCGTGACAATATTACTACATCGGTCTATTTTCGTAGCCGGCGTTCTGCGCGCCCGTGGATTCTGTCTGCATCAGGGCTCATCCTGATTGTGATAGCGCAGGGCTGTTACTGGTTCAACGGCCAGGTCGAGCGATTTATTCCATTTCGCGGAGAGACACCGCAGGCCGAAGTCAGTTTCCTTTATGAAGAGTACAAGCAGCCGCGACTGGTCGTCAAGATGACGGATCAGCACGATCAGGCGACTTCAGAGGTAGTACCGTTTGCAAGCGACAGCATTGCGCTTGGTGTCGAAATCGTGCACTGGAAAAAGGTCTGCCAAGTGTTGGGGTTGAAAGATTGTTATCGAATCAACGGGGTGTATTATCTCAACGGCAGCGGCGATTCGTTGCTGACGCTAAGCCGGATTCCGAATCATGAGTTGAACGGCGGGCCATCGGGGTTCATCGGACTTGTGCAGAGCGTTGGGACGGCATTTCCGGGCGAGCTGAAATTGTTCTTGTCGAAGCCGATATTGACGGACGGCAATTTTAGCTACACTATGCAAATTGCGCCGGAGGCTGTAACCACGACGCGATTAGTTGACAAGCCTACCGCAGTAAATTATCCTAAATAGCTGAAAACAAATTGGGCAGCGGAATCGTTTATCCGTATAAGCGGTTATGACGCTTCTAACTATGGCAGCCGATTCCGATTGGCATGTGGTTGATGCGCATTTGCAGGATTTCGCCGAATCAGAACTTACGACACTTGCCGGAGGAATAGATGACAGACCAGATTAAGCAGTCCGCGGATCTTCAAGCCGTAGAGAAATTGCGAGACGCGCGAACGCGAATCAAAGCGGAGATCGGCAAGGTCATTATCGGTCAGGATCGCGTCGTTGACGAGCTGCTGATTGCGCTTTTGTCGAATGGGCATTGTTTGCTGGTTGGCGTTCCGGGTCTTGCGAAGACATTGTTGATTTCGACTTTGGCGCGGGTGCTGGATCTGAAGTTTTCGCGAATTCAGTTTACTCCCGATTTGATGCCTTCCGATATCACCGGCACAGAAATTCTCGAGGAAAACAAATCGACCGGACAGCGCGAATTCAAATTCGTGAAGGGTCCGGTGTTTGCGAATATTGTTTTGGCGGACGAAGTGAACCGCACGCCGCCGAAGACGCAGGCAGCTTTGCTTCAGGCAATGCAGGAGCACGAGGTGACAGCATCGGGGCAGACATTCAAATTAGACGAGCCGTTTTTCGTGCTTGCGACGCAGAACCCGATCGAGCAAGAAGGAACATATCCCCTGCCGGAAGCGCAGCTCGATCGATTCATGTTCAACATCCACGTTGACTATCCTTCCTATGAAGAAGAGCACGCCATCGTGAAGTCGACTACGGCCGTGATGCGGCAGGATTTATCGAAGGTCATGAGCGGCGGCGAGATTCAACAATTGCAGCAGCTCGTGCGTAAGGTTCCGGTATCGGATCACGTCATTGACTATGCGATCAAACTTGTCCGCGCGACACGGCGTACCGAAGGCGAAGTGCGCGATTACATCTCCAATTGGGTGACCTGGGGCGCCGGCCCGAGGGCATCGCAGTACCTGATTCTCGGCGCGAAGACAAATGCCATACTCAATGGCCGCTATACGCCCTCGATTGAGGATGTTCAATATGTGGCGAAGCCGGTGCTGCGCCATCGCATTGTGACCTCATTCAATGCTGAAGCAGACGGCGTAGACACACTGCAGATAATTGACAAGCTACTTGCTGATGTAAAAGAGAAATAGCGAGTTCATTTCCGAGCTCACGTCTCCGCTATTCGTCTCCGACGGATTTCCGTCGGGGCACACGTATTTCGGTCTCCTCAACCCCGGAAGATTTACAGTCTTGGCGGCAACATAGTTGTACCGCCGATTCGGATATTTCCTATATTCCGATACTTGAGCCAAGGCAATAAACCTAACAAGGAGATAACGTGACATTTTTGAGAGTTAATCAGTCGTGGGGAACGAGGCTAGTCGCCGCAATTCTGCTTTTTGGACTTGTGGCCGGCATCGCTTGCGGCCAGACTGCTGCCGATAATTCGAAGACGATCATCGAGGATTATTTCCGTACGGCGCGGGCTTCTGATTGGAAGAGCTGTGCGGCGACGGTTTATCCGGGTGATTTGGCAAAATTCAAAGGTGTGATGGTTCCGCTGCTCACCGGGATCAAGGACGCCGGCAACCCGGCGGATCCGCTTCTGCCGTTCTTTGAGGGCGCTACGAGCTGGGAAATGATCTTCGCGAAGGATTCGTCGGCGTTTTTTGTCGGCACGATGAACTGGATCACAAGCCTTGCGCCGCAGATCGGGACCATGATGGCGGGCACCGATGTGCAGTTTGTCGGATTTGTCGATGAGGGCAAGGAAACGCGGCACTATGTGATTCACATGAAGGCACAGCCGGAGTCGACGGAGTCTTCGACGGATGTGGTTTCGGTACGAAAGACCGGTGATCGTTGGATGATGCTGATGGGCGGGACGATTAATCAGCTTGCCGGATTGTTCCGCAGACCCAACTAAGTCATTTCAAGTAGACGAGAACTTGAGAGCCTCTTGCGTGAGCGATCACGCGAGGGGCTTTTCCATTTAGGGGCCAGCGAGCGGTGGTTACTTCGAAGAGGATGTTGGCGTGAAGAGGCAGGACGAGATTTCGCCGTATCCGGACCAATAGTTTATGATTGCCACGATATCGGTGACGTTGATTCGGCGGTTGCAGTCGCAGTCATCGGGATAGAGCGGGCAGCCAATCGGCGTGCCGAGAAAGACCACGTTGATCAAGCTGGTGGCGTCGGCCAGATTAACCCGATTATCTCCGGTCAAGTCGCCGACGCGATACTGATACTCGAACATGCCGATATCTTCGCGGGCGCCGCCTTCGGGATAATTCTTGGGCAGCAGCTTGCCGGCGTCGATGAGTCTGGAATCGCAACGAGGGCGGAAATCGTTGATGAGCGAGTTTGTATATCCGGGTTCTTTCATGATATTCGAATAGATGTCGGCGGAATCAAGGTTGAAATTCTTGCTCTTGCTGTTGTCGCCTAGATCAGGACCGCCGCATCCGAAGAAATTGCAGAGTTGATTTTGGTAGAAGTTGCAATTGGCGACTTCCCAAATTCCGCCGGCGCAGAAGATTCCACCGCAGATGGGGGAAGAATTATTTGTGATACTGGAATTTGAAATCCAGGCGAAGCTATTGCGGAGGCAGATTGCGCCGCCGGCGCCTTCGGCGTTGTTCGAGAAGATGACGTTGTGATTAATGCGCACCGACGAATTTTCCATCCAGATTGCGGCGCCATCTTGTGCGGAGTTGTGCGTGAGGGCATTGTTCTCGATGTTGGGCATCGAATTGCGAATTGCGATTCCGGCTCCGAACAGTGCGCTATTATTGCGAATGATGTTGTAACGGATTGTCGGTCCGCTGGAATTGGCGACGAGAATTCCACCGCCGGCGAATGAGCCCGGCACCAAAGTGCCGATACCGTTGCGCAACGTGAATCCGCAGAGTACAGATGATGAATCCTCGCGGGAGATGAAGCGAACCACAGACCCGGAGTCGGGCTTGGCCGGCATACCGCCGTCGATGATGGTCTGCTGAATGACATCGGGACTGTGATTGATGATGAACTGCGAGGCGACGGTAATTTTCTTGCCGCGAAAATCGATGTTTTCGAGATAGGTTCCGGCTTGCACCAAGACAGTGTCGCCGATAATGGATGCATTGATGGCAGATTGAATTGTCGAGTAGTTGCCCGGAACCTGGATTATCCGTGCATTGAGTAGTGGGCAAGTAAAACCGACCGCCGATGCCAACAAAAGCAAGACGCGAAACAACACTATCCTCTCCCTATCGGCCAGTAGGGTTCTAAGTAATCTAATACATTCTTCAATTTTTGCAATCGATAATAGCCTATCTGCGAAGTAAGATAGCCCCAAAATCCAAGGGCAAGATGTCAGTTAGCCGGATCGGCGGCGGTAAGTAAATGCGTGTTGGCGCCTCCGTCAACTCACAGAGGCGCATGACCCAAACGACTATTTTGCGAGGCTTTGAAAGAGCCTTTGAGCAAGAACTTGGGCGTTTTTCCGGTCAGTAAAACCGGTCACGACGGCCAGAGTTCCCTTGTCAATTGAACAGTAAACCGAGCCATAGTCCGGATGGTTGCCGAACATCGACTGATTTGTGCCATCCATGAGCCAGTCGCCGATTGTGCCTTTTTGGCCAATGAAAGTCTCGGTCGCGGTTGGAAGACCAACGCGGGAATTTAAGAGAAAGTGCAGGGTCATGGTGTCGCCTTCGACAACGTATTGGCAGCCATAAAACTCCGGCAATTCATCGTGTCTGGCTTGGTCAAGCAGGTGCAAGGTCTCGGAATGGGGTATGCGTCCCTCGGCAGGAAACAGCGCCAATTTGGCCGGGAAGGCATTGGTTGTGTCGGTGATCTTGTCGGAAATCATCTTGGCGGCGCGGATTAAGTTATCATCTGGAATTTCGCCGGTACGAACGATTTTGCCGACGTAGGAGCCCTTGATGAACCGAAGAGTATCGCCAATGAGGTGACCCTCGGTGGGGACTTCAACGAAGCGACCAGCTGGATTGCGATAGAGACTATACATGGTGAAAGCGTTGACTGGTTCGCGGTAGAGCACGAGCTCGATTTTGATCGAGCGATCATTGTCAGACGAGACGTAATTACCCAACGACAACTTGTCCAAACCGTTATTCAGGAACATCTCGGAAGTCTGGCCAAGGTAATCCCAGACGGTGTTGCGCTCATAGGCGATGGTCGAATCTTTGAGGGACAAGCCGCTAAGGGATGATTTTCCCGGCAACAACGCGCGCATAGCGTCCATCGGGTTATCCGGTTGAGAAGAAGTTGAACAGGCCGAGACTGTTAGGGCAAGGGCAACGAGGGCAAGAATATTGAGTATCAAGATCACACGTTTCATCTCACATCATCCTTATGGAAGCGGTCAACATTACGAGTACTAACGGCCCCCGGTGAACCAGAATATCGCCATCACCGAGAGAAACCACAAGACAATATTGATCAGGATCGGCATGTCGGTCAAGAGCAATCGGGTGGGAGAACCGCCGCGTTCTTCTTGATGAATCAGATAAAGATAGCGGAAGATGCCATAGAGGACGAAGGGAATGGTGAGTTCAAGATGCCGGACACCGAGTTTTTCAGAGACTTCCGGCGAAAGCGTATAGAAAGTATATGCCACAACCGTCGAAGCAGTGACGACACCGATTAGTTGGTCGAGGAAATAGGGCGAGTATTTCTTGAGAGCAGCGCGATGGCCGGTAGCTTGATCTTTGAGAATTAGCAATTCGTGGCGGCGCTTTCCGAAACCGAGGAAGAGCGCCAAGAGGAAGGTACAAGCTATCAGCCAAGGTGAAGTCGGTACTGTAATGGCGTAACTTCCGCCTGCCGCCCGCAGGACGAAAGACACGGCGATCGACATGACATCGATGATGACGTAGCTTTTCAATACGGCCGAGTAGAGAATATTGAAAGCGACAAAGATGATGGCAATTGCCAGGAACTCGCGGGGCAGAATGAAGGACGTTGAGATGCCGATCAGGATCAGGGACACAGCGAGAATTCTTGCCGCACCGGGCGAGATGACGCCGGACGCCAGCGGTCGAGTCTTTTTGGTCGGGTGGAGACGGTCCGAATCGCGATCTTGCAAGTCGTTGACAATATAGATTGCGGACGAAAGAACGCAGAAGATGCCAAAGGCGATAAACGAATGCAGGACACTTTGCGAGTCTGTGAACTGGCGCGAAAAAATCAAGGCGCCGAAAACGATAAGGTTTTTGACCCACTGTTCTGGGCGCATGAGATTAATGATTGCGCGCGGATTCATTGAGCGAACCGGACTTCCCTATTTTGTCGAAATCAGATTGTTGTAAATGGCAGCGCTTTGCGGATATCCGGCAAAGCCGTCCGCATGAATCTCTCCGCCAAGCTCTGACATTCTTCCACGGTCTTGCCCGTCTGACCGACGGTCAACCGGATGATAACGGCATCCGTGGGGGATAACAAGAGGGAATTGCGAACCAGGTCAAACTTGAGCGAGTACTCGGAAGTCAGGTCGCCGGAACGGGTGTGAAACCAATAGAACATCTGGTCAGTGCGCGAGCGTTTGGCGATGGTCATGCGATTGACGTTGATTTGGCGATCGCCAAATTGGAAGGGAACGTGTTCAAGACCAGTCAGAACCCAGCCGCCGCCGGGAAGGCAATGGCGGGGTGAGTGGATTTGCGATCCGTATTTTTGATCACGGAAGTAGGCGATAAAAAGGCCGACGTAATTGCCGCTGGAGTCAGTATAGCCGCGCAAGAGTATATCGGTAGCTTGGAGAACGGCAGCCGTGGCATCACCGACAGGAAAAACCTCGGCTTTCCAACCGTCAATTTCAAGCGGAACATCGGCGAGATGTGAAATCTCATCCGGCTCGACGGCAAGGTAGCGTAAAACTGTTGCCATGGCGCCAAAGGGAACCAAGAGGATCAAGATGATGAGGAACTTCTTCATTTCTTGCTCTCTTCGGGAGCGGGCTTCTTCTCGCCGAACTTCAACACGCTGCTTAAAATGAGAAGGCAGACCAAGCTGAACATGAAAACAATGGTGCCGGAAAGCTCGTGGATGAAGTCTTCGGCAATAGCTTTTGAAATGCCGTACGCGCCTATCGCGGTGACGCAGATGCGAAAGATGTTTGCCGCAATAGCGATTGGAACAGTGGCGAGAAAAAGCGTGACAGCTTTCCAGCGATAAGTCTGGGTGAGAAACGCCAAGAGCGCGCCGAGCGCAAGCAGAGTAACTAGCGAGCGCAGCCCGGAGCAGGCCTCGGCAACTTCGAGCGAGTAGTTGTCAGGCAAGTGAATGACATTGCCCTGGCGCAGGTGCGGAATGCCAACGATTCCCAATATGCCGGAAGCGACTTTGGAGCCGAGCATTTGCAGCGGAAAGGTTGCGCTGTAATAGATAATGTAGGGCACCGGGATCATGAAGAGCAAAAAGAAGAAAGCGAACCAGATCTCTTTCGCAAAGCGAGCCCCGGCGAGATAAAGTGTGATACCGAACATCAACGTTACCAGCGAAACGCGGGTTGTGAAGAATTCCATGCCGGCGGTACCGACCAGGAAGACAATCAGCGAAGCGACAATCACCGGTATTCCCCACTTGCTGGATTCGAGCGGAATGGTGCGCAGGACATCGCGCTTGCGCCAGATCAGCCAGATACTGACGGGGATAATCAAGAAGCCATGGGAATAGTTGTCATCGGTGTACCAATCGCCGGCGAGACCGGCGAGGATCGGCAAATACATGATCAGGATGACGACGCCAATTATGGCTATCTGCCACCAAGGCAGGGCAAACGAGCCGCCGGTGGCAAGAGATTGACCGGGGTTGTCGGTGTGTGTGTGGTTAGACACGACTCTTTAGCATCGCCTCACGCTTGTAGAACGCAATTGTCTTTTCCAGTCCGGTGCGGAAATCGATGGTCGGTTTGATTCCAAGGACTCGTTCGACTTTTGATACGTCGGCGAAGGAGTGCTTGATATCGCCGGGGCGCGGCTCCGCATAACGGGCAGTGATGTTTTTACCAATCAGGTCATTGAGTTGTTTCAGCAGTTCGTTTAGCGTGTATTGGCCGCCGCAGGCGAGATTGTAGACGCCGGGCGTCGCTGCCTTCATTTCGCAGACCTTGATGATTCCTTCAACGACGTTGTCGATGTAGGTAAAATCACGCGACTGCAGGCCGTCACCGAAGATAGTCGGTTGTTCATCGGCAAGGAGCGAGTTGATGAATTTTGGAATTACCGCGGCGTAGTGGCTGTTTGGATCTTGGTTGGGACCAAACACATTGAAATATCGAAAGGCTATGCAGGGCATTTTGTACAGATCGGAATAGACGCCGCAATAATACTCGCCGGTGATTTTGTTGACGGCGTATGGCGACATCGGCGCCGGCAGCATATCTTCGCGCTTGGGCAAGGTCGGAGTATCGCCATAGACTGACGACGATGATGCGAAGAGGAACTTTTTGACGCCGTTGCGGCGGGCGCATTCGAGCACCGTCAAGATACCATTGATGTTGGTATGATTTGCCGTGAGAGGATTTTCGACGGAGCGATTCACGGACGGCAAGGCTGCCTGATGAAGGACGAAGTCGATTTCGCGGCAGGAGTCAAGGACGGTCCAAAAATCGCAAATGTCGCCTTCAATGATCTCAATATCGGATTCGATTTCCGTCAAGTTCTGGCGACGGCCAGTGGAGAAGTTGTCCAAGACGCGGACTTTATCGCCGCGCTGTACCAGTGCTTTGACGATATTCGAACCGATGAATCCAGCGCCACCCGTAACCAAGTATCTCATAAGTGTTTATCCTCTCCGAAAGTATACTCTTAACTTATCGACAGCGAGCGTGACGCTCTTGAATAAGCAGATTCTCCCACTTTACTGTCGCCGGAAATCAAGCCCAGTTCGCTAAGGATTTCGTGCAGAGCTAAAAGCCCAATTAGCGAACATATTCCAACGCGCGATTCGCGGCCGGGTTGTCCCGAAACCAGGCAATTGTGCGCGCCAGACCGGTTTCGAGATCAATTTCCGGTCTCCACTTTAATACACTTTGAGCAAGCCCATTGTTGGACAGCAATCGTTCCACTTCGGAATGCTCGGGGCGCAAGCGACTTGCGTCATGTTTGATCTGAAACTTGATATTCATTTGCGTGGCGATTTGTGCCGCAAGGTCTCCAATTGAGATTTCCTGACCAACGCCAAGATTGATTGTCAGCCCGACGGCTTGTTCGGATTCGGCGCCGCGAATCATGCCGGTTGCTGTGTCGGTCACGTAAGTGAAATCGCGAGTGGGCGCAGTCGCGCCGATGCTTAGTTCCTTCTTTGCCAGAAGCTGCGCGATGATAGTCGGGATGACGGCTCGCTGCGATTGACGCGGACCATAGGTATTGAATGGGCGAATAATCACCACTGGCAAACTGAAGCTGCGGTAGAACGATTCTGCAAGCATGTCGGCGGAAATCTTGGAAGCCGAATAAGGCGACTGGCCGACCTTGGGATGTTTCTCGTCAATCGGGACGTATTGCGCGGTGCCGTAAACTTCGGACGTTGAAATGTGCACGACGCGCTTGACGCCGTGATCGAGAGCGGCGGTCAATACATTGGTTGTGCCGATGATATTGGTCTCGACGTAGTTGCGCGGGTGGACATAGGAATATGGTATGCCGATTAATGCGGCGAGATGGAAAACAACGTCGCAGTCCTTGACGGCGTTGCGGACGGCGTCGGCATCTTTGATATCACCGGCGATGATTTCGAGTTTCGAAATCGTCGCTTCGGGAAAAGTGTCGATCCAGCCGCGGTCGGAACGCGAATTGTAACGAACGAAGGCGCGGACTTGCGCACCGCGAGCGATGAGTTGTTCGACGAGATGGCTGCCGATAAACCCGGCGGCACCGGTCACGAGGACTTTGCGAGTCTTCAAATCCATGGTGCATTATTGCGGATTCGAGCATTAAAAGGCAAAGAGAATTGCAGGACAAAACTCGCTTTGGCTTATTTGGAGATACTGTGTAGTTCACTAAACGCGAGTACATGACCGTCGGGGTCGAGGCTGTAGGCGACCAAATGCCCCCAGTTGCGCATCGCCAGCGGGCTAAGTTCCTTTGCTCCGGCAGCGAGCGCCCGTTGATGGAACGCGCCGGCATCGGGAATTGTCAAATACAATTCCGCTCTTGGGATTCCGCTGGCGTCGGCTGGACTTGGCAGTTTCTTTCCCAAAAGTCGTCTGATGCCGGTTTCCGGCATGAGTCCAAGTGTGGTACCGTCGTTGAGCTTGAACTCTGTCATACCGGGCACGTGAAGATCGGGTTTACGACCAAGGACTAGTGAATAGAACTTGGTGCTGCGTTCTTGATCGGCTACATAGAATATGAATATCGCCGTAATCACGGCGTTGTCCAGTCGGGCATGGGATTGTCGGGGCGTTCGTCATCCCAGACCATCGAGACGATCCACCAGCGGTCGCTTTCCCACAAGAGTTGGATGCTGTTGATGCCGCGTCCGATCAGGAGATCCTCGTTGTCGGTGAGGATGGCCTCATAGGCGCTGAAGATGTGGCGGATGAATCCGAAGGCTTCCTCGCGACGAGTAGTTTCGACCTCGCGGAATCCTTTGCCGCGGAAGGTGTCGTTTTGGAAAACTATCTTGCCGCGTTCGACGAATTGTTCGACGGAAAGCGAAGTAGAATCGGTCCCATCGCGTTTGGGAATCAAGAGGCGGCCGTCGGGGATGAAGAGCGAGCGCATTTTCTTCCAGTCGGCGGCCTCGCCTTTTTTGAACGAAATGGAATCGTAAAGTGCGGCGATGATGGCGCTGACGGAAGCGACATGCACGGGGTTGGCGTCGATGAGTGGTGTTGGTTTCATGGGGCTAATCTAATGAGTTGTCGGGGCGAGTGTCAAGGGGAGGAATCAGTTGTAGGGCAGGTCTCGATTCATTTCACGGATTCAATGAACTGTTAACGCAGAAGAGACCTGCCACATGCATCCCGAGTTTGATGTTGAAGTGGCAGGTCTCCGGCAAATCGCCTCTAAATCCTGTCAACTTCCGATTAGGAGACCTGCCCTACGGTTGGGTGAAGATGTCGTTGAGGTCTTTGAAGGGGGCGGCACTGCCGAGAGTGTCGAAGTTGCCGGTGGTCAGGATGTCTTGGGCTGCACGGATGAAGGCGCCCAGGGCGACTCGCGACAGCGCCGAGCCGACCGAAATGCGGCGGACGCCGAGATCGGCGAGGCGGCTGAATGTCAGTCCAGGAACAGGCGACACCATGAGGGCATTCACAGGTTTTGGCGCGACGGCTTTGACAATGCGGCTGATGATTTCCGGGTCGGTTATTCTGGGTGCATACAAGCAGTCGGCGCCGGCTTCGGCAAACGCGACCAGACGGTCGAGAGCGATGCGTTCGGCATCAGGATCGCCGACGAGGAAAGCCTCGCAGCGGGCGGTCAATAATACGCCGGTGTCGGTGGCATCGATGGCTTTGCGAGCGGTGCGGATGCGTTCGATGGCGACGGCGCGGTCATAGAGCGGTGAAGCGTCGATGCCGGTAGCGTCTTCTATCGAGAGTCCGGCGACGCCGGTTTGTGTGCAGAGTGTGACATTGCGGGCGAGGGTTTCCAGATCATTCGCATAGCCGGATTGAAAGTCGGAGTTGACGGGAAGCGGTGTGGCCTCGACGATTTCCTTGATGTGGGCAAGCACGTCGTGAAGCGATAGCGCGGCCGGATCATCGGGCAGACCGCGGGAGAAGGCGAATCCCGCCGAGGTCGTAGCGAGTGCCTTGAAACCGATGTGCTGGAGAATCTTCGCCGAGCCGATATCCCACGGGTTGGGGATGACGAAACAGCCCGAGGCGTGGAGGGTGGGGAAGGTTTTGCTATTCATTGATTCCTTCTTGGTAGTATTTCATTTTTTGGAGCTCAACGAGTCAATCCAAACATCGAGCGTCTTTACGGGGACAACGGGTTCATACGGTTTAAAAACAGTCGTGTCCAGCCACCGATCTCGCCGTGATAGGGAGTGTTTATCGTCTCGGGGATTCAAGCGGAGTTCTACGACATAACGACAGTCGTTTAGATCCCGTGAACACCACCAATTCGTGAAATTCCATATCCTCGCATATCTATAACTTATCTCGAGTATCTTTTCTTCACGCCACTCAACGTCGAAATCTTCAATATTGTCAACAGCCAGTGATGGGTGGTCAGTCTCCGGTGCATCACCCTTCTTGACTATGTAGAGCGAATATGTATATCCGGTCGTGGCGCCGCCATAATCTGCGTTTCGAATGAACACGGCTTCGACGCGCCCATCCGGAGACGCGATTCTCTCCAGTTCCACTGAGTGTGGTAACTCACACGACAAACAAAGAAGGACGGCGCAAATACCAATGAGAAGAACTCCCACTCTTGTGGACACCCTTCTCGATATCTGGTTTTGCAGGAAGAACAATCTAAGATCAACGTTCATTCTCCAGCCCATTTCTCTAAACCACAGTTCCAGCATTTCTTGGCAAACGGCTGGTGAAATCTAACAAATGCGACGCCCTTTCGAGTAAAGAACTGTTCACCGCAGCGTGGGCAACGAAAGCTTCCAAAACGCCACGCAGCAACAGCGGAAGTCGCCATCCAGCAAAACGCGCCTATCATCGTAGGAGTATCACTGTTGCTGAAGATTTCGTCAAAGAAGAATTTGAGCCCAATCATTGCAGGAAGGTACGAAATGAACAGTCCGACTAGAATTGTCAGCCGCAATCTGTACTGTCGCCATTCATCTGCAAATTGGTGTTCGATGATTGGTTGTGAGTAATCGTCTGTTGTAGCTACCATCTGCTACCCCAATTCGGGCGCGGGAATCCCGACAAAGACGGGACCTAGCGCCGCGCCCCTACGGATGCAAACTGCGAGGGCACGTGCCGTAATTTGAAACGAAGGGCGAGCGCAGCTCGCCCCTACTCATTTCTTGAAGTCTACTACACTTCCAGTTCGGCTTGGTCGTCGCCGTTGCCGGGTTCGTCGTCTTCGGCGATGATGCGAGCGACATCAGTGACACGGTCGCCGGATTCGAGATTGATCAACTTGACGCCTTGCGTGGCGCGGCCAATCACGCGAATCGATTTGATGTCCTGACGAATGACAATGCCCTTCTCGGTGATGATCATCAGGCCGTCCTTGTCGACAACCTCTTTGACCGCGATCACGTTGCCGGTCTTGTCGGTCGTCTTCATGTTGATGACGCCCTTGCCGCCGCGGTTGGTGACGCGGTACTCGGAGATTTCGGAGCGTTTGCCGAATCCGAGTTCGGCGACGGTGAGAATCGAAGTGTCGCGTTTGACCACGACCATGCCGACGACATAGTCCTTCTTCGCGAGTTCGATGCCCTTGACACCGTAGGCTGTGCGGCCCATGGCGCGGACCTTGTTTTCCTCGAAGCGGATCGCCTGGCCCTCGTGGGTGGCGAGAATGACGTCGTTGTTGCCGTCGGAGATGTCGACTTCGATCAGGATGTCATCATCTGGAATGTCGATGGCTTTGATGCCGTCGCGTCGCGGATTCGAGAATGCGGAGAGATCGGTCTTCTTGATGATGCCGTTGCGAGTAGCCATGACGACGAAGCGGCCTTCATCGAAGCTGCGGACCGGAACAAACGCGCAGATCTTTTCGGATTCAACGAGTTCGACCATATTGACGACGGGCTTGCCCTTGGTGAGCTTGCCGCCGACCGGGACCTCGTGAACCTTGATCCAATAGGCTTTGCCCTTGGTTGAGAAGAAGAGAATGTAGTCGTGAGTCGAGGCGATGAAGAGATGCTCGACGAAATCTTCTTCCTTGACATCGATGCCTTTGACGCCGCGGCCGCCGCGATTCTGTTTGCGATAGGCGGAAGTCGAGAGGCGCTTGATATAGCCCTGATGGCTGATCGTGATGACCATGTCTTCTTCGGCGATCAGGTCTTCGATTGAGATTTCTTCCTCGGCGTCGACGATCTCGGTGCGGCGCTCGTCGCCGTACTTGTCTTTCATTTCGACCAGTTCGGTCTTGATGATTTCCATGCGCATATCGCGGCTGGCGAGGACGGATTTGAGATATTCGATCTGCTTGATCAGGTCGCGGTATTCGTCTTCGATCTTTTGGCGTTCCAGTCCGGTGAGGCGCTGGAGGCGCATGTCGAGAATTGCCTGCGCCTGAATCTCGGAGAGTTTGAAGCGCGACATTAAGTTTTCTTTGGCTTCCGGGACCGTCTTGGAGGCGCGAATCGTGCTGATGATGGCATCGATGTGGTCGAGGGCGATGCGCAGACCTTCGAGAATGTGCGCGCGATCTTCGGCTTTCTTGAGATCGAATTTGGCACGGCGTTCGATGACTTCGTGGCGGTGCTTTATGAACTCATCGAGCATTGAGCGCAAGGGCAACACCTTTGGTGCGCCGTCGACGAGCGAGATCATGATCACGCCGAAGGTTGATTGCATCTGTGTGTGCTTGAACAGCTGGTTCAAGACGATCTGCGGCTGGACGTCGCGTTTGAGTTCGATGACGATGCGCATGCCGTCGCGATCGGATTCGTCGCGCAGGTCGGAGATGTCTTCGACAATCTTGTTGCGGACAAGGTCGGCGATTTTTTCGATCAGGTTCGATTTGTTGACCTGATAGGGAATTTCGGAGACGACAATTTGCTCTTTGCCGTTCTTGAGTTTTTCGACATTGGCTTTGGCGCGGACATTGATGCGGCCGCGGCCGGTGCGATAAGCGTCGCGGATGCCATCACGACCGTAGATAATGCCGCCGGTCGGGAAATCTGGTCCGGAGACGAGCTTGAGCAAGGCGGCTTCATCGAGCGCGGAATTGTCAATCACCGCAACGAGTGCGTCGACGATTTCGCGCAGATTGTGCGGCGGGATATTGGTCGCCATACCGACGGCGATACCGGAAGAACCGTTGCAGAGCAGGTTCGGGAACTTGCCGGGCAACACGCGCGGTTCACGCAGGGTTTCGTCGTAGTTGGGCATGAAATCGACGGTGTCTTTTTCAAGATCGGCGAGCATTTCCATCGCGATCGGCGTCAGGCGCGCCTCGGTGTATCGCATGGCAGCGGCGTCGTCGCCGTCGACCGAGCCGAAGTTGCCCTGGCCGTCGACAAGCGGGTAGCGCATGTTGAAATCCTGTGCCATGCGGACGAGCGTGGGATAGACGACCTGTTCGCCGTGCGGGTGATAGTTGCCCGAGGTGTCGCCGCAGATCTTGGCGCATTTACGATGCGGGCGATCGGGGGCGAGACTAAGGTCGTTCATCGCAATCAGGATGCGGCGATTGGATGGTTTAAGGCCGTCGCGGACATCGGGCAGTGCGCGCGATGTGATGACGGACATGGAATAGTCGAGGTAGGAGGATTTCATCTCCTCTTCGAGATAGACCGATATTAGATTTTCGCGGTTAAGTACCATGGTATTGTCTCTATGTTAAGGTAACATTATTCTCATCAACTGTTCGCTCACACACCCCGTCTCGCGTCCTCTTTCGTCGGACACGACCCACCCCTCTAAAGAGGGCAACAAACTCGGGCGCGGGAACCGCGCCCCTACGGCAAGCTATGTCGATTTCAATGCCATGTTCGACTAAAGTCGAACCCACATTGAAACTTTTTATATATCCAGATTCTTCACGTACTTGGCGTTGTCCTCGATGAATTTGCGGCGGGATTCGACTTCCTCGCCCATCAGCATCGAGAAAATATGATCTGCACTGGCGGCATCTTCAAGTGTCACCGAGAGCAAAGTACGCGTTTCGATATTCATTGTCGTGTTCCAGAGCTGGTCCGGATTCATTTCGCCGAGACCTTTGTAGCGCTGGATTGAGACGCCCTTGCGGCCGCTCTGATCGAGCAATCGGTCACGCTCTTCATCAGAGTAGGCATAGACCTCTTTCTTGGCAGTCTTGAGGCGATACAGCGGCGGCTGCGCGATGAAGATATATCCGCGTTCGACCAGGTTCTTCATGTGACGGAAGAAGAAGGTCAAGAGCAGCGTCTTGATGTGCGAGCCGTCGATGTCAGCATCGGTCATGATAATGACTTTGTGATAGCGCAACTTGGCGATGTCAAATTCTTCGTCGCCGAAACCGACACCGAGCGCAGTGATGATCGAACGGATTTCGTCGTTGGAGAGAATCTTGTCGAGACGGGCTTTTTCGACATTGAGGATCTTACCCTTGATCGGCAAGATCGCTTGCGTTCGACGGTCGCGGCCTTGTTTTGCCGAACCACCTGCCGAGTCGCCCTCGACGATATAGATCTCGCATTGCTCGGGGTCGCGCGACGAACAGTCGGCGAGTTTGCCGGGAAGACGTCCGGAATCGAGCGCAGTCTTGCGGCGGGCGAGATCCTTGGCCTTGCGGGAGGCTTCGCGCGTGTAAGCGGCGCCAAGGCCCTTCTCGGCGATTTTCTTGCCGTCGCCCGGATTTTCCTCAAGCCATTCGGACAGTGTCTCGCCAACGACTGACTCGACAATGCCTTTGACCTCGGAGTTGCCGAGCTTGGTCTTGGTTTGGCCTTCGAACTGCGGGTCGGGCACTTTGACGGAAACGACCGCTGTCAAGCCTTCGCGAACGTCGTCACCGGTGAGGGTGTCGATACCGTCTTTGCCTGACTTGAACAGGTTGTTTTTCGTCATGTAGTTGTTGATCGTGCGAGTCAGCGCGGTCTTGAAACCGACCATGTGCGTGCCGCCCTCGACAGTATTGATGTTGTTCACGAATGAGAACACATTATCGACATAGGAATCGTTGTACTGGATCGCGACTTCCACAGTGACGCCGTCGCGCTCTTTTTCGCAGTAGTAGCGCTTGTTGTGGACGGTGACTTTGTTTTCGTTGAGATACTGCACGAAAGCGACAATTCCGCCCTTGTAGTGAAACACTTCAGTTTTGTCGGAGCGGTCGTCGGTGATCTCGATGCGCAGTCCTTTGTTTAAGAAAGCGAGTTCGCGCATGCGCCCGGCGAGGACATCGTAAGAGAATTCAACTTTCTTGAATATTTCTTTGTCCGGTTTGAAGTGCGTCTTGGTGCCGTTCTTCTTGGACTTGCCAATGATCGACATATCGGCGACGGGAATTCCGATGTGGTATTCCTGGAAATAGACATTGTTGTCGCGGCTGACTTCTACTTTGCACCATTCGGATAGCGCGTTGACGACGCTAACGCCGACGCCGTGGAGACCGCCGGAGACTTTGTATGAGTCGTGCGAGAATTTTCCACCGGCGTGAAGGATGGTCATGACGACTTCAAGCGCGGGGCGTTTCTGCGTCGGATGCATGTCGACCGGAATACCGCGGCCATTGTCTTCGACGATGATGGTGTTTTCTTTGGTGATGGTGACCTTGATCAGGTCGCAGAATCCCGCCAAAGCTTCGTCAACCGAGTTGTCGACGACTTCATAAACAAGATGGTGAAGTCCGCGTGCGCCGGTGTCGCCGATATACATCGCGGGACGTTTGCGGACGGCTTCGAGTCCCTTAAGGACTTGAATTGTTTTGGCGTCGTAACTTGAGCCGCTTCTTTCTTTCGGATCCACTTCGTCGATTTCCGCCATTGATGCCTCTTTATCTTAGGTAAAATAAATATCCGTAACGATTGTGTCGCCCAACGTCGCGTTGAGCTTTTCGATAATCTCGTTTTTCGAGTAGGTGAGTTCCTGTCGCCAGGCTGCAGATGTAACGCGGACGGTTAGAGTTCCGCGATCGATTTGGATGGCTTGCGCTTTCTGTGCGATCTTTTCGCCGACAACTTCAGCGAAGCGATTGACAGCCTCAAACTCGCGAATCTTGCGGTCGAGACCGAGATTTGCGAAAGTACGTTTGAGGACATTTCCGATATTTTCTGCGCGACGCAACATCAATTCCCACCGCTAAATAAGCTATTAATATACGATTTTATACCCTTGGACGGCAAGATAAAACTAAGCGAAAAATCGCTTTTTCTCGCCCGCAACCAATTGAGGGACAATAAGTTATAACGTGACCTGTTTTCGTCGACATTCCAGTTTTTCAACTTTCGACGGAAGAAATTTTTCCGCTGGCGACAGCGATTTCAGCCTGTATTGATGCGGTCTGTCGCAGTTCGGCAGGTTTGGCGGTTGTGAGAAAAACCTGTCCAAGTTTAGGCAAAGTTTGCATGAGCGCGGCGAGTCGATTTGGATCGAGATCGCTGGAGATTTCGTCGAGCAAAAGCAGCGGCGCATCGTGCAGGCGTTCGGTGAGATAATCGTAGATTGCAAACTTGATAGCCAATGCAGCGGATTTGGCCTCTCCCTGCGAAGCATAGCCACGCATCGGTTCGCTGTTGAGGAGGATGCTGACATCATCACGGTGCGGTCCCGCAGAAGTTGAGCCCATATACAGGTCGCGTTTACGAGACGACGTGAGTTTTTGGACAAAACCAGATTGGGAAGACGGGTCGTCGGCGATGGAAGACTCATATCTCCAGGACATGACACTTTCGCCGGTTTCGATGGTGCGGTAATAGAGTGCGAGGCGATCCTTTACACCAGCGAGCATCGCCAGGCGTTTGCCATTGATGCGGGAGCCAACGGCAGCAAGTTGCCCATCCCAAACGTCGAGCATTTCGTAGTCGCTGGGAGAGTCTTCGCCGATTTCAAATTCTTTGAGCAGCGAATTGCGTTGGGCGAGAATGCGGTTGTATTCCAGCAAATAGTTGAGATATGACCGGTCGGCTTGCGAGAGGTACAAATCGAGAAGTCGGCGGCGCACTGCCGGGCCGCCGTAGATCAGCTCGGTGTCTTCCGGGATGTATGAGACCGCGTGAAAGTAATCGAACAGGTCGGCGACACGTGTCAATTTTATGCCATCGACCTTGATTTGGCGCTTATTGGAGCGGCCCCAAGCGATTTCGACGCCGGTTTCGCGGTTGTTGACAATGCCGTCGACCTCGATGCGGCAAATGTCGGCAGTTTTGCGTAAGAGCACATCATCGGTGGCGGTGCGAAACGAGCGGGCTGTACACGCAAAAAAGATTGCTTCAATGATGGAAGTCTTGCCCGAGCCGTTGGGTCCGCCGATGAGATTGACGGATGGCTGGGGCGCAAATTCGAGTTCGGCAATATTGCGGAAATTGGTAATCTTGACGCGAGAAATGTGCATGAATTGAAAATGGAAAATACTAAGCGAATTGCAATCACATTCGCGAACACGCGGTGTTCAATCAATGTCGAATTATTACACTTCAGTTTTTTTCAGTCGAATTGCGTTTAATTTCTAACGTCAATCGGATGCATCATGGAGGATTTATGTGCATTGGAAATAGTTTCGCAGCGAGTGTGCTCGTCGCCTTGCTCATTTCAAGCTCGACAATGGCGGCCAAGTTCTATGTCTCACCAAGCGGCAATGACAATACCGGAAATGGATCGATCGGTGCGCCGTATCGAACAATTCAAAAGGGCATCACAATCGCAAATGCAGGCGATTCGGTCATGGTGCAGCCCGGGACTTATAACGGAAGTATCGTCATGGAAGATGGCGTTGCGATTATCGGGTCCGGCTATGGGACGACAATCATCGACGGTAACGGCACCACGGCGATTGTGACGGCGGCGACGGCGTTAATACAGGGGTTTACGATTCGTGACGGTGAAACGGCGATCTTGTACGACGGGAATTCGTCGGTGGCGGTGCATTCGAACTTCATAACCGAATGTTATTACGGGATTGACGGATACGTACCGTTCGAAGAGGGTCCGATCACGCCGGATATTCGGAATAATATCTTCGAGACGATGCTCTTGGGGGTCAATCTCGACGAGCAGGCGTTCGCAAACGGCGGGGTAAATGCAACAATTGTGAATAACACATTCGTGAGTGCGCCGGGCGCGCAGTTCAATACGGGGATTCGCTACCGGATGCATCAATCGCTGCCAACGATCCAGGCGAATGTCATTGTCGGCAACCTGAACGGGATTGAGTTCACGTACTCGACTATTTTCGATCAGAGGAAGCAGTTGGTATCGTGCAACAATGTGTGGGGGAATACTTACAACTACTGGACCGAGGATGCGACGCAGCTTACGGGCTACCAGAATAATATCTCGGTCGACCCGGAATTCTGCGACACAGCCAACTTGAGCTTCGAAATATTCAATACTTCTCCGAACGCTCCGGCAAACAACGCCTGCGGCGTCTTGATCGGAGCACTGGGAGTAGCTTGCACTACCTATTGCGGCGACCCGGATCACAGCGGCACGATCACGATTTCGGACGCCGTAAACTTGATCAATTACATATTTGCGGGCGGCGCTTCGCCGTTTCCACTTTCGGCAGGAGATGTTGATTGCAGCGGCGGAATCACGATATCGGACGCTGTTTACTTGATTAATTACATTTTTATCAGCGGTGCAGCACCATGTGCGGCTTGCAGCAAATAGCGAGTATCATTGCTGCGATAGTCGGGCTGTCAGGGGTTGATTAGAAGTTCTGTCAGTTGCGCCAGCAGATGCAGCGCGAAGATGTGCTCTTCCTGAATGCGCATTGTCGTCGTCGCCGGAACATTCAGGGAAAGGTCGCACAAGTCCGGTTCGGACAGTCCGGCTTGACCAAAAAGGCCGAGTGTAACCAGGCCGCGAGCTTTGGCGCTACGAAAAGCCGCGACAATGTTTTTTGATTTGCCGGAAGTCGATAGGCCAATGAAGATATCGCCGGAATTGCCCAGAGCTTCAACTTGGCGGCTGAAGATCAGCTCAAAACCATAATCGTTTGAAGCAGCGGTCAGCACCGAAGTGTCGGTGGTCAGAGCGATTGCCGGGAGGGCGCGGCGATTATTTTCCGAGGTCAGGCGCACTACAAATTCAGCAGCGAAATGCTGGCAATCGGCTGCCGAGCCGCCGTTGCCGGCGATCAGAATCTTCTTGCCGCTATTCAAGGCGTTCGCGAGCTTTTCCGACGCTGCGATCAACCACTCTTCCCGCTGCGGACTGAACAGCGTTCTGACGGTAATGGCGTTACCGACGGCTTCCGCAATGATCTCCCTACGGTTTGTCATTGGGCTCGTCCACGAATTCGGATGATTTCTGATGAATCGCTTCGGCAAATTCGACGAAGAGCGATTGCGGATTGTTTTCCTCGAAACGATTACCAACCACCACAAAACTTGCGCCGGCCGCGACTTTTTTGCCGGCATCCTCGGGGTGGCGAATACCGCCGCCGCAGATGATCGGCAGCGAGACATAGCTGCGCGTGGCGCGAATCATCTCTTCCGGGACCGAGTGGATGGCGCCGGAGCCGGCCTCAAGATAGACCATTTTCATGCCGAGGTATTGTGCGGTCAATGCGTGGACTTTGGCGATATCGGGCTTGTTGCGGGGAATCGGATGCGTGTGGGACAAATACTCGACGGATGTCCGCGTACCCGATTCGATCAATAAATATGCGGTGGGAATAGCTTCAAGGCCGATTTCCTTGACCAGCGGGGCGCCTTTGACCTGTTCACCAATGAGAAATTCGGGATTGCGTCCGGATAGCAGCGAAGTGAACAAAATCGCGTCGGCGAAACGGCAAATCTGACTGGCAGCGCCCGGGAAGATTATCAGCGGGATAGTGACGCGTTGGCGGATTTCGCGCAGGACTTCCTCCATGCGCGACGTAAGAACGAGCGAGCCACCGATGAGGAGCGCGTCGGCACCGCCGGCTTCGGCATGTTGCGCGTTGTCGATGAGTCGAGATTTTGGGTGCTCGTTCGGGTCGATGAGCGTCAAGAATCCGGCACCACGAGAGCGGGCGACGTCGAGAAGATGGTCAAGGACTTTGGTCAGATGAACCTCGTTTAAGGCCCCTCACCCCTACCCCTCTCCCGCGGGGAGAGGGGAAAGTCGGGGACGTGATCGTAGTTATGAGGCGCGAGTGAAACCGCGCCTACTTGATTGCCTTTTCAATCAAGGGCAAGATTGCGCTTCTGATCTTTGCTTCGTCGAGTGGCGTCGCTGTTGCGCCCTGGACAAAGTACTCGCGACCACCGCCGCGGCCATTGAGAAGCGTGTTGACTTCTTTGATGATCTCGCGCGGCTGTACACCGGCTTTGATCGCGGAGTCGGACGCCGTGATGGCATACTGCCCGGCCGGATTATAAAACACGCCGCTGGCGGCAAAGCCAAGCGATTTGGTAAAGTCGGCATAGGTGTTGAGCTGATCCTTGGTGTCGAAATTGTGCAGGAGCACTTTCACGCCCTTGACGTCGACAGCCTTGGATTTGAACAGGTTCTCGATTTCTCCCGATGCGGATTCGGCCTGCGTCTTCTCCAATTCTTTCTTCAGCTTCTTGCTTTCATCGAGGAGTTCTTCGACGCGCGCGACGATTTTGTCCTCGGGCTGCTTGAGAATCTGCGCGGTCGCATCGAGTTTGGCTTTGACATCGCGCAAATAACTGAATGCTCCTTCGCCTGTGAGAGCTTCAATACGGCGGATACCGGCGGCGATGGCGGTTTCGGCGGTGATGATAAACAATCCGATTTCGCCGGTAGCCTGAACGTGGGTGCCGCCGCAGAGCTCGCGTGAATATCCGTCGACTTCCACCATGCGGACGACGTCGCCGTATTTTTCACCGAAGAGCGCCATGGCGCCAAGTTTCTTTGCTTCTTCGATAGGGTAGTTGTTCCAACTCACCTTACGGTTGGCCAATATCTGTTCGTTGACTTGCCGTTCTATGTCCTTGATTTCGTCTTCGCTTAGGGCTTTGAAGTGCGAAAAATCGAAGCGCAGCCGATCTGGATCGACGAGCGAGCCTTTCTGTTGGACATGTTCGCCGAGCGTAGTGCGTAGAGCCTTATGGAGCAAGTGCGTTGCGGTGTGGTTGCGCTGGGTGTGTTTTTGGCGGACGCCGTCGACGCGGGCGATAATTTCGCTGCCGACGATTTTGTCCGGTAAAATCGGCGATGACTCGACGATGTGAACAACGTAGTCGCCGGCTTTCTGGGTGTCCGCGACGACTAGGCTGCTTCCATTGATGGTGAGAGTACCAGTGTCGCCGATTTGTCCGCCGGATTCGGCATAGAATGGGGTCGTGTCGAGGATAATCTGTAGTTGTTTTTCCGCGCTCTGTGCGCTTAGCGTACGTGCTTTGGTTTCGAAGGCGTCATTGTATCCGACGTACTTTGTCGGTGCGACATTTCGTTCGGGAACAATGATTGCAGCGCTGAACGTGCCGGATTCCTTCGAGCGTTGCTTTTGCTGTTTGAGAGCAGAGTCGAATCCCTTCATGTCGAGCGCCATTTTCTGTTCGCGGGCCATGACTTCGGTCATATCGACTGGAAAACCGAAAGTGTCGTAGAGCTTGAAGACTTCTTCGCCGGGAATAGTGCTCTTGTTTTGTTTTTTCAGGCGCTCAACGATTTTGTCAAAGATCTCGATTCCGCGATCTAATGTCTCGCCGAAGCTTTCTTCTTCGGATTTGATCACCAGCGCAACGTGTTCGGCTTGCGATTTGATTTCGGGGAATTGGTGTCCCATGTTGTCAACAAGTACCGAAGTGAGCTTGTAGATAAATGGGTCATGCTTTCCGAGCAAGCGGCCATGACGGGCGGCCCGCCGCAGGATACGACGCAGCACATAGCCGCGGCCATCGTTGGATGGGATCCCGCCGTCGGCGATGGCGAAGGTCAACGCGCGGATGTGGTCGGCGACCACGCGATGCGAGAGCCCACGCTTGTCCTGATGATATTCCCTGCCGGTCAGTTCGATGATGGCGTTCAGCAGCGGCGTAAACAGGTCGGTGTCATAGTTCGAATTGACTTTTTGCATGACCATGGCGATGCGCTCGAGACCGGCGCCGGTATCAACCGAGGGTTTTGGCAGCGGCGTCAGTTTTCCGGTTGCGTCGCGGTCAAATTGCATGAAGACGAGATTCCAGATTTCCATGAAGCGGTCGCCGTCGTCGTTGACGGTGGCGTCTTTGCCATATTGCTCGCCGCGGTCAAAATGGATTTCGGAACAGGGGCCGCAGGGGCCGGTTTCGCCCATTGACCAGAAATTCTCTTTTTCGCCGAAGCGGAGGATGCGGCCGTTTTTCAACTCGGGGGCGATTTTTTCCCAGAGAGCGAAAGCTTCATCGTCGTCCGTGTAGACGGAAGCGTACAGGCGATCAGCCGGAAGATCGAGATTCTTGCGAACGAAGTCCCAGGCAAATTTGATAGCGTCTTCTTTGAAATAGTCGCCGAAGGAGAAATTGCCGAGCATCTCGAAGAAGGTATGATGGCGGGCGGTTTCGCCGACATTTTCCAAGTCGTTATGCTTACCGCCGGCGCGAATGCACTTCTGCGAAGTTGTGGCGCGTTTGTAATCGACTTTGCGTTGGCCAAGGAAGACATCCTTGAATTGATTCATTCCGGCGTTGGTGAAGAGCAAAGTCGGATCATCTTGCGGAATCAGCGACGAGCTGGGCAAGCGCTTGTGATTGTTCGATTCAAAGTATGATAAGAATGCTTCGCGAATTTCGGACGCTTTCAATTTGTCTCCTAATGCAATTTCGGGCTGTTGTTCCACCCTGCGTTTCGCTTCGGGTGGGCTAACGACTTTTGAGCACGGAAATCCCGACTAATGCGGAATTGCCCCTACGGATTTACTTCCTTCATGAATCGCTCGAAAGCGGATTCGACGGCATCGGACGAAAACCCACGGTAGCTAAGAAAGTTATAGATTTTCTGCTTAATTTCAAGTGTTTCCATGCCGCGATAGCGATTCTTGCGCGAAAGCACGGCTTGGTAGGCAGCTTCAGCCTCTGATTCGCTAGAAATACTGTGCTGGACAGCCTGATTGGCGGTGTCGCGGTCTATGCCTTTTTGGTAGAGTTCGATCATGAGGCGGCGCTTGCCGCGCGGAGCCAATTGCTGTCGATTGCGCACCCAAGCTTCGGCAAATTCCTCGTCATTCAGATACTTTTTTTCCATCAACCATGCAATTGTCGTGTCGATTTGGCTGTTGTCATAGCCTTTGCGCTCGAGATATTTGCGCATCTCGGATTCGGAGCGGCTGCGGCGGGCAAGATAGCGCAGCGCCGAGTCGCGAACCTTGGTCATGCCGAGCGCATCGCGGATCTCGTCAAGACGCTGGGCAGAGATGTCGTCACCGGCGTGCAGATTCAAGGACGCCAACATCTCTTCGGAGCAACCCGCGAAGAAGCGGTTATCAACAAAGATTGACCAGCGGGAAGGATGCTTGACTTGCGGTTCTAGCTTGGTTATGCGCGGCATATGCGAAATGTAGGGAGAGGAATGCGGGATTGCAAGCGTCATGCGCGAGAATGTCCGGAATCGGTATAGTTTGCAGGACCCCAGCGCAAGCACTGGGGCGCCCACGTATTGCGATTTGGTCTATACTACCAGTCGAGGATGATGGCGAACATCAAGGGCGCGACGATCGAGGCGTCGGACTCGATGATGTATTTCGGCGTATCGACTGCGAGCT
>CAZIBI010000014.1:0-6744 GCA_964537215.1 uncultured Ignavibacteria bacterium | reverse complement strand
GCGACGATCGAGGCGTCGGACTCGATGATGTATTTCGGCGTATCGACTGCGAGCTTGCCCCAGGTGATTTTTTCGTTAGGGACGGCGCCGGAATAGGAGCCGTAGCTCGTTGTCGAGTCAGAGATTTGACAGAAGTAACCCCAGACCGGGACGTGATCGCGCTGGAGATCTTGATGCAGCATGGGGACCACACAGATCGGGAAATCGCCGGCGATACCGCCGCCGATTTGGTAGAAGCCAATCGATGAATCTTTCGAAGTCTCCGTGTACCATTCGGCGAGGAAAGTCATGTACTCAATACCCGTCTTGACGGTATGAACCTTCTTGACGTCGCCGGTGATTACGTGACCGGCGTACATGTTGCCCATAGTTGAGTCTTCCCAGCCCGGGACGACCATAGGCAGGTTTTTCTCGGCGGCGGCGATCATCCAGGAGTCTTTCGGGTCGATCTGGTAGTACTGTTTCAGGACGCCGGATTTGATGATGCGGTACATGAACTCGTGCGGGAAGAAACGCTCGCCGGCTTTGTCGGCGCGCGTCCACTCGTCGACCAGAGCTTTCTCCAGCCGGCGCATGGCTTCCATTTCCGGAATGCAGGTATCGGTCACGCGGTTCATGTGGCGGCTCAACAGCGCGGCTTCATCTTGCGGTGTCAAGTCTCGGTAATGCGGAACACGCTCGTAGTAGTCATGTGCGACGAGGTTGAACAGGTCTTCCTCGAGATTAGCGCCGGTGCAACTGATAATATGCACTTGGTCGCGGCGAATCATTTCGGCGAGGGAGATACCAAGTTCGGCGGTGCTCATCGCACCGGCCAGCGAGAGCAGCATCTTGCCGCCGCCGGCAATATGCTGCTTATAAGCTACCGAAGCATCAATGAGCGCGGCAGAATTGAAGTGTCGATAATGATGTTTAAGGAACTTGGTAATCTCACCGTTGCTCATTCACGCTCACCTATTCGTCGTCGTCTTCGACGGGTTCGTCAACAAGAATCAACATGGCAGCCGTGACGACAGTCGTCCACATGCCGTTCTTTTCGCCTTCGGCGGATTGAGTAATGTTGCGCGAGTAAACTACCTCGCCTTTCAGCTTCCATTGCTCTTTGTTTTGATCCCACGATTTGTCGAGGTCGATTTCCAAACCCATAGTGGTGGCAAGCATCTGGACTGCCAGGTCTTCGGCGTAGTCGCCGGCGACTTTTTGAGTTTGGCCGAAACCGTGGTGTTCGGAGAGATAGCCGAATTTCGATTTGTCCTTGGGCATGGCGATGCCGATTGAGGCAGACACCAGACGGTTGGGCTCATTGGTGGCGTCGCGGCTCATCACGCAGAAGCCGATTTGGCCGGGTTTGAAATATTTCAAACCGACGCGGCGGGAGATGAGTTTGCAGTGCGGCGGAAAGATCGACGACACATTCACCAGGTTAAGATAAGCAATGCCGGCATCGCGAAGTGCCAGCTCGAATGACGCGAGCTTTTCTTTGTGTCTGCCCACGCCTTTCGTCAGGAAAAGCTTTTTTGGTACGAAGTTCAACGCTTACTCCTTGGAAAAAGAAGAACCTCTTGTTTCAAACGCGCAACAACGCGGGAAAATACGCAATTTGCGTTGCGACGCAATACGAATTTCGATCAATCCGGCGTTAGCGAATCGTACGCTTGAGCAAGGTCGCCATCTGCTCCATGCTTCGTTTGCCCATGACGTACCATTTCGTTCCAACTTTGCGAACGGAAACGACTTCGATATTGCTGATCTTGTCTTGCTGAACGGCGACGTTAACGCGGCAGACGAAGTGCTTCATGTCCGTACCCTCGCTGACGGAGCCCAGCACCGTGTCGGCGGCGCTGACGGCCATTTCGCGCATCTGCGGATAGAGCTCGAACATCATCGTGAAGATACCGGCGAAATATGAGATCGAATCGGTGGACGGAAGTTCCGAGAGCGATTTCTTTCCAAAATAAGACGGCTTGACGACCGAAGTGTCGAGCTGGTTTGATACGCTGGAAAATATTCCCTGAAACATCTGCTTGAAATCAGACAGGTCGCCGGGTTCGAAATAGGTCGCGACGGTCTTCCAATCGAGCTTGTGCTGCGCGGAAATGTAACCTTCGACGACAGCACGCGCGGGATCGGTTTGGGCGGAGGCAACACTAAGTCCGCAGGTGATGAAAAGCGCCAGGAGACTTGTCTGCAGCAGGCGCAGCGGCGAAGAGAGAAAAGACATATGAACCTCTTTCATAATGAATAAGCGACCGGCAGTCTATGCCGGTCGAGTGGAAGTCTGGAAACGGCCTCGGCCGGATGCCGAAGGAATGGACCATTTGTGTGTATACAATTGAAGGCGGTTGTATGACGACGCCATCGATGATTCCCGTGTGCGCAATTCGGGGTCAGCTACGCAAGGGTGTAGCCGCCGTCCACGATGAGCGTTTGACCGGTCATCCAACGGGAGTCCTCGGTGCATAGGAAGAACACAACGCCGGCGACTTCGTCGGGTGTTCCGACTCTGCCAAAGGGTGTGCGGCGCACGACTTCCTTGAACATTTCATCATATGACGGGAAGATCTTTAGCGCATCAGTATCGATAAATCCGCCGGAGACGCAGTTGACGTTGATTCTCTTCGGCGCCAGCTCATAAGCGAGATATTTGGTCAGGCATTCGACGGCAGCTTTGGAGACACCGATTGCCGAGTAGCCGTTGATGTAGCGATGCGAACCGAGCGACGACAGCGTGACGATACGGGAGCCATCGGGCATCATGTCGATACAATGCTGGACGCAGAGCAAGAATGCCTGGGCATTGGTGTGCATGGATAAATCCCAGGCCTTGTCATCGATCTTGAGCGCTTCAGTGTACAGGCCGAGGGCGGCATTTGAAATCAGGATATCGAGACGGCCATATTTCTGGCGGATTTCGTCGAAGATTTTGTGGAGCAATTCATGCTTGCCGACGTTGGAGCGGATGGCGATAGCGTCCGATCCGAGGGCTTTGAGTTCAGCGACGGTTTCTTCGGCAGCGTCGCGGCTACGAAAGTAATTTACGGCCACATCCGCACCTGCCTGTGCCAACCGCACAGCCACAGCCTTGCCAATACCTTTGGTGCCGCCTGTCACCAAAGCGACCTTACCTTTCAAACTCTGCAAAGTCGTTCCTCCTTGATTGATCGTTACTTGCAGCGCCGAATCTACATAAATGGAGAGGCTTTGTCAACGAAGAGACGATTTCCGGGCCGGCGCTTCAAAAAGTGATGGCGTCTTTTGGGAATAATATTAATCATCACTATTATGGCAAAGTCAAAAACTCCCAAGGCAAAATATGATTTCCGCCCGGCGACGAAGGCGGAATGGAAGCAACTTACGGAACTGTTCGGCGAACGCGGCGCGTGTGCTGGGTGTTGGTGCATGTGGTGGCGGCTGGCGCGGCCCGTATTTAGCGCCAACCAAGGAGACGGAAACAAGAAGCTGCTGAAGAAGCTCGTTGACGCGGGCAACACGCCGGGAATATTGGCTTTCGACGGCACGCAGGCAATTGGCTGGTGTTCGGTGGCGCCACGAACGGAGTTTCCCCGGCTCGACAGCTCACGGACTTTGAAGGCGCTCGATGATTTGCCGGTCTGGTCGATTGTGTGTTTGTTTGTCGCCAAGGAATATCGGCGCCAGGGAGTAGCGGTCGAGTTGATAAAGGCGGCGGCGAGATATGTCAAGGAGTCGGGTGGGCGAATGGTTGAGGGATATCCGGTCATTTCGAAAAAAGGGATGATGCCGGATGCGTTCGCTTTCAACGGTGTGCCGAGTGCATTCTTAAAGGCGGGATTCGAGATTGTCAAGAAGCCGACGCCGAGCCGTGCGATAGTGCGGAAGGCGTTGTAGTCCACTACTATGGGCAGCAACTGCGATAATACATTGACCCGTTGACACTTCCATCGTACATTCACGCGAGTTCGAAAATCGGGTCTTCAGAAGGGAGTCTGAAATCGAGGGAGCTGCGTGAATCTGCCGAATTTCCTGACCATGGTGCGCATCGTGCTCGCGCCGGTGTTCATGGCGTTGGTCATAGTGGACGACGTATGGGCGAAATTCTGGGCGATGATCATTTTCATTGTGGCAGCTCTGACCGACCTGTTTGACGGCCACTATGCGCGCAAATATGGAATTTCGACCAGCTTTGGGAAGTTCTTCGATCCGCTCGCCGATAAGATTCTAATCTCGCTTGCCTATATCGCGTTTGTCGCCCTTGGCTACGTACAGATGTGGATGGTGCTTTTGATCATCTTGCGCGAGTTCTTGATAACGGGACTGCGGACGCTGGCGGCCTATCGCGGAACTTTGATAACACCCTCGTGGCCGGCGAAGGTGAAGACTTTCCTGCAGATGACTTCGATTACCGTGATATTATTGGTTATCAATTTACGAACGTTCCTTCCGCCGCTGAAGATCGAATCGGAGTGGCTCAATTCAGACGCTCCGGATCGGATCATTTTCTGGCTGATGATTGCCACCGTCGTTATCACCGTCGGTACCGGAATTGACTATCTGCGCCAGAGTTACTATCTTTTGCGCAATACCATGAAGTAGGTCATTTGAGAGACTTTCTGATCAAGCTATTTGCGACCGGTTTTGGCACCGGTCTGTCGCCGTTTATTCCCGGAACTACCGGCACAGTGCCGGGGTTGATCATTGCCTGGTTGCTGTTCCCTCTGGGAGTTCCCTACCAAGTCATATCGTCGATATTTGTGACGGCAGTCGGAGTGTGGATTGCGACGGAAGCGGAGCATTTCTTTGGTCACGACGGCAAGCCGATTGTTATTGACGAAGTCGCTGGAATCATGGTTAGTCTCTGTTTTGTACCGACTGCGCCGTTTGATGTCATGTGGAAGTACTATGTCGCCGGCTTCGTGATTTTCCGAATTCTCGACATCTTCAAGCCATTTCCGGGGCGATATTGGGAGCGGACGCTTCCGCGCGGCTGGGGCATCATGGGGGATGACTTTGCCTGCGGTGTCTACGCGAATTTGATCCTGCAAGTTATGCTCTATTTCGGAGTCTGGATGTGAGAGCCGAAATCATCATTGTTGGAGAGGAGATTCTCTCTGGACAAACGATTGATTCGAATTCTGCCTACATCGCCCGCAAACTGGCGAATGTCGGAATCGAGGTTGTACATAAAACTACTGTCGGCGACCGGCATGATGATATGACGGAAGCAATCAAGACAGCTTGGAATCGATCGGCGGTGACAATCATGACCGGCGGGCTGGGACCAACGACTGATGACGTGACCAAGAACGCGATCTGCACAGCTTTTGATCGCAATCTGGTGCTTCAAGATGAGATTCTTCGCAAGCTGGAAGACTTGTTTCGCACGCGCAATATGAAGATGCCGGCAATGGCGCAAAGCCAGGCTCTGCAGCCGCAAGGGGCGGATTTGATCAACAATCCGGTCGGCACTGCGCCGGGGATTGTGTTCCAAGATTCGGAACGCTTCTTTGCCGCGCTTCCGGGAGTCCCGGCGGAGATGGAGGCGATTATCGACCAGTCGATCATCCCGTATCTGTCGAAGCGTCCGGGGCGGAATCACATTGTGTTGCGCAGGATCAGGACAATTGGGATTACCGAGACTGGCATCGCTGAATTGATTACTGACCTTGAACCGACATCCGATAAGGTGCGATTGGCGTATCTGCCGAGTTACAAGGGCGTCGATTTGCGGGTGACGGCGATTTCGGCAAACGAGTCAGAAGCGGTCGAGTCGGCAGACAATCTGGCCAAAGCAATTACAAGCCGGATCGGCGACTACGTATTCACGAACACCGATGAATCGATGCCGGAGATTGTGGGAAAATTGCTGCGGGCGAAAGGCAAGACGGTCGCGACGGCGGAATCTTGCACGGGGGGATTGATTGCAAAGATGCTGACGGATTTGGCGGGAAGCTCGGATTACTTCCGCGGCTCGGTTGTGTCTTATGCAAACGATGTGAAAGAGAAAGTGCTCAAAGTACCGAGAGAGATGTTGATTGCAAAGGGCGCGGTCAGCCACGAAGTTGCCGAAGCGATGGCAAGCGGCGTCTTGAAGCTTGCCGATACCGACTATGCAATCTCGGTGACCGGTGTTGCCGGTCCCGGAGGCGGAACCGCAGAAAAGCCCGTTGGGCTGGTATTCGTTGGGTACGCGGACAAAAGCGGGAAGGTGTCCTCGGAGCAACTCAAGTTATTCGGTACACGCGAGCGGATTCGCGAACGATCAGCGATGATGGCATTGGATATTTTAAGACGTAAGTTACTTTAGCACTCATACCTGGACCCGGCGCCAGCAGGTAAAATCACAATCCGAGACAATATGCGACTATTCATAGCAGCGCGAATCAACAAGGAAATTGAGCGGGAAGTCGGCGAGTTTCTTGAACAGTTTCACCGGCTGCCGGGGCGGATAAAGTGGGTTGAGCCGCATAATATTCATATCACGTTGAAGTTCCTTGGTGACACTAATTCCAATGAGGTTGAGCCACTTAAGCAGGCAATAGCGCATGCGGCTGCGAAAACCGGTGCTTTTGAAGTGCATTTACAGAGCTGCGGAGTTTTCCCGAACATGCGGGCGCCGCGAGTATTTTGGATCGGCATAAATGATCCCCAAAAGCGATTGACAACTTTGGCAGCAAAGGTTGATTCCGAGTTAACGACGCTGGGATTCGATCCGGAGCAGCGAGCGTTTTCGCCGCACTTGACGCTGGGGCGGGTGAAAGATGACGA
>CAZIBI010000013.1:0-99345 GCA_964537215.1 uncultured Ignavibacteria bacterium | reverse complement strand
TTGGCGTCGTTCTGATTTTCTATCCCGCCGAATCCTGGTCGAGTGCTGCGTTTCTTGCCATTGTCGGGCTGTCATTGGCATTCGGTGCGCTCTTTGTGCTCCGCATCGGGGGCGCCGACATGCCGACGGTGATCTCGATTCTCAATTCCTACGCCGGACTCTCGGCAGTTGCGATGGGATTCGTGCTCGACAATAAGCTGCTTGTCATCGCGGGTGCATTGGACGGCTCAAGCGGATTGATTCTCTCAATCATCATGTGCAAAGCGATGAACCGTTCATTTACAAACGTCCTGTTCGGGGGATTCGGAAGTGTGAAAACCGTCGTAAGTGCGGAGTCGGAGCAGCGAACCTACAAACAAGAGACCATCGAAGGCGCCGCGCAGATTATCGAGCAGGCGAACTTCGTAGTTATCGTTCCGGGTTATGGTATGGCAGTAGCTCAAGCGCAACACAAGGTCAGGGAACTCTATGACCAATTAACCAAGCGCGGAATCACCGTTAAATTCGCGATTCACCCGGTGGCCGGTCGAATGCCGGGCCACATGAATGTCTTGCTTGCCGAGGCCGATATCCCTTATTCGGCGCTGGTTGAGATGGATGATATCAATCTCGAACTTGCTCAATGCGACGTCGTTCTCATTGTCGGCGCTAATGATGTCGTCAATCCGGCCGCGCGCGACGACAAGTCAACGCCGATCTACGGCATGCCGATCATCGAGGCTGACCGCGCGAAACTCGTCTTGACAGTAAAGCGCAGCAAGAATCCCGGATTCGCAGGCATCGAAAACGAATTGTACTTCAAGGAGAACTCGTGGATGCTCTTCGGCGATGCCAAGGTCGTCATCGGCGATCTCGCCAAACAGCTCGTCGGTGGTGGTGTGCTGGTGCACTAGCGGCTCATCCAGCGCGGATGATTGATGACCCGCTATTGAAACTTTTATAGCGCTAAGAAGGCGCTCGAAATCCGCCGCTGCCGCAACACCATCTCTACTAATCCGGAATTTCGGCCTCAACAAGCTGTGCCAGGAGCGTGAGCGATTCCTGCCAGCCCAGATAGCACGCCTCCGCCGGGATCACATCGGGAATACCGCTTTGCTGGATCGTCATTTCAGTGCCGCAAAAGACCTTCTTGAGCGTAACTGTAGTTTGCATTTCTCCGGGTAGATTCGGGTCGTCAAACTTGTCCGAATAGCTGATGCGTTCGTGCGGAGTCAGTTCGAGGTACGTACCGCCAAAGGAATGGCTCTTGCCGGTTGAGAAATTCGTGAACGACATTTTGTAGGTGCCGCCGACCTTTGGGTCCATGTGGTGGACCTTGCAGGTGAATCCATGTGGCGGGAGCCACTTGGCCATAGCGTCAGCGTCCAGAAACGCCTTGTAGACTCTTTCCGGTGGGGCTTTCAGGACGCGGTGGAATTTTACGGTACTCGGCATTAGATTCTCCTCCTAATTGGTTCGATCAAATACACTATCCCTTTTACGAGCCAACAGGAATTAAGTTTGTAGGTCGGTACGCAGTGACTGATCAGACCCGACATCCCACCCACCGAGTGCCGAAGCGATTCAATGCTGTCTAAGGTCGAGACGGAAACGGCATCTCACGCAGCGAATCTTCGAGAGCCGCATCAGTGGATCGAAGCTCGATAATCGTGAGTAGAGGGCGGAGCTTGCGGGTGTTAAGCTGTTCTGGATAAAAAGCGGTATCCGTCAAAATGACGCCATCAGATAGCAGAGTATCGCTATGAAAGTGTAGGGTATCAGCAGCTATTTTGGAACCAAGCGAATCCACCACTGCAATTTCGATTTCGAGATGTAAAGAGCCTTTAGTATGCCAAAGTTCCAAATTGAGAACATCGCCATTCATGGGTGACCGTAACGGAAATGGCGAGAAGCTAAGACTCATTCCATCTTCCATTATTCGTATTCGTGCGTCATTAGACAAATTCCGTTGCTGGACCACAATTCGTGTAATGGCTAACAAGGCAATGAGCAGGGAGGTGACACAAACGCCCATTCCCAGACAGAACCACACCCATCGACTTACTGGCCATTTCGACTTCATCTTAGTCGACTGCGATTCGTTCATTCGTCTCCTCAATGAGAATACTGTCCGCTGAAATCCATGTGAAGAAAAGTGTATCCGTGTCGCGTTTGTCTGTGTTGCTGTCATAATAGACCGAAGACTCAACTACAGGAAACCAAGACCAAGTCTTAACGATTCGATATCTGCCTGCTCCACCGGTATAGGCACCAACAGGAATGTATCTGACCGTCAGCTCAAATGAGCGGTCCGGTGATTCGCGCGAAAAGAGATCGCGAGTTGCTTCAGTCTCGCCGAGCGCAAACAATGGGCCAAGCAACAACCCGGGAATCGGAATGCAGACTAAGAGGAAGAGAAAAATTAGATATGAAGGCAAGTGCGACAAAGGCAATAGCCACTTGTGAAACAGCATTTTGCGTTTGAACACAATATACACAAGATCGAATGCGGCAACAACTACTGCACCGACAAATATGCCAACGTCAGCCCAGACTCCGCGCAACGAAAACGGGAGGATCATTCCGAGCAGAACTAATGCGTTGAGTCCGATACCGATGCGGATCGGCAGGACGTCGAAAATACTCTTCTTCACTTGCTGGATGCTTGTTTCTACGAGTGATTCGTCAATCATAACTATTCACAATATCGACTACTGTATGCTTGACTTGCGGCTAAATTCGAGCAAGAAATTCAACACCGCCCACACGATACCCCTTCAAGATGTCCAGAACAAGTTCCCCTTCTTTCTCGTCTTCGAGAATGATGCTCCGTTCGTACTGCCAATCTGCTCCAGGCTGATTAGCATTCTCCGGTGGCACAAAGTGGATGTACGCCTTGCTGCTTACCAAGCACCGGGTGCATCTTCGAATTGCGTCAGGTAGCCAGTGTTCCTCTGGGACTTGCGTTTCTGCGAGAATCGCGAGCCATTCCGGATCATAGTCTGTCCACTTCATGTTCATAGGTATAGAGTAATTCATATGTTGTCGAATGAGACTTGAGAGTTTTCGGTTTGATCAAGGATTGAACACTCATCAAATCATCAACACCCCAGACAGGATTCAAACCTGTTACCATCCCGACTTGGTCGGGATGCTGTATCACGAGTTATCTCGGTATCACAAAAAACACCCCCGACAGGATTCGAACCTGTTACCCTCTGCTTAGAAGGCAGATGCTCTATTTGGCGAGCATCGTCTGGTAACTATCGTTGCGGGACAACGACTTGAAGCGACTCTATTTATACGATCCCGAGAATAATCAGAGGCCCTATCTCGGTAAAGAATCTGCGCAATCCAAGGCTGGCCTTTGATGGGCGCGAAATAGGCGACATCTTTGGTGATCTGATTAGACGCGGACTTCATAACAATCGTGGAAGAAACCATAGGGCTGAGGAAAAGCAACAAAAACAATCGCAACACAGAGCACATTCACAAGCAGGCAGATGGTCTGTACAAAGTCGCACCATTGCATGCCAAAGTCTCGATCTTCCAGGGGATTTTAGAGTGCTTCTAGTATGTTTGCCTCCTTCTACCGCCCATGACTAAAGAATGGAGTCGCGATGCTAGTCGTTTCTTGACTTTGCCCAATTCAGACTTATCTTTTGTGCAGCAGCAAATTTAAATGTAAGGAGGTGCCCGTGAATGATTTTCGAGAAAACCTAAGAAAGTCGGCAGCCGACAGCATAAGAAACACGCAAGATGATGAGCAATTGCTCGCGACTTGGCGCGGGGCTAGATATAAGTCGTTAGCCTCGAGAGTGCATCAAATCGCGCAAGACCTGGTGAGCGGGACCAAGTTAACTGCTCATTCGGTTCCAGTGCGGCATGGTGGCGAATCCACTATTTCAATTCAGATCTGTGATCCTTCGCGGAAGTCCCAAAGTGGCCTTGTCAAAGCACCTGGATTCTTCAGTAGTAATTACCTATTTCCTGCAGTAGTTGTAAATGTCTCCGAAATGGGATTGAGTTTGCCCCCTGGCAAAATTAATTCGTTGATTCCGAATTACTACCAAATGATAAGTTCATCCGGAAACGATCGTTGGCGAGATGAACTTCTTTCGATATGTCGGCTTTCGGACGATGCCATATGCAACTATGTTGCTGATGTTATCAAGGACGAACTGCTTCTGTATGCGAGAAACAATCCCAGCAGCATTTAGTCGTTCGAATTCTGCCCTTACAGACATAGGAAAACGTGGATTGCTCCTACGTACTCAACCATTTTATCAAATTTGCTGCGACTTTGGCTTCTTGACGGCAATACCTCTGGTGACTTTGAGTCTCGACCCTCGATTTATCTGTCCCTTGCAATTGTATCGTCGCGGGTAGCATCGCCGCGCTGAAGGGCGGGGAAGTTGACCCATTGATCGACAACTTGAGATAGCATGTGTGCTTTGGAAGTTCGATTAGGTCGGTAGCGCGAAAGACCGGCTGCAATTCCTCTGCGAGTAATTCGGCGTCTTCAGATCCAATCGCGAACGAAACAATCGTTCCAACATTGCCCAAAAGGGAAGATGAGATTATCTCAGGCAATTGTGACACAAATTGATTTGCTACGACAACGTTTAGACAGTACTTACGTGCTTCGGATAGAATTGACGGAAATTCCTCGGTTGCGAAGGACTGCAATTCATCCACGTATAGGTAGAAGTCGCGCCGGTTTGTTTCAGGTATCGACGCTCTCTTGACCGCAGCGAGATAAATCTGGGTAATCATCAGCGCGCCAAGGAGTGACGAATTGTCTTCACCAATCTTGCCCTTGGAAAGATTCATGAGCAGAATCTTTCCAGAATCGAGAACATCAGACAAATCAAACCTAGTCTTCGTCTGCCCGACGATGTTTCGAATGATCGGCGTTGATAGGAACTGTCCTACTTTGTTTTGAATCGGAGAGATTGTCTCAGTCCGAAAGACCTTTGGGTATTGTTCAAATTCAATTTCCCAGAAGTGCCGCACTACTGGGTCCTTGATGCCCCTGATGATCTTCTGGCGAAATCGATCATCGGTCAGCAGCCGCGGAATTCCAAGCAGCGTATTACCCGGTTTTTCCAGAAGCGCAAGAATTGCATTCCGCAACACATACTCCAGCCGTGGTCCCCAGGAATCCGCCCAGATCTTCTTGAAAACCTGAATCAAGCCAGAAGCTACCAAGTGGCGTTGTGAATGATCTTTGTGATACAGCGGATTGAAGGCAATCGGGTGTTCAGTATCAGCAGGATTGAAGTAGATCGTTTCGTTGATCCGGCGAGGTGGAACGTAGTCGAGCAGGCGTTCTACTAAATCTCCATGAGGATCGAGCACAGCAACACCGTTCCCACGCTGAATGTCCTGCACAATGCAATTCAGAAGCAGCGTTGATTTTCCCATGCCCGTCTTGCCCACGATGTACATATGCCGGCGTCTGTCTTCCTTCAAAATGCCAAATCGCTTCCGATTGTTGCGGTAGTTCGTCTCGCCAAGGATGAGCAGATCGTTGTTCATAGTGATCCTGATGATACACAACCGAAGCCAAATTCGTCAGTGCGGAAAACATGTTCCAAGGCACAATTGATTGCGTCTGTGACCCATGTACGCTCCTCCTCATAGGTGGCTTGTTGAAGTACAACATTTCACCCAGCCCTTTCCCAACTTAAACACCAAAACAAACAAGAAGAGGATGTCACATGACGACACAATCAAACCTTGTCACGACCATCGAGATCAAGGACCGCCAGGGGCGTGTCGTGGCGACCAAAGAGGTTGTCACATACGCTGGTCTGCTTAATCGCGCCCACCAGGAAGGCCTGAAGGAGATAGAAACCAAGCTCCTGCAAGCCCCTTCCGCGGCCAACGAAATGACTGCTATTTCTATGGCAAAAGTAGTGACAGAAAGAGGGGTCTTCACAGAAGTAGGAGATGCTAATCCTGGCAATGTCAATTCAACCATCGTTCCCCACATCATCCGCATGGCTTTCACCAGAGCAAAGGCGAGAGCCCTCCGAGACGCAGTGAACGTCGGCGTCATCGCACTTGAAGAGCTCACCGACGACTACGCAAACGGCGTTGTGGATAACGGCAACGGCAATAGCCCAAAGGTCACAGCCGCCACGGCAGCCGGGGGCAATGGCGAGAATGGCTCAGAAGGCAACGGTAATCACCAGAGCCAAGCTCCGTCTGATGATCCCATGACTGAGAATCAGCGCCGGTATCTGTTTCGATTACTGGCGGAGCGCGGCACAACAGGTGACGCCGCTCACGATTACTTGAAACGTGCATTCGGTGTGGAGTCGCTGAAGGATGCCTCTAAGGCAGACGCGAGCACCTTAATCGACCACATCCTGAACGTCGGCTTGGAAGGAGTGCCGGTTTGATGCGGGACCATATTTCCGTTTCGCAGATCAACCTGTACCTTTTGTGCCCGTTGAAATACCGGTTCAACTACATCGACGCATTGCCCAAACCGTTCAAAGCGGCAGAACTCGCTTTTGGCGGAGCCATCCACTCAAGTGTTGAATGGTGGCATCGTCAGCGACAGGCCGGAAGAACGCCGGAATGGTCACAGGTTGCGACTATCTTTGAAGCTGACCTGAGTGCTCAGGCGGTAGATGAGATTCGCTTCAAGAACGGCGACGACCTAAGTTCTCTTGTTGAAAAAGGTAAGGAGCTTCTCGCAATCTACCTGAAGGAATTCAAAGGGACAGCACCGACTGCGGTTGAACAGGGATTCAGGGTACCGCTCATTGATCTTGAGACAGGCGAGCGGCTGGATCTTCCACTCGACGGGTACTTCGACCTTCTGGAAGAAGGTGACACGGTAGTCGAATTGAAGACTGCTGCCAAAGTATATGATCTCACGACTTTGACGCAGCACTTGCAGCTCACCGCATACTCATACGCCTTTAGTTTTCTGAAAAAGAAAGAACCAAATCTCAGGATCGACATTCTTACGAAAACCAAGAAGCCGCAACTCCACAGCTTTGAAGTATTCAGGGACCAAAACGACAAGGTCAGGTTCTTCCACCTGGCTAAGCAAGTGATCAAGGGAATTCAGTCGGGCCAATTCTATCCAAATGCCGGATGGCAGTGCCCGTCCTGCGAGTACTTCGAAGTTTGCCAGAAATGGCGCGGATAATGAAAGGAGAAAACTAAAATGTCTACAGTACTAGTTGACGCTCACAAGCAGTGGGTGAAACGTCCACCGGACGAGCGATTCAAAACTCTGGATGCCCTGCTTGAATTCACCGGCAAGCGAAAGCGAAATGCAATCGAAGAGACTCACAGCTTACGAGACCTCCGGATGCATGCAACGCACGGCGGGGGAATGTTCCTGAACGGGCATGTTCAGCACTCCGCACTGACAAACTGGTCATTCTCCCAATTGTGTCAGGCGGTCAAAGCCCCGGCAGGCTACTTGCGGTCGCTTTCTGCAGGAATGGCTGTGCAGTGTCTGGAGTACGGCATGGCAAAGGCGGGCGGCGAAGCTAAGTTGCTTCTTCGGAAAAACGAGATGAGAGACTCCGATGAAACCAGCTTTGGCAACGCCGTTTCCGCCTTTACGAGTCCGAACTATGGCCGAATCTGGGACTACGATGTAGTTTCGGAGCTTTTAGAAGCCGTTAGGGAGACGAACTGGCATCCGCCCGAGTCAAGGTCCGGCCAAGCTGGGCTTTACGCTTCAGACCGCGACATGTTCGCCTTCCTTATCAATGACGAACGTCCGGTCGAGGTCGGGAATGCCCGACTTGGTCGAGGGTTCTTTCTCTGGAATTCCGAGACTGGGTCAGCAACTCTTGGCTTGACCACATTCCTCTACAATTTCGTCTGTGGAAATCACATCGTTTGGGGAGCCGAGGAGGTTCAGGAACTCAAGATCGTGCACCGAAGTCGCGCTTTATCTCGTTTCTACGGCGATGCGATTCCAGCGCTCAACCGTTTCGTCGAGAACCGAAATCTCGATGATCGGATTAAGGGTACGGTAGCTCAAGCGATGAATGATCGAATCGGATCTTCTCTCGATGAAGTCACAAAGTCGCTCAAGAGTTTGCCCTTCACAAGAGTCGAGATCGCGAATGCCTGGAATACCGGCCTTGCCGAAGGCGAAGACGTTACGACCCGCTGGGGAATCACCCAGGGGTTTACGGCCCTCGCCAGAAAGCAACAATTCGCTGACAGGCGCGTAAGTCTTGAGCGTCGAGCCGCCGTTCTTCTCAGCTAGAACCAAATTCAATCTGCACTTTTGAAACAAAAACTAATCTCGGGAAAGGCCACTACTGTCCGCGGGGGTTTGTAGCATAGCTGCTCAAGCCCTCGTTTTTACTTGTGAGAAGGCGCAGAAAGCTTTACCTTTTCATCTGATTTGAGATACGATAAAATGGGTGTTCAGTTCGCCACAGAGGCAGAATCCATTATGTCACCCCAGTTCACTGAGTTTGTTGCCGGATCAACCACGCACCAAACGAATAGGTTGTTTGAATACCATGAACCAAGCTAATCACCAACAAGTCGTCAATTTCATCTGGAGCATCGCCAATCTATTGCGCGATGATTTCAAGCGAGCAAAATATCCCGATGTCATTTTACCACTCACAGTCTTGCGTCACCTGGACTGCGCACTCGAGAAAACCAAGCCCGCGGTTCTCAAGAAACATCAACAGTATAAGGGCAAGCTCGCTGACATGGACGGCATCCTGAAACAAGCCAGCGGCTACAGTTTCTACAATACCTCAGAGTACGACTTCAAGAGGCTTCTCGACGACCCGAAGAACATCGGAAAGAACCTCAGGCTCTACATCAACGCCTACAGTCCATCCATGCGCGAGATCATCGACAAATTCAAGTTTAGCGCCCAGATCGACGCGTTGGAAGAAGCCAATCTGACCTTTCAGGTCATAGAGCAGTTCAGCAATGTGGACCTTCATCCCGACAAGGTTAGCAACCTCGCCATGGGCTACGTTTTCGAAGAACTCATTCGCAAATTTAACGAGGCCTCGAATGAAAACCCGGGAGAGCACTTCACGCCACGTGAGGTCATCCGTCTCATGGTCAATCTTCTTTTTTCGCCAGACTTGGAAGTTCTCAAGAAGCAGAGAATCATCAAGACTGTATATGACCCTGCCTGCGGAAGCGGGGGCATGCTCACGGAAGCTAAGGAATGGATACTTGAGAGCGTAAACAAGACCGCGCAGATTGAGCTATTCGGACAGGAAGTAAACCCCGAAACTTTTGCGGTGGCTAAGTCCGATCTTCTGATTAAGGGGGAGAATGCGGACAACATCAAATTTGGCTCGACGCTATCCCATGATGAGCTTGCCGGGCAGAGCTTTGATTACATGCTTTCTAACCCACCATATGGCAAGGAGTGGAAAAAGGATCAGAAGGAAATTGAGAAGGAAGCTGAGCTAGGATTCCGCGGAAGGTTTGGAGCCGGGTTACCACGCATCAGCGATGGCCAGCTTCTATTTCTCCAGACTATGCTCGCCAAAATGGGACCCGCCAACGGGGGGAGTAGAATTGCCATTGTCATGAATGGTTCACCACTCTTTACCGGCGATGCTGGGAGTGGCGAAAGTGAAATCCGCCGCTGGATAATCGAGAGTGACTGGCTTGAAGCCATCATTGCGCTTCCCAACCAGCTATTTTACAACACCGGTATCAATACTTACATCTGGGTTCTGACGAACCGCAAGAAGGAACACCACAGGGGCAAGGTGAAGCTTTTGAATGCCATCGGCCTGTACGAGAAAATGCGGAAGAGTTTGGGTGACAAGCGCAATATTGTCTCCGATGAGCAGATCAAGCAGATTACCGAATTGTTTTTAGATGGCGAGAAGAGCAAGATCGTAAAAGTTTACCCAAATGAATTCTTTGGTTATCGCAAGATTACAGTTGAGCGGCCGCTCAAGCTCAACTTTCAGGTTTCACCTGAGCGGATAGAGAAGCTCAAGGCTGACTCTACTTTCCAGAATATCGCTAAGAGCAAAAAGCGAGATCCACTGAAGAAGGCTGATGAAGAGAAGGCGGGACATCGAATGCAGGCCCAGATTCTCAAGACCCTTTCCACCACAGGCGACACTCTTTACAAGAACATCGACGCTTTTGAGAAGGTGATAATTGCCACATTCAAGACCGCAAGCTTGCAACTCGACCCGCCATTAAAGAAGGCGATTCTCAAAGGCCTGTCTGAGCGGGACGAAACCGCCGACGTCATCACAGACAAAAGAGGAAATCCAGAGCCGGACGCCGATTTACGTGATTCGGAGAATGTCCCTCTTGGCGAGGATCTCCGCACCTACTTCAAGCGCGAAGTTCTTCCCCACGTGCCAGACGCCTGGATTAGCGAAGACAAAAAATACCGAGATCATAAGGACGGGAAGGTCGGCAAGGTGGGCTATGAGATCAGCTTCACACGATACTTCTACGAATACAAGTCGCTCCGTCCGCTTGACGAGATCAGCGGTGAAATCAAGAAGCTCGAAGATGAAATTGCAGGGATGCTAGTTGACTTATGATCACGACCAGCCAACAACTCAAGACCAAGTATAATAAATACCACAAGTACAGGCCCTCGGAAATAGCTTGGATTGGTGACGTTCCTCTTGATTGGGAAATGAAGCGACTCAAGTACGTGTCGCGTTTTGAATACGGCAACTCCTTACCTGAAGAGCGGCGCAACCTAGATGGAGATATTGAGGTATATGGCTCCAATGGTCTAATCGGATATCATGATATTGCAATAACTGACGGAAATTCCATCATCATTGGTAGGAAAGGATCCTACGGCAAGCTAACTTGGGTTCATCAATCCTGTTTTCCAGTAGATACAACGTATTTTATCGATTCCCGTTTCACGACGAACGAGTTGCGATGGTTGTATTACCTGTTGGCATGCTTACGTCTAGATGAAGGCAGTCAAGACACTGGGGTGCCAGGATTAGCGCGTGAATCGGCTTATGCAATACAAGTGCCGGTACCGTCGCTTGGTGAGCAGCGGACCATCGCTGACTTCCTTGACCGCGAAACGGCATTGATTGATGATGTAATCGCCAAGAAACAGAAGCTGATCGAGCTTCTCAGAGAAAAGCGCCAAGCGCTTATCACCGACGCTGTCACAAAGGGCCTCAATCCAAACGCTAAGCTCAAGCCATCGGGTATTGATTGGTTGGGGAATATCCCAGAGCAGTGGGAGCTATTACCTATATGGATGCTTTTTTACAGGGGGCGTGGACGAGTCATAAGCAATGAGGAAATACTGGATCACCACGGTGAGTTTCCCGTCTATTCATCTCAAACGGAAAACGATGGTGTCTTAGGTTTTATTGACACTTACGATTTTGACGGTGATTACATAACATGGACAACAGACGGCGCGAATGCCGGTACCGTCTTCAATCGCATGGGCAAGTTCAACTGCACAAATGTCTGCGGGACCCTCAAGACGAAGAATCTGAAGGACGTTGACTTGAGATTTTTTACTCATGTGCTAAACGTTTGCTCGAAAATATTCGTTCGCTATGACATCAATCCCAAGCTGATGAACAATGTGATTGCAGGTATTCGTGTTCCGGTGCCACCCAAACAGACACAGGTAACAATTTGTGATTTCATCGATCATGAGACACGGCAATTTGACGCCGTAGTCGGTAAGATAGAGAGTCAGATTGCAAAGCTCAAAGAATATCGGCAGGCATTGATAGCCAGTGCGGTAACGGGGAAGATAAAAGTATGAGAATCATTAAGTCTATTGAGATTAGGCACTTCAGGTCGATTCACTCCGAGACTATCAGGGAGCTCGCCAACTTTAATGTTTTTGGTGGCACAAATGATTCAGGAAAGTCGAACATTCTCCGGGCATTGAATCTGTTTTTCAATCAAGAGACCTCATTTCTCGAGCAATTTAAATTCAGCGATGATTACTCCAAACTTGCATTACTTGAGGCTAGAGAAAAGAAGAAAGGGCGACAATTCATATCGATAAAAGTTGTCTTGGACGAGAGTGCCATACGCGGAAAAGCGGAACTCAAAAAGCTCGCAAAGCAGAACGGCGGCCTATGGATAATCCGCGAATGGTGGAATTTCGAGGGCACATATCGTGAAAAGCTACCAGAATTCATAGAGAAAGCCAGTCAGGGTGTCAAACGATCGCTCAGTCTGCTACTGGCTTCAATGAGGTTTGTTTACATACCAGCTTTCAAGAACAATGAAGTTTTCTCTTATGTAATATCAATGGTTGCAAATGAAGAAAATCTCTTCATAAATCAAAAAGGAAAAGAGGAACTCAATGCGCAAATCGCAGCCTCTGCAACCGACCTCGCACAAGACTTCGCCACACTTACGAAAATTAATACTAAGGTTTCACTCCCGATAACGCTTGATTCATTCTGGTCGTCACTGCAAGTAGCAACAGATTTTGAGAAATCGAAAGAAAAGGAAATCAAACGCGGATCAATTGAAGATTATTTGATTGGATTGGTGGCACGAGGCGAAGGCATCAAGAGTATTTTTACTCCGATCATTCTTGGTTGGCTAGCACGAAAGAATAAGAAGCGATATTGGGTATGGGGCATTGATGAACCTGAGAACTCGCTAGAGTCTTCGAGAACTGTATCGCTGTACCGGAAGTTTGTCGACTACAGCAAGGACGCTCAAATATTCTCTTCCTCGCATTCGCCCGTCTTCATTTTTCCAGATAAAGAGTATGCGGCAAGTAGCACGGCAACTTTCATAACTACCCAAGAAGCTGAAGGAGATACCAGATTTAAGAGAATCGATGTAACCAGCACTGCATTGAAAGATCGACTGATGAAGGAATTCGGTGCCGACTATGGCTCGTTTTTGGGGATGCAGGAAGACTATGCAAAGAAGCTTCAGACCGCCGAGATGGAGCGAGATGATATACGGGCAAAGATCAATCAACTGACTCGATCGGTGGTATTCGTCGAAGGTGAACTCGATGAGAAGTATTTTGCGAAGGCCATACAAATCTGCCGAAATGGCACGTACCCAGCCGATGTCAGATGGATCGGTGCTCTTAACGAGCAAGGAAAAAGTTACTTCACAGGTGATTCGGCCCTAAAGAAATGTGAGGAATTCCTGTTGGCCAACCCTGGCTTTCTTCGAAATAAGGTCGTTTTGTTGTATGATGTTGATGTTGCGAAGCAACGCTACAATGAAGGACGACTTCTAGTATTATCACCGACGAAACAGACTGATAGGCGATATGAGACAGGCATTGAGCACTTATTAAGCTTCCCGACGGGATTTGACCATGAGCGATTTGTTAGGAAAGAGACGAAAAGGAAGGGCGACAAGACCACGGTGATTCAAACACCCGACAAGACAAGTTTGTGTGCGGAAATATGTGACAGCCTTCCAATTGAACAACAGCGTCAGATCTTTGCAGAAATAGATGGCCTTCTAACAGATATTGAGCAGTTTCTGATTTAATCATATGAGTAAGTCCAATCAAAATCTATCGGAAATGGCCTTCGAAGAGCACATTGAAACAGTGCTCTTAGAATCAGGCTATCGGAAACGCGAGCCAAAGAACTATGACGCTGAGTCATGCCTCGACGAGGGGATGCTCTTTGAGTTCCTATTTGCCACTCAGCCAAAGGAGTGGGAGAAACTTAGACAGCAACACGGAGAAGACGTAAAGGGTAAGTTCGTTTATCGACTGAAGCAAGAGATTGAAAAGCGCGGGACATTGGATGTGCTTCGCAAAGGTATTAGCGACTATGGCTCCCGCTTTCAGCTGGTCTATTTCGCGCCGGAAAGCTCACTCAATCCCGAACACGCCAAACTCCACAAGAACAACATCTTCTCACTTATTAGGCAAGTCAAGTTTAGCCAAAGAGACGCAAAATCACTCGACACCGTGATCTTCCTTAACGGTCTACCGATCATCACACTTGAACTTAAGAATTCGTTCACCGGTCAAAACATACAGAACGCTATTCGTCAGTACCGGTATGACCGAGATCCGCGAGAGCCGCTGTTTGCTTTCAAGCGTTGTCTTGTGCATTTTGCTGTAGACAACGACCTAGTTTACATGAGTACCAGGCTCGCCGGAAAGTCCTCGTTCTTTCTGCCTTTCAACAAGGGACTGGAGAATGGTGCAGGCAATCCAGTAAATCCGAGCGGCTTCAAGAGTTCGTACTTGTGGGAAGACGTTCTTCAGAAAGACAGCTTGCTCCGAATACTCGCCGAGTTCATGCTCGTTGCCATAGAACGAACCACAGATGAAAATGGCGAGGAACGGGAGAAGCAAACACTTATCTTCCCGCGCTACCACCAGCTTGATGCGGTGAGAAAAGTAATTGCACACGCAAGAGAACATGGCGCTGGTCAAAACTATCTGATCCAGCACAGCGCCGGATCCGGAAAGACAAAGACAATATCATGGCTGGCACACCGACTTTCCAGTCTCCACGACCAGAAAGACAAGAAGATCTTTGATTCCGCAATAGTGATTTCTGATCGGCGTGTGATCGACAAGCAGCTACGCGATGAGGTGCAGCAGTTTGAACAAACCGCGGGCGTGGTCGCAGCCATCGATCAGGGATCGGCACAACTGAAGGAGGCATTGGAATCCGGCAAGAAGATTATCGTCTCGACTTTGCAGAAGTTTCCCTTCATCGTCGATGAGATAAGCAAGCAGGCGGACAAAACGTTTGCAGTAATTATTGATGAAGCGCATTCATCGCAAACTGGCGAGAGTACAAAGAGCCTGAAGAAGGCGCTCGGCTCACTCGAAGAAGCAGAAGCTGAAAATCTTGAGGAAGAGGAACTTACCACAGAGGAAACCGTGCTCAAAGAGCTAGAGAGCCGTGGACGGCAAGAAAATATCAGCTTCTTCGCCTTCACGGCCACGCCCAAAGAAAAGACGATGGAGCTCTTCGGCAGTAAACAGAGCGATGGGTCCTTTGCGCCGTTTCACCTGTACTCAATGCGCCAGGCAATCGAAGAAGGGTTCATTCTTGACGTGCTAAAGAACTACACCACTTTTCAGACCTACTTCAATCTAACCAAAAAGATTGAGGATGACCCTCAGTACGAAAAGAAAAAGGGAATCGCACTTCTTAAGTCATACGTCGAACTCCACGACCACGCTATCGGCAAGAAAACCGAACTGATCGTAGAGCATTACCTAACTCATGTCGTTCGTAAAATAGACGGCTATGCCAAAGCGATGTTGGTGACGCGCTCACGTCTACATGCTGTCAGATACAAACTGGCCTTTGATAATTATATCCGCCAGCACAAACACCCCATCAAGACTCTTGTAGCATTCTCCGGAACTGTCGTTGATTCCGGGAAGGAGTACACTGAGCCGGGGATGAACGGACTTCGAAGTGAGAAGTTGACGGTAGAGACATTCAAATTGCCGGAATTCAAGTTTCTCATCGTGGCCAATAAGTTTCAAACTGGCTTTGATCAACCACTCTTACACACGATGTACGTCGACAAGAAGTTGGGCGGGGTGATGGCGGTACAAACCTTGAGCCGCTTAAACCGAACTCGCAAGGGCAAAGACGAAACTCTGATTCTGGATTTTGCCAATCTCGAGGTGGAAATCCAAAAGGCGTTCCAGCCCTATTACGACCGCGCAATCCTCACCAATGCCACCGACCCGAACAAGCTCTACGATTTGGAGAGGAGCCTCTACGAGTTTCAAATCTACACCAAAGAAGACGTCGGAGCCTTTGCGTCCGCATTCTTCAAACGCGGGGCGACACAGGAGAAATTGCATCCACTCCTTGATCCTATTGTGCATGTCTATTTGGAGCGAGAGAAGAAGGACCGAGTAGAGTTTCGCGATCAGTTAAAGAATTTCGTTCGTTTGTATGCATTTCTCTCTCAAATCGTGTCTTTCAAGGATGTCAACCTTGAGAAGCTGTATGCGTTCTTGAGAATGCTGGGGCGGAAACTGCCGTCGGACAAAGAGCGTCTACCTGTAGAAATCACTGACAACGTGAACATGGATACCTACCGGATACAGCAGGTCTCCAGCGGGAGCATCGAACTTGAAAAAGCTACGGGCGAACTGAAGCCAATTGAGGGATTAGGCACTGGCAAACGTGCAGGTGAAGAGAAGGAATTCCTTTCACGAATTATTGAGGAGGTCAACGAGAAATTTGGCACTGACTTCACTGATGGCGATAAGGTGTTCTTTGCCGAGCTCGAAACCCGATTGGCCGGCAATGACACCCTGAGTCAGAGTGCCAAGACAAATACGAGAGAAGCACTAAAGTTAATATTCAACCATATTTTCGAAGCTCAATTGCATACGATGGTGGAATCGAATTTTGATATTTACAAGAAGATTGTCGAAAACCATGAATTCGGCAGCTTTATCAAAGAGAAGATGTTTAATGAGGTTTATACAAAGCTACATTAACACTGCAGCGATCACCAAAGTTCCGCTTTACGAACCAACGAATAATATCTTTCTTTTTTGGTGCGAGCAAACCGTCATCGACCGAGCGTGTTGCGAAACGACCTCCAAGCAAGCGCGGGGATTCTAGGGCTATGTGTTCGCTTCTCCACGCCAAATCTCCAGTATTCAAGATAACTTTGCCGATGACAGGGCAGCGAACTTTTCATGAAATGGCAAAACGGCGATAACACACGATAAGAAACGACTTATGAGTCAAGGCAAAAATAGAGAAGTGAACCTGCAATCTGCTGCAAGACAAGATTTCAGAGAAAGAGTTCGAGAATTTTTCTTCTCCGTTTTATCATTCCCAATCAGCTGGCTCATTCGGCTTGATGTCTCAGGCATCGTTGGACGCTGTCGCCGAAAACTACGGTCTAATAGAAGACTCAATACCAGAAAGCCTTTTGTCCCATTCGTATACCATATGTTGGGGTCTCCTTGGGTAATCAGTTTCTTGATCCTACCACTGGTAACTGCGTTACTGTACCAACTGATTCTAAGAAGTCTGAACATCACTATTTTGAACACAGATGCTCTTGAGCTTTTGAAGATAATAGTGAGTATCCCACTTGCAATAGTGGGCCTAGTAATTCCCTTTCTGGCTCTGGCAGCTAATCTGGTATTCTCCAAAATGGGAATAGGTACAATAAAGCATTCTCTGAAATCCCACGGCATCAAAGGAACCATATTCACTGCGCTTACAGTGCTGGGGCTAGAACTTCTCCTTGCGTTTTGGCTGAAGATATTACCTTCATCATTTAACTCGACATCGATTCTCTTCGTCGTGCTACTCAGCTTTGCTTGGTCTCTTGGGCTGATTGTGTCTGCCGGATTGAAAACCGCCACAGTAGTAAGAGCATTTGACCCGGAAAACGCACTCCTGCTTCTAAAGCAGAGATTGCGCACTGAAGCAATGCATACGCTTCGGGAAGAGATTTTACGAAATGTCGTATTTAATTCATTGGAGAGCGAGTTACCAAAGATCATACATCCGTCTTACTTCCAACCCGAACGTGGCTCACTGATCGCTTCTAATCACACGGGGGTCGTAAAGAACATAAGTGTTGTTGGATGCCATTGGATTGCCAAAATGATTGATGACATTCTGAAATGGAATGACATCAAGATCGAGCTCGTGAGAACAGGTCAACACATATCCGTCGATGATCTTCAAATTGCGTCAATGAGCCAGTCTGTTAGTCCTGTCGTCAAAGGTGCTATTGCTCGGCTAATGAATGCAACGGTTACCGTACGTAAACTACAGCCGCGCCGTGATCCGCTTTACTCGACATTGGAGGAGTATAAGGAGGCTGTGCTCAGTATTCTGCGTTCGGAGAACGAGTATATGACAATGTCCGCACTTGAAGGATTTGCCGGTGTACTGAAAGACTATATGCAACTCGGAATCCGTCTGAGTGCAGAAGATTCACCAAACTTCATGGGCGACTGGCGCCCAATTATGTTCATATTCGAACAGCTCGATGATTTCGTTGAATCGGCAGCACAGCAAAAGCGTTCTAGCTTTATTGGGCTGATTGCCCACTGGGCTAAAACCATGATGCAAGAGTGTGTTCGAGAAGGAGATGTCTATCTCTTTGAGCGGTTCCTGAGGTTCTACCAGATGATGTACTGGCACTCACTTCGTCATCAAGATTCAGTAGGTCTTCATCGAGCTCATTTCGAGCCATTGCACATATTCGACTACGACCTCTTTCGCTTCGGGAAAACTGAACCTGTAACGCTTGCATTGGTCGAAAGCAGAATACAATTCGGGGATCGAATTGTAGTGCATCTGGAGCGGCTCCTCAAAAATGCAATTGAGGCAGGTAATGTTGAACAGACAAAGGAGATAATGCGACTTTCCTCTCCTGGCCAAATTCTTGCATACTTTCATCCAGAGATACCCTTTGATCGATGGGAAGTGAAGCACCAATTGGATCGGGGAAACCCAACTCAACAAGAGCGGCAGATGTTGGCGGAGCAGCTGGAAATCTTTCAAAAACTCGATGGCTTTTCATCGAAACATAGCGAAGAATATCAGGGCGTGATTCATAATGCAGTCTCCTATCTACTAGAAAAGAATATTCACGGAGTAGTGACTTCAGAGCAAATCCGACCCGTGTTCATGGAGTTATGGAATAACCTTGGAGAATGGGTAGGCACGCAGAGGTGGGTAGAGGGCCACGATGTGGGCCGAGGACGTGAGAGGCTCTGGGAGCACTGGGAGGATTCGCGGACAGTGCAATCGCGCCATCCACTGTGGTATCCATTACTTGTAATGGTGCTCAGAGGACTATACTTGCAGAAACAGACTGTGGCAAATGTTGCTGTGTTGGCCACTCGCATAACAGACAGCTACGCTCAAGAGATATCAAACTTTTGCTCAACCATTCCTCGGGACACGAGATTTTCTTGGCTGCTCGGCTCCGAGAATGAAGCAGAAGGCAATAAGTTGCGAGAAGCCTTTGAGCAGGCGAAAAAGCAATACCAAGATGAAATCGCAGAGTCAATAAGAAGTGCGCAGATAGACAGCGGGAAAGTTGCCGAATATGGATCACGAGCCGAAAAATCGTTCCAAGAGTCCGCCACAGTGTTTGAATATCTCAAGTCTCATGGTTTGGTAAACCTCTCAGGTACTAAAGGCAGCTCTACTCATTATCGTGGTGTTTGGGAGTCGGAGCCCAAGGAGGCGTTTATTGAACAAGATCGCGTATCTTATTCTGGTTGGGGTGACAATGAAGGAAGAACTGTGGGCCATTCTGTTGACGATCTAATTGCTAAGAGTATTTTTGATTCTCTTCCTCCCGAAAAGCATATAAGCGGGGTCAGCCTTGAAGAAGGATTAACTCGATCATTGGATATCTTGAAAGCCGCAAATGTCCAGCCAACGATCATTTTAATACCATATGGAGTCGGACTCAGAATGGAAATGAACGACATTGAGGGCTTTGTGCCAAGTTGGCAGCTCAAGAATAATGAGCACGGGAAGGCGTTTGGAACATATCACGAGATTCCGATTCTTAGCCATCACGGTATATCAGCCCCCTTTGTACTAATCGGATCAAGCGAGTCCATTCAGATCCAAGTTGTCACACCACTTACTGTGGAAGTCAGGGAGTTCAGCGAAAAGGAGAATGAAGACACTCTCAAGAGAGAAAAGGGTGTTACAATTGATAAGCTGAAGGAGCGGGTTTCATCCAAGGTGTTCATAGAGCTCAATATTCAGTTGAAGTCCCCCGAAGCTTTTGTTGCAATTACTCCAACCAAGCAAGACTAACGCTGCAACAAGAACCAGACAACATCGAAACAAAAAGAATCCCTCGCTCGCAGTTGCGAGAAAGGGATGTTTGGGTTTCAAAGTAGATTCGTTACTTCAGTATCAGCATCTTTCTTGTCTCTGTCGCTTGGTCAGTATGCAAGCGATAGAGATAGACTCCAGATGGTAAACCAGAAGCATCGAACGGGACAGTATAGCTGCCAGCCGATTGATAGCTGTCAACCAGCTTGGCGACTTCCTGCCCAAGGATGTTGTAGACCGTCAGTGAAACGTGCGAGGCGCGAGTGACGGAATAACTAATCGTCGTCGCCGGATTGAAGGGGTTCGGATAGTTTTGGTCTAGAACAATGGATACGGGCAAGACAGTCTCTATTGATTCTGGCGAGGCTGCTTTTCCGCTCCACGTACCATACACCTCAACATATTCCGCAGCGTAGACTGCGGAGGCGCTGTAATCTGCCTCCGGAATAACAATAATGTTATTTCCCACCTCTTTGTAAGCCGTGATTTGAGTGCCATTCTTGAACACCTTCACTGCAGAATGGCTATCACCCCAGGTCGCACCCCATACATATGAAGGGGCAAGAAGATTTCGCCATCCGTTGTAGAGCGTTCCCGCTGTCAGTGTCACCCGATCTCGAGGGTAGTCAGCTTCATAAGCGAATGAGGAATTGTACCCGCTTGAAGTATAGAGCCACCGACCCTCTTTGTACCCAGATATTTCAACTCCATTACAGTAGAGCTTGACCCGTTGGTCTGTTCCACTGTAGTCAGCGCCATAGACAGGGTATGCCGTAGTAAACCAGGCAATGCTGCCAATCTGGAATGCAAATGTCAGCTTCTCTTTATAGACCATTTGGCCAGGTCCGAGGCTCACGTAGGACGGAATGTTTTGATCACACGCCGTGGGGTACGTAGCCAAATACACTGCAGACATATCAAGCTGTGTCCCCGGTGTCACCAGGTAGTTAGAGCCAGCTTCTTTGTAAGTGGTGATAGACGTACCATTCTTCGTTGCGGATATGCTTGCGTGACTATCGCCCCAAATACCTCCAATGATTGAATTCGCGGTACTAAAGGTCGGGACGCCGTTGTATGTGTAACTGTAATTTATTGGTTCCGACTTTCGCGGGTAGTCGGCCTCATAGGCAAAACCTGATGTGTATCCTTCTGTCATGTAAAGATACACACCCTCTTTATATGCGGTTATCTGCTGACCATTGCGATACATCTTTACACGCGAATCGGTCCCGGCGTAGTCCCCGCCAGCGACTGGATAGTGAGTTGTGAACCACACCGTATTGCCAATTTGGAATGCAAATGCGATGTGATCACGCATGACCATATAGCCGGGGCCAGTTACAAGCGTGACTGACGGTATTGTTGGTGGCGCGACCACATTCACCTGAAAGTGCATACCATCCCATCCTTCCATCAGTCCTCCAACTGAATGATTGGGACGGAAGTATACATCGTGCACACCGAGTGATGCATCGTTCGCTACCTTACCAGTGAATATGAATGTCGCGGTTCCTCCAGGTGCGACACTTGATTCCTGCATCGTGCAGGGCGTCTGCTCATTGAGCCAACCTAGTGATCCGGAATACGGATAGTTCAAGAAGCTAGCGCACGTAGCACCATTCGCATCACAGGATTTCAGTTCGACGTAAGCATCTAGATGAGAACTTGAATTATACCAGGTATTAGAACCAGTGTTCTTGAATGAAACCGAGAGGGTGCGTGTCTCACCTTGTGCCATATTGAATTGGCCTGAAGGAGACTGTGAAACGAACGCGGTGGTATATGCAGAATTGTAGGACGCGGAGCCATTCTTCCAAATCATGTAGTGCTGGCTGGCTTCATCATCCTCGTATGCACCTCGATCAAAGTAGGTTTGCAATGGATATTCAGTTGCTTGGTCCCAATGCTTCGGATCGCGACTCGAATACTCATCACGCGTCGGACAACCGAGTGCGCTGCCCCCGTTTGCTTGGTAGTAGTTGTAGAAGCCAGTGCGGATGAGATATGCTTCGTTTGTCGCAAACTCATTTCCAATGGCATTTTGAGGATCATACATGATGCAGCAATTGCCAAATGACCCGCCGGTGAAATCCTGACGAAGGTAGCCGTAGTCACCGTATGAATAGACGGCTGACGACGGCAGCCCGACCGACGTAGCACCGCCATTTCTTTCATAAGCAAGGGCAAACAAGTACGAATACTGGTTGTTCCAGCCTGATGATGTCCAGCCTGGAGCAACTTTCCCTACAGAAGAGTATGTGACAACAGAAACAGAGTTGTTTTCGAAAATCATATACCCCTTTTGGAACTCCTGACGCGCACCAGACGAAATCGAATACTCATTTGTAATTGGCATACCAAGTGAACTCTGAGGTCCACCAATCTCTGACCAGCCGTTATCCTGACTGTTTTCCCAAAAACCGGTTCGAACGGTGTATGCCTTTCGGGCGCCACCAAGGGCGTCGTAGACAATGGCGCAATCGTTCCAGCTGCCGCCTTGATAGTCTTGGATGTAACATCGGCGCGCACAATTATTACCATCATACCGATCGGAAGCATTCCAGTTGCCTGGCCACCAATGAACCGATCCCTCTTCGGAGCCATGATTCCCAGTTTCGGCGAGATCAAAGATGTTGTGATTAAGAGAAGTGTAATGATATTGGGCTCCAGCTCCGCTTTCACAAGTGCATCCCTCCGGTTTGTTGTAGTAAGACTGCCCGCCCTTGGAATAGTTGAAGTAGCACTCGAGAGAATTGCTACCGGATGCAGTCGGCGAGGACGACGATTGAGCGTTTATGTGTAGATGAACTGCGCCTGAACCGGATGACCCGCAGAAAGCAACAACTTGTCCTTTCTTGACGACTTCACCCTTTTTGACAACCACTTCATTGCAATGAGCAAGGCGTTCAAAACTTCCGTCGGGATAACTAATCAATACTACTGTACCGTAACCGCCACCAGTATTGCCGGCATATTCAATAACACCGTCAGATGGTGCGACCAATGGTGCTCCAAGATCGGAGACATCTAGATTGAAATCCCAAGCTGCTTCATGAAGGTGCGTGTAAGGTGAAGAGTTGATGTACCAGTCTTGGCTACACCACCATGTTTCACCAGCCATGAATGGTAACTGACGGTCGCTCGGTACTGCGTTCACTACTTCCAGGCAGCAAACTAGCCAAGCAACACATAATAAGGATAGAATGGTCCTCAAGAGGACCTCCTTTCTTGGTTGATTGTGATTTGTTAACGTGCGATATGTGAGGTTTGTATTTTTAAAGGAGCTTCAGACTTCTGGCTATGCGGTCAATTGCCTGTCGATTTGCATCGATCCCGTCTTTTGTAGTGCTTACAAACAGAATTTCTAGGATAGTCCCGTTGTCCTTTGTCAGTAGCAGTAGAGAGTAAGATGATTCCGTGGCGGTCGTATTAGTAGAGTCGACCTCCCGTGAAAAGCCTGATTGCGACCCGACAGTAATTGCCTTCTGTTCAACTAGCGATCCGACATTGACTGGGTGGGTTTCAAGATAATTCGTTAGTGTGCCACTGTGGTCCTCGATTACTAAATCCATCACTACACCTGTAGTTCCATTTCGCAACCCAAGTATACTGTCGGTATTTTCATTTGAAGCAGTGAATAGCGATCTTCCCTTGCTTCTTTCGGTTGTGTACCAATTGCCAGGTACTTCAAGAGAAAATTCAGAACTAGAAATTAGGTAATGGTCGTCGACGCGTTGGATCTGAACCCGGGAGCTATTGACCGTATTAGCGTTTGCTTCAGCATTGGCATTCGCCACATTCATGTTTGTGTTAGAATTCGTGGTCTGCCAGTAGTAGATGAAGCCTACGACGGCGATGGTAACCACAATGGCTAAAACAATCCATAGGGCCGGATTTGTCCTTTTGGAAACCTGTTGAGGTACGTTTTCCATATGATGAATTGGTTAAGAATTCTATATGACTATCCTTACACCACAATCTCAAGGCGTCAAGAGTACAGAGTCGCTGCACAACGACTTGTTCCCCGGCACATCTTTTCCTCTCTTTCGCAATTCCAAGAGTGAGCTAGAATTCAAGACATGCAAGAGGCCGATGCCAGCAAAGAAGAGGACTTAATAATTCAGCGTGGTGCTGAACAGCTGGCCGATATCATCGAGCAGTGGATTTGGTATCGAGAAAGTCAGAAGAAGTGCCAGCCTTCCACACCTTTAGCCCATCCTGAATTTGAGAATAAAGAGCTAATAAGTGATGAATATAGGCAGCATCAGAATCAATCAAATTCATGAGAGAGGAAAACGTGTTCCGCGGTACAACTTTCTGAGATTTCTGGGTACGATTAAGAGTTCGCTTGGGACCCCACTCGGTCCCTAATCGAACTACTTGTTGGTTCGATGGGGTTCGAGCACTTTGATCGCGATCTTCTGTTTGTCTTGACCTTCCATCGGAGCAGAGAATTCGAAACAGCGGTGTCGGAATCGCAGTCCGAATTTCGCGATCACAAACTTCGAGCCTCTCCCATGCGAGCTTTAATAGTAGTCTTTTGATATGGACTGGCGCTACTTGGTACGATGAGCCAAGGTCGCGTGTAAATGCAATTAGCTGCGTAAGAGTATCGACATCAACTGACTTCTTCGCCTCCATGTCGGAAAGGCGATTTTCCATATCCATCAACTGCTTCTTAAGATTCATATGGAGACGTTCGAAGTCACCGTCATCGATGAGGCCATCGAGCCACTTGGCTTCAAGCTTGTGAAGCTTGGCCTCAACAGCTGTCTTGCGTTTTAACAGGGAATTTCGACCTGATTCGAAATCGCGCTTTCGCAATTGTGAGCGTAATTGAAGTGATTTCATAGTGGAGCTAATCACTGCAGAGTTGGGATGCAAAGTACTGAATCGCTTTGTAACGTCTGCCTCCAAGAGTGAAACGGGCGATGCTGGTCCGCAACCTCCACGCTTGTGGCAGCGATAGTATGCAGCATTTTTGGCCATGTGCGCCTCTCCAAGCAGCCTCCCACCGCATTGCCCGCAAAATAAAAAGCCGCGCAGCAAGAAGTCGTGCTTTCGCTTTCTGGATCGATTCCCGCCCCGAGCAAAGAGCACGGCTTTAACTGCAGCGAACACCCCGGCGTCGATTAGAGGTTCGTGCTTACCACGAGTTGCAATTCCAGCCCAATGCACCTCACCAAGGTAGAATTTGTTCTGAAGCATTGTATGGATTTTGCTGTTGTGAATCCTCCTTCCAGTCCGTGATCGCAGCCCCTGCATGTAGAAAATGTTATTAAGCTCGTGAATTGAGTAGCTGCCGGTTGCGTATGCTTGGAACAGTTTTTGCACGAGCGGGGCCGATTCTTTGTCGATGACAACAGTTCGGAATTGACCATCCGGTCCAGTGCCAACGTTTTTGTAACCGATCGGAGCAATTCCGGGCCAACCACCGTTTCTAACCTTTTCTTCAAGCCCTTTCATGGTTTTGCGGGAAGTGATATCAGATTGAAATTGATTGACGCTGGCAATAATCGTGTCGATCATCATACCTTCGGCGCTGTCTTCAAGCATCGGTTGCGATACCGATATGAGCCGGACATCGTGTTTCTTAAGTATTGCTCGAATGGTTAAGTGATCTCCCGTATTTCGCGCAAGCCGGTCTGTATCCTGCACGAAAAAAGCCTTGACCGAATGATCCGACTGGCACCTTGCAAGAGCGTCCTTCAGACCAGGTCGATTCATCGTAGTTGCGCTTTTGCCAGGATCGGAAAATACTTCTGCGATCTCGAATTGCTTTTCAGAAGCGGAGCGTCGGCAGAGTGACTCTTGCGCGGCAAGAGAATGGTGTCCATCTTCAGCCTGTTCTTCAGTTGAAACTCTGCAATAGATTATGGCTCTTTGCATAGGCGTGGAATAGTTGAATTATCTTGGCACAGAATCTTCATGGATACAAGCGGGAGACTAATCGAACTTTTCAGTATCATACACTCGAATCCCATTTCTTCGAAAGGCGAAAAAGATGTTCCCTTGAACAAGAACTGTGGATAACCCACCTTGACCGTTCGGGAAAAGTTCGGTAGACTCATGTTCTACATGGAAAAAACTCTCACACCAAAGCAAAAGCGGGTTCTGGATGCCATCCGGACCTATCGGCAGTTCAAGGGATACATGCCTAGTGTTCGGGATTTGGGAAAACTCACCAAGTCCGCCATCGGAACTGTGCATGAACACATCGAAACTCTCAAACGGAAAGGCTGGATTAGAACCGATGGATCATCTAGAGGAATCCTGCTCGTCGAAGATGTCATAGATCGCGGACAATTGAATTCAGTGCCCATCGTGGGCACGATAGCTGCGGGTGAACCTATAGAAGCAATCCAAATACGAGAGGACCCGGTAATACTTCCTAAAACTGCAGCAAGGCCTGGTGCATTTGCTCTTCGAGTTCGAGGCGACAGCATGATCGAAGATCATATTATGGATGGCGACTTGGTAATCATAAAGCCACAGCAGGCGGTGGGAAACGGTGAAATAGCCGTGGCGCTGCTCGAAGATAATACCGCAACGCTTAAGCGCGTCTTCAGAGAACGCAACCGGATTCGCTTGCAACCAGCCAATTCCCGCATGAAGCCGATATTCGTCAAACGCTTGAGAATTCAAGGGAAGGTGACGTCGGTGCTGCGCTTGCATAGAGAGTAACACCCTTTTTTTTAATCTTGATGTTCGGGTTTTGTTCGTGTCCGCTAAGATTAGCCATCCCAGCCCAATTTTCCTCCCCATTATCCCCAGCGACTTGTGCCGCGAAACAATTGATCGATTTATATCACATCACATACAGTGAAAACACCTTAGCTTAGAACCATTGCATATGGCACTCCGAAAAAAGAAATCAATACCAAACGACATTCGTCTGTATCGCCACAGGCAGAACTTGCGCATTGTCCAGGTTGCCAAGCTCGCAGACGTTACTGATGCTGCCCTGGTCTCACACTGGGAAAACGGGCGAAAGATACCGACGCTCAAGAACGCACTCCGGTTATCAGCTATTATCAAGTGTCCGATTGAAGTGCTGTTCCTTGATCTCTTTCAAGCATGCCGACGCGAAATATCTGCACGTAAAGATCAGATTCCCAAACCAAAACGATGAACACACCACTTACATTCATCCCCCGGACAAAGGCAGATTCTCTGGCATTGGATATAGCGGAGGAATTCAACGATCAGGCGCGTCTCCCGCTATATCGCGAAGTGTGCTCCGCCCACGACGGTCAATTAGTGTACCGAGCGTTTAGAGCGGCACTCGCAACTCCCTTAAGTCAAATTAAGAAATCGCGCAAAGCCTTATTCCTTTATCTCATTCGAAAATATGAATATGAAAGTCGGACTCCTCGCAATTGATCCCGGATATCGCGAATTCGGATTTGCACACTTCAGCGGCACCGAACTTCTTGATTGTGGAGTCAAGTCGTTGCGCAGAGTTGAAGAAGACGGAACTAAGGTCCTTTCTCGAACTATTGCCCGACTTCACGAAGAAAAGACGCCAGCAGTGCTAGCCTTCGAGAAGAACAACTTTTCTAACATGCCTCAGAACAAACTTGTGATGAAGGCAATCCACATCATCACAAATATTGCCCGAAAAAATAAGCTTCAGATCTATGCATTTGCTCCAAGCACCATCAAGAAGGTTGTTGCTGCTGATGGAAGGGCAGCAAAGCGAGAGATCTCGCAGGTCATATGCTCGCGATTTCCGCACTTACGGCCATTCAAAGACACAGGAAAATTATGGAAGGACCGGTATCACCAGAACATGTTTGACGCCATAGCCGTTGGCCTCACCTACCTCAAACTCACTCAGGAAAAGACAATCCAAGACTATGAATCAGATCGCTAAAAACTCCAAAAATCACAGACCAATAATTCTCACTCAGAGGGACTCCGCTCTTTTCGCGAAGCTCGGATCGCTTGGAGTTCTGAACTCTGAACAAATCAAAGCGTTGTTCTTCGCGTCGCTCCCGAGGACCCGGCGGAGATTGCTTCAGCTATGGCAACACGGATTTCTCAAACGAATCCAACGTCCAGTTCTCAAGGGAGACGGCAGCTCAAAGTACTACTATTCGCTATCTCCCAAGGCACTAAGACAGCATGCTCTCTCTAACACGGAAATTGAGCCACCAAAGTATCGCCGCACGAACTCTGTGAATCTGCATCAGGAAAAGATCATTGATTTCAGGATATGCCTGGAGCTGGCCAATCGATGGCACGACCCGGAGCTTAAACACTGGGAAGAGGGTAAGACACTCAAGCTGCAGACGAGCATAGATAAGGAAGGGATCAAGAGGCACCTCTCGCTAATTCCGGACGCTTTCTTCACTGTAAGCATGGCTGGTAAAGACTACGCGTACTTTCTCGAAATGGATATGGGAACAACCGACCTGACCCGAATTGTCCGTAAATGCCAGGGCTATCTGAATCTCTTCAACGAAAAAACCCCACAGTTGAAGTTCGCAATCAGATCCTTTCGAGTATTGTTTGTGACAACTTCAAGCAAAAGGACAAGTAACATCCTTGAGCAGATTGGACGCATCAAATCAAAAGCCACTCGGCTGGATTTGTTCAGCTTCACCGATTTCAACAGCTATTCTCTTGAAAGACCGAGGCAGATATTCGAGCCAATTTGGCTGACGATAGGCACCGACGGAAAAGCTACATGGTCCCGTCCGTTGCCATCACTTCCCCCTTCGACGTTCCCGACAGAGCCAGGAAAACCACTTGTGCACTGACCAGACGCCTGATGCTAGCTGTAAGGATTATGGGCCCGGTGGATAAGGACAGTCCTTGTCTGCCGGGTGGCGGGAACGCTCGGGCAAATAACGGACGAAATGTGTCGTGTTTCAGGCACCCTTTTTATCTTTCTGGGTTGGTTGTTCTGACCTCGCTGAGTCGCTTGCCTCGGTCACTCCGTCAATACCTTGGCAGAAGCTTCGTCATTACAGTACGGCTACGCATTAACCAAAACACAATTGGAATATCGTATGGGTCGGTGGGAGCGGTTAATCAGACAAAGTCTGATTTAGTTCCGAGGGGCCAACCTAACTAAATCCCGTTGCAGCAGTACGATATAGAGATATTGCTGTAGATTCCGACTATACAGCCGATATACAACTAATGTACACGACAAATATACACCCTTTCCCTAAACAGGGGGCTCTATGGCTTATGCACTGGCTATTGTCATTGGCATCTCTCTCGTCGCCGGACTGATTGTCTACGCAGTCCGATATGCCAAGGAAGTGGAAAAATGGCGGCACCAAATGCAGGCGAACGAACACCGCCGCCTGGAAGAGTGCCGCGGCTTCATCCATGAATTTGCCAGATGTTATCCGGAAATCGAAGCAAACGCTCTCTCTAAACACGAGCTCGAAAGCAAGGCCATCGGCGGAGCTCAAAAAGACGAGCTCATCAAATTTATCAAAGAGACGGTTTCAAAGTCTGATCTTTTCAGACTCGGGGCCGTGAATGACAAGTTCCTCGACCTGCCGGTTATTCTCTCAGATGACATCCGGGACAAACATGTGTACGTAATAGGCAAGTCAGGTTTCGGCAAGACCACGTTCCTGCGCCACATGATCGCCAAGGACTTGGAACGCGGCAACGGGCTGGCTGTTTTGGCACCGGAGGCGGAGCTGCTTACCGACGAGATTCTTCCCATTATTCCAGACAACCGGATCGACGATGTCATCTATTTCAATCCGGCGGACATCGAAATGCCTGTCGTTCTGAACCCATTGCAGGTTCGTAAGGACGAGAATATCGACGTACATGTTGACGAGACGTTCACGGTGCTGCGTCGCCTCACGGATGAGGGCGGGCCGCGCATGAACCATATCCTACAGTTTACACTCTCGGCATTAGTTGAAAGACCAGGTTCAACGCTTCTCGATGTCGGACCGCTACTTGATCGAAAGAACCCAGCGTTTCGAAACGAGATCATCCAGACCACAGCTGATGATTTGACAAGACAGTTCTTTGAGAACGAATATCCGCAGATGCCAGCAGATGCTCATCTTCCAATTCTTACCCGGCTCGGACGGATTATCAGGGCGCAGTATGTCCGAAACTGCCTGTGTCCTCCACATGACACTGCCCTTACTCAGGAGCAGATATTCGACAGGACACTTGATATCCGAAAGGCGATGGATCAGGGCAAGATCCTGCTTTTCAACTTGTCCGACGGAATCCTGGGGCAGGACGCGAGCCTCTTGATCGGTCAGTTGATCGTGGCTAAGTTCCAGACGGCAACCATGAGCCGTGCTGCGCTTGCAAAGTCTGACCGCCGGCGGTTTTACCTCTATCTGGACGAGTTCCAGAATTTCTGCGGCGTTGCAAAGGAATCGTATGAGAAGATCCTCTCCCGTGCCCGCAAATACAATCTCGGGCTGATACTCGCCCACCAGCAGACCTCCCAGTTGCCCATTGAACTCATGCGCGAGATTCTGGGAAACGTTTCAACCAAGATCGCGTTTCAACTGTCTCACCACGACGCCCTAATACTCGCGAAAGAGATATACGGAGCATACGGCTCAAAAGCCGACGTGGTTCAGAGCTTCATGAATCTCAAAGTGGGAGAGACAGTTTGTTCCGTCGCAGGAATAGTCCGCAAAATGAACACTCCAAAAGTATCTGATACGCACGACCGTCAAAAAGTGAAACGAATTATCGAGCGGTCTCGAGAACAGTATGGAATACCGAGAGTCTTTCAAAAGACATCTGGCACAACCAAGGAGAAACCGCAGGATGACTGGCTCAAGGACCTTGATGCCGGAGATGTGTTTGCATGAAGGATATCATCGTCAAACTCACTGAACGCGATGGCGATGTCCTTGCAGATATCTACGCGCACCGGTTTCTTACCATCCCCCAGATACAGCGATTGCACTTCCAGTCGATGCAGACAGCTTTTAGGCGCATGCGCTTGCTCAAAGTAGCGGGCTATGTTGATTCTTTCTCAGTGGTAAATGTTCCCGATTCGATTTTCCGTCTCTCGGCAAAGGGGCTGCGGCTGGTCGCAGAGGTGCTCGGAGTCGAGCGAGACGATTTGAAGTGGAATGATCCACTCACGAAACCACGGGACCACTACTTCATGCGTCATTTCCTTGCGATCAATGACTTTCGCATTACGCTGAGTCTTGCCTGCAAGGGCCAAAGTGTGAAGCTGCTCGGCTTTATTCCAGACTACCTTGGCGAGCGGACGGACAAAGGCGGTATTGTCAAGTACGTCAAGGACAAGATCTGCAGTGTTGATGCACACCGAAGCGACATCTCGCACACACCTGACGGCGTCTTTGCACTAGAAAAGGACGGGAAGGCGGCATTGTTTTTCCTCGAAATTGACCGCGGCACCGAGACCGTTTCGGATGCTGACAGAGGCGTCCTTAAGGCAGTGCGGTTTTATGTTTCCTACCTGGCCGAAGGAAAATACCTGCGCTATGCGAAAGACTTCCGGGTCGAGGGATTCAAAGGGTTCCGAACCCTTTTTGTCACGAGTTCAAAGAGCCGAATCGTAAACATTAGGGAGGCGGCAGCCGGTCTGATGGTTCCCCCCAAGGCTCTCCAGTTTCAGTGGATAACCATTGGCGATGAAATAGATAGTAAGGGTATTTTTGCCTGCCGCTGGTTATCACTCGAGTCTGGTAGCTATGCTACTTATCAAATCGCAAAGTAGCGTTACCGCCGACCGTTCCACAAAATTCGTCGAGGATTCGAAATTCGACCAAAAAGTATCCCGTGCATCTATTTGACATCTCATTAGGAATCACATTGACGGCTGCGTGGATCGGCTGCTTTGATTGTGACAACACGCAGGTTCCGACGTCAATTACATGGGAGTGATTATCAAGCACGAAGACAAGAGCACCATAGTTGTCGTCAAGCGATGCTGGCCTCCACCTTGCGCTGCCAGCAAAATCTCTCGATACGAATGTGACTGTGTCCTTATTACGCTTGCCGCGGACAAATTCCGCGCCTTTTGACGTGATTCGGGTCGCGGTTAAGTTTGCGAGAGTAGTATCCTTCGGATAGAGGCCGAGAATCACCGTGGCTGCTGAAATATTCACACCCACAGGTTCGGCGGTAACGAGTTGAAGCCACTGACCCTTCTTAATGTTCTTGTCCAGGCGAACGCATTTTCCGTTGACCGGAACCTGAACCACCATGGTTCCATTTCCCGTTGATTGCGTCCTTGCGACGGGACTGTCCTTTGGAGGAATGCACCCGTTCCGATCATGCAAAGGATCGTGTGCAAACATCCAGGCGCCACACTGATAAACCAGAACCGGGATGAGCAACCAGAAGAACACTTTGAAGAAGATGCCGATTGCAGGCTTCAACGCTTCTTTTCGTAGTTCAAACTGAACGTCATGGTCCATTCGCCAGATCTCCGCCTGCTTTCACGTCTTGTTTGCTGATTATACTTTAATAGAATTGCTCGGGCTGAACCGGCCATACACATCTACCATATCTTTCGTACTCATATGCAGGTAATTCTGAGTCACGACCAAAGACGTATGCCCGAGAATCTTCTGCAGAATCACGGGTGATCCACCCTGACGTATGAAAAAGGTCGCAGCGCTGTGCCTGATAAGGTGCGGGTAGAGGTCGATACCGGCTCGCTTACCAATGTCCTGTACGATCTTGTGGCAGTGCCGGGACGTAATAGCTTCGCCATTTCTTTGGCAGAACACGAGATCCCCAACAATTCCTTCACGCCAACGATTCAGAAAGAAGTGGAGCATTTTGATAGTCTTCGCTCCCACCGGCACCTGCCGCTCTTTTCGGCCTTTGCCATAGACCTTGATCAGACCACCGCGAAGATCGATGTTTTCGAGCTTCAGAGTTATGAGCTCTTCCTTGCGAATCATCCCATCCCAGAAAAGCATCAGCAAGCAGGAATTGCGATAGCCTTCATATGTGTTTCGATTCAGAACGCGGAAAACCGATTCCATTTCAGAAGGTGTGACGACTGCCTTGATGCGTTTTTCGGATTTAATGAGCTTCATTTTGTGGGCAGGATTAGGCTTTGTCCAGAAGCCTTCTTCTTCGAGGTAGTTGAAGAAGCGCCGGTACGCGCGTATGCGACCGTTTACGGTTTCGTCCGCAACCTGGCCGATGAGTGATAGCAGGTACTCCTGCAGATGCTGCTTTGTGACGGACTCAATGTCGACACCCTTTTGTTCTAGATAGCGTGCGAGATAGCCCAGCCTTTCGGCATATACACTGATTGTGCGAGGAGCGAGATTTCTGAGCTTGCAACCAAAAATGAAGGCGTCGACAAACGTCTTCCAATTTTTGCCCACCTTAAATTCATCGACCAATTGGTACAATCTCTTTAGCTGGTCTTCCATGACGATTCCTCCAGTCAGAGGCCCTTTTGAGCCTTCTGAGCCTGATTTGATTGTTGAGTGAATCGCTGAAAGTTGTTGGGGCCCGCAAAATTAAACACCCCCGACAGGATTCGAACCTGTTACCCTCTGCTTAGAAGGCAGATGCTCTATCCGAATGAGCTACGGGGGCAGTTTCCGTAAATATGCCCTTTGCGCAGCTTGCGAACAACAAGAATTTCAAGCCAAGGGAAGTTCACGTCGGCACTAAACTAATGCCGATCGAGATTGCTCCAGAGGTAAATCGTCGCGTAGAGAGCGAATGAGGGGTAAGGGTTTATGCCGGGGAATTCGGGCAAATGCACCAAGTGGAGCTTGAATTCGTGATATCGGTAGGAGATTAGCGGTGCGGCCACCAATGCCGCCGATTCCGACACCGAACGGCTGTCATAGATTCCGCAGAGAGCACCAATGGATAGTCCGCCAACAATGCGGTAGGCATATCCGAAGGTCGCGTACTTGGCAGTTCGCTTGTAGGAGTCTTCGAGGATGGCAGCTTCCAGATAGTACTGGCTGCTCCGGACTTGCGCGAAGACAAACTGAACACCGACTCCGGGGTTGCGCTCGTTGAAGCGATAACCATTGACGTCGCGGCGATCGATATGATATGACAAGCCATAGAGGTTGAGACCCAACTCCGCGGCGGAGCAGTTGTTCGTTGCGGTAACGGTGCAGATTAGCGCCGTCAGCAAGATGATCTCCCCGATTTTCGAGTTGAGCTTTGTCATATCGTGTTCTCAAAGTATAAGCAAAATCCAAATGCAGCGCGTAATCTTTTGACGTGTTGCCGCCCGTTTTTGGTCAATGTTGCGGGAAAATCGAGTAATGGTCGGGGTGATAGGATTTGAACCTACGACATCTTGCTCCCAAAGCAAGCGCGCTACCAAGCTGCGCCACACCCCGATTCGGTGACCACACATTTAACTCGCCAAACCGCCCCAAGTCAAGGACTAATCAGGTCGCACTATGAGCCGATTAAGAGCGCATTTTTGTGTTCACATTCGAACATGACTTCTATTATCATCAATCCAGTGCTTAGAACGGTGGTCTACTGGAAGTTGAGGTGAGTGATGGCTGATGATATAGTTCGCGAAGAGATGGAAGTCGATGTCCTATTGGTCGGCGCAGGTCCGGCTAATCTGGCTTGTGCTTGGCGACTGATGGATTTGATCGAGCAAGACACCGCTGCGGGCGGCAGTCTCGGCGAGACCGTCATTATGGTGATCGAAAAGGCAGCCCACGTCGGAGCGCACTCGATCTCCGGCGCCGTGCTTGACCCGGTCGCTTTAAACGAATTGATTCCCAATCATCGCGAGCTTGGTTCGCCGGTCAGGACCAAGGTTTCCCGCGATTCGATGCTCTATCTCACCAAGAGCAGCAAACTGCCGGTACCGTGGGTGCCGTCGTCGATGCACCACCACGGCTGCTATGTCATCTCGCTCAACGAACTAAGTTCCTGGATGGGTTCGCAACTTGAAGCTCGCGGCTGCCAGATATTTCCCGGCACTGCCGGAGCAAAGTTGCTTCTTGAGGGCAGCAAGGTTGCCGGCGTTCAAACCGACGACAAAGGCGTCAGCAAAGAAGGGCACCGCAAATCCAATTTCGAGCCCGGGATGAATCTCCGCGCCAAGGTCAGCGTCTTTGGCGAAGGAGTGCGCGGCTCGCTCACGAAGAATTTGATTTCGCAGCTTAAGCTTGACGAAGGCAAGAATCCGCAAAACTACACGACCGGTGTGAAAGAACTCTGGGAATTCCCGGCAGGTACGCTTGAACCGGGACTGGTCTACCACACGATGGGTTACCCGCTCGACAATCAGACTTTCGGTGGTGGATTTATTTACAATCTCTCCGACACGCTGATGTCTATTGGGTTGGTAGTGGGCTTGAATTACCGCAACCCGTTCACCGAGCCGCAAGCGCTGTTCTCAAAGATGAAGCAGCAACCGTTTATTGCGGACTTGCTTGCCAAAGGGAAGATGCTGCGTTACGGCGCCAAGGCGATTCCCGAAGGCGGGTACTGGTCGATTCCGAAGAATTTCGGCGACGGGTTTCTGATCGTCGGCGACTCGACCGCGTTTCTCAATCCGGCGCGGCTGAAGGGAATTCATCTCGCGATGAAATCGGGGATGCTGGCAGCAGAGACGATCTTTGCCGCGCTTAAGGCTAACGACACGACCAACCAGACGCTGTCAGAGTACGACCGCAAGTGGCGCAGTTCGTATATCCATGACGAACTCTACAAGCAGCGAAATTTCCACTACATGTTCGAGCGCGGGGTGTTTTCCGCTCCGGGATTTATTCTCAAGCATCTTTTCACCGGGTTTAAATCGATGCCGAAGATGCACGAAGACCACCTTAGTATGCGCAAGACACGGGACTATTTCGGCAGCTCTATTCCGACGCCGGATCAATGGCGACCTAAGCCCGACGGCAAGTTGACCTTCAATAAACTCGATTCGGTCTATTACTCCGGCACGAATCACGAGGAAGACCAGCCGTCGCATCTGCTGGTTTCGGATACGAATATCTGCGCGACCAAATGTGTCGAGGAGTACGGCAATCCCTGTCAATATTTCTGCCCGGCGCAAGTCTACGAAATGGAAGAAGAGGCAGGCGCCAAGAAGCTGAAGATCAACGCTTCCAATTGCGTGCACTGCAAGACTTGTGATATCGCCGATCCGTATGGGATTATCACTTGGACGGTTCCGGAAGGCGGCGGCGGGCCCAAGTACGACGGTCTATAGGAGCCAAACGAAAAGGCCGGCAATATTGCCGGCCTTCTGATTTTCAATTGATCAAGTAATCAGATTACGAATTACTTCGTATCGACGACTTTCGAGACGAGCTTGTCGAATCCATCGAGCAGTTTCTTCTCGACGCGGAATCGCAGCGTGCTGCCCGATTTGTCGGTCAGCGGTTCGTTGGCGGTGACGCCGACGATGTACTTGCCGGTTATCTCGTTGGTGTAATAGTTGTAAGTTCCGGCTTCCGCAGCCGAGAAGCGAATTCCGTATACCTGATTCAAGTACGCCGTGTCGGTGAACTGCTCGCCGAACAGGAAACTCTTGTACGGCGACGGTCCCATATTAGCCAATAATAACGCGCCCTGCGCGTCGTTTTGGGTCAACTTAACGAGGAAATTGTAGTGCGTGCTGTCCTCAAGGACCCTGACTTGCAGCGACGGAGTGCCTGATTCGAGCACGAGGTTGCCTTTGTCCTTAGCGCCCGGTGTGATACCGGTGTACTTTGCCTGCATCATCCCGTTCTTAAACTCTTTTTCGATTGTTGCCCAATCTTTGCCAATCGCAGCTGACACCGCCTGTTTGAAATTGTCTGCAGTAATCGCGTCGACTTGTTCGCGCGTTCCCGACATTTGGCGGTAGAGTTCGAAGAATTTTTCGCGGCCAATCTTGTTCCAAACATATTCGCAGAAAAGTCCGGCGATCGGGTAGGCGAAGTCGGGATTGGATTCGAAACCTTCGAACCACGCGCGCGGAATCAGGGTGTCGATAGGCGCCAGGTCGTTCAAGTACAAGTAACTGCCGAGCGAATGCAAGACCTCCGGTGAGCGGCCCCAGCGACCGCCGAGGAAGGTGGCGGTGCCGTATTTCATGAACGGCAACGTGTGCGAGGGCAGGTCTTTCTGCGAGTAGTTGACCAGGAATTGACATATCTCGTGATAGGGCGGCATGTACTTGCTGATAACGGCATCCATCGAGGGCATCATCGCGCCCAGCGCCAGTTTTCCCGTAATCTGTTCAACTTCGCCGTATGATTCGCACAGGAATGCATTGAATTTGATGGTCTCGAGGATCATCATTTTTTCGTTCGATATGCCGAGCCGCTTGGCGGTGGCTTCGATAAATTGGTCGGCATCCTCGACAGCAGAAGTCTGAAACAGCGACGGATCGCGATATTTCAGCCGCAGGAATCGCGAGTTGGTCTCCTCCCATGCTTCGCAGTAAACATGCAGCGACGAAACAAACGACGGATTCAGAACCGACTCGGAAATCGCATAGCTCCGTCCGACGGTGGACTGGTTGCCGCTTTTAATCGTGTAGTAAATCTGCGCGAAGTCGCGGCTAAAGCGAATCGTATCAACTTTGATGGTTGCCGTGCCGGCACGAAGAGCTTCGATGTTACGCCACAGCGGCGATTCCATTTCGAGCTTAACCGGCTCGTTGACGTATTGCAGCTTAAGTTGGTCGGAAATCGTCCGGTCGAGCAGACCCCAGCAGTTGAGCGCCTCGGGATAGTCGCCCTTTTTCAAGAGATCTACATACCGCGTAAAGAACTTCTCGATATCGCGTTCTTTGTCTTGGGCGAACACAGTTTGGGAAACCAACAAGAGTATGATCGCAAGCAGGCGCTTCATTGCTTCTCCTTCAATTCACTGTCTATCTTCAACCTGGAGTTGACGGGTCATTGACTATTATATTACATAACTCGTCTGTCGGAGGCGATTTTTTACACCAAATCGGCGGCAATTTGGCGTGCCGTGTTTCAGTCCGAAATCGCTGATTGACGGCCCGTATTGACTATTTTCGGACAAATTTCTATCTTCGTCAGCACTATTCGCTATCGAATTGCCTTTGAACCGATTACGATATGAACCGACAATTCCCTTGTAGCTGGAGAACCGGCCAAAGCGTTATTTTTGATTGCGGAAAAACGAGACATGGAAACAAACTTCAATAAGTCAGCTGACACAAAGCACAAAATTACGATCCAATCGAGTATTGTCTACGCCGTTTGGCTATCCGGAACCGCCCAGCAGGGCCGGGAGGCCTTTCTTGAGGTCGGCACCAGCTTTGTCGGTTTTGGCGCTGCGATTGAAATCAAGGCGAAATCACAGGGCGGCAAGACGCTTGGTTCAATCAACGGCAAGATCTGCAATAACAAGTATGTCGGGAAAATTCTGATTTCCGCCGAGGCGGAACTTGGCGACATGGCTTTTTTCGAGGTCAAGTTGCCGGGACTTAGCCTGAACGCGGAATCGGGCCGGATTGCGATCGTCCCGCCGATTAAGGTCATGAATTTGCAGTGGAGCGCAGCCGAGGCTCGGCGCGGGGATGTATTGACGCTCAAAGCAGACGTCAAGAACGTGAATGAAGAAGCCCCGGTTAAGGTGATTATCTTCGAGGCCGATCAGGACGGCGCCAACGACAGAATCTGCGAAATCGAAACCAAGGTCAAGAACAGCAAGATCGAATTGAACTGGGAATACGAGTACCACGAAGACACCGATGAGATTCCGACCCAAGCCGAGCTTGAACGCTATGGCCGCAGCTATAATCCACCGGAGTATTTCTTTGTCATCGAAATTGATAAGCAGGAATTCGGCAGGGACCAGGAGTCGGGACTATTGACGTTCAAGGACTTCATCGAAATCCAAGCCAATCAAGGCGACGGCGCCGTTATGGCAAATGAAGATGTCGTCGTTCACTTGCCGGATGGTTCGGAGAAACAGATTACTCTCGACGAATACGGCTACGCCAAGATTGACGGTATCCCACCCGGTCGTTGCACGGTAGAATTTCCCAATCGCGAGGGTATGCGCCCGATGGAATTTGAGTAGGCGGAATAGGAAGAAATCATGCCAGATGTACTTTCCGGAATTCGCGCCATGTTCTGGGGGCCGCCGCTGCGGCCAATCGAGCTATTCCCGCGTAAAAAAGCCAATCTGTTCGAGAGCGGTTTCAAGGTCAAAGCGCTCTTGCCGGCGGATTTTCCGGCAATACCCAAAGGCTACAGCGAAGAGCTCAAGCGGCTCGAGACGAGTTTCTTTCCGGATCTCAATACCAAGCGGACAGTAACGGCCTTTGTCTGCGCCGACATTGAAGGGAAATGGAAGCCCGCGACGGGGAAGGAAGTGTTCTTCCGACTCGGCGATGGCGGACCTGCGAAGGCAAAGCTCAACATCAAGAAGGGATCGACCGACAGCGACGGCTGTATCGAACTGGAAATTGAACACCCTGCCGAGACGCCGAAATCGCCGGGACTAATATTTTTGCAAGCGAGTTTCGACGAGCAGTTTCAGTCTTACGTTCAGCTCAATTTATCTATCCGGCGCAACGACGACACAGCCATGGATCTGGGCCAGGTCGTAGAAGGCAGATCGCTGCTGGTGCATCAGAAGAGCAACAAGGTCGAGTCGGAGGGAGTCAAGCGCCTGCAGGATTTGCTCAACCAGGTCGCAGCGCGCAAGAAATCCGCAACAGATTTCAACTTTCTGGAGACGCACTCGAAGTATGATGACGACTGCAAGAAGGCGGTTAAGACGTTCATCGAAAAGTTCGGCGGCGGATTCGATTACCCCAAGGGCAAGTTCAATGTCAAGGTCAACGATCTCGTGAAAGAATATATCAAGAAAGAATATGGCGCTTACGAAGAGGGTCAGATTGTCGACCGCTCGCTTCTGATCGGCACGAAGCAATGGGCTGCGGGCGACGCAATCAATACAATCGACGGCCTGTTGGATATTTACACCGGAGTGGTGGAACGCTTCTTTGCCGAGATGCTAAAGCTCGCTGAAGAGTACACCAGTTGCAACACGTTCTGGTTGCACCGTCCGATCCATCGGCAGTACACTCAAGGCGAAGTTCGCAGAGTCATTCTCAAGGAGACTGTTGATCTGCACGCCGCAGCCGGCGACAGCGAGGCGTTGGTCAAGGACAAAGGCAACAACAACGAGAAAGCCAACAAAGGCGACGATTTGCAGGTGGTATCCGATTCCAAGGTCGATTTGAAGAAATGGTTTAAAGTCCGGGTACTCGACAAAGTGCAAGGTTGGGTCAGCGACGACGCCGCCGATTTGAGCGGCATAAAAGTCAATATCACCAATTCGACTACGCTCAAGTCCGGCTACGCCGCAGGCAGCGGCGCAGTCAAGGATTCGCGAGGCAACAGCGTTGATGTCGCCTCGGGAGCAACCGGGAAAAAGCTGCAAGGCAAACAAGAAGCCGGCAAGTGGTGGTACAAAATTGAGCTTGATCCGGTCGAAGGCTGGCTCTCGGAAGACTCGGGCAAACTCGTTTCCAGCAATTCGAAATTCGAGGTTACCAAAGCGGCGACGGTTCTCGACAAAGGCGAAAGCACCGGCGCTGCTGTACGCGACTGGGGCGGCTCAAGCGTTTCCGCGGCCAAGGGCGAGAAATTCGCCTACTTGTCGAAGAAGACTCCTCCCAACGAGCGCTGGTTTAAGGTTGAAAACAAGAACGGCGTTTCCGGTTGGGTCAAGGAAGCTAAGTGCACTGTGATTTCCAATGATCGTGCCACGGCACACAATGCCGGGACCTTCGGCATGGCCGGTGTCGCCTATAGCTACGGCAGCAAAGACCGACCGGCGGATTTTGCGGCGAGTCTGCAAGCAAACAAGTTGACACCCGCACAGATTGACTGTTGGTACCTCTACGAGAACACGCACAAGCCGGGCAAGACGAGCAACGATTCTGATACCGCCAACTGGACGGGAATCGACTGCTCGGGTTTCACGCAGAATACCGTGACCTATACATTGCTGGCGGACAATCAACGCATCGTACCTGAAGCGCGCATGAAACGAATTGGCCGCGTCGCTGGCGCCACCGGCGAAGATTGGCCGTGGACCAATTGCATTCCGGCAAAGAACTTCGTCGGCGATTGGGCTCGGCAGATAACGTATGATGCAGCCAACGCTAACAAACAGTGGCTACAATGCACCGACATTATCACGACGGCGGGACATATCGTTTGGGTAGGAGACAGGGACCCGGATGCGATCAGCAATCACCGCGATTTTCAAGTGTACAACGCTTACGGTGGCGATTCGCGGCAGAATCAGAGCCCTTCGGTTCCGACGGACAAGTTCATTCGTAAGATTATTCAGATGCCGTTTAAGTGGTGGGGAATCCATCTCGGTGATTCCGGAGTGAAAGTAGGAAGGATCTACTTTTGGAGCTAAGCATGCGATCAGGAGGATACCAGCTTGCTGTTTCGAATGATGCTAATGCTGCTGGCAACCGTGTCGGCAATTCAAGGATGTGCCAAAATGAAGACCGTTAACGGCGCCGAAGAATTCGAAATGGTCTACTTCGCCCAAGGCGATGAGGCCGGCAAATTGCTTTACCAGTTCAGCGAAATCGGCAAAGACGTGCTGCCCAACCGAATGTTGATCGATTCGGGCGGGCGATTTTTCTTTCTTGAACGAGCTCTGAATCGAATCCAATGCTTCGAGGCTTCCGGCGATTTTTCTTATACCGCAAATATCACACCCGAATCACTGGCGCGCGAGAATGAAAGCGGACCGGAGCCAAATCTGCTCGACATGTTCTGGTTTGCAGATGGGTCGCTCGGTGTTTTAGTCGCTCTGGGCGAAAGCGGCGATGGTCCATCGAATCTCGAAATCGTCAAGTGTGACGCCGACGGAATGGTGGTCTCACATTATCCGCTCAAGAGCGTTCCGGAGAGTCTTGCTGCACCGGACAACATTTTCTCCGACGAACTCGGGTTTGTGTGGATATTCGATGACAGCTGGCATGTTTTCGATCAATACGGCAATTTCGACGGCTTGGTCGCAGTTAACGGCAACTGTGTCGACACAAAGGGTTATTGTTATGGCGACACAAAACCGGTTACGGTCAGCGACCGCAGCGCCAAACTCGTTGCAACATTAACGGCCGACGAGGAGCCAATGCCGGATCAAGTGACTTGGGTGTCGGACAAGGGTGTTACGGTTTCGTGGACACGCGGGCTTGAGGAAACCAAGTCGCCGACAACGCTAGCGTACCACAATCAAATCATTCTCTTCAAATTAGACCGCGCCGACTGGCACTTCGAAGCGGTCGCAACGATTGAAGTGCCGCCGACAGAATACAAGTACCCGCATGATCAGTCTGACCAGGCGATACCGGTGCAGGTTTACTTGCCTAAGAGCAGCATCATTCGCGGCGACTTGCTGTATGTGCTGGCGTACTCGGACGAGACGTACTGGGTGAGCAAGCTGGATATCTCCAAGCTTGTGCGATAGGGAAAAGGGAATTACTCCGAGAGTTTGACGAAGACGTCGCCGTTTTCAACCTTGGTCTGGTACATAGCGATCTTCAGACTGGGGGCTTCCAGCGACTGCCCCGAACAGACCTCGGCGCGCCAGCCATGGAGCGGACAAATAAGAATACCGTCATCGATCTCGCCGCCTTCGAAACTTGCGCCTTGGTGCGGGCAGACATCTTCCAAAGCATAAACTTGCTCGCCGACGCGACAGAGCGCGACCGGTTCTCCATCGATTTCGATGATTAGGGGCTCGTTGAGGGGGATTTCTGTGAGGGCACAGACCTTGGTGAATTCAGCCATCGCTTTGAAATAAGCGATCTGCAGCGCAAAAGCAAGCAACTACTGCACGCGGCAACAAAAAACGCCGGTTGTTTGACAACCGGCGTTTGGCGTAAACTCGATGTAAAAATTCGTTATCGCCAGGAGGCGTTGCGCAACAACGGCGAATCCGGTGTAGTGCGCTGGTAAGGATTTACCGGACGAACGTATGGCCGATAGCTTTGATACTGCGAAGATGCAAACGAAGCCACCGGGCGGTTCATTGCCCGATTCATACTGCCCATGCGCCGCTGACACTCAACGTAAAGCGATTCGATTTTGGCGTCCGCCAGATGCAGCGAACGGACATTCTGCACAGTCGTCGCGCGATAATTCGAGCGTTGACCGGACACGCCCAAGAGATATTCCCAAACGGCGGCAGGTTCTTGCTTGTACGTAAATGAAGCAAACTGTGCGTTCTGCACCGGAGCCGGGTCAGGCGTCACAGCCGCGGTCGTGATTACCGCCGGAGATTCACCTGCGGTATCATTGATGACCGGAACCTTGTCCGAGCGCATAAACATGAAGGCGAATACTGCTACTGCTCCGACTGCAGCAACCGAAGACAACCAGGCCATTGGGCGGCTGAAGAGCGACGGCTCACGCAGCGGGAGATAGCTCTCGGTGAGATTATTCTGCTCCGCAAAGATACGATTCATCAACTGCAGATTGAAGTCTTCGGCGACTTGCTTCTGCGGCAGTGATCTGGCAGCGATTAAGATTTCTTCAATGTAAAGTTTTTCACGTTCACAACTTTTGCAATTTCTTATATGCGCCTCCATTTCCCTGGAGAGGTCAGTTCTGGCTGACCCGTCACAGGATGCTGATAGGTAGGACCGTACCTTTTGACAGTTCATACGACTCCTCCATGCGCGGTTTGAGACGATTGCGCAGGATCGCCCGTGCTCTGTTGACGCGCGACTTTACCGTCCCAAGCGGAACACTAAGAACTTGGGCGATCTCTTCGTAGGAGAGATTGTCGACATCGCGCAACAGAAACGCGGTCTTATATTTTTCCGGTAAACGTTTGATTTCCGTATCAAGCAAATTCTTGAGCGCGCTGTTGTTCTCGACCTTTTCTTCCTTGGCTGGCAGTTTTTCGGCGAAGTCGAAAATGTCAAAGAACTTGATCTTCTTGCGCCGGCGTAGTTCGTTGCGGGCAAGATTCAGCGCGATTGTATAAATCCATGTTGAAAAGGCAAAACGGAAGTCGTACGACATCTTGTGCTGCCATACGCGCAGGAAGGTATCCTGGAGTAAGTCTTGGGCCTCATCCTCGGACGAGAGCATACGATTAAGGACGTTGAACAAACGATCCTTGTATCGATTGACGAGAGTATTGTAGGAGACCATGTCTCCTGCCTGTACTCGTTTCATCAACTCGAGATCCGGTAGTGATTCTCTGTTCAGCATCGTGATCCTTTCGTTTTTCTAGCCCGACAACTGCTACTCAAAATACAAATCGAATACCGGAATGTTCCATGATTCTGAAATATTATCTCTTTTTTGGACAGCGAATCTCTTTGCTTAATTGTCGGAAAAGCATAGATTTAGATCAACCGCCAATTTTGCAGGAGTGTTGTAAGTGAATGTAGCAGAAGCAATTATAAATCGTCGCTCGATTCGGTCATTTGCCAAGACCAAGGTCGAACCGGAAAAACTGAACGCTATTCTCGAGGCCGCCCGGCTGTCGCCATCGGCACGAAACGAGCAGCAGTGGCTGTTTATTGTCGTCCGGCAACCGGATGCGCTGAAGAAATTGGCGTTTGCCTGCGATAACCAGCAACATATCGCCGAGGCAGATACCGCGATCTGCTGTTGTATTCCCGATGCCGACCAACTTTCCGATGAAAACAAGCCGCTGCGCCAACAGGATATTGCCGTCGCCAACGCATTCATGATGCTTCAGGCGACAGAATTGGGACTAGGAACTTGCTGGATCGGCGCCTTCAATGAGCGAAAGATCAAAACGCTGCTGCGTATCCCCGACACCGTTGCGATTCATTCGCTGCTTGCCATCGGCTATCCGCACTACACGCCGCCGCAGACCGATCGCAAACCACAGGCGGAGATTTTCCGTTCCGAGGAATATCCGCGCACGTTCGGCGAATGACAAGGTAACTTGCGGGGCGGCTATCGATTGGCGAATGCACAATGTTAGTGCCGCCGGAGAGGGAAAATGATTAAAAAGAGGGCGCTAACGAGATTCTCAAACTGCGCGAGTCTTCTTTTCACTGCGTAATTACAGCAATTTCTGACGAATCGCAAATAAGGGCAAGTTTATTGCTTCTATTGATGTCAATAGGATTAGTGCGGGAATGTTTTTATTGACCCGCACAGACAATGCCGTAGATTCAAAGCAGAATGAGTGCTGCAAATCCATGGAGGCACGGATGCCGCGTTTACTGCTGATTGGTTCACTTCTACTGCTTTGGTCAACAAACTTGATTGCGCAATCGGAGAGGATTGTCCGTCGAGACAGTGAAAAGAAAGATGACGTCCAACGCATCTATTCTTACGATAACCTACCGCCCCGACAACTGGTAGACTGTCCGACAGCGGCAACGCTCCCGCGAGCAAGTTTTGATTTCCAAGTACGTTCGTCGTCAAATGGTTCGCTTGTCGCCCAGACCACGATTGGACTGCACCGGCGCTTTATGGTCGGCATGTCCTACGGCGGCGAGAAAGTTCTCGGAGACGAAAAAGCCGACTGGTACAACGAGATGCAGTTCCTCGTGAAGTATCAGTTGATTACCGAAACCATCTATATGCCGGCGCTGGCGCTGGGATATGAAGGACAAGGATATGGACGCTATTTCAACGATCTCGAACGCTACATGTTCAAGTCGAAGGGATTTTACGGCGTCGTATCCAAAGGCTATCGCACTTACAAATGGTCGTCCGGTCTGCATGCCGGCGTTTATTACTCGCTTGAGGACGACGGCGACGGCGATGACGATGTTTCGGTCTTTCTCGGCGGCGATATGCAGCTTCAGAACGATTTGCTGCTCGTCGCAGAGTATGATTTGGCCATGTCGGACAACCGCGACTCGGAACGTTCCGGCAAGGGTTGGGGTTATCTAAATATAGGAGTTCGCTGGATCTTCTCCGAACGGCTGGAGATCGGATTCGATATGGAGAATCTGCTGGGTAATCGCAACGACACGAAGAACCCGACACGCGGCCTGCGAATAACCTATCTCGAGTTCTTCTAAGCGGTGTATAACCGAGAGGTGATATGAGAGCAAAGAAAATAATAATCGGCATAACGGTCCTGATCGCGCTAGCCATCACCTCGCTCGGCTGCTACACCATCATCAAGCATCCGGTGATGAACTCCGAACAGGAGACCGACGACTCGTCCTCCTCGTATGCGCACGGCGAAGCCGACCGCGATTGCATGCGTTGCCATAAGGACTACGGCACATATCCTTACGGTTACTATTATGGCTATTATCCCGACTACTATTGGTCGAACCCGAATTGGGGCAGTTACTACGCTTATCCCTGGTGGTGGGAAGATTATTGGTACGGCAGTTCCGGCGGCGGAACGGTTCCGGTCGATACGGTCGATCAGATTCAGCATCCGGAACGTCGACGCGGAATTGCGCCGCCCTACACGCGTGAGGGCGATCCGATTCTGAATCCGCCTCCATTTCCCGGCAATCCAACGACACCGACCATCGGTGGCTCCGGCGGGACTACCACCGGCGGCGGAACTGTCGTAACTCCTCCTGCGAATAACGACGACGGTAAAAAAGAAGAGCAAAAACCGCCGCGTCGCCGCGGGAAATAGACTTCAAACAACGGAGGGCTGTCTGTGAAGAAGCTCCTAATATCCTTATCGCTGCTGATCGCAATCTCCTCCTCACTTACGGCTTTCGCACAGGACCAGCAGTCGTTTGTCACTGAAGTTTCAGCTGGCAACTCATTTGGTGTCGGCGGACGCGCGGTCGGAATGAGCGAGGCAGTTATTGTCTCGATCAAGGACGGCACCGCAATCGTGTACAATCCGGCGGCGTTGACCAAGATACTTCGTCCCGAATTCTACCTCGCCATGTCGCACGAAAAATTCCGCAACGAATCGGTTGGTCCCGGCGGCGGTGGTTCCTACGCTGACAATGACGTCACCAAAACGCGCTTTTCGTCGCTTAACCTGACTGTACCTGTGCCAACATATCGCGGTGCACTCGTGGTTGCTTTTGGTGTTAATCGCACCAAGTCATTCGACCGGACGTTTACGTACGAAATTGATGATGTCGGTTTGTACACCAGCGGTTTCGAAGAAGAGAAGGGTGGGATTCGCGAGTACTCGGCAGCCGGCGCAATCGAGCTTTCGCCGAAGATCTCTGTCGGAGCGACTTTGATTTATTATCACGGCGGTGAAGATTATTTCTGGAATTACAATGAATCGACAATTGCGAGCAGCCTGGAATACATCGACAATATCGAGGACACCTATTCCGGTGTTGGTGCGCGTCTCGGTATGCTGCTGGAAATGAGTCCGAATATCAGCGCGGCCGTGACAGTCGATGCACCGACGCAGTACAAAATCGAAGAGAACTACATCCAGCGCACTATCGACAATGGCGACGACGGAACGGTCACGGGCTACTATGAGTACGACCTGTCGCATCCGTTCATCTTCAACGCTGGACTTGCGTTTCGCTCCAAGACCTTCTTAGTCGAAGGCGATCTCGGTTATGCCGACTGGTCGCAAATGGAGTATTCCGGCGATGTATTCTTCGACGAAGATAATCTGGCGCTGCAAAACTCGTACAAAGAAACCGTCAATTTCCGCATCGGCGCGGAAGCAATCCTGCCGCAGTACGGGCTGGTATTCCGCGGCGGATTCAAGCATGACCCGCTGCCGTTCAGCACATTCTTCCCGAGCAACAAGATCGAGAAGGATCGCAACTCGTTTTCATTGGGAATCAGCTACCTGATCGATCGCGTCGCGATGCTTGATATCGGTTTCGCTCGCGCCAACTACGAAATCTATGATGCCAACATTGATCTCGCGCAGAAGTACAGCTCGAACAAGCTGATGGCAGCGATTGCTTATCGTATATAGTTGTCGTTGGAGATATTGAGATTATCGGCGGGTCCCAAACGGGTCCCGCTTTTTTTGTGCGGCGTTCTGAACTAGAAGAATTTTTCCCAGCGGACGAAGACTTCTTCAAGGAAGTCGCCAGTCTTCTTCTTTACTCTTTCGGCGTAGACCTTGCCCTTTTCCGCATCGAAATCCGGTTCGCCGTGCCCGTCCTTGTCGTAGAGCAGGACCGATCCCGGTATCGGGTAGACATCGGCGCCATTGCTGAAAATGTACGCCATTTTCTTATCGTAACGCGCCTTGTTGCCGTACTTCGGGTTAATTGCCATGACAAATCCGGTCTCGTCGATTCCGGCGTGTCCGCCCGGTCCGCCGTAGACTTCCTGGGTTACTTCAGCGCATAGTTGCCACCAATGCACGACAGCGACTTTGATTCCGAAGTCCTGATACGCTTGATAGGCAGCTTCCTTGAGCGCGTTGTTGTTACCACCGTGACCATTGACGATGACGCAGCGCTTGAATTGCTTGTCGCTAAGCGAGTGCAAGATATCCAAAATGTAGCCGGTGAAGATTTCCGGACGAATCGTCAGCGAGCCCGCGTAACCGTAGAGCGAGCGGGTGATACCATAGTGCACGCAAGGCGCCATGATGGCATTGAACCGTTCCGCCAGATACTCGCTGATTGAAAGCGGTATGTAATTGTCCGTTCCGATTGCCGCCGAGCCGTGGGCTTCGACAGTGCCGACCGGAAGGAAAACCAAGTCGCACTTGGCCGGAACGACTTCCTGGACTTCCTGCCAGATCATTTCTTCGAGCTTGTACCAAGCCATAGTCTATGCCTCGCCGTCCTGCAGTTTTTGCAGCACTGATTCGAGAACGGCCTCGGTTGCTTTCGCCGAAGTCTCATCGCCGATGATGCGATAGGCATTGATGTCGCGGACGAGGAATTCCAAATCGCCGGGTTGGCGAAGGTCATACCACAACTCAAGCTCTTCCCAATTCAGTTGGACGTCCCGTGCAATCTCCACCATGTGGCAATAGATATTGTCGGTGTTCGACCAGTCGACCAAGCGCATTACTTCCGGCACCAGCTTGCGCATGCCGAGTAGATAGTAAGATCCTTCAAGGGTCGGGCCGAAGACAACGTCCTTCTTCTTGAGCACCTTGTAAGCGTTTTCCAGCATTCGCTTATTGATAGTCGGTGTCACGCAATCAATCAACACCACTTGCGAGTAGCCGTTATCGAAGCAGCGTTTGAAGGTCGTTTCAAAATTTGCGCCGATATCGCCGTCGGTTTGCTGGACCAATTCGATTTCGTCGTTTTCCAAGCGGGCGCGGCATTTGCCTTTGAGCGTGGTCTTAAGATTGGCGATTGCTTCGAGCACGAAGCGCTTGGCGCGTTCGCTCGAGTAGACCACCAGCAATTCGGCCGTTTCGACCTGCAGGCAGGCGGCGATTGTGTCCTCGATGAACGCCTGATACAGCGTCTGCACATCGCTTGCTTCAATGGAGTCGGAGAATTGCGACTGCACGCGCAGGCGGTGTTTGTCCTCGAGGTATATGACCAATGCGTTTTTTGTAATGTCGGATTTTGCTTTTGCCATGTTCAGAATCAGCTTGAATTTATTGGCTGCTCCTCGATCTGAATATATCGGAGCGACGTGCGAACACAAAGATTTTTCGCGCGGCGAGAAAAATAAATTCGAGGAAGTACTTGACAGTGGCGCCGCGGGTCGTGCGAGCGTTAGCTGATCTTTCGCAGCTCGGCAATCATGTTGTCAGGTTCGACGACACCCTGGAGGATGCGGCGCACGTTGCCGGATGAATCCAGCAGCAATGTTGTCGGCAGGGAATAATGCTTGAGACCGAAGCGCGCCATGAAGTCTTTCGTGATCGGTGTATCCGAGTTTTCCAATTGTACTTTCAATGCGACGAAGCGAGCGGCTTCCTGGGCAACCGCGGGATTGCCGAACGTCTTCTTCTCCAGAATCTTGCAGTTGACGCACCATGTCGCCCAGGTGTCAATCAGCACGGGCTTGCCATCGGCCTTCGCTTGAGCAAGACCGGCTTCAAAGTCGCTGTTCCATTTAATCAGCGACTGTTCACCGGGCTGAACGGCTCCAGTGCTCATCGGCAGCCATTCCGCCGCAGGCGGTAAAATCAGGCCTTGGCGCAATATTGTGCCGCCGATCAGGTAGATTCCAATCAGCAGAGCCAGCAGTCCGACGAACTTCTTGAGGCGCAGGAAGAATCCCGATTCGGCAGTGAGCCGGTCAAGTCCGCCGCCAAATACGCCGAGCGCGAGCAGTAACAGTCCGGTCACAATCGCAATGATCTCCGGCGCTACAATCGTGCGTAGAAAGTAGATTGCCATGAGCAACAGAACGAAACCGAAGAACTTCTTCACCTGCTCCATCCAACCACCGGAGCCGGGCAACGAACTGATGGCTGACGAAAACGTCCCGATGATGATATAAAGCGTTCCGAGTCCAATCGCGAACACGAACAAAACGAGAAATCCGATTACGGGCGATCCCGCTGTTGCGATATATAGCAATATGCCTGCGACAAACGGGCCAACGCAGGGTGACACAACCAGTGCAGCAACGACGCCCAACACCATTGCGCCGCCGATGCCGCCGCCGGATGCCTGCCGACCGAGCTTGTTGCGCAGTGATGCCGGCACTTGCAATTCATAGAGACCGAACATCGAAAGCGAGAAGATGATGAAGACTATAACGATACCGATAACGACCGCAGGACTTGCCAGCCAGGCTCCGAAGACGCCGCCCACCAGTGAGACAATCAGCCCCATGATGCCGTAGACGACCGCCATTGAGCCGACATAGAATAACGACATGATAAAGCCGCGTCCCAACGAGCGTTGTTGTCCGGCGAAAATACTGACGGTAATCGGAATCATCGGATAAGTGCACGGCGAGAAGGAAAGCAGCAAGCCGGTTACGAACGCCAGACCAAGGGCAATGATATATCCCCAGAATCCGTGCTCGTCGATGAGCTTTTGAATTTCATTGTCGGATTCAACTTCCGTATTCACGGGTGTCGTCGCTGTGACCGCAACCAATTCGGCATTAGGTTTGGAGGCGCCGAAAACTTCGGGATGAAGTGGATTGCCGAGCGCACCGACGGTCAGGGGAATATCCAGCGTCAGTGTTTCGCGGCCACGACATTCGCGGTCATTGCAGGGCTGGTAAGAGAATCTAACCGGCAAAACATAGTCGCCCGCTGCGACACTTGCCGCGACATCGACCTTGAACTTAATGACGATGTCGCCTTCGTAGACGGACATCTTATCATCCATCAGCACTGCGTCGACAGATTTGGGATAAAGAATGGTGCGCGGCGTGATGCCCGGAAGTGTATCGAATTGGACCTTCGCCGGGATTAGGAAGCTCTGATAGGGTGCAGCCGAATTGATGTGCCAGGTTGGTTCAATCTTGACCAGGATGGCGGCTTCGTAAGTCTTACCGGCAGCTGCCGATGAAACCGAAAACACCGATGATGCCGTGACCAGCTTGTCATCGCCGCCGGCGCCGAGTCCGGAGAACTCAAAGGATTCCTGGGCGCTGGCCAATCCTGCGATTGATAAAAACAGGAAGAACAACAATGCTATCGATGTGCGGACGCGCAAGAGAGACTTCATGGGAAAACTGCGATTGATCATTCTAAGGAGATTATAAAACGATTCGGGAGAAAAGACGCAAGATTATTTCTCTTGCTTGACATTAGTCAGTTCGTCGATGCGGGTGAGAACCTTGTTGAAATCGACGCTCTTGACAATTTCTTTCGCCAGTGCTTCCGCGAAAAAGCGCATGAACTGCGCCTTGACATCGAGTTTGCCGGAATCGCCATGGCCCGAGCTGCGCAAATCGGTGTCGGCTTCGAGCGGTGCATTTAACTTCTCGATATAGACTTTGGTCTTGCTGTCCTCTTCCGCCTGCTGCATCTTTTTCAACTGATTCAGCGAAATCTTGGTCGTTCCGATTTCTTCGACCTGGAATTTGCCGGTATTTCCCGGCGGAATGAATGGTTTGGGTTCCGCCTTGCGGCCCTCTTCGCCGCCCATTTCGCGAATAAACCAATCATAGTCATGGGGCGTGTCTTCATTCTTGGTTTCCGGGCGCGAAGCCTCGACATCGTACTGATCTTCAGTCAGGTCGAGTTTGTCGATTTTCGGTTTCTCGCGTTTTTCCGGCTGATCGGTGGTGCTCTGTTTGAGCATGCTTAGAAAGATCTTGTCGGTAGCGCTGGAGATTTTCTTTTCGAAGCTATTTTCGTCGTCAGCCAGGATACTTTCGATATCGTTGGCTGCTTCATCGGCGCCGCTGGCCCCGGCAGTGCCAATCTTGAAGAGCTTGTCGATCTTGAACAGCAGCTCCTGCGGCGAGAACGGCTTGCTCAAAGTTTCATTGGGAGATACCTGCACCAGCTCGCGGGTATCCAGCAACTCCGAACTGCCGAGCAGCATCAGAATCGGAATCTGCGCTTTCACCCGGTCTTTCTTCAGTTCCTGAACAATGAAATATCCGGTGCAAGTCGTGGTAGTTGTAGCGATAACGGCCAAGTCATAATCGGCGCGCTTGAGTTCTTCGAGCGCCTTGGTGCCGTCCTGAAAGAGCGTGACATCGTAGCCGTTTTGCGTAAGCAATTTACGGCAGACTGCGATGATCGTTTCCGATCCATCCGCTACCACGATTTTCTTGCGTATGGTCATTTCTGCCGCTCCGATAGCTTTTTCGAGGCGCTCTCGAGAACCTTCTTCTCGCGTTCGCTCAAGTTTTCATAACCGCCGAGTTCAGTGATGCGATCGAGGATACGATCGACTTCATCCATCAGCTCGTCCGGTTGACGCGTCGTGTTTACCAGTTTTGGTCCTTTCCGGCGGAAGCGAAATACTTTCTTCAACGGTGCGAGCCAGTGAACCAACCGCCAATCAGCCTTGAGGTAAAGATACCCAACTAAGGCGCCGCCAAGATGCGTGAAGTGCGCGATTCCGCCGCCTTGCTGACTCCAAGATGCAACAAGACCAATGCCGATCATTGCCATTACGAAATACTTTACTTTTATCGGAAAAAGGAACCAAATATAGATAAGGCGATTCGGGTAAAGTACCGCAAAAGCCACTAGTACGCCGTAAATAGCTCCTGAAGCGCCGATTACAGGAATCGTGCTGTTCAGTTGAAAAAGCAACGTGATTATCGCAGCGCCGATGCCTGCAATGAAATAGAACTTAAGAAACTCGCGCGTACCCCACTGGCGCTCAAGATCGGAGCCAAACATCCACAAGGCAAGCATATTGAACCCAATGTGAAAGATGTCGCCGTGCAGGAACATGTAAGTGAACACCTGCCAGACGGCAAACGAATGAACGATCGCATACGGCACTAGACCAAGATTGGTTTCGAGACGCAGCGCCGGGGCAAGGTACTGCAACAGAAAGACGCCGGCATTGGCAATCAGGAGATACTTTATCCCCGGAGTTATCCCTTGCTGGAATCCGAATGACGTTTCTTGATAAGTACTGTTGCGAATCATGTCTGTGCCTGTAATACGTATCGGTAGTTTACGCGCTTGAGTATAATAACTTACGCGAGTTTTGGCAAGTAAGCCGCATCTATTTGTTCTACTCGGAAACTATGGGAGTGGAACAATAGATTGAAAAAATAAACCGCTGCAGCCAAAGTCGGGCGGCAGCGGCTTTAATATTTCGAAAGCGGTAGCTATAACCTTATCAATTCCTTGGCGATACAACGATCCTGGATGACCTTGAGGCCAGCCTGTTGCGCCCGTGCGGCACCGGAATCGTTGATGACGTCCTCTTGGAGCCACAAGACCTTAGCCTTGATCGCAATCGCTTCATCGATAATCGGGTCGGTTTGGTCCGAACGCCGAAAGACATCCACGATATCGATCTTGCCGGGCACGTCCTTCAGGCTGGCGTACGATTTGAGTCCGAGCACTTCCGGTTCCATCGGGTTCACCGGAACCACTTCGTAGCCGCGTTTAATCAAGTGTTTCGAAACGCCGTGCGAAGCGCGCTCGGGTTTCGAAGACATTCCTACTACCGCGATGCGTTTCGACGATCTTAGGATCTCGTCGATTTCGCTGTTGCTCGGATTCTTGAATTCGCTCATGCCAGGAACTTGTCAACTTTCTCCTGCAGCATCTTTTTCGGCAGGGCGCCAACGACCTGATCTTGCACTTTGCCGTTCTTGAAGAACAGCAAGGTCGGAATCGACATTACGCTGAACTGCGAAGCCGTACGGCTGTTGGAATCGACATCGACCTTAACGACCTTCACGCGGCCGGCATAGCTTGCCGCGATTTCGTCGAGGATCGGCGCGATCATCCGGCACGGTCCGCACCACTCGGCCCAAAAATCCACGATTACCGGTACGCTGCTATTGACAACTTCGGCTTCAAAAGTCGCATCTGATACTGCTGTTGCATTCGACATGAAATCTCCTTCCTCAAAAAATCAATATATCCAAAGATTAAAACTATTCCCGGCTACAATTGTTCCAGCAACGCTCGTTTCGCCAAATTCATCGGCACAGACCCCAGAGCCAGTAGTCGATCGTGAAATTTCTCGAACGAGAATTCGGTTCCCCAGGCGCGCCGGCAATCCGAGCGCAGATCGAGTATCAGCCGTTTTCCGACCAGATAACTCAACGGTTGCGTCGGCGATTGCGAATAACGCTTGACCTCCGCAATTGCACTTAGCTTATCAAATTTTGCTGTTTCCACAAGAAGATTTACCGCTTCAGTAAACGTCATTTGGCCGGTGTGCAGCTTGGCATCGATCACCACCCGGCAGGCGCGCCACAATTCCAGATTCAGCTGCATTAGGCGGAAACGCAAATCGGGGAAATAACCCTGCTCCCACATTAACTCTTCGCAATAGAGCGCCCAGCCCTCCAAGAAGACATTGGAGTCGAATAGCTTACGCGTTCGAGAGGCGTGGCGTGCCGCTATCGTCAGTTGAACGTGGTGTCCCGGAAAGCCCTCGTGCAGCGCTATCAGATGCGATTGATAGGGATTGTGTTTTGCCAGCGCAATATCGAGTTCTTCGCCGGTCAATCCCGGTGCGATCGGTGTGACCCAGAACTCGCCTTTTTGCAACGGATCGAGCGGTGTCGGCGTCGAATAGGCAGCAAACGGATAAGTATGGCGGACAAATTCCGGCGTCTCGACAACTTGCAACTCCATTCCGGAAGGAAGTGTCATGAGACTATTTACCCGCAAGAAATCTTCCGAACTCTTGACATAGCCGGCATAGACAGCCAAGAGGTCGCGGCTTGCCGGGCGGGCGTTCTTCAACTCGTCCAGAATTTCGTCAGTGTTGCGCGTTGTGTCTATCTGTGCGGCGACTTGCGACATTTCGGATTTGATTCTGGCGATTTCGGTGTTTCCGAATTCAATCAGCTCTGCGGCGCTCATGATCAAGCCGTGCTGGTCTTTCAAGAGTGATGCGAAAGTCTCCCATCCGATCGCATAAGAGCCGCGCGAGCGATTCGTCAATTGCGTCTTGAGGAATGACTCGTAGTCGACGACAGCGGTTTTTGCACGATCGACTGCACTTGCGAGTTCGCTGCGTTGCGTTGTGCCTATGGCCGGATCGATGAGCAGCGAGTCGAGGAATCCAACTGCGGATTTGCAGAGGTCTTCCGCCATCTCGGCCCAGACGGTGGGGATTTCATTCTCGCGCCGCAGATTGGCGGTGACTTCCGCAAGAAGTTTCGGGGTCTCGCCGACCCGGCTAATCAGACTTTGCACGCGCTGTTCCAGCGGAGCAAATTCGCGCATGATGAGCGCGAGGCAGCCATAGAGGGCGACTTCCAGAGCCAGCGTCGGGTCGCGATCCCAGCGCCGGTAGGCGGTGTCGTAGGTGATTTCCGCCCGCAGATTCCCGATGAGAATTTCGCGATCGATCTGATCATCGAAGCTTAGCGTGCTAGGGTCGATCTTTTCGAGCTGTTGAACAAACTCTGCCAGTTTCGCGTTGCGTTCGGCCCTAACAGTCTGGTCGGCGGTATCGAGCAGGCTATCGAAATCATGCAGACCGGCTTGAGTCGCGCGAACGGGGGAACTTGCGAGCAAGTAGACAACTGCCGTAGCGGCGATGCTTTTGAATTTCGAATTCGTCGTCATAAGGCGCGTGATAATAGGTAAGTTTTTCCGCACGGACAATCAGATAATCCGGATGAGTATTTATCAAAAAGAAGGGCGGCGGCTTGTGCCGTCGCCCTGAATCACATCAATTCGAAAAGTTGCTTATTCAGTCAATCCTGAAAGTGACCGGCTCGGAGTCGATTCCGGAATTGAGTAGTTCTGCGTCGAAGCAAACTGCAGTCTGCGGCGGCGAATGAACGAGATAAATGTTCCGAGAACGACCATGATCAATCCGGCCCAGACCAGGTTGATTAAAGGCTTCTTGGAGACTTCCAGAACCAACAAGTCGACGACATCCATACCCGGGACGCCGGCGAACTGAAGCGATACCATTCCGGCATCCGCCTGAATGTCCTGAAGCACCATTGAGCCTTGCCCATCAGGCATGTCGGCTTTGATGAATTTCTTGCCGCTTTGCGTGAAGGCTACCTTCGGCGTCACAGTCTTTGTCTGACCGTTCTTGGTGACTTCCATGACTGCGCCCACTTGCATCGTGTTCGGATCGCTGTGGTCGCCCATGTCGAAGTTCAGGAACTTGACATCGTACTCGCCGATGCGCTTGGCTTCACCCTTGGTGAGAATCATCTTGTCGCCGTCGCCGACGTTCTGCTGTTGCTGCGGCGAAAGATACAAGTCATGAAGGAAATATTTGCGAATGAACGGTTTGCGCATCATGCCCTGATTTTCTTTCGCGATGAACATCTTGGGGTCGGCACGGAATTGTGAATGTCCGTCCTGTACCTGCAGATGCACCGCGTTATCCTTGTTCATGATGTCGCTCTCCATTCCGCTGTAGGAAATGGCATACTCAAACGACTTGACCGGACCCTGGCCGGAATAGAGATTCACTGTTTCGGTCTGCGAGAACGCGGAGGAAATGACGATTCCAACCATCATGATGCCGAAGCCCATGTGCGTTACAAAACCGCCGATGCGCAAGCCGACCTTGCCCGGCTGCAGGAAGATCACGAAGAAATTCCCGAACAGCGCGAACGCAGCCATGAAAATCATCAGCACATACATGAACTGTGTCACGCCGAAGATCATCGCCACAACAGCGCTGATGATTGACAACGCGAGCGCCGGGGTCAGACGCTTGAACAGCGTCGGCCACGAACGGTCCTTGCTGACGAGGAAAGGCGAGATGCCGGCCAAAAGCGCCAGAATTACCGCCATCGGCAGGGCCGTCTTGTTGTAGAAATCCATCGAGACGTTGGCAGCCTCGCCGAAAATACGGGTAATCAGCGGAGCCGAGGTGCCAATCAAAGTGAGTATCGAAAGCAAGGTCAGGAAGAAAATCCCGACCGCGATAGCGAAGTCAACCGAGTAGGGATCCTTAATGCCGGCGCCGGTCTTGGCGGTCTTGCCGCGAACGACAAGAAGGACGATCGACAGAGTCAGGAAGAACAGCATGAAGAACACCAGATAACCCGAAATTCCCAAATCGGTAAATGAATGCACGGAGAAGTCGGCAAGAATTCCCGAACGTGTCAGGAATGTGCCGTAGACGACCAGCAGGAACGAGAAGATTGCCAAAACCATGTTCGAGCGGCGGAACACGCCTTTGTTCTTTTCGATCAGTAATCCGTGCATCAGCGCCAGATTCAACATCCACGGAATCAGGGAAGTGTTTTCCACTGGATCCCAGGCCCAGTAACCACCCCAACCAAGCGTCTCGTAAGCCCAGTATCCGCCCATGAAAATGCCGGTTCCGAGGAAGAACGACGAGAGCGCCGTCCAGGGGAATGCATTCTTGACCCAATCGCGGAAGTTGTTCTTTGCCAGTGCGCCCAAGGCGTAAGAGAAAGGAACTGCCAGCAGCGAGAATCCGAAGAATACAATCGGCGGATGAATGACCATCCAGTAGTTCTGCAGCAGCGGATTCAGACCCTGACCGTCCGGCGGCATGCCGCCCGGAAACTGCGCCAGGAATTCGGCCGGTATCAACGTGAACGGCGAACGCGCGACAAGCAAGGTCAGGAAGAACGAAATCACCAGCATATAGAAGAACATAACAGCCGAGTGGTTTTCCGTTTCCTTGCGAATCAGGAATATGCCAATAATCGTAATCCAGAAGAGCCAGAGCGAGAACGATCCGGTCTGACCGGCCCAGAAGGTCGAAATCAGGAATCCCAGCCCGAGATCTTTCGATGAATAATCGTGCACATATTCGACTGCAAAGTTGTGATTCAGAATTTGCATGAGGAGATATGCGCACATTAAGATCGTCGCGACAGCGAAGACATAGTATGACTTGCGCGCCAGCGAAACATAGGTGTCGCGATTGAAAAGTGTCATGCCGTAGCCGAACAGCGAAACGAGCGCTGTTGCGCAGGCAATTGCGAGAAGAGTATTTCCGATTGGCATCTTAACCCTCTTCTCCTTGATACTTCGAAGGACACTTGATCAGCAGTTGTTCGGCTTCGAAGACCTTGCCGTTGTACTTGCCGATGCAGACAGCGTGGGACGCCTGCGAGAAGTTGCCCGGCATGGTGCCGTCGTAGCGAACTGTCATTATGGCGCCGGCTTCGTCGGTGATTTCAAATTCCAAGGTCTGCTTGTCAACATCGTAGCTGACCTTGTCATGATCGACGGCGCCCATTACCTGGACGCGCGATCCGCGCTTTTGCGCTTCACCGAAATCGACGTAAGAGGTCATGGACTTGGTGAAGGATGTAAATCCCCACGCAGCCACGCTCACGACGATAACGGTCGCGAGGATCAGTTTGACCTTCATTTCATCTTCTCCATATCTTTAACTTTCTTATCCAATCTGAAGAGAAACAGGAAAATGCCCGCCCAGATGATCAGGTTGGCGAACAAAACCGTATAATTCGAAGTTTCCATCTATCGATTACTCCGTACGAGATATTTTTACGCGGTGAAGTCTGATGCCCAAAGTATAGAGCCAGAAGAACAGGGCGGTAAAAGCCGCCAGCGAGATAAAGAATATCCAGCCGACATCGCCTGACATCTGGAATTTCAAATTCGAATCAACTACTGAATCCGACGGGTGCAGCGATGCCATCATGCGGGGCATTACGAAAATAAAGAATGGCACAGTCGGAAATACGAAAATTGAATATACCGCCGCCATCGTGCCGCGGCGTTCTGGACTTGAAGTCGCTCCGCGCAATGCCAGATAAGCGCCATAAATCATCAGCAACACGAAGATGGAAAGCATCCGCGGCTCGCTCCAGTTCCAGTAAATTCCCCAAGTGACTTTTGCGAACAGCGATCCGCTGATCGTCGCCAGAACGCAGAACATCGTCCCGATTTCCGCGGCCCAAAGCGCGCGGTAGTCGTCAATCTCGGTCTTAGTTTTCAAGTACTTGATCGAGAATATCAAATTGATCGAGTACGCCACCACAGTCAACCAGGCGACGGGAATGTGGTAGTAGAAAATCCGCGACGCTTCGCCAATCTGTTGTTGCGGCGCCGGCGTTGTGAAACTGAACCAGATCACGCCGGTCAGAATCAAAAACAAAACAATTTGAAGAACTTTCTTAACCATTCCAAACAAAGTCAAATAAGACCGCCGATGCTGTAATCATTATAACCGCGTAGGCAGCCAGTAGTTTAATATCATTCGCCGCACCGGCCCAACCTTCGTTGCTAAGTGCAGCATTCGTGCCGGAAATTGCCGCAACCAAAAGCGGCAGCAAAACCGGGAAAGCTAAAACGGCGAACAAAGCGCCGCGAACATTCGCCTTGGCGACGATCGCTCCAATAATGGTAGTTGCGCCTGCTAAACCGATCGCGCCCAACGTCACGATCACCCCGAATAGTACGGGATCAGGCACATTTACATGCATAAAAATAATAAAAAGGGGCGTAATCAGCAAACACAGTGTGAAAAGCAGGAATGTGTTGTAAATCAGCTTGCCTGTGTAGATTATCGACGGTCGCGCGTACATTCTTAAGGTTTGCGCCGTCTTCGTGTCCTCTTCCTTGATGAACACACCCGCTAAGGCTGACATCGCCGAGAAGAAAAGGACAATCCAGTACAGCGCTGCATGGACGGTTGTCGTCAGCGCGACTTGTCCGAGTGAAAAACTTATGACCACTAGTGTCGTAAATGCGAACATAAAGAGCGCATTTAGGGCATAGCGTGTCCGCAGCTCGGTTCGCATGTCCTTCATCAGGACGGCGATCGATTTACTTGCCCAGCTCGATGACGCTTGCGACACGGCCCAAGTCCTCATGTTCATTGGTTGCTATTATCAGTATCTTGTCTTGTTGCTGCTTCGCCATGATATCAATGACAATCGCCTTGCCCTCGTCATCAAGGTTTGAAGTCGGCTCATCCAAAAGCAAAATGTCCGGGTTTGCCAGGAGGGCGACCGCGTATTTCAGGCGCTGCTTCATTCCAGAAGAGTAGGCGCCAACCATATCGTCGCCTCGGCCAGCAAGGCCCATCAACGCAAGCAGCCGATCCTGTTCGCTGCGGGGCATCGGCACAGAGGCCAATTTGGCAAAAAACTGAAGATTTTCGTAAGCCGACAGCATCTCATATAGAGCCATTTCCGGGGCGACCATTTTGATTACTTCAAGGTGGCGATCCTCGGGAAGCGGCTTTTCATCCAATTTGACGGTGACTTTTCCGCGGGTCGGCGAGATGATTTGAGCGAGGATTTTCATCAGCGTGGACTTGCCGGAACCGTTGTGACCGGTAATTCCGACCGAATTTGGCGCCGAGATGGCAAAGTTTATGTCTTTGAGTACCTTACGATCCCCGAAAGTCTTTGTGATCCCGTCTACTTCTATTCTCGCTGCCATAAGCTATCCAAGTTCACCTATACCTTATCGACAAACTTATTGATATATAAGAGAAAGTCAACCCTTTTTTGCGAAATTTTTCACAAGAAGGCAAGAATACGAATCTGTCGCGGTCTATTAAGTTTTGTTAGATGGTAAGTTACACGGGAAAAATCTAGCTTAAGACCTGTCCCAGTCGTTCCCAACGGACGCGTTCGTGGAAATGGATGAAATTGTACCAAAATCCGCCTGGCCAAGTTACTGGATTAGTCCAGTCGATTTTAGGCGCATCGGGATCCGGCGCCGCACCCCATGACCAGTGAACGACTAGTGCTTTTCCGAGAATGAATCTTTGCGGGACCGGTCCCCAATAACGTGAGTCATAGGAGTTGTCGCGGTTGTCACCCATCATGAAATAAGTCCCCGGCGGCACACGGTAAGGGCCAAAATAATCCCGTCCGCGTTCGACTTTCGAGTCGGTGTGTTTGAGGAATTCGTAGTCGGGAATTTCTTTGCCGTCGACAAAGAGCTGCTTGTCGCGCACTTCGACCAGTTGCCCGCCCACCGCGACGCAACGCTTGACATAGTTTGTAGTGGAGTCGCCCGGGAATTTGAACACGACAATGTCGCCCGGCTCCGGGTTGCGAATTCCTTTGATGGTGATATTTGTCAGCGGTATGTGAATTCCATATAAGAACTTGTTCGCCAACAGAAAGTCGCCGACAAGAATTGTGTCTTCCATTGAACTGGTGGGAACGTTGTATGCCTCAATGACGGAGTGCTTGATCAACAAAGCCATAACAAATGCCAGAACCAGCGATTTGGCTGTTCCGAACGTCGAAGCAAGAGCCGAGGGCTGCTTATTATCGCGCTTGTCTTTACGTGCTCCGGTGATATTCGACATGAAATCTCCTAACTAATTGTATGAAACAACCGGCTCCAGCGAACGCGCTCCGGAAGATGATATATATGATACGCAGTTGCGCCCAAAACGGAAATCGGATTCCACCATGTAATCACGGGAGCTTTTTCGTCCGGTTTCCACGACCAGTGGATGAAAATTGCTTTGCCGGAAATGTGATCACGCGGCACTGTCCCCCAGAAACGCGAATCGGAAGAATTGTCGCGATTGTCGCCCAGGACAAAATAGTGTCCATAGGGAATTGTAATCGGCCCGAAGTTATCGCGCGGTTGCGTTGATCCGGGCGGAAGCGTCATTGAATCGGAGTGAACGGCATAGCGCGACTCGTCGACGACTTTGCCGTTTAGATACACAGCTTTATCGAGGATTTGAACTTCATCTCCGCCCTTGGCGATGATCCGCTTGATGAAGTTTTTGTTGGGATTATCGGGGAATCGGAAGACCACCACATCGCCAACCTTTGGGTCGCGCAGCGCCGGTAATTTGATGCCCAGAAACGGAATGTGCGGTCCATAGGTGAGTTTATCGGCAAGCAGAAAATCCCCGACCAACAGAGTGTTTTCCATGGATTCTGACGGAATATTGTATGCCTCAACGAGCAGCGTCTTGATAACCAACGCGAGCGCTACGGCAATGACGATCAGGCGGAAGTAGCGAATCAGGCTTCGTAGCTTGCTTGAAATGAATTCTCCTCCTGTTGCGAGGCTTCGGGAAGCTGCGCCGGTGTCGTTGGTGCTCATGATTCTGGTGACTCTAACATAATCCAATCTTTCCCGCAATTAGGTTTTATAACGCCTTCGTCAGCCGCAAGTTTCATCTGATTACCGGAAGGGACGGTTCGGGCCGTTACGAGCGCTCCCGGGAGTCTTGACATTGCACTCCCATTTACATAACTTCTCGCTTCGTTTTGCACCGAGGAGTTTATATGCAAGTTCCATTTTTAGACCTGAAGGCACAGTATCAGTCGATCAAACACGAGATCGATCCGGCTATGCAGAATGTCTGCGCCGATGCTGCGTTTGTCTTGGGTAAGTATGTTTATGAGTTTGAGAAGGAATTCGCCAAATATTGTGAGGCGGCGGATTGTGTGGCGGTTGATACCGGAACGACAGCACTGCATCTGGCGATGCTGGCTCTGGATATTGGCGTTGGCGACGAGGTCATTACGGCTGCCAATACCTTTATTGCCACCTGCGAGGCGATCAGTTACACCGGCGCCCGTCCGGTTTTAGTTGATTGCGACGAAAAAACCTATAACCTTGATCCGAGCAAGCTTGAAGCCAAGATCACCCGCCGCACCAAGGCGATTATTCCGGTTCATCTTTACGGCCAGCCGGCAGATATGGATCCGATTCTCGCCATCGCCAAGAAGCACGGCATTCCGGTGATCGAAGACTCGGCACAAGGTCATGGCGCAACGTATAACGGCAAGCGGACCGGCAGCATGGGCTTAATGGCTTGCTTCTCGTTTTATCCGGGCAAGAATCTCGGCGCTTACGGCGAAGGCGGCGCGATTACGACCTCCGATCCGGAATTGGCGGCGAAGATTCGCAAACTGCGCGATCACGGTTCGGCGAAGAAGTATTATCACGACGTCATTGGATACAATTATCGAATGGAAGGCATTCAGGGCGCTGTGCTCAATGTCAAGCTCAAGCACCTCGACAAATGGAATGAAGCGCGCCGCAAGAACGTCGAGTTATACCGAAAGCATCTGGCCGGCGCCGATTTGATCCTGCCGACGGAAGCCAACGGCTGCAAGAGCGTTTTTCATCTATTTGTCGTCCGGCACAAGCGCCGCGAAGATTTGATCAACTTCCTCGGCCAGCAAGGTGTGAGCGCCTTGATTCACTATCCGATTCCAGTGCACCTGCAGAAGGCGTACCGCTTCCTCGGATTCAGCGAAGGCGAGTATCCAGTAACCGAAACTGTCGCAAAGGAAATAGTCAGCTTGCCGATGTTCCCCGAACTCACCGAAGAACAGATTCGGTATACCGCTGACAAGATCAAAGAGTTCAAGTAGGTTCTAACGTTTGAAAAAGGTCGTTGATAAAATTGATGCCGCAGTGGCAGGGAAGTTCTTTTTCCTGCTGCTCGGCATCATTCTATTATGTGGGCTTGCATTTCGGGTCGCTTATCTCGAGGCTGATCCGCCGGCCGGCATTACCAAGTCGCAGGACTTTTCCACCGACCCGCCGCAGTACAACTACTTTGCCAAGAACAGCGTTGATCGCGGAAATTCCAATCCGTACGGTGATCCGCGTTTTGCACAGTGGCAAAAATCGAGTCAGAATTTTCTCGCTCTAATCGTCTTCAATCTTTTCGGTACCGGCCGTGCAGCAGAAAACGGCGTGGCGGTTGTTTTCAACCTCGCCGCGATCTTGCTACTGGCGCTGGCAATCAAGAACTTCGGCTCCCGACTGGCCGCACTGTTATTTGCGCTTCTCGCTTGCTGTGATTTCACAATGGTGTGGTTTGGTCGAACGCCGTTTCTCGAAGGCGCCCAGAATTTCTGGATCTGCCTTTCTGTCTACCTTTTTTCCAAGGGATCCACCAAATCCCTTTTCTATATTTTCGCAGGCATCGCCTGTGCCGCGGCAGCATTTTTCGGCAAAATGATCGCCCTCTTCATGGCCGGCGTTTTCCTGGTGGTCTTCGTATTGCAGTACTTCAACGACAACGAAGCGCGCAAGGCGACGCTCAAGAACGCCATTTGGTTCGGCGGAGGATTCTTAGTTACGGCGCTGGTTTATCTGGTCGCTGTGTATCTGCCGTCACGTAGCCAAGTTGCCGGCTACCTGACCGAGCAGGCCTTCGGCCTCTACGGTGCGCCCAAAGCGCTCGAATCGCCGAACGAATTCCTCTACCAACTGATGACCCTGCTGTGGGACACGCAGTTCTTTGCCAAAATGCCGATCACCACAATTCTCGCGTTCATTGGCGGAGCCGGGATTCTGACCTGCTTTGCCGTGGCTCGCTCCAAGGACAAGAAACTTTTCGGCGAATTCAATCCCGGCTGGCTGCTGGTATTGGTTTGGTTTGGCGCCGGATATGTTGCCCTATTTCCCTGGAATTATCGCCCGCTGCGCTATCAGACAACCATCATGTTCCCGGCATTTGCATTGGCGGCAATTGCTCTGGCCTACGTGATCGAGTATCTGAAATCTGCCCGCTCGCAGGCGAAGAAGCCCGTCGAACGCGCCTACAATCTACCCGTACTGCTTGTGTTGTGGGGATTATGGCTGCTGCCCATGATCGCGTTGATCGTCCTCACGCTCACGGCCAAAGACGGCATCCCGCTCGGGGAAACCTTTGTCGGCAAATCGTCGTTTGCCGCCGGCATGATTTTTATCGCTGTCGGCGCCAGTCTGGCCTTTGCCTACAAATCGATTGGCAGTTCTTTCCGCAAGTTTGCATCGCTTGGCGTAATCGCAGCCGGAGCGCTTGTTGTCGTAGCGCTTGGTTTGCACATCGCCGCTTTTGCGAGCTGGGCTGGAGTCCGTCAATACAGCCTGTTTGCCGCCGACCGCGATCTTGGCGTGATATTAGCCAAGGATGCGGTAGTCACGGGTCCTTATGCTCCGGCGTTTACGCTGGAGAACAAACTCGGTTGCGTTATTCACATGTTTGGAGTCGTCAATGTTGATCGAGATTTTTTCTCGAAGTATCCGATGACTCATATCGCGATGGACGAAGGCAACGAGAAATTCGCCCGCGAGCAATACCCGGAAATGATGAGTCGCGCCAAATTTGTGACACGGTATTATGCGCGCGGAATACCGGTCAAGGTCTACAACATTGTGGACGCTTCGCCAAACGCCGCAGTCAAAAACTATCTCCCTACCGACTATGAAATCGCGCAGTCATACATCGCCGTGAATCGCGCCGACTCGGCCGAATTCTACATGCGCCGCTTTTTGGACAGCGGTACACCTAACTATTCGGCGAACATGTATGTCGGAGACGCGCTCAACTCGTCGGAAAACTGGGAGCGGGCAATCGGGTACTACCGCAAAGTGCAGGAGTTCTCGCCCGGTGACGCCCAGAGTGCAATCGGAATCGGCAACTGCTTCCTTTCAATCGGAACAGCGCAGACCAATGCCGCTTATTTCGATTCCGCGCTCGTATACTTTAAGATGGCGCGCGGTTTGTATCGCAACGACCCGCGTCTCGAAAACACGATTATTCAACTCGAAAGACGTAAACAATGAACGGAAGACATACAAACTACACGAAAGTCTCGATCGTAATCCCCGCGCACAACGAAGAGGGCAATATCGAGCCGCTGACCGAGGAACTCGCCAAGGTCATTGCGCTAATGAAGTACGGCGTTGAAGTCGTACTCGTCAACGACGGCTCGACGGATCGCACCGAGCAGAAGATGGTTGACGCCATGCGGCGCTATCGCTGGGTGCGCATCGTCAAGAACCGCGTCCGCCTCGGACTCACCAATGCGCTGACCAAGGGCTTCGCCCAGGCGCGCGGCGACATTCTCGTATTTTATCCCGCCGACCTGCAGTTTCATCCGCGCGACATTCCCAAGATGATTGAATCGATTGATAACGGCGCCGATATGGTCTGCGGCAAGAAGCAGGGCCAGTACGGCAAGTGGCTCGTGTCGTGGATTTACAATTTGATGACGCGGATGCTTTTCCCGAAGTTGAAAGTCAGCGACATGAATTCGGTAAAGGCCTTTACCCGCGAAGTCTACAATGAGTTTCCGACGATGCGCGAAGGCTGGCACCGTTATCTCGCCGCATTCGCCGCCACCAAGGACTACGTCGTTCGCGAAGTGCCGGTCACGTTGCAGAAACGCCATTCCGGCAAGAGCAAGTTCGCGGGCAAATCGCGCATTCTTAAGGGGCTGACAGATCTGATTGCGGTCAAGTTCCAGGTCTCCGTATTTGGCGACCCGATGCATTTGTTCGGCAAAGCCGCCCTGTGGTTTTTCTTTATCGGTTTCCTCGTTGCCGCCGGAGCGTTCTATTTGCGCTTTGTGATGCACGAAGGCTACCGCCCGCTGCTGTATGTCGTCATCATGTTCGAGTTGGCGGCGCTGGTAACATTTGTAATGGGAATTATCACCGAAGCGCTCGTTTACTTGCGCGATTCGCTGTCGGAAATGAAGACGCAAAATCAGCGACTGCTTGACGAGCTTGGCCGCCGTTCCGGTGTCCGCGGCAATTTGCAGCGCGAAGATTCTGAAAATCGCTATTACGAACCGCGTGAAGAGCGCGTCGATGAACGCCGCGACGACCGCAGGGACGAGCGCCGCGATGAGCGTCCGCAGGAACGCCGCGATTCGCGCCGTCCGGAACGCCGTGATGCCCGCCCGGATTCGCGTCCTGATTCGCGTCGCCGCGACCCTCGCGACAGCCGCGAGCCGCGAGCTCCACGCCGCGAGGAACCAACTGAAGCTAAGCGCGAAGAAGTTCGCGAGCCGCGTGAGCAACGCGAACCGCGCCGCGAAGGCAGACCCGATGGACGCCGCGGCCGCGATGACCGGCGCCCGCAGCGCGGCGACCGGGATCGCCGGCCCGATCGCAACGCCCGTCCGGAAACCCGCGAGGTAGCACCTGCGGCGGCAGCGGAAGAGCAGCCGTCGATGGCATTCGAGCCGACTCCGAGCCCGATTCCAGTGGTTGCACCGACACCCGATTTTGAACCGCGCGAGAGCTACAGCGACCCGGTTCCCAGTCCCGAAGAATCGACAGGGGATTCGCAAGAACTCCAGCTTGGCGATCAAGAGCAATCGTTCGACGAGCCGAGAAGGCAATTTCAGCATCGTAGCGGTCGTCGTCCGCGTCGTGCCCGGCCAATGAATGCGCCGCCGTCATCCGGCGAGCAAGCTTCATCCGGCGAAAGCAGCGGTTCGCGTCAAAACGGCGCCGATATTCCGGAACGTCCGTTGACGATCAAGGTACGCGAGTTGCCGTCCTCCGACGAAACAACCGACAACGGTTGAACTCGGATGTTGGGATAACGCGAAATGGATGCACAACAGCGCCCGCGCGTTCTCGTCCTGACGCACAATTTCCCCCGGTTCCCGAACGACATTTCGGGAATCGGGTTTCAACCCCTCTATCAAAGTCTCGCACGCCAGCTCGAACTCCACTTCGTTGTTCCGCATGATGCCGGGCTAAAGGAATATGAACTAGTCGACGGTCTCCATGTGCACCGGTTTCGTTATGCCGCCGATGACAAGGAAACGCTTGCCTATCGCGGCGAAATGCACAAGCGCGTTTTGAGTGCGCCGTTTGTGGCACAGCAGTTCCTCAATAATTATCTGGATAAGTCCGCGGCGGTGGCAAAGGAAATTCAGCCGGTCGTGCTCTGGGCGCACTGGTGGATTCCCGGCGGCGTTGTCGCTCGCAAAGTGTCAGCACAGACGGCAATCCCATTCGTCGTCACCTGTCACGGTACCGACATTCACTTGCTGCAAAAGATACCGTTCCTCAAGCCGATGGCGCGGCGCGTGTTTGAAGAGGCAAGGCGCATCAACGTAGTTTCATCCTTCTTGAAGGGGCACTTGCTTAATTCCATCGGGCAAAGTTACTCTGACAAAATTGCGGTCGCGCCGTTGATTGTCGATGAGACGAAGATATTCTATGATCCCAGCCATGCCCGCCGGCCGGGCAGCATCATCAGCGCTTCGCGCTACACCAAGCAGAAGAACCTCGATGTTTTGTTGCGGGCAATTCACCAGCTCAAATCTGAAGGCATCGATTGCACGCTCGATATGCACGGCAACGGCCCCGAGGAAGACTCACTGCGGGCGCTTGCGGCAGAACTCAAATTGGGCGACAGAGTTCAGTTCTTGGCGCCGGTCACACAGGCAGAACTCGCGGATCGCTACCGCTCGTCAGAGATTGTCTGTCTCGTGTCCGAGCGCGAGGGTTTTGGTTTGATGTTGGTCGAAGCAATGATGTGCGGTTGTGTTGCGGTGGGCGCGCGTTCGGGCGGAATCACCGATATCGTTCGTCAAGACGGCGTCGACGGCATGCTCGTCGAACCGCGTAGCGTTGAATCGCTGGCGCAGGCACTGCGAAAATTGCTGACGGACAGGGCGCTGCTCAATTCTATTGCCGAATCGGGCCGCCGTTCAATGCAAACGCATTTTTCTCCCGAAGTCATTACTTCGCAGTTTTTGACGCTTTTGACGAAATAGGGGAAAGTACTCGAATCAGGGAATCTTCTCGCCATCGGGAACGGCGACATCTGCGATGACGCGCGCCGGCATTCCGAAAGCAATCTTGTATGGCGGCACATCTTTCGTGACAACACTTCCGGCGCCGACAATCGCGCCGTTGCCGATCGTTACACCCGGCAAGATCGTGACATTGGCGCCGATCCAGGCGTCCTGACCGATGACCACTTTGCCGCGCGGCGTGGATACATAAGGACGAATGCGCGAATTATTGGGATGCGACGATGTGACAATCGTCACGCGCGGCGCCAGGCTAGCACGGTCGCCGATAACGACATTTTCGCGATCCAGCAGTTCCTCTACGATGATCAGGCCGTCCGCGATATAAACATCCTTGCCAATCACAAAGCCGCACGAGCGCAGGAGCGCAATGCGAATCTTGTACCACCCGATATTGGTGGCAATCATCTTGAATATTTTCTTCTTCAGTTTGCGCAAGTTCGCAATCCTTAGGCGAGATGTTTATACAGCCACGTCAAGCGTGCCGTCACGAATAAGGGCATCTTGGAAAACATAAGCGTTGTTATGCGGAACTTCAAAGATTTTCTATTCACGGCGCCGACGCCTTTTTTCTCCGGCCAATAGTAATAATGCAGCGGCACGGTCGTTGCGCCCCAGCGCTGCTTGAATTCTTTCAGTCCCGGGTTGTCGTCGGAGACGCGTCCGAGATCGAAAGTCATCATGCCTTTTTCTTTGGCGCGCAAGATGGCTTCCCAGAGCAACAAGTGGTTCGGACGCTGTGACAGAAAACGCTCGTCGCTGGCGCCGTACATGTAAGTCGCGGTGCCGCGGTGATAGAAGATCACCATCGCGGCGATGGCTTCTTCGTTGTAGAAGGCGAACAAGAAGTCAGCCTTTTGTTTTAGCGCCAGAGAGTACCAAACTTCGCGATGAAACTCCAGCGGCTGGGCGGGGATGCCGTGCTTGCGGCAGGTCAGCAAGTTGAGGCGATGGAAAATATCTACGCAGTTTTCATCATTTCCGACCTTGATCTCGACGCCTTCTTTTTTTGCCTTGTTGACACCGCGTTGAATGATGCTCTTGTGCGTGCGCGCCCAAATATCGTCTTCCGGTGCGATAATATCCAAAAGGTAGGTTTCGAACTGGCCGCTTTCTACAAACGTCTTTTGCACCGTTGGTTGCGGGAAACGGCATTTGAGTTCATAATATGATGCCCCATGTTCGCGCGCGATATTCTGGGCTGTCTCGAGTAACGCAGCCGCGACTGCTTCGTTCTCTGCCAGCGGATCACAGATGTATGAAAACGGCGCGCTGACGAGTCGCTTGCCGGTCAATTTGCTCGATACAAGGTAGACCGGAAGCATACCAACGATGGCGCCAATTTCGCTGACGGCGTAAAGACCGAAGAATCGGTATGGGTAGCATTTCTGCAACACGCTTTGCCAAATGGCAGAATGGAATATTGCCGCATGCGGATGCCGAGTGGCGAGGTCATCCCAGCCCGGCGGAATTTCCGCCGCGCTCGACGCAATCTTGATTTGAATAGCGCTATCTTTTTCGGACAAGCTTTATCAATCCTTTGACAATGTTGCCGGCGGTGTCGAAGGCAAGATTGTATGACCAGATAAGTGGACGCGAACTCCAGCGGTTCGGATGTGCGCTGATGCAGACGTCTTCACGGTTTTCTTGTACATAGCGAATCAAACTTGGCGTGTCGGTCAATCGCAATTGCGTGACTGTGGTTCCCATGTCGAGCAGGTTGCCGCGCGTCTCATCCCAATTGCGGCCGGTGTCGTTGAAGTACTTGAGCCTGTCGCTGATGATCTGATACGCTTCGAGATTGATTCCGAAGTCGCGGTATTCGTACTTCTTCCATAAGTCGCGATTGTCGTATGGCGTCAACGGATTGCCGTGCATCGCCATCGTAGTTACTGGCGCGATTGCGCGCAGCATCTGCAAATCGTCCTTGGTGATCTCGATTGCTTTTTCATAGTCGCCTTTGGCACGATCAAGCGTCTCATAATGATAACCGCATTCCATTCCCATATCTCTTATCGACGCGATGACTTCCGGGACAAATGCCGATTTCACGCAACGAAAAAAATAGGTCGCGACCAGTCCGTGCTCTTTTTCGATCTTCGCGAGGTCGATGGCAGAATACGGCATGCTGTCGACATCGTGGCGCAAAAATAACCGGGGCTTGCCGGGTTCGGCGATTGTGGCGCTAAAATCGCGCATCAGCAGCGAATGGTAACCGACGTCAACAAGCGCAGCGCAGAGCTTGCGATACATTCCCAGGGTAAAGTCAAACATCGCGTAAGAATTATACAATAGTTTCAAAATCACAAGGGAATCAATTGCGGGAATAGTCGCTTGACTGGACACGTCTCGTGCCGACAAGAAAGAGACGGGTCTCCAGAAAAGAGTATGAGATTGTCCAAGCAAGTTCCGGTAAGGAGACCCGCCCAACATCTGTTGCTGGAGGGGCGAAAGTACGGTAGGGGCGCCGGATGTTTCCATCCGGCGTACCTGTTTCTATCCCTCGTAGCTGATTTCGCCGCCAAGGATGGTGAACTTCACTTTGCCTTGAAGTTTCCAGCCGTCGTAGGGCGAATTCTTCGACCGCGAGAAAAACTTGTCGACTTTGACCGTCCACGCCGCTTTCGGGTTGATGATGGTAACATCAGCGATGGCTCCGGCGCGCAAGTCGCCGCCTGGCGTCCGCAGGATTTTCGCCGGCGCCGCCGACATCTTGCGAGCGATCTCGTTCCAAGTCAGGTGTCCCGGCTTGACCAAGTAGGTGGCGACCAATCCGAGCGAAGTTTCCAGCCCGACAATGCCATTCGGCGCCTGATCGAACTCGACTTCTTTCTCTTCCGGTGCATGCGGTGCATGGTCGGAAGCGATCACGTCGATCGTCCCGTCTTTCAGACCTTCGATGATCGCATCGACATCGACTTGAGTTCGCAGCGGCGGATTCATTTTCAGGTTCGTGCTGAATTCCTTGCCGATCTCGGCATCGGTCAGTGTGAAGTGATGAGCGCAAGCTTCGGCGGTCACATTGACGCCTTCCGCCTTCGCCTGCCGGATCAACTCAACCGAGCCTTTCGTCGACACATGCGCAATGTGCAGCGGCGTGCCGATGTACTTGCACAGAATGATGTCGCGGGCGATGCAAACTTCCTCCGAAAACGGCGGGATACCGTGCATTCCCAAACGCGTCGATTCGTAACCTTCGTTCATGACGCCTTTGCCCGAAAGCGACATGTCTTCGGCGTGGCTGATTACCGCGATGCCAAACATCCCGGCATATTCCAGCGCGCGGCGCATCATGCCCGCGTCGTGCACCGGTGAGCCGTCATCAGTGACGGCGACGGCCCCGGTTTGCACCATTTCGCCGATATCCGCCATTTCTTTGCCGGCGCGTCCGCGACTGACGGCGCCAATCGGATAGACGCGGGCTTTGCAGCCGACAGCGCGCTGCTTGACAAACAGGACCGATTCTTGATTATCCAGCGGCGGCTGGGTATTCGGCATGCAAGCCACAGCGGTGAATCCGCCGGCGGCGGCAGCCATGGTGCCGGTTTCAATCGTTTCGGTATCTTCACGGCCGGGCTCACGCAAATGCACATGCATGTCGATCAGTCCGGGGAAGACGAGCATTCCGGCGGCATCGATTACTTCATCTTTCTTGAAGTTGGCCTTAGGTGCCGCTTTCTTGCTTTTTTCGCCTTTCAAGTCAATGCGTTTGATCTTCTCGCCTTCGAGATAGATGTCTCCCTGCAGCGGCTCGGATTTATTCGGGAAGACGATCATTCCGTTTTTGATGAGTTTAATCTTCATCGGTTTTTCTCCCCTCACCACCGGCAAGCAGATACAGAACTGCCATGCGCACGGCGACCCCGTTGGTTACTTGTTCCAATATCACCGACTGCTCGCAGTCGGCGATATCATCCGCCATCTCGAGTCCGCGATTAATCGGACCGGGATGCATGATGGTGTAATTCTTGTTCAGCCGTTTCAGGCGGTCTTTGGTGATCCCAAAAAGCGACGTATACTCGCGCAGCGAAGGCAGAAGTCCCGCCTGCTGGCGTTCGAGCTGAATCCGCATGACGTTGACGACGTCGGCGCCGTCGAGGGCTTTGTCGATATCTGTGTAGACTTCGACGCCCATATTCTCCAGACCGACAGGAAGCAGCGTCGACGGGCCGCAAACAGCCACCGAAGCGCCCAGCTTCGTCAGTCCCCAGATATTCGAGCGCATTACCCGCGAGTGCTTGGCGTCTCCCATTAAGACAACGCGCAGGCCTTTGATCTTTTTGTACTTCATCCAGATGGTGTACATGTCGAGCAATCCTTGAGTCGGATGCTCGTGCTGACCGTCGCCGGCATTGATGACACCGGAGCTGCAGAAGCGAGTGAGGAAGTAGGGGACGCCCGATGATGAATGGCGAATTACCACCATGTCAATCTTCATGGCTTCGAGATTACGGACAGTGTCTTTAAGAGTCTCGCCCTTCTTAACCGAAGATGTCGCCGCGGTAAAAGTCACGGTGTCAGCCGACAGGCGCTTTTCCGCAAGTTCAAACGATACGCGCGTACGGGTTGACGGTTCGAAGAAGAGGTTAGCGACTGTCAGGCCGCGCAACGGCGCGACTTTCTTGATCGGACGGTCGAGCACTTCCCGGAAGACCTTTGAAGTTTCGAGAATCGTCATCATCTCGGTGGCATCGAGTTCTTCCAGACTTAGCAAATGACGCCGTTTGAATGTCATTTTTTCCTCGCTTTCGCCGGTTTGGCGGCTTTGGCAGCAGGCTTGGTTCCCCGGCTAAGCAGGACTTCATCGCTTCCGCCGCGTTCGACCAGCGAGACCTTGACATCGTCATTGGCGCTGCTGGGAATGTTCTTGCCGACAAAATCCGCCCGAATCGGCAATTCGCGCCCGCCGCGGTCGATCAGAACCGCCAAGCGGACTGCGCGCGGACGACCGTAGTCGGGAATCTGGTTAAGCGCCGCGCGAATTGTGCGGCCCGTGAAGAGCACGTCATCGACCAGCACGATAATCTTGTGGTCAACCGGGAAGAGGATCTCTGTGGCTTTGATTTCAGGATGCTCGGGATTGGTCAGCAGGTCATCGCGATAAAGCGTGATGTCCATGTAGCCGACTTCAACTTTGCGACCGTCAATTTTGCGAATCTCTTTGGCGAGCCGGTCGGCGAGGTGATCGCCGTTGGAGCGAATTCCGATCACCGCCAGTTTGGCATCGTCATCGAGCGACTCGAGGATTTCGTGCGCGATTCGGGAAATCGCATGCGAAATCTGTTTCGCGTCCATGAGCACTGCGAATTCTTTTTCAGGCAAGGCTACTCCTTATCATGAAATAATAGATGTAATTAACGACTTTAGGTATGGGGGAAACTACGCAATAGGTCATATTTGAAATCAGCCATCCTTTCGGTCTCGCAGGACCAGATTAAAGGCGGTTGTCGGGCGTCAATGTAGAAAAAAACGGGGCGGTGTCAAGCCATTTCGGGGCAGACAAGGCAACATCGAAAAATGAGAGAGTTATTGCGAGACAATGGCGATTCTATTGGGCTAGAACATTGCCAGCTTGTCCATCAGCTCGCGGCGATGGCTAAGCTTGACGGTCAGAATGCGGTTGATCAGCTTGCGCGTGTCATCGTCGTTGGAGAGATAGCGCAACGATTGCTTGTAGACATCAACCAACTCGGTTTCCCAGTCGAGCACTTGCTTGAGCAGCTGGTCGCGATCTTTGCGTCCTGCGCGCAGGTTAAGGATACCTTCACCGACTTTTTCAAGCATGTTCGGGTCGATGTCGTCATTGCCATAGCGGCGGTTGATCTCGTGCAACACTTCAAGGTCGCCGCCCTGGTCCTGCTGGGCTTTTTCAAAAAACTCATCGTTGCCGGAGTTGGTCTCGTCATGATTATTCAAGTTGGTGTAAAGCAGGTTGAGCTTGCGTTCGCGCAGATAAGCGTCTTTGAGAATGATTCGTAATTCTTCGGCCACGATGCGAGGATCGGCAACCTTTATGCCGTCCGCAAGAAAAACTTTCGCAGTGAGCCTCGAGTATGGCAAACTGAAGCGCCAGATTCGACGTTTTGTAGTTTTGAACTCTGCTCAAGTGAAAGGAAGTACCATGTTGGAAGTCGGCGATAAAGTTCCTGCGTTCAATCTCAAGCAAACCGACGGCTCGACTGTCAAGAACTCCGATTGGCAAGGCAAGTCCGTTGTTCTGTTCTTCTATCCGGAAGATGACACACCGGGCTGCACTCTGGAAGCTTGCTCGCTGCGCGACGGCTATTCGGAGTTTCAGAAAAAGGGTGTGCTCGTCTATGGCATTTCTCCCGATGGCGTGGAGAGTCATGTCAAGTTCACCGAAAAATTCAATCTGCCTTACCCGCTGCTGGCTGATCCCGGCCATTTGGTCGCTGACAAGTTCGGAGTCTGGGTCGAGAAGAATCTCTACGGCAAAAAGTCAATGGGCATAACGCGGACGACGTTCGTCATCGCCCCTGACGGTAAGATTGCGCGGGTTATCAAGCAGGTCAATAAGGAACAACACGCTGCGCGGTTGCTCGAAACGCTTTAAAGACCAAAGAAAGCGATAGCCGGACTTTCCATTCGGCGCATCGGATGAGAGAGTGCCGTTTCGCAACCCGTTCTGCTCCATTTTCTTCTATTCTTGAATTGAAAATCAATTACATTGCGATTAGTGGAAGTGTTTTTGCCGGGAGTGGAAGTTACTAAGTTCATGGAAAGAATGCACTTCGTCGGGAAGCTGGCTAGCGCGCTCTCGCCGGACAAAAAGGCAATTCTTGGTCAAAATCTGACGGTGCTGGTGCCGAATTCGGTTCCGGTGGCCGTTGCTTACGAGATTGTCCTTCAGAGTTACCTCTTCTTTGGGTATGCCCAGGCAATTGAGTCCGCCAAGACGTTTTCCGAGACCATGCTCAAGAAACAGATTCTCATCCCGCACAGTGTCGACCAAAATGCCGCCGGTAACTTATGGCGCAAACGCGGCGAGGAGCTCTGCCGCAAGATCTATGCTCCGAATTACGAACGACTCGTTGCCAACATGGCTGTTGTGTCGCCCGAACTTTCCGACTGGATGATTGACGAAGGCTACGGCAAGGTGTTATCACGTCCCGGTCCGACCGAACTTGAGCGCGAAATTGCCAGCGTTGTATTTCTCGCAATTTCCGACCACCCGGTCCAGCTCTACTCGCACATTCGCGGCGCAAAGAATCTCGGCGCAAGCGAGGCGCTGATGGTATCAATTTCAGAGCACTCGGATCTCTCCGAGAGCCAGCAGAAGTTGGTGTTGTCGACGATTGAAAAGGTATACGGCAGTTGAGATATTTCTTTCACATACCGGTTGCGCTGATACTGGCGTTTATTGCCGCCGTAGCGTTGACGTTTTATCTCGTGACGCAGACGAACCTGGCGCACAAGATCATCAACTTCGCGCTAGCCCGTTATATCGAGACCAAGTATGATGTCCGGATCCAGTTTGCGCATCTTGGCGGCTCGCTCTGGGACGATATCGTCATCGACAATATTCGCATCGACACCAAGATGCCCGGCCAGCAGTACCGGCTGGCGCGCATCGAGCAGGTCCGCATTTACTACGACTACCGCAAGCTTTTTCGCCGTAAATGGGAGTTTGACAGCCTGTTTATCACGGCGCCGACGGTAATCCTTCGCTCCGACTCAACCGGCGCCGTCATGCTGCCGCAAATCAATAGGGGTGAACCCAAATCCGACCCCGGTTCAAAGACGCCCAATGTCAACATCGGACATTTCGTTCTGGAGCAGGGCCGTTTCCAATGGAGCAAGACGCACAACTCGCTGCTGGTTGACAGCATTTACATCGGCATGAGCGGTTCGCTCACGGACGGCGTGCTGGCCGCAAAAATCGACTCGCTGTCGCTGAATTACCCGCTCAAGGGAATTCATTTGCGCGAGTTGCACGCCGGCATTGCGCTGTCGAGCACGGCGATTGGTGTTGACTCGATGCTCATCGCCACCGACTCGTCGCTGATTATCGGGGGCGGTGTTTATCCGCTGGACCCGGCGACGCCCTTTCGAGTAAGTCTGCGCAACAGCAGGGTCTCGCTGACAGAAATCGGCCATGCGCTCGGAATCAACGTCAATGGCGCGTTCGATGTCAGCGCCGAACTGACCGGTCAACTCCACAAATTTGCCGGACAAACCAGCGCTAAGGGCGTTCTGTTCGGCAGAGAGATCGGCCCGTTCACGTCCGACTACGATTTCGATGACGGCATACTCGCGTTCACAAATTTCGACGGGCAAATGTTCGGCGGCACAATGCGCGGCAGTCTGGACATCAACTTCGTCGCCCGCCCGGAGACGTTCAAGGCTGATCTTGAAGCGCGTGCTTTCGATTTGATGAAGGTACTGCCAAACACTTTCAATTCGCGGCTGAACGGGAAAGTGTTCCTGAATGGTTCCGGGTTGAACGAAGCCACTTTTAACATGGATATCGATGCCAAGCTCGGACCGGGAGTATTCGACTTTGTCCGCTTCGATTCCATTGCCGGCGACTTAAGTTTGAATGTCAAGGATATGTACTTCCAGCCCGGCTTCTCGCTCTGGTACGAGAACTCGCATTTCACTACCGAAGGTGTTGTCAATTACGACGGCGAAATGCTGTTGAATGGCGAATTTCGCACCCGTCAACTGGCGGATTTTTGGGGCGATCTTTTCATCAAAGAACTTTCGGGCCGTGCCCAGGCGACCTATGAGGTTTCCGGTCCGGTGCTCGATCCGGATATCCGCGGGACGTTTTTCGGCGATTCGTGCAGCTTCTACGGATTCTCAACCGACAGCCTGACTGCCGACTTCGACATTGCCAGTTTCCTCTATGGCCAGCGCGGTCATGTCGAGGCCTTCGCCTGGAAGAGCGATGTATGGAATCTGCCGGCGGATAGTGTCCGTTTCTCCGTCGATATTGACTCGAACCTGGTCGACATCACACGCGCCACGCAATACAGCCAGCGGATGAAGATGGACGCGAAGGCCAGTGCAACGCTCGTGGATTCCACCGCATTCGTTACGGTAAATGATTTCCTGTTCCAGTTCGATTCGCTCAAGTACACGAATGTCGTACCGGCGAAGGTAGATTTTCTTGCCGACAGAATTATCGTCCGCGACTTTCGTCTGCAAGGCAATGAAGGGCTCGTCAACATCGATGCCAATTACGGCTACGACTCGACGATCGACCTGCACGTAGTCACCGAGAATTTCAATTTTGCGACTTGGCTGCGGGAACTGGAGATGGACACTTCCGTGATTGGCGGATTGAGCCTGGATGGTCGGATGACCGGCAAACTCGGGAACCCGATCATCGTCGTCAGCGGCGGCATCAATGACATTATTTTCAATGACGATTCGCTGGGAGCGGCGACCTCCGAACTACGGTATCAAGACTCGACTTTGACGTTCAATAATTTTACTCTCCGCCATCCGGGCTTTGAGATTTTCGCTGATGGCTATTATCCGCTGGTGCTTAACCTCGACAGCGGCGCGGTCTATGTCCCCACCGACCGGCAAATACAGATCAACTTAAGATCCTCCGGCACTGACCTGGGAATCGTTTCATCGTTCAATTCCGACGTAGAAAGCTTCACCGGGGACTTTCAGCTCGACCTGCAGATTTATGGCTCGTCCAACCAGCCGCAATCGAAGGGGACGTTTAACCTGCAAAACGGCAAAATCAAAGTCAATCAAATGGCGAACCCCATCGAAGACCTGCAGGCGCAAGTTTCTTCAAATGACAAGCAGATTATCGTGGAATGGGTCGAGGGCCGCGTCAACCACAAGCGCAAGAAGCTCTTCGGCAGCAGCACACGCTCTGGAAGCGTTCGTGCTGCCGGTGAAATCAACATTATCAGCAAAGATGTTTTCGATTATTCGATGGCAGTGGTCGGCGATGACGTCCCGTTCCAATACGACTTTGGTGATATCTACGCCCGCGCAGACTTCGACCTCTCAATAAGCGGCGCTTATCCGCCGTTGATCAGCGGTGATGTGACAGTCCTGGAGGCGGAGTACCTAGACGAATTCGATGACGAGCAAACTTCTGTTGCCATTGCCGCCGCTGATACGCTTGCAACGTGGGATTACGATATCAATCTGGAAATGCTGCCGGCTTCGGTCAGCGTCAAGAACTCCGACATGAACATGGTTCTCGACGGCAAATTGCGCGTACTGCGCCAGAATGCCCGCGATAACTACTTCGGTACTCTCAACATCGTGCGCGGGACGATGTATGTCGGCGACATGAACTTCCGGATTCAAGAGGGCAGCTATCTGTCCTTTGACAATATCGAGAAGCCGGATCCGCAGCTCTACATCAATGCAAACTGGAAGGTCCGGAATATGGCCAGTGACGTCTCCGGTGCCGCTTTCAGCGATGTGCCGATTCAGATTCGCGGCACAATCACGCAGCCGACACTCGGTGCAGCCGAGGGTTCGGAGTATTCTGACGAGGATGTTGCCACACTGTTCGTAATCAACCAGTCAGCCTCGGGACAAGCCAACTCGCAAATCGGCTCCGATTTCCAGGACCGAATGATAGGAGCTGCTACTGGAATCCTATCGGGTCGTGCCGGACAATTGCTTGGCAGGACATTTGGACTGGAGACATTTGAGATTGAACCGGTGTACGGCGAAAAGAAAAACATTCAGGGAGCTGCGCTTTCTCTCGGTGCGGAGACCCTGCCCAATGTCTACACCTATGTTTCGTCGCTTTCTACTGACGGTCGTGCCGATTATGGCGCCGAATATCGTCTCGGTCGCCATGTGACACTCGGCGGCCAATATGACCGCGACCGGCTCTGGCGCTTGAATATGCTTTTGAATTGGGAGTTCCGTTGATTCGACTTCTAGCGGTTTTCACTTTCATCGTGGTTCATCTTTCGCCGTCGGTGTTTGCTGCCAAGCCGGAGCAGGAACTAATCCGCCAGCTAAGCAAGCGTCCGCAGATTGAGCGTATCGAGATCGACGGAAACAAATCGTTCAGCGAAAAGACAATCCGGGGCAAAATCTACTCCCACGAAGACGGCTTCTGGCACAGCATTGGTCTGATGCGCGCCAACCGCTACACAAAGGCAGCCTACGAGCGTGATCGTGTTTTGCTCGGCTACTTTTACAAGAGTCAGGGGTTTGATGATGTTCTCATCGATATCAACTTGACACCGGGAAAGACCCCGGAAAGAACTGTCGTGCGCATCAGCATTGTCGAGGGTGTCCGGTTCAAGATTTCGCGGCTCGACCTGACCGGAGATATCGGCACGCAGGGCTACGAAATTGCTGTGGCTGCACGCGGTGTCGAGGCAGGAAAATATCTCAACACATTCGCCATTACCGACGCCAAAGCTGCGGTCAAGGGGATTTTCGCCAACCAAGGCTATCCTTACAACGACGTGACGATTTCCGTGGAGAAAAACTATAAGGACAGCACTGCCGCATTGACCCTTAACGTCATTCGCAATCAGTTGGTGCTATTCGGCGATGTCATTGTCGACACGAACTTAACGACGCAACCGAAAGTGTTTCGGCGCGAGATTACTTTCAAAAAGGGCGATACATATACGCGTGACAAGTTTTTCGAATCGCAGCAGCGTTTGATCCGCACGGGCCTGTTCAATTTTGTCAGTCTCCGACCGGCGGATTCAATGAGCAGCGTCGATAGTCTGCAGCCGGATTTCTATGTCAGCGCAGTCGAGCGTCCGCCGCGATATGTCGGCATCGGTGTCGGCGCCGGACAGGACAAGGATGCCGGTGTCGCGATGAGCGCGCTGGGTCGTTTTGGCGACCGCAATATCGGCGGCAGCGCTCGCAAGGTCGGCATTTCGCTGACGACGTTGTTCACGGTCAAGGACTCGCTTTTGATCCGGCCGGAAATGCAATTCTCATACACGGAACCATATCTGTTCAAGATTCGCATGCCGCTCATTTTGACTTTTGAATATGAGCCGCGGGCAACGTCGCCGAAAGGCAATTATCGCGTCAGATCATTTACGGTCGACGCGACAGCGGTGCGCGAGTTCTCGCTCAAGACCAAACTGTCGACTTCACTCAACTATGAGGAAGTCAATCTCTTCGTCAATGCCAACTCCGACTCGACGCCGGATCAAATCAAGGAGAGCGCCGGCATTAGCATCAGTCGCCGATTGATCTTCCTGCTCGAACGCGACGCCCGGCCGATCTCCAGTCGCTTCAATCCGTCGAGCGGTTCCTATACGAGCTATCGCTTCGAATATGTCGGCGGCATTCTCGGCGGCGACAATGATTTCATTAAGCTGGTGTGGAACTGGTCGAAATACAATCTTTGGAGCGATAATATCATATTTGCCTCGCGCGTCAGGCTGGGTTATGTCAATGAATTCGGCACGTCCGACGAAGTCCCGCTGCTCGAGCGATTCTATCTCGGCGGAGCCTACACGATACGAGGCTATCCCGAAAACGAGTTTGGCCCGCATGATATTTCCGTTAATGGAGCCGACACGACCCAAGTCGCAGTCGGCGGCGAAGGGATATTTTTGCTCAACCTGGAACTACGCAGACCATTGGTGGGGAAACTTTGGGGATCGTACTTTATCGACACGGGTATGAACGTTGCCAAACTGCGCGAGATCGGGTTTAACCAATTCACAGTCACGACGGGTGTCGGACTGCAGTTCATTTCGCCGGTAGGGCCAATTCGGCTTGATTATGGTCAGCGGATTGGAATCAACAACACTGACGCCGGCGGGCACTTTCACATAGGGATACTTTATGCTTTCTGACGGACGGGAATTTCCACATGGCTAAACCAATCATCGGCGTAGTCCTGGCGCTAACGCCAGAAGACCACAAATTCAAGGCGCTGCCGGCATATCGCTTCGAGTTTCTCAAGCAGCATTATTACGAGGCTGTCGAAGCCGCCGGCGCTGTTGCGATCGCAATTCCCCTGACCGAACATCACGAGCATATAAGCCGCTACGTCGATATTGTCGACGGCCTGTTCATTGTCGGCGGCGACGATGTGCACCCGGAATTGTATGGTGAAGCGATTGATCCGCTCTGCCAACCGCAGATGCCGCGCCGCGACAACTTTGAAGTTGCTCTGATTAATGCGGCATTCAAAGTCCGCAAACCGATCTTCGGAATCTGCCGGGGACTGCAGATTATCAACGTCGCATTCGGCGGTTCGCTCTTTCAAGATTTGTCGTACCAAAAGGGAGCGGGCAATCATTCGCAAGTGGGAGAGTTAGACTTTGCGACCCGTCATCTCGTGAATGTAGTTCCGGGCTCGATGCTGTCGCGCTTGACTCCGGAAAGCAGTTTCGAGACCAACACCGCACATCATCAGGCAATAAAACGCGTCGGTGCCGGTCTCAAAGTCGCCGCAACTGCCGAGGACGGTGTGATTGAGGCTATTGAAGCAGACGGCTTCACGCTTGGTGTGCAATGGCATCCGGAGGCTTGGGGACGCGATCCGGTGAGCCGCAGCCTGTTTGGCGCTTTTGTTGAGGCTTCGGCAGGGGCAAAGCAGTCGTGACAATACTGCAAAGTCTTAACAATTCACTTGCTGTCACAATTAAACTTCATAACTTGCATCGATTTTTTCGAGGATAACGTCGCCCAATGTCGATATTTAGCAGATTTTCAAATGATATAGGCATCGATCTCGGCACCGCCAATACACTCGTGTATGTGCGCGGCCAGGGAATCGTGCTCAATGAGCCTTCCGTTGTTGCCGTAGAAGTCTCGACCGGCAAGATTCTGGCAATCGGTTCCGAGGCCCGCCGCATGTTGGGCCGCACGCCCGGCGAAATTTCCGCAATTCGCCCGCTTAAAGACGGCGTTATCGCGGACTTTGAGGTAACCGAGCGCCTGCTTTCTGATTTCATCCGTCGGGTCGTTCGCCATAAGTTCCTGATGAAGCCGCGTGTCGTGATTTGCGTGCCTTCCGGTATCACGGAAGTCGAAAAGCGCGCCGTTCGCGATTCCGCAGAGAATGCGGGCGCCCGCGATGTCTATCTAATTCAAGAGCCGATGGCTGCGGCTATTGGCGTGGGTCTTCCGGTTGATCAACCATCGGGAATCATGATCATTGATATCGGCGGTGGAACCTCCGAAATCGCCGTCATCGCGCTGAACGGCATCGTCAACAACACCTCCATCCGTATTGCCGGCGACGAAATGAGCGATGCCATCGTTATCTATCTGAAAAAGAACTACAACCTCCTGATCGGCGACTTGACTGCCGAGGAGATCAAGATCAAGATCGGTTCAGCATTTGAGCTCGAACGCGAAGAAACCATGGAAATCAAGGGGCGCGACCTTGTCGCCGGTGTTCCGAAGAACATCAAGGTCTCATCGGCGCAAATTCGCGAGGCACTCGCAGAGCCAATCGCTTCCATTATCGATGCGGTGCGCTTGTCGCTCGAACAAACCCCGCCTGAACTGGCATCCGACATTCTCGACCGCGGAATAGTCTTAACGGGAGGCGGCGCTTTGCTGCGCGGACTTGACAAACGCATTCGCCAAGAGACGAATCTTCCCGTGATAGTTGCGGATGATCCGCTGACTTGCGTTGCACGTGGCACCGGCTATGTTCTTGAGAACATGCAGAAATTCCAAAAAGTCTTGATGCGCAGCCGCCGCGATTAACTCCGAAGGTACATTTTCTCCCTTATCTTCTGCCACTTTGGCGTTTTTGCCGCCATTTCTGTCAGTTTTAATTGACCATCACCCTTAATGAACGTAGAATAGTTGTATGAATAAACTCGAATCCCGCATTCTTGCCGGGATCAACACTCCCGGTTTTCGCCCGCTTAAGATTCGTGAACTCGCAAAAGCGCTTGGGTTCAGCGAAAAAGAGTATGGCGACTTCCGTCGCACTGTGAAGAACATGCTGCATGACGGCAAGCTCGTCAAAGTCCGCGGTGGCCGTATCGGCAGGGAAATTGCCCGCCAGGACACGGTAATCGGCACACTCTCGATGACAAAGTCGGGCCGCGCATTTGTGGTTCCGGAAGCTGGCGGCGATGATATCGTAATCGGTGACTGGGGACTTGACACCGCGCTTCACGGCGACAAGGTGGAAGTCCGCTTGTTGCCGCAGAAAAAGGACGCTCGCCTTAGCGGCGAAGTGGTCAAAGTCGTCGAGCGGCTTGACCGCGATATCGTCGGCAAGTATTTCCAGAGCCGTTTCCATTCCTTCGTCTTACCGGATGATCAGCGCTTGAAAATCGAAATTCGCGTCGATCCGCCCAAAGGCACAGTATTGCGCGACGGCACCAAAGTGGTCGTGCACCTGATGGAATGGACCAATGCGATGGATTATCCCAAGGGTAAGATTCTTCATATCCTCGGCATGGCGGGCGACAAAGATGTCGATGTCATGTCGACGATTTACAAATTCAAGCTCCCGACTAGTTTTCCTTCCGCCGTCATTGCGGAGTCTGAAGCGATCCCCGTGGAGATACCGGCTTCTGAAATCAAACGGCGCCTTGATCTGCGCAAGACCGTGACTTTCACCATCGATCCGGAAGATGCCAAAGACCACGACGACGCGATCTCGATTGAAGAGATTAAGGAAGGATACCGGCTAGGGGTTCATATTGCCGATGTCAGCCATTACGTAACCGTCGGAAGCAAACTCGACAAGGAAGCGCGTCAGCGAACCGCGTCGGCTTATCTGGTTGACCGGGTTCTGCCGATGTTGCCGGAACGACTCTCCAATGATCTCTGCTCGCTGAAGGAAAAGGTTGACCGCCTGACGATGAGCGTCATGGTCGATCTCGACAAGTCGGGTAATGTGATTCGCTACAAGATCCACGAGAGCATCATTCGCTCGCACGCCAAGCTTTCGTACGAACAGGTGCAGACGTTTCTCGACACCGCCGAAGGTCTGGACAAGTACAAGAAGGTCGCGGCCTGCATGCCGATCATGCACGAATTGGCGAAGCGGCTTATCGAACGGCGCGAGCAACAAGGCTCTATCGACTTCGATTTGCCGGAGTACAAGGTCTATGTCGACGATCTCGGCATTGTCGACAAGATCACCAAACGCGAGCGCAAGATGAGCAACCGGATCATCGAGGAGTTCATGCTGCTGGCGAACCGTCTCGTCGCGCAGGAGAAGCTTTCGAAATCGATTCCGACGCTCTTTCGAATTCACCCGGCTCCCAACGAGGAAAAACTCGCCAACTTCGCGGAGTTCGCCAAGAGTTTTGGCCATCAGGTCTCTTTTGGTTCGCCTCCGAAGCCAAAGAATATTGCCGAGTTCATTCGCGGCCTCGAGGGACGTACCGAGGCTGATTTGCTCAACGAACTGTTGGTGCGCTCGATGCAGAAAGCCACCTACTCGCCGGAGAACATCGGTCATTTCGGGCTGGCATTTCCGCACTACCTGCATTTCACTTCGCCGATTCGCCGCTATCCGGATTTGATTGTCCACAGGATTCTCAAGCAGGTTATCAACGGCGAATACAAGAAATCGCAGGGCGGTGTACTGACGGCTTCGCTCACGCGCATCGCCAAGCACTGCACGGAGCAGGAAGTTGTCATCATGGAAGCCGAGCGCGAGACTATATCGGTCAAGCAAGCAGAATACTTGTCGCGGCAACTTGGCGAAATTTTCGAAGGTGTCATCAGCGGCATGCTGGGATTTGGATTCTTCGTCCGGCTCAACGATATTGGCGCTGAAGGCATGGTTCGTCTCGCCAGCATGGATGACGACTATTACAACATCGATGTCAACCGCTATGTAATCATCGGCAAGCGCACCGGACGCAAATATCACTTGGGCGACAAGGTGCGCGTTCAGGTCGCCAATGTCTCGGTTGAACTCGGACAGGTTGATTTTCGCCTGATTCAGGAACAGATGAAGCCGCGCGTTCAGGCTCATTCGTATCGCAATCGTAAGAGGTGGAGATAGTGGATTTGCAGTATCGGCTGCTTGCCCTAAAGAGCGGCGGACTTCTTGATAAAGTCGTCAACTCACTTGGACAGAGTGATGTCACGGTTGAGTTCGCAGACGGCATCTCGACGGCGCTGCAGGCACTCGGCAAATCGCAGTACCGGTTCGTGGCAGTGGACTTCGAATCGCTCGGCGTCGAAGCAACTCCATTTCTCAAGCGGCTCAACCGCCATTCGCCGCTGGCGGATATCATTGTTCTCGCGCACGAGACTGAATTTGACGACTTGGTTCTCGATTGTCTGGTCGACAAGGATCTGCCCGTTGACGAAATCCGCTCGGAAGTACTTGAAGCCATCGATCGTCGCCGAATTCTCGATGATGCCGGTATGTTCGGGCATTCGCGCAATTTGCGCGACGCCGCAACCCGCATCAAACAGGTCGCGCCGACCGATATTTCGGTGCTGGTGATGGGACCTTCGGGTACGGGCAAGGAACTGATCGCGCGCTCGATTCATGCGCATTCGCCGCGCAAGAACAACGAATATATATCCATCAACTGTGCTTCGATTCCCGAGACGCTGCTGGAATCGGAACTTTTCGGCTACGAGAAGGGAGCCTTTACCGGCGCCGACCGCAGCCAACCGGGGCTTCTGCAGCAAGCGCATAAGGGAACGCTTTTCCTTGACGAAATCGGCGAACTGCACATGCATCTTCAAGCAAAGCTTCTCCGCGCCATCGACACCAAGTCATTTATGCCCGTCGGCGCTCGCAAACCAGTCACTGTCGATGTCCGCTTTCTCGCCGCCACTAATCGCGATTTGCAGGCGGAAGTCGAAGCTGGAAATTTCCGCGCCGATCTGTACTATCGCCTAAGCGTCATTACATTCCAGATGCAGCGGCTCGCGGAACGGCCGGAGGATGTCCTTCCCATCGTCGCGCATTTGATGGGCCGGCTTAAGAGCAATGTCCGTTTCTCTCCCGAAGCCACCGATTTGCTGCTCAAATACGGCTGGCCGGGAAATGTTCGCGAATTGACCAATTTCCTTCAGCGTCTGCTGATCACATCGCCGCAGGGCGAGATCAGCCGCGAAACGGTTGCCGCTTTGCTCGACAAACATCGGGTAGACGATCGCTCACTGCCCGTCGTCACCGGAATCACACCGGAAGAGTCCGGTTATCGCCTCATCTATCAGGCTCTGGTAAATCTGGCGAACGAAGTGATTGACTTGAAACGCATCATTAACGAACGTTTTGATGGTCATATTCGTCCATCTAATGAAATCGCGCCGGAACATCACGACTCCGGCGACCTTGAAGCTATGGAAGAGAAAATGATTCGCGATACGCTTGAGCGCGTCGAAGGCAATCGCAAACGCGCGGCAGACATTCTCGGCATCGGCGAACGCACGCTCTATCGCAAACTGAAGAAGTACAACCTGACGTGATCTAAAGAAGGCCGCGATGGCAAAGTGGGTGGCCGCGTTCATCCTGCTGATGTTCGCGACGGGCAGTTCCTTTCCAATCTATTTCTCTGATCAAGTTTTCCGCTCCCTTGACCAACTCGATGAGGCTTTGGCGAATGGGGAGATTTCGCAGGAGTATTATGATGATGTACTCGCAGAGTTCGTTGGTCCAGTGCCTATTGAATCCCTAGTTCGCGACGACGTGTTGCAGCAGCAAAGAGTCGTAGCTGAAAACCGCCAATTTCCTGAATTGTACTATCGGGCTGACTATAGACAAGGTCTGGAACGAGAGTTCGCAACTACTCGATACGATCGCTTTGCTCTGGCAGGACGGAAATACTCCGTAACGGCATCGCTCGAAAAGCGAAGCAACAGGTCGTACTTAGTTCGGGATTTTGAATTCTCTGTACGCAGGCCATACTGGAAGATTGAGATCGGTAACATCAACCCTTCGTATGCCTCCGGACTGACTGTGGGGCGCTCCGGCCTACATCACGAGCTGCATTCTGCCGATGATTTCGGTTCAAGCATTCTCTTTCCGACACAGAATCGCAAGAACGGCGTTGCGTTCAGCCGTGAGTTTCGCAGTTCCAGGCTATCAGCACTTGCTTCGCGAGTCGAAGGGAATCGTTTCCATGGCCAAAGCTTAGGAAGTGACTTTGCTGTCGACATAGGCAGGGCAGAACTCGGTTTCGTGATGCTGCGACAGCAATTCGGCGAATTTGGCGCCAGATCGCGGACAATCAACTACTTGGCGCCGCATTTCCAAGCAGGCGAGGTATTCCGAGTATTTACGACCGAATCGTCTTTCCAACTTGGTGGAGCATCAGCTCACTTTGTCCAATTTGAAATGAAATCGAGGCCGCTGACCCAGTCCTATGCAATCTTCAGCTACGGCACGAAATACCAAAACCTCGAATCCGGAGGCTATGCCTATTCAGACTACGATGAAGCGACACTGGACGAAGTCGGCTTGGAATATCGTGAGAAACGCGCCGGCAGACGCGGCATCGCAATCGAGCAGTCGTTTCGATTCAAGCACGAATCCCTGAACGCCCAACTTGTCCATTGGCAAAACCGCCTCGATGACCGACAGTGTGTCGCCGGGCGATTGACTTTCGAACAGTCCAATCGCCTCAAGATTCTCAACAGAATCCGCCTCCAAGCCATCTATCAAGACCTCGACACCGAGCACGCCACAGATACGCGCAAGGTAGTAGCGCTTTCGACCGAACTGGACCCGTCGAGCTCTTTCATATATGAGAATCAGTACAAGATCGAACAGCGGGTTCTGAATGGCGCAAAAAAGTACCCGTTCCGAAGTCGCCACGATTTTGCCCTGAAAGTGAATCCCCAACTCGAATCCATCGCCATGATCAACTTCTACGACAGCGACCTCAATTCGTCCGGCAACTCGCAGCTAACTCTCGCGATAGGGGAGGAGCTACAAACCAGCCGCGACTTTCGCTTTTCAACCCGGCTCCAAACCCGCTACAAATTCTCAACCGAGCGACTCGACAACTGGGAACTGCGCATCAATCTCGAAGTCGTCCTCTAATCCGATACAATCCGCGTCGTGGTTTGAAAATACCGAGAATTTCATGTCGGGTTTCTCGCTCCGTTGAACCCAAGCTTCGAATCATCATTGAAATACCCTTGACATCCAAGTTAACACGTAATTATTTAAATGGTCAAAAAGGTAGATAATCCGATTCACCAGAGTTGCATGTCATGCAAAGCGGCGCGGCACATAAATTCTCTCTCATTTCGATTGTTTTCTTAACCATCACTGCAAACGCGGCATTCACAGCCGACCGTTTGGTCGTCAACGAAATCATGATCAACGAGCCGGGAAGCGAAACCGCGCTCGAATGGGTTGAACTCTTCAATGCCGGCAGCGACTCGCTCAATCTCAAGAACTATGTCTTTATCGAGGCTGCCGACACGACGCGCCTTGCTTCTCGATGGTTGAGGCCGCATGCGTTTGTCCTGCTTGCGCGCAAGCCAATTGCGAACGATGGATCGGCGTCATTTGAGCGGCAATGGGGAAATGCTTCCGGTATTTGGGGCGATGATTCGCTTGAGAATTACATTCTCCTTCCGGCCAAGATGTCGCTTCGCAATTCCAATGACTCGGTGACGCTGGTAGATATCTCAAATGGCGCTGCGGAGACTGTGAAGTGGTCGAGTTCGCCGCCGGATGGTGTGAGTCTTGAGCGCATCAACCCGATGAATTCTGCGACAGCAAAAAACTTCAGATACTGCAAAGCACCGGCAATGTCGACTCCGGGCAGAATCAACTCGGTGATCGCCAAACAGCGCGATTGGGGATTCATCGAAGATGAATGCGAGGTGTTTGTCCCGCCCGGTCCCGAGCAGCCAGTTGTTTTTCAGTTGACGATTTCTAACTTCGGGCAGACGGCGGCCGCTTTGCTAAAGTGCGATCTCATTCTCGATCGCGACTTTAATGGCGTGGTCAGCAGCCGGGATTCGATCATCGAACGGGACGTCGGCGGGCTCGGTACTGATTCGACTATTGTCTTGATGCAGAACTATTCTGCTGCGGCGGGGCGTCACGCGTTTATTTTTCAACTTTCTGCCGATGATGACATTTCCAACAATGTAATCCACTTCGAAGCCGTCGTCGGCCCAATCGCCCGCGAATTGCTGATCAGCGAGTTTGTCTGCAATGCCGGCGATTCCAGCGGCGGTGAGTGGATCGAACTTCAGAGCGTCGTCGACTATGATATCCTGCTCGATGGATGGAGCCTTGAGATCGATGGCAGAGAAGTTGCTATCGATAGTGCAGCCAGAATTTATAAAGGCGAAAGATTCATTGTCTGCGCCGACTCAAGCGCATTCAAGCGCGAATTCGCCGAGATCGGCTGCCGCGTAATTGAACCAGAATCGTGGCGCCCTTTGGTGGACGGCGCCGGGTCGCTTGCATTACGAATGCAGCTAGGAGCAATATCGGACAGCATAGCGTACCGCGGTTCAATTGAAGCCGGACGCAGTTGGGAACGCGACCGCGATTCTAATACGACAATCTTCGAGTCACAGTTCTACCGGTCGACAGCGGTGTTGGGGAGTACGCCATGCGATGTGAATTCTGTTCGACCGGCGCCGATTGCGCATGATCTGGGCATCGCCCAGGCTGCCGTCGCATTGGCAAAGGACCCTATCGATGATTCGCGCATCAGGGCCAGGTTCGTAGTCGAAAACCACGGGTATCAGAATGCCGTGCCGTTTGAGATCAGCGTGTTCGATGATGTCAACCGCGACGGTACCGGCAGCTACGATGAATTGGTGCTACAGCACGACGTCGCTGCAATCGATTCCGGCGACTCTGCGAACATCGAAATCGTGCTGACTTTGGTCGCTGGACGCAGGAAGTTGATTTTCGTGTTGCCGGATGATGGCGATTCGGGCAACAACGTTGCTGCGGCAACGATTACGGCGGGCCCGATTACGCACGAGTTGATGGTCACTGAATTCCTCGCTAATCCGACAGGCGAACTTGAGAGCGAGTGGATCGAAATCCAGAACAATTCGCATTTCCCGGTCGATCTGCAAGGCTGGACGTTTGGCGACGGCCTGAATCAGTACCGGCTTGACAGCGAAATGTCAATTGCTCCGGGCGAATATCGGGTGCTCGCGCAAGATCCTCTTGCATTCGGTCGATTCTACGGCGACGGTTGTGCGCCTTCCGCGCTGAAGAACTGGAGCAATCTCAACAACGGCGGCGACATTATCATCGTGCGCGATGAATTCGGTACACTGTCGGATAGTGTGAGATTCGAGTTTGTTGGCAGCGACAATCACTCGATGGAGCGAATTGCTCACGCGATTCCCGGATTGGGCGTATGGAATCCATCCACCAGCGCAACGGGATCGACGCCGTGCGTGCCAAACTCGCAGCAAGCGGAGCCGCTGGCAGTGGATCTTGGTTTTGTGACCGACGGAATTGTCTTACACCGGGATTCCCTGTTCGAGGGCACTATCCAAGCGAAAGTCGCGATTACTAATAACGGCTATGCAAATTCGCCGCCTTTTGAATTGGAAGTATTCGACGACGTCAATCGTGACGGCAATGTCACAGAGGATGAACTTATCCTGCAGGAATTGTCTGACGAGATTGTTCCGTTGGACACGGTACAAATCGAATTCGACATCGACGCGACACCGGGTCGGCACAACTATGAGTTTGTGCTGCCGGATGATTTGGCGGCGGGCGCCAATGCGATGCATGCAGGAATCACAATCGGGCCGATCACACGCGAAATTATCATCACGGAGTACCTGGCCGATCCGGCGACGCCTTTGGAAACCGAGTGGTTTGAAGTCCGCAACCTGACCGAATACTCGATCGACTTGACGAATTGGTCATGCGGCGACCGGGCGTCTACTCATCAGTTGGCGAATGCGGCAATCATATCCCCCGGAGAGTATTTGGTTGTCGCTCAGGACAGCACTTCCTTTGCCCAGTACTACGGCGACGGTTGCCGAGTCATTGCACCGGATAGTTGGAGCAGTCTAAACAACGACGGCGATGTGATCGTCCTGTGCGACGAATTCGGGACTGTGTCGGATAGCCTAATCTTCTCCTGGTGTGCGGGAGGTAATCGCTCAATCGAGCGCAATGAATCGAGTGAAACAGCAAATGCAGCGTGGTATGTGTGCAGCGCACAGTCAGGAGCGACGCCGTGCGCACCGAATTCTGTTTCGGGAGAGTATTCGGGCAAGACTGAATTGACATTATTGAATCGCGTCTTTGCACCACTGGCCGGGGAACAGTTGCGTTTCAATCTTCAGTGTCCGCCGGCAAGCAAATTCACGATTGAAGTCTTCGACTTGTCCGGCCGAAAACAGCGCACGATCGCCGATGCCCAGTACTTTTCGTCCGGCGACTATTCCTATGATGGCAGTTCAGACCATACCGGGCTGCTTACAATTGGCGGCTACATTCTCAAGATTGAATCTGACGACGGCGCATTCGCGCAGAAAATAGGTTTTGCCGTTGCTTCACCAAAGTAATATGCGCAGTTTCTTCCTAATCTTGCTGCTCGCGTTTGCGGGCATTGCCAGCGCAGAGATTCCGCGCGGTTCGACCGTCGCGTTCGCTCTCGGAGGAATTCCTAATCTGGCGGCGCCGTCGCCATTGGATATTGGCTTCAATCCGGCGCTGTCTTGCAGTTCGCAATACTTCGTCGAAACGAACGCGGCGCGGCTATTCGAGATGAGTGATTTCGACATTGCTTCGGGCGGAGCAGCCTATCGCGCGCACAGAGTGACGTTGAGTCTTGCGGCGGCGCAGATCGTCGGGCTTGACTATTACTCGGAACGATCAATCAATTTCGCAGCTTCCGTTGCTGCTGTACCAATCTTAAGACTCGGCATCGCGCTTGAACAGCAGCGGCTGGAATTCAGCGAGGGCTATCCGGGGGCTTCGACATATTGCCTTGCAGCCGGGGTGGTGTTTGCTCCGAGCGCCCGCACCCGGCTTGCGATTTCTGCAGCCAGTATCAATAGGCCGCGGTTCGTTGATGCTGACGATCCGCTGCCGTTGCGCTTCGAAGTTGCAGGGTCGTTTCGCGCCAATCCGGCTTTCTGTGTCTTGGTGGCTCACCATTTGGATGAGCGCATGCCGGATAGATTCAGCATCGGCGAGATGACTTCGATTAGCCGGGAATTCGACTTGATTCTCGGACTCAAAACCGAGCCGGTGGAAATTTCCGGCGGCTTTTCTCTCAAACTACGCGGTTTTAGTTTGGATTATGCGTACTGCAACAATGTATATTTGGGCGGTACTCATCGCGTCGGTTTGAGGTATAGCCATTGATATCGGATTACACGAACAGCCGTCTACTCATCGAACAGCACGAAGCGCTCATCCTCGCGCCGTATGCCGCTTTGAGCGGTCATTCTCGCGGCCGCCAATTTCCTGAACCCGAGCACGAATACCGTAGTTGCTTCCAGCGCGACCGCGACCGGGTGATTCATTCGGCCGGATTCCGAAGGCTTAAGCACAAAACACAGGTGTTTGCTTCACCGGACGACGACCACTTCCGCACGCGGCTGACGCACACTATGGAAGTCGCCCAAATTTCCCGTACAATTGCCCGTGCGCTGCGCCTCAACGAAGACCTCGCCGAGACGGTGGCGTTGGTGCATGATCTCGGCCACACGCCGTTTGGCCATGCCGGCGAGGATGCGCTGCGCCACATTCTTAAGGATGACGGCGGATTCAACCATAATGCGCAGTCATTGCGCGTCGTCGATTACATTGAGGACCGCTATCCCAAATTTCGCGGGTTGAACCTTTCGTACGAAATCCGCGAAGGCATTGTCAAACACGAAACCGATTACGACATGCCAGTCTTCGGCGATTTCGAGCCGAATCTCCGCCCAACTCTAGAGGGCCAACTCGTAAACTTCGCCGATGAGATTGCTTACAACGCGCATGATGTCGATGACGGTTTCTTCTCCGGATATCTTTCCATTGAAGAGCTGCTGGAGGTCCCGATTATCGCGCGGCTTTATGAGCAGTCGCAAAAGACCTATCCTGATTTGTCGCCGCGCAAGCGCCACTATCATCTAATTCGCCTGCTGATCAACTGGGGTGTTTCGGATATCATAGTGACTTCAGCGCGCCGGCTGGAGGTATTCCAGATTAAGTCCTTCGCCGATGTCGTGAATTGTCCGGAGAACGTGGTGCGCTTCTCGGATGAAGCCAAGACTGCGGGCAGGGAATTGAAGAAGTTCCTCTTCGACAAGTTGTATCGCCATCCGCGTCTCGTCGAGATCAATCAAATGGCTTTCAAGATCATCAGCGAGTTATTCAACGCTTACACTGCCAACCCCGAACTCTTGCCGCAGAAGTTTCGCCAGCGGCTCTATGACCAGCCCCCGAAGACCATCATGAAGGACTACATCGCCGGCATGACCGACCGCTTTGCGCTGCAGGAGTACGAGCGCATCCTCGGCGGCCCGGTACCGGACATGAAGACGTAGCGGCGTCTGCGTACTCTTTGTTCCGCAATAGTGTGAACCGCCTTGCATTGAATTGCGCTGTTCGATTCTGCATCAAGTGACTTTTGTAACAGTATCACGACGGTTAAGTTGCTGTAACCATCGATAATTCTTGAAGATAGCTCGGCGAAGGCGATTGCTGGCTGTCCAACTCGCCGCTTCACGCAAACGCGCCCGTCCGGCATAAGCTTTGCATTGAACACTCTTCGGAACTGAACGAGGAGGAACCAAATGGAGTGCTACTTTTACAGCCAGGTACAAGACAAACGCGAAGATGGCCTTCATGCCGCAGTGCTTTCATTCTCCGTCCCCGACGCCGGAATCGTTTTCCGCACCCGGTTCGCAGGTTCGCCGGCTGAATGCGAATACGCAGCACTCTTGACCCTGCTCGAATTCGTCGAGCTTAATCCGCAGGTCTTCCGCGACCGCACGATTGAGATCTACGGCGACAGTTTCACGGTCGTAAATCAGATCAATGAAAAGATGTACTGCACGAAGGACCTTCAGCCCTTCCGGAATATGGCGCTTCTCTTCAAGAACAAATTCTCCTATTCGATCAATTGGATTCCGCAGCGCGAGAATCCGGCGCAACTAAGTTTGAATGCGGACTGACATTACTCATACCCTCCCTTGAAACAGGCGAGACCTTCCGGTTTCGCCTGTTTCATTTGATTGACATCATCCTTCAAATCTCCTACCATCTTCTCATGGCCAAACTCTCATTTACGCAGGCTCTGGAAAAGGTTGAGTCCGGCAAGCTGGATCCCGCTTACTCGCTGATTGGTGAGGATTATTACCAGCGCTTTTTGCTGACGGAGAAGATCACCAAGGCCAAGCTTGGCAGCGGCGGCTCGCTCAACAAGCATTCGCTGATTGGTCGCAAAGCGACCCCGCAGATCCTCGAGCAGTTGCTCGCCGGTGTGCCGCTGTTTGGCGGCGCGACAGTGGTGATTGTTTCCGATATTGATAAGCTTCCGGAAAAGTCGCAGGAATTTGTCGCGCGTTCGCTCAAGACGCTCGACCCGTCAGTGCTTTTCATCGGCAGCGCCAAGAAGCTCGACGGGCGCACGTCATTTGCAAAAGCCTTGAGTTCAGTCGGCACGGTTGTCGAAACCAAAGAAATCTATGACAACCATTTGCCGCCGTACGTGAGATCGCGATTTGCCGCGCGCGGCATGGCCATCGACGAAGCCGCGGTCACCGAATTCTGCCGCATCGTCGGTAGCGATTGCGGCGATATCGAAAACGAAGTCGAAAAAATCTCTATCGTGCATGCCGACAAGAAGCGCGTCGGTGTCAACGATGTTCATAGCTATCTCTCCGAAAGCCGCTTCTTCAGCCAGTTTCAGGTTGCCGAAAGTGTCGCCTCCCGCAAGCCGCGCGCTACCTTTGCGGCGCTGCGCCAATACCTCGAAAGCTCCGGCGCCGACGGCCGCGGCAAACTGATTTGGGCGCTATACAGCCAGTTCGAGCGGCTGCTTCAAGTACAGGCTCTTTCCGGTAAAACCGGCCGTGAAGACTTGGCGGGCAAGCTGCGCATCCATCCCTTCTTCCTGCAAAAGCTTCAGGAACAAGCCGGACAGTTCCAGCCAGCGGAACTTGTTGCCGCACTTCGTGCTGTCTACGAGACCGAGCTTGCCGACCGCTTCTCAACCGAATCCAAAGAGCAGATTTTCGAGCGCATGAGCCTAAGGATACTTCGTCCGGCAGGGGAATAAGCCTTGTTCTTTTTGGTAATAATGATGGTAGGGGCGCCCGATTTGCCGGATGGAGAATTGATCCAACGGGCGAAGGAAGGCGACCGCCGGGCGTTCGGTGATTTGGTCCGGCGCTACCAACGCAAGGTCTACGCACTCTGTTTTCGGCTTGGCGGATCGCACGATGCCGCTGACGATCTGACGCAGGAGGCATTTATCAAGGCATATCAGGCGATCGCGTCATTTGACGAGTCATTTCCGTTTCAGGCTTGGATACTCCGAATTGCGTCCAACAATGCCCTGAATTACATCAAGCGGCAGAAGTTTCAGGTTTCCGGCGAGGAAGGCGAGCTGATTATTGATGCGCAGACTTCGAGCCGCACCGAGGACGATCCGCATCAGAACCTGAATCAACAGGAGATCGATGCGCGCTATCAGGCTGCAATCAATAATTTGCCCGAGGATTTTCGCGCTGTGTTTGTATTAAGAATGCATGAAGAATCAAGCTACGATGAAATCGCTGCGAAGCTGAAAATCAGCGTCGGCACCGTGATGTCGCGGTTGCACCGCGCACGCCAGCGGTTGGCGGCAGAATTGAAGGATTTGCTGGAGCCATAGTGGATAGGGACTTTCTCAAAAATAACATGTCGGCGTTTCTCGACGGCGAGCTAGAGCCGAAGCAAATGCGCGAGTTCGAGCACGAGATACAGTCGTATCCAGATCTCTTTGTCGAATTGCAGACGCTCCAGCGGCTCAACAAGCTTGCGATGGAAACACAAGTTCCGCTGCCCGACGACCGCTATTTCGACAAACTCGCAGAACAGATTTATGTGCGAATCAAACGCGAAGCTCCGCAAGAGCGCTCGCGTATTGTCAATTTTCTGCTTGAGCGGCGCAAGACAGTTGCGATCATCAGCTCGGTCGCGGCGGTATTTTTGATTGCCGTCATCGGAATGAACTTGTACGGCCCCAATGCCAAACGCTATCCGAGCGAGTTGCGGAATATCGAACTCAAGCCGGCGATCATCGAACAACCAAAAACTGACACAGTGACCGTCTGGCCGGAGCACGAGCAGCAAATCGTCCCGCCGCCGGTGCTGGAATCTGAAGTCAAACGTGAATCAATGGCTAAGAAGGTTGGCAAGGCAGCTCTTCATGAAGAAGCAGACAAGCTGCGGTCCGATTCCGGTGCGACTCGGTTGCGGAATGCGCCAGTTCCGGACACGGCACCTGCCGTCATCGCTGACACTATGCATAAAGAAATCGAAGTTGTCACTGCCGAGCGCCGACTTTTTGCCGAACCGCAGACAACCAAGGGCGCCGAGTTACTCAAGGTCAAGCCCAGTGAAGTCAAACCGAGCACGCTGTCAGGGTCGATCGCTCCACTTCCGGACTTGAACACCCAGGACTCGGAGAGGGCTAATATCGCCCTGCCTGAGCCAACTAAAGTCGATACGATCACAATTCGCACCCAACCGATCATCCCCGGTCTCACCGATGAACGCTACCCGATGTTGAAAGACTCTGACGTCAAGTCGATCCGGCCCGACACGGCGCAATTTTTGGGTGCGGGTGGACTATCATGGGATGTCTACATCAAGGCGTTCCGACCGTTGAACCAGGGAATTTATCCTGGATGGAGCCTGACGGCATTAACAATTTCGCGCGATTCGCTCCAAGCTTGGGTCGACTCGATCCGCACCATCGATCCCGGACTTTGGAGCGCCGAGCAAGCCTATCGCTCGCTACAGAGACCGAATATCACATGGAATGAGTACCAACGCTGGCGCGCTTGTGTTGATTTTTATCTCGCCGATTCTCCCAACGCCGACCACAATCTTTGGGACCAACGCGTAGTCAAGCTAAACGAAATCCTCGAACGCTTCCTCGGCAAACAGAACCAACATCGCGATTGACATTATTCGTCAAGCTTGCCACATTCCCACATGAGCTATTCCAGCAACCCGGCCGAAGTCGCGGTCACCTACCTCAAGGGTGTCGGTCCGAAGAAGGCGGAGGTGCTTGGGCGGATCGGTATCGAGACGGTTGCCGATTTGCTCTGCTATTTTCCGCGCCGCTATCTTGACCGCTCCAATCTCATGCCGATTGCGAGTTTGAAGTTCGGCGAAGAGGTTACAGTTGTCGGCAAGATCGTGATGCAGGGCCTGCTCCGCGCTCGCAAGAAGTTCTACGAGATCGTCATCCAGGATGATTCGGGCCACTTGCCGCTGCTGTGGTTCAATGGAATCAAATTCGTGGAGAAACGCTACAAACGGGGAATGACATTGTCGGTGTCAGGCACGGTTTCGGATTTTCGCGGCGGCGCACGGATTATCCACCCGGAAGTCGAAGTCATATTCGAAGACGAAGAAGAAGCCAAGATTCATACCGGCCGGATTATCCCGATTTACCCGTCTTCCGAATTGTTGAAATCGAACTGGCTCGACTCGCGCGGTTTTCGTCGCATCATCAAGCCGGCGCTCGACCAATTCAGCGACCGCATGGAAGATTTAGTTCCGGCTTCGGTAGTCGCCGATGCGGGACTGATGCAGTTTTCGCACGCGGTCAAGCAGATGCATTATCCGGACAACTACGAAGTTCGCGCGCAAGCCCGCTATTCGCTGGCATTCCGCGAATTGTTGCTCTTCCAACTGCTGGTTGCAGACCGCCGTCACCGGATTGCACACAAGCACAAAGCGCACACCGTTGCCAAACCGGATCCGGTATTTCACGAATGGGTCAAGAGTCTCCCGTTCAAATTGACCAAGTCGCAGAGCAAAGCAGTCGCGGAAATATTGGAGGATGTCTACAAACCTGAACCGATGCTGAAGCTGCTTCAGGGCGACGTCGGCTCCGGCAAGACTGTGGTCGCTACGATAGCCATGGCACTGGTGGCTCACTCGGGGTTTCAAGCTGCGCTAATGGCGCCGACCGAATTGCTGGCACAGCAGCACTTTCAGACGATTAGCAAACTGTTGACCGGAACGGGCGAGACACCGGTCTTGCTTACCGGATCAACACCGACGCGCGAACGCGCGGCAGTCTTGCGATCGCTTGCCAGCGGCAAAACCAAGATCATCGTCGGCACACACGCACTGATCTCCGACGATGTTAAGTACGCCAATCTCGCTTTCACCGTGGTCGACGAGCAGCATCGCTTTGGTGTCGCGCAGCGCGAAGCGTTACTGGCGAAAGGCAATTCACCGGATTTGCTTGTGATGACCGCCACACCGATTCCGCGCACTTTGGCGTTGACGGCCTATGGTGATCTCGATTTGTCGATCATCGACGAAATGCCGGTAGGGCGCATTCCGGTCAAGACTGCGCTGCGCACCGATTCCGATCGTCCCAAGATTTACAAGTTCATCCGCGACGAAGTCAATTCCGGCAATCAGGTGTTTATCATCTATCCGCTGGTGGAGGAATCACTCAAAGTGCAGCTCAAGGCAGCGACGAAGGCATACAAGGACCTCTCGGAAGAGATCTTCCCGGACCTGCCCATCGGACTGGTGCACGGTCAAATAAAGAAAGAAGAGCGCGATGAGACCATGGCGCGATTCTCGCGCCGCGAGCTGGGGATTC
>CAZIBI010000012.1:94452-101458 GCA_964537215.1 uncultured Ignavibacteria bacterium | reverse complement strand
GACGGGTGCTGTCGCTTTAAATGAAACTGAATTTTGGCAGGTCTCTGGGGGAGTAGCTTCTAATATCATAGTCACTTCCGGCAACGAGACCTGCCCTACAGAACTTAGCAAGTCTACGGGCAGACCTGACGGAACGGAATTCCGTTAAGAACAGTTAATTGTCATTTGAAGTTGGCGCAAAAAGGGTGGGTGGTTGTATCATAGTAAAAGTGGAGGAAGAAATTTATGACAAAGAAAATCGCGGCAATCATCTTCATTTTTATCTGTACCTCTGCTGCCTGGATGTTGCTTGGCGGCGCGATGACGATACGGACTGAAGATCAGGATGTTTTGCTAAAAGGGCGGGTAGTATCACTCTGGGGCAAACCACAACGACAAAAGGCGCCGACGCTTGAGTTCGACAAGACCTCGATGCGCAGCGTTGATGTGATCAACAACGGCAAGGTCGGGACGGAATTGCGCGAGTACGTTGAGACTTTTCCGGCGCCGCTGACCAGCAGCAAGATTAGCGTCGATCTTGATCTGGAACATCGCAAGAAGGGGCTGCTGTGGTACTCGACGTACCGGGTTGTTTTCTCGGGAGACTACAGTTTCACCAACACCGAGGCGGAGTCGCTGGATTTTCGTTTCCGGTATGAGTTCCCTGCCGCAGACGGGATCTATGACAGTTTTATTGTGTCAATTGACGGCAAAGTCTTGCCGGACATTGAAGCGACCAACGGCGAGATCAAATGTCCGGTACGGCTCAAGCCGGGTCAAAGCTGCAGTATGCATATCAGTTATGAGTCGCAGGGATTGGATGAGTGGTGGTACGAATTCGGCAAAGATGTCACCCAGATTCGCGACTTCGACCTGAACATGACGACCGATTTTGAGGACTTCGATTTTCCCGAGAACTCGATGTCGCCATCTTCGCTGCAAAATACCGGCGGCGGCGCGAAGTTGAACTGGCACTACTCGAATCTTCTCTCGGGCGCACAGATCGGGATGGCGATGCCGCAGAAGATTAATCCGGGGCCGTTTGTCGCGCGCGTGAGTTTCTTTGCGCCAGTATCGCTGTTCTTGTTCTTCTTCCTGATCCTGATTATTTCGACTTTGAAAAATGTGAACATCCATCCGATGAATTACTTCTTCCTGGCCGCGGCGTTTTTCAGTTTCCACCTGCTGATGGCGTATTTGGTGGATCATATCGATATCGGGCTGGCGTTTTTGATTTCGGCGGCGGTGTCGATATTCCTCGTGATTTCGTATATGCGGCTGGTTGTCGGTGCACGGTTTGCGCTGGTGGAAACCGGGCTGTCGCAATTGGTGTATCTGGTGTTGTTTTCCTACGCGTTTTTCCTTGAGGGGTACACCGGGTTGACGATCACGATTACGTGCATTGTGACATTGTTCATTGTCATGATGGCGACAGGTAAGGTCGATTGGAGCAAGGTGTCGGAGCGGAAGGAGACGGCGGGGTGATTAACGTCAGGTTGCCTCTCGCGCGCGAGAAGAACTGACGGAATAAGTATAGGTCCGAAGCGCAGGGCTTCGGACCTACTTGTCTATTGAAAGGGGAACCTGAATCCCGGCCCCGCAAGGCGGGATCGTTGACTTTCGCCGGGATGACAGACCCACCCGTTGGGTCGGGCACTGAAGGGGCGAATGCAATTAGCCCCTACGATTTGTTAATGATTTCGGCGGTGTCCATGGCGATGACGAGTTCTTCGTTCGCCGGGACGACGACGACTTTGATCTTGGAAGCAGCGGTTGAAATGACCGCTTCCTTGTTCCGAGCGGCTTCATTAGCCGCCTTGTCAAGTTCGACGCCCATGAACTGCATGCCGTCAACGCAAGCCTGACGCACGACGGCTGAATTCTCGCCGATACCGGCCGAGAAGACGATACAGTCCAATCCGCCCATAGCCGCAGCGTAAGCGCCGAGGTATTTCTTCACGCGATAGCAATAGATGTCGAACGCGAGTTTGGCGGACTTGGTGCCGTTGTTCATTTCTTCAATGATTTCGCGCATATCGGATGACACGCCCGAGACCCCGACGAGGCCGGAATGCTTGTTGAGCATGGTGTTGGCTTCGTGCAGCGAGAGTTCTTCCTTGCCGATCATGTGCAAGATAATCGCCGGGTCGATATCGCCGCAGCGGGTGCCCATCATGAGACCTTCGAGCGGCGTGAATCCCATCGTGGTGTCGACGGATGTGCCGCGATCGACAGCCGACATTGAGGCACCGTTACCGAGATGGCAAGTGATGATCTTGATTTTGTCGCGGGTTGTGCCCAGCAGTTCGGCGGCACGTTTGGAAACGAAATGATGGTTCATGCCGTGGAAGCCGTAGCGGCGGATGCGATACTTGCGGTAGAGAATATACGGCAGCGGATAGATGAACGCGTGCTCGGGCATCTTGTGATGGAAAGCAGTATCGAATACGGCGACATTGGGCACGCCGGGGAGATTCTGCAGGGTTGCGTTAATGCCGCGGATATTGTGCGGATTGTGCAGCGGCGCGAGTTCGATCAGCTTGCGCAGTTCGAGCATGATTTCCGGAGTGACGAGACACGATGCCGTGAATTGTTCGCCGCCGTGGACGACGCGATGGCCGACAGCGGCGATCTCTTCGCGGTTCTTGATTACGCCATGATTGGGCGAAAGCAAAATGGCGATGACGTGTTCGATGGCGACGGTGTGGTCGAGAATCTCGGCAGAGATGGTGACTTCCGGACGGTCGTGCGGTTTGTGCGTGAGCACGGCGCCGGACATGCCGATGCGGGAGACCATACCCTTGGCGAGACAGAAATTATCGGGAAGCTGGAAGAGCTGGTATTTCACCGATGAGGAACCGCAGTTGACAATTAATATCTTCATGATCAGGCTCCTTCTATCCTGTTGCCGTCTTCGTCATATTTGAAAAATCCCTGACCGGTTTTGACGCCGAGGTGTCCGGCGCGCACCATTTTGCGCAGCAGCGGACACGGGTTGTATTTGTGCTCGGAGAGTTCTTTGAGCAGGTTTTCCATCATGGCCATGACTTCATCGAGACCCATCATATCGGCAAGCGCCAAGGGACCCATGTTGAAGCCGAAGCCGAGTTTCATGGCGTTGTCGATTTCCTCTGCGGAGGAAATGCCTTCCATGAGGACGTGCATGGCTTCATTGAGGAATGGCACGATGATGCGGGTCGTGACGTAGCCGGGGTATTCGTTAACCGGAATCGGTTTCTTGTTCAGTTTGATCGCAAAGTCCTGGGTAAACTTGTAAGTTTCGGGAGAAGTCTTCAGGCCCTGGACGATCTCGACCATCGGGATTTTGTGTACCGGATTCAGGAAGTGCATGCCGATGAACCGGTCGGGGCGATGAGTTGCCGACGCGAGTTGCGAGATGGAGAGAGTCGAGGTATTGGAAATGAAAACTGTCTCGGGCGGGCAGAGCGCATCGAGTTGAACAAACAAGTCGCGCTTGACTTCCAGGTTTTCAGGAATGGCCTCGAACACGACCTTGGCAAGTTTGACTTTTTCGATATCGGTAGTGCCTTTGATTCGCGAAAGGATAGCTTTTTTCTCCGATTTGGTAATTCCCCATTTTTCGATTTCGCGATCAAGGGAGTCGGAGAGAAAGTCGAGGGATTTCTTGAGAATCTGTTCATCGAGGTCGTAAAGGATGACCTCGGTTCCGGTTTCGGCGATGGTTCGGGCGATACCCTGCCCCATTGTGCCGGCGCCGACGATTACTATTTTGTCTATTGCCATGAAGTCCTCATAGAGCTAAGTTCGTTGACCGTAATTACCATAATATAGTAGTAATATCGGCTAAAACATCGCAGCGAATATAACCAATTGGGTTTTGTATGCAACGAGTTTGTGAAATTTATCACTATGGCAGGCGCTGAATATTCATGATTGTATCCGAATTTTATCTACACTGGTCGTGATGAACTATGCCGTTGAATGACTTCACCTTAGAGTGTAAGTCGCAGGAGGGAACGGATAGGTTTCGCCTTTAAGATTTCGAGCATTGCCACACAAGCAATAGCTGCAGAAAGGCACAATATTAGGTCAGGTGCATGAAGCGGACCGAACCGGAAGAGGGTCTGCAGGAATGGTACAGTCAGTACCAAGGTGAGAAAGACAATAGTCCCACCGACGACCCACCAAGTAGTGGGATTCGGAACGAGTATAGTCCGCAGAATTGAACGGGATTGCGATCGATTCGAAAGAATGAGCCCAAGATTCGAAATCACCAAAGTCATGAAGGCGAGGGCTCTGGCTGAATCCTGGTTGTGTTCGGCCATCTCCATATAGTAGACGCTAATCACGACGGACAAGACAATCAAGCCTTGCAGGAGGCTGAAAATTACCGCCTTTTTGCCAAAGAGCGATTCATTGATCTTTCTGGGAGGACGTTTCATGATTCCCTCTTCGGCGGGTTCAGCTTCAAAGACGACTGAACAAGCCGGGTCGATGATGAGTTCGAGAAACACGATGTGTACTGGAAAAAGCGCGAGCGGCCACTCGAAGATCACGGGAATCAAAGTAAATCCGGCAATCGGTACGTGTACCGAAAAAATGAACATCATTGCTTTTTTGAGATTGTCGAAGATTCGCCTTCCCATTTTGACGGCAAGGACGATAGAATCAAAGTCGTCTTCGGTAAGAACAATGCCAGCCGATTCGCGGGCGACGTCGGTACCGCGCCCCCCCATTGCGATGCCAATGTGTGCAGACTTAAGTGCTGGGGCGTCGTTGACACCATCGCCGGTCATGGCTACGACTTCACCCATGTCTTTAAGGGCTTTGACCAAACGGAGTTTTTGTTCCGGGACCATTCGCGCAAACAAGTTCACTGTCTTAAGGCGGGTCGTGAGTTCGGCATCGCTCATCTCGGCCAATTCCGCACCGGTGATGAAGTCTTCGGGATTTTTCAAGCCGATCTGGCGCGCAATGTTTTTAGCAGTTCCGGGATAATCGCCGGTGATCATGATAGTGCGGATACCGGCATCGTAGCATTCGCCGACAGCTTCCCGGACTTTGGGGCGAACCGGATCCTCAAGGCCGAGGAGTCCAACGAAGACAAATTCGAAATCGTGTTGGCCGGGCGGCAGCCCTTCGGCACGAAATTCGGTCTTGGCAACGCCGATCACCCGCAATCCGCGCCCGCTCATCTGGTCAATTACCGGGGCCAAGTCAGCAAGCTGCTCGTCCGAAAAGTGACAGAGGTTGGCGATAGCTTCCGGCGCACCCTTGGCGGCGACAACATATTCGCGGCGGTCGGGCGATTGCCAGACGCGCGTCATGGCGAAGAGTTCATTGGTAAGAGGATACTCGCGGAGGAAGTTCCAGTCGTTGTGGATATGTTCGGTATTTGCGAGAGTCAACTGGCCGAACTCGCGCATTGCTTTTTCCATCGGATCAAAGGGATCGGCTGGACTCGCGAGAATACTGAATTCGACGACCTCGTGGAATTCTTCAGGAATGACATCGGGAGAGACCTTGAAATCGTGGAATAGGCCGTCGGCGTAGAGTTCGCGAACTGACATGCGATTCATAGTTAAAGTGCCGGTTTTGTCCACACACAAGACGGTCGCGGAGCCGAGCGTTTCGACGGCAGGGATGCGGCGAGTGAGTACGCCAACGCGGGAAATGCGCCAAGCGCCTAAGGCGAGAAAGATGGTAAGAACTACCGGAAATTCTTCGGGGAGCATTGCCATAGCAAGTGACAATCCTGCGAGGAAACCCGCCATCCAGTCACCGCGAGTCATTCCATAAATTACGACAACGAGAATACAGAGGAATAATCCGATGGTCGCGAAGTTGCGAACGAGTTTACCGGTTTCCTTCTGGAGAGGCGTATTTTCGGTTTCGACGGATTGCAGAGCTTTCCCGATCTTGCCGATTTCAGTATGAATTCCAGTAGCCTTGGCTTCGACAATGCCCTGTCCTCGAACGACAAGTGTTCCCGAAAAGACGCTGGGAGTATCGTCGCCACCTGGAGCGGACATTTCGGTGGTGGCAGCTGCGGACTTTTTGCGTACGGCAATCGATTCGCCGGTCAAGAGACTTTCGTCGATTGAGAGGTTAACGCAATCCAGGACGATGGCATCAGCCGGTACGCGATCGCCTTCGGCCAAAAGCATAATGTCGCCGCGAACGACGTCGCGTCCGGCGATACGCTGTTTGGCTCCATCGCGGACAACGAGGGCGCGCGGGCTGGAGAGGTCGCGCAAAGCTTCGAGAGCGCGCTCGGTTTTGCGTTCCTGAAAAAAGGTAATTCCCATGACCACGAAGACAAAACCGAGCAGCATCATGGCCTCTTCGGTGTCACCTGAAATCAGATACAATGCGCCACAGGCCAGTAACAACAAGAACATCGGCTCGCGAATGATTTCAAGAGCCGTTAAGAGCAGGCCGCGTCTTTTTGCTGAAGGCAGGACATTGTAGCCGTCTTTGGCAAGACGCTCTTGGACCTCTTGCGAAGAGAGCCCTTTGAGGTGGCCGAGATCGACTTCTACTTCAATCGGCATGGATTTGGGTTGGTCAATGGGCAAGTGCGGCATGTCATCACAAAATACTGAACTTTCAAATTCGTCTCCGATCAAACTACTGTCCGACTTGCCAAAAACCAATGAAATTCGTATGCTTAACTATCCAAATATGGAATATTTACACCAGTTTTGTCGAGTGTGCAAGCGTGACGGATTGTCCTGGCCCGGAAGTTGATAACACTGAATCTTACGGGTGGTGAAATGATGCCAAATAGTTCGAAGTCTAAGTTCACTTTGTTCCTCCAGTTCTCGCTGTTGTTGGCGTTTGTGGTGGTTGTTGCCCTTTCGGGCAAATATGCGATGTTTCCGGGGGAGCAGATTGTTGGGGCTGTTCTCTTGCTGGCAGGAGCGGTCGTCCTGTTCAGCGCGGTTAGTGCTTATCGAAAGACCATGGGAACTCTTCGCGTAAAGGTAGCTCCAGACCCGGCGGAGCACGGCGGACTAATAACCGGCGGAATCTATTCCAAAAT
>CAZIBI010000012.1:86356-94352 GCA_964537215.1 uncultured Ignavibacteria bacterium | reverse complement strand
TCGCAACGATAATCAATCATCATTTTCAGAATAATCGGAGTGAGTTATGAGTTCGCGCATATCGAATGAACGCGGCGCCGCGCCGAAGTCGGTGTTGATCGGCATAATAGTTGTGTTGCTGGCGGTCATCGCCGGCGGGATATTTTATCTGTGGCAAAACGGCGCCGGCGGCGAGGCAGTCAAGGTTGAGCTGTTCTCGCCGGTGAACGAAGTTCCGCAGACGACCAATTTCACGATTGTGTTTTCGCGCGAGCTGGCGGGAGATTCGCTTCTGAGCCAAGCGCCGGCGACTGCGCCGTGCAGTTTTGAGCCGAAGATACCAGGAAAGTTTGAGTGGATCGCTCGCGACAAGGTACGGTTTTATCCGGATGTGCAACTTGCGCCATCGACGGAATATCGTGCGGAAGTCAGTACAAAGTTCACGGCGGAGTTTGGTTATGCGTTGCGGGGCGAGCGCAAGTTTGCGTTCTATACGCCGCGCTTTCGCGTTGTCAATGCGGTGTTGAATTACAATTTGACGCCGGAGTCGGATCGGAAGGCGGATTTGGCAGCTTCGGTGGAGTTCAACTACCGCGTCGATCCGATGGAAGCAATGAAGTACATCAGTCTCCAATACGAAGACGGCGGCGCGATTCCATACGAGATTGAGACAAGCGCGGTTTCGAACTACATCGGAATTGTCGCGCGCAACGCCGAGCGTGGCGATCAGATCAAGCAAATCCAATTGAAAATCAGCAAGGGGCTGGTATGTGAAGGCGGAAGTCTGGGCTTGCAGGATGATTATGTCACGCCGATTAGCCTTCCCGGAAAAACGGATTTACGCGTTGAGAGCGTATTGCCGCTAAAGACAGACATTACGGACAAGGCCGTGCGCGTGCAATTCAACTTGCCGGTCAACGCGCAGACGGCGGGGAATTTCATTTCGATTGAGCCGCCGATCGCATTCAAGATTTCGTCGGGGCATACACATCTGGACCTACGGGCGAATTTCGATCCGCAGAAGACCTATCAGGTCAAGATCACCCGCGGGATCAAGGCGATCGACGGATCAGAGCTGCGGCGCGACTTTGCGAGCGCAGTGACTTTGATGAGAGAGAATATCGAGCCACAGGTTGATTTCGTCGGCGGCGGGTTTTACTTGACGCGCGCGGGGAAACTCAATCTGGGCGTATCGACAATCAACGTCGACAAGATTGTGCTGGAGGTCCAAGAGGTATTCGCGAACAATCTGGTGTATCTGCTTAGCACGAATGATCTGGCAGAAGCCGGACGGTACTACGATTGGGTTTACAACATGGAAGCCATGGGGCGAATGGTGCACGAGGAAAAAATCGTCATCGCCAATCGCGTCAACGACGAAGTCGTGACGCCGATCAACATGCGCGACTATCTGGACGCGAATCGGCATGGAATCTACAGGGTCAGCGCGCGGGTCGAAGACCGCCGCTGGAATATGGCGTCAAAATGGGTGGTGGCAACCGATTTGGGAATGCTGGTCAAAAAGTCGGGCGACGAATTGATGGTGTGGGTGAATTCATTGAGCACACTGTTGCCGGTGGCGAATGCGCAATTGACTTTGACGAGCAGGAACAATCAGAAGCTCGCCGAAGCAAAGACCAACGGCGATGGAATGGCAGTATTCAAGAACTACAATCCGACAGAAAAGGGACTTGAGCCCTTTTTGATCACTGCGCAGGCGGGCGATGACCTTTCGTTCGTCGAAATTACACGCCGGTTGATTGCGACGACGGATTTTGATGTTGCCGGCGCTGCGTATCTGTCTGGCGGCATCGAAGGGTTTGTGTATTTCGAGCGGGATATCTATCGACCGGGCGAGACGGCCAATATCGCCGCGATCGTGCGCGGCCCGAATGCTAAGATCGCGGAGTCATTTCCGCTGCGTTTGAAAGTCAGCGGGCCGGACGGAAAAATTTTGACCGAACAGCGCAAGACGCCGAACGATCAGGGAGCTTTCGAAGTGAAAGTGCCAGTACCGGATTATGCATTGACCGGCCGTTACAATGTGAGTCTGCTGATCGGCGAGGATGAAGAAATCGGACACGGACGATTCAGTGTCGAAGAGTTCATTCCGGATCGAATGAAAGTGACGCTGAAAACGGAACGAGTGGACTACTTCCCCGCCGAGACAGCGGTAATCAATGTCGATGCGGTGACTTTGTTCGGGCCGCCGGCTTCCAGAAGGCGAGTGCAGGGTAAAGTCGAGATTGAGCCATTTCAGTTTGAGGTGCCGGAGTACAAGAGTTTTTCGTTCACGGACGAAACCAAGATTTTCGAAAAGCAGGAAGTCACGCTGGCAGATACGACGCTAGATGACGAAGGGCATATCGGCTACAAGTTTGTAATTCCGGAAGGGCTGAATCCGCCTTCGATGGTGCGCGGCGTTGTTTCGGCGACAGTGCTCGAGCCGGGCGGCCGCGGCGTGACGGCTTACGGGGGGATTATGATTCACCCCTATCGCTACTATGTCGGACTGCGGCAGGCCCAAGAAGGCTATGGCAGCCCGAATGCGCCGACGCGATTTGACTTTGTGTCCACCGACCATCTGGGCAAACCGGCGGCTGGACGAAACATCGAGATAACACTGTCGCGGATTTACTGGCAGAGCATTCTCAAATTTGATCCCCAACGGGGATACCACCGGTATGTATCGGAACAGGTCGAGACGCCGGTGGATAAGTTTGCGGTGGTGTCGACAAGCGGCAGCAGCGGTTTCGATGTTGTTCCGGACGACTACGGCAGGTACCGCGTGGTCGCGCGTGACGTCGTCAGCGGCGCGACGGCCTCGGCGACGTTTTACTCCTCGGGCTGGGGATATTCGCCGTGGGCGATGGATAATCCGGAACGGATTGAGCTTGATCTCGACAAGGATTCATACCAGCCGGGTGAAATCGCGACGGTGCAGATTCGCGCGCCATTCGGGGGAAAGTTACTTCTGACAGTAGAGCGCGAGAAGGTTTTCTCGCAGCAGGTTCTCATGATGAAAGATAACACGGCGACGGTCAAGGTGCCGATCGGCGACGGATTGAAACCGAACGTTTATGTGTCGGCGCATATCATCCGATCGACTGACAAGTTGGAACGCGACACGCCGGTGCGGGCATTTGGTGTCGTGCCGGTGAAGATCAGCACGGAGTCGAGCCGTCTGGCGATTGAATTGCAAATGCCAAGCGAGATCAGGCCGAAGAGTGATTTGACGATCAACTACAGATTGAGCGGGGCAAATCGCGGCGGTGCATATGTAACGATTGCGGCGGTCGACGAGGGAATCTGTCAGTTGACGGACATGAAGACGCCGGATCCGCATGGGTTCTTCTATGGAAAGAAGCGGTTGTCGGTGGAGACTTTCGATGTGTACAGTGTGATCCTGCCGGAGATCACATTGAAGAATTCTCCTGCCGGCGATATCGAAGCGGCACGACGGAGACAGTTGACGCCGGTGGCGCTGACGCGTGTGAAGCCGGTGGCGTTTTGGTCGGGACTGGTGAAAACGAATTCTGACGGTTCGGGGAGTGTGACATTCAAAGTGCCGCAATTCAACGGACAGTTGCGCGTGATGGCGGTAGCATTCAATGATGACAAGTTCGGCAGCGGCGAGAAAAATGTGTTCGTGCGCGAACCGCTGGTATTGACGCCGACATTCCCGCGCTTTGTCAGCACAAACGATGAACTGACTATTCCGGTGAGCGTTTACAACGGCACCGGCAAGGATGGCTCGTTTGAAGTAACGCTCGACGCCAGCGGGCCGGTGACAATTATAGAAGGAGCGACCAAGAGCGTGTCGGTGGCGGCGGGGCGCGAACTGCCGGTGTTTTTCAAAGCCAAGGCGGGCGAAACGATGGGAGCGATTGCGTTCAAGCTGAAGGCGAGCGGTAACGGCGCGAGCACGGACATGACTGAAGATGTGCCGCTAAGACCGGCGGTGCCGTTTATCACGCTTGCGGGCAACGGGTCGGTGACTCAAGACAAGGCGGCGACATTTGTAATGCCGGGCGAATTCGTCAATGGGACGACTGATTTTACGATGTCGGTGTCGGCTTTTCCGGAAGTACGGTTTGTCGGGAGTTTGCAATATCTGCTTGGCTATCCGCATGGATGTATCGAGCAGACGGTGTCGCGACTGTTTCCGATGTTGTATTTCGACGAGCTGGCGCGCGTTGCGGAGCCGGAGCTGTTCAAGAAGAACAGCGTTGACTACTTCATCGAGGAAGGCATCAGCAAGCTTGCGAACATGCAGTTGAGTTCCGGGTCGTTCAATTACTGGCCACAGGGAAATTATCAGAATAATTGGGCCTCGGTGTATGCAGCGCATTTCCTGATCGAGGCGCGCAAGGGCGGGTATGATGTTCCGGATCGCGTTTACGAGCGGAGCATTTCGGCGCTGCAGACGTTTGCGCGATCGTATCCGACGCGCGGTCCGCAAACACCAGACTACGAACAGCGAGGACAGTATGATTACTATCCTTACTCGGATGGAGCACGCTGGGAAACGGCGGTGTATGCCAACTATGTTCTGGCGTTGGCGAACAAGCCGGACCGGTCGACGCTGTCATATTTGCGGAATAACGCGCGGGAGAAACTGGCGCTGTATTCGCAGTATCAGCTTGCCGGAGCATTGGTGTTATCGGGCGATGTCAGCGGCGGACGCGGACTACTTCCGAATACGCTGGCGCCGGCGGATACAACGAAGAGATGGGAAAGCGGCGGCAGTTTCAATTCGCCGATTCGCGCGCAGGCGATCATTTTGGATATCCTGGCGGAAGTCGAGCCAAGCTCACCGCAGGTGCCGAAATTGGTTGAGAGCTTGACGCGAGCGGCCAATGAACAAGGCTGTTGGTACACGACGCAAGAAAACGCGTTCGCTTTGCTGGCGCTGGGCAAGGTTTTCAAGCAACAGGGATCGAGCAATTACACCGGAACCGTGAAAGTTGGCGGTGTAACGGTCGGGACTTTGTCGCCGGATACACACAACTTTAAGGCGAAGGATTGGGCCGGTAAGAATGTCGAGATCAGTATCAGCGGAAACGGCACAGCGTACTTTTTCTGGAGTGCTGATGGATTGCCGGCGACTTTAAAAATCGACGAATACGATCGCGACATCCAGGTGCGGCGGCGCTATTTGGACGAGAACGGGAATACGATTTCTTACGACAAGATCCGCCAAGGCGACATGATTGTGGCGGAGATTACGATCAAGGCGCTGACCGAGACGGTTCAGAATGTGGCGGTTGCAGATTTGTTGCCGGCGGGATTTGAGATTGAGAATCCGCGACTGCAATCGAAGAAAGGTATCAAGTGGATTGGCGACAAGATGTACCAGCCGCAGTATATGGACATCCGCGACGACCGGATGGTGATCTATGGCGATTTCCAAGCCAACCGCGAGGAGAAGTTCTATTACGGCATCCGCGTCGTTAGCGCCGGGAAGTTCGTCGTGCCGCCGGTGCGAGCCGAGGCGATGTATGCGCCGATGATTAGTTCGGTCGCATCGTCGGGGGCGATTGAGGTGAAGGCGGAGTAGGCGCATTCCCGATGAAGCAGGTTTTTCGATATTTGGTATTACCGACTATAGTCTTGACGGTGATTTGCATAGCGGCGGATTTGTTGTTTCCGTTGCCGCAGGCGAAGCTGCATCCGCCGTCGTCGACGCTGATGCTCGACAAAGAGGGTAATTTGCTGCGCGCGTTTTTGGCACCGGACGAGATGTGGCGACTGCGGGTTGAATCGGAAGAGATATCACCACTGTTGAAGCAGGCGGTGGTGGCTTACGAGGACAGATATTTTGCGAGACATCCGGGGGTGAATCCGATTGCGATTGTGCGTGCGGCGATTGACGATATCCGCGCGGGCAAGATCGTCCGGGGGGGTTCGACAATAACGATGCAAGTCGCGCGGTTGATCGAACCGAAGGAGCGCAATGTCGCGAGCAAGCTGATTGAGGTCCTGCGCGCGCTGCAGCTTGAGGCGCATTACTCAAAAGACGAGATTCTGACGCTGTACTTCAATCTGGCGCCTTATGGTGGGAACTTGGTCGGAGTCGGCGCTGCAGCGCGGGTATATTTCGACAAGACGCCGGACAAGTTAAGCGCGGGTGAAGCGGCGTTGTTAGCGGCGATTCCGAAATCGCCGAATCGCTACCGACCGGACGTCGAAAATTCGGAAGCGGGCGCTGCGAGGAGCAAGGTGCTCAAGGTAATGGCGGCAGAAAATGTGATCAGCGAGCAAGTGTTGGCGCAGGCTTTGGCGGAGCCGGTGCCGATTCGGCGATTCGAATTGCCGTTTGCGGCGCCGCATCTGGCGGAGTTCTTGCATGCACGGCACCCAAGTACGGAACGGCTGGAGTCGACGATTGACCGACAAATGCAGCAACTGGCGGAAACGAAGTTGCGCGAGAATCTGCGACCGCTGGTGAGCCGGGGGATCGGCAACGGCGCAGTCGTGGTAATCGACAACCGAACGCAGGCAGTGCGGGCGCTGGTCGGTTCGCAGGAGTTTTTTGCGGAGGCGGGAGCAGGGCAAGTCAACGGCGCGCTGGCGCCGCGCTCGCCGGGTTCGGCGCTGAAGCCGTTTGTGTATGCGCTGGCTATCGACCAAGGGGTTGTGTCGCCACGGAGTTTGCTTTATGACGTACCGGTCGACTACCGTGGTTACAAGCCGGTCAACTATGATGAGACGTTCAACGGCGCAGTGACGGCCGAAGATGCGCTGATTCGGTCTCTGAATGTGCCGGCGATTAATTTGGCGGCGAAACTGGGCGGGGAAACTTTTTACAATACGCTTAAGCAAGGCGGATTGAGCACGCTGGATAAACCGTGGGCGCAGTATGGTCTGCCGATTGTGCTCGGGGGCTGCGAGGTGAGCTTGCTGGAGCTGACGAATTTGTATTCGGTGCTCGCGCATGGCGGGAGTTTTCATCCCTACCGGCTGCTGGAGTCGGAAGCACAAAGCGACGGCAAACGATTGATCAGCGAGGCGGCGGCCTATATCGTGACGGATATTCTTAGCCAGTTGCGGCGCCCGGAATTGCCGACAGTGTGGGATGCGACGGTCAATGCGCCGAAGGTTGCGTGGAAGACAGGGACTTCGTTGGGCAAGCGGGATGCGTGGAGCATCGGATTCAACGAGCAATACACAATCGGCGTTTGGGTGGGAAATTTCGACGGCAAGGGGAATCCGAGTATTGTCGGGGCGGAAGTTGCGGCGCCGATACTGTTTTCGCTGTTCGACGGTTTGGCGTCCGAAGATGCGCGCTGGTTTGTGCAGCCACAGAGCGTTGCGCGGCGGCAAGTATGCGCAACCAGCGGACAACCGGCGACCGAGCGGTGTGCGGCGGTAGTTGATGAAATGTATATCGAAGGTGTATCGCCCAACGAGCCGTGCGCGATGCATGAGTTGATTTTGGTCGACAGACAAAGCGGCGCGCGCTTGTGCAAGCACTGCCGCGAGGGCCACAAGTATGAAGAACGGATTATTACCAAGTGGCCGACGGCGATCGCAACCTGGATGGCGCGAAATGGATTTGCGCTTGACGCCGCGCCGGCGCACAACCATCTGTGCGCCAGTTTCGGTTCGGGGGATGGACCGGTGATTGTTTCGCCGGCTGACAATTCGGAATTCAAGATTCGCAGCGAAGTGAAGCTGGATTTTCAGAAAATTCTGCTGGATGCCTCGGTAGCAAACGACACGCGGAAGATCTACTGGTTCATGAATCGAAAGTTGATTTTTTCCGGCGACCCGCGCGAGCGGGTGTTCGTGACGCCTTCCGTGGGGACACACAATTTGATATGCATGGATGATGCGGGGCGATCGGCGCAGATAACGATGACGGTGCGGGAGTAGAGGCGCGCCTTGTGCAAGGAGTTTTCCCACCCTTCGGGTGGGGCACAAGTGAATTTAGGTTGCTGCATTCAGGGTTTGGCAATCTCCAATGATTGAACTAAAACAAAAACCGGGATGGCGCCATCTGCCATCCCGGTAA
>CAZIBI010000012.1:83421-86256 GCA_964537215.1 uncultured Ignavibacteria bacterium | reverse complement strand
TCCAATGATTGAACTAAAACAAAAACCGGGATGGCGCCATCTGCCATCCCGGTAAGCCCTACTTTTTGAAGCGCTTGTCTGCGTCGGGGCAATTCCCTACAGCTAATTTTTCGGATGCTTAGAGCGCATTCCCGGAGGAGCGCTCTTGGCGGTGCGGCCATCATCGTGGCAATCATCGCACTTGGGATCAGCATCGTATTTGTGATCGACGTGGCAATCGCTGCAATCCATTTCAGAATGGACTTCATCGAGCAGCAAGCCGGTCACAGAGTGCTTGAAGTTCTCCTGATTCCAACCGGCATGACATGTGACGCACATCGAACTTAGCTTGGAAATCTTCTTACCGGTCGGATGGCAAGCCCAGCAATCGAGGCGCTGATGATAGGCATTGAGCGGCCAGCCGGTCTTGTTGTGCGAGAAGCCGGGGCGCTCCTTGGTATCATGACACTTGATGCAGGCATCGGTCTTGTGACAGTCATTGCAAACGGCGTGCACCTGTTCCTGGGTCTTTTTGACCCGGGAGATTTGCTGGATGTCGTGGCAGTTGCCGCAACTTTCTTTTTCGTGGCAGTCGACGCAACGGAACCCGAACAGGTCGATGTGTTCTTTGTGCTGGAACGTTACGATCGGCGCCGACTTATACGGTGTTTCGTAAACTTTCTTGACCGGCTCGGTGATAACCGGATGCGGCTTGCCAATGATGTCGGTCGGGTCGTTTGGCGCTGATTTCATCGCGCCCGATTCATTTGGCACGTGGCATAAGACGCACTTGGTGTCGTGGCTCCATTCGCGGTGGCAAGAGAGACACTGACGGTGGTAGGCGCCTTTGAGATTGGGTTTCTTGAGATCGGTTGATTCCGAACTGGGACTGTGGCAATCACGACACGGCGGAATTTGACCAGCCGGGCTGTAGTGATGACAAGTGACACAGTCGGTGCCCATTTGCGCCATGGAGGCGTGGACTTTGTGATTGAAATGCACCGGCTCGTAGAGATCGGCAAGTTGCGAGAGCAACATAGAGTCGGGGGCATCCCCAAGGGCATGAGTTGCACTTTGGTGGACCATCTGGGTGCGCGGGCAGGACGCCAGACATGGTTCGCGCAAAGTCGGAACTTCACAAGTGTGGCACTGTTTGCAGTCGACCTTGGGCATAGCCGCGGGACTGTTGCGTTGCGCCAGGATCGGCATGGCAACCACGCAGATTGCGGCAGCGGCGACGATCCAGAAGATGATGCGATTGCGATTCATAGTTGTCATTCCCTTCCCTACGCGGTCTTCACAACACCGACATTGTTCTTCTCATTGCTGTGATCATTGGTTGGCACCGCAATAACGGGCAGATTGAGCACGATAAAGCGATAGACCAAAACCAGGGCGCAGATCAAGCCGACGGTCACAAAGATCTCGAACATCGACGGGAAATAGGCGCCTTCCGGATAGAGCGGTTTATAGGCAGTGAGGAAAACGTTAATGCGATTGAACATGACGCCGAAGATCACGAGCGAGGCGGAAGTGAAGAGTCCGGCGACGGAATTGCGAATCTTGGCTTGCGAGAGCAAGATTATTGGAGTGATAACACCGAGGACGATTTCGATGATGTACATCATCGCCTGGAAGCTGCCATCAAAGACAAGCGGCCAGACCTCGCGGATGGTGAGGTCCCCTATCTTCACAGCGAGATAAGCTCCGAAAAGTATTGGCGTATAGGTCGCGATCGACGAGAGAATCTTCGTTTCCGGCTTGAGTTTGAAGCTGCGCGACGCGATCAGGGATTCGAAGATTACCATCGGGAAACCGACGGCGATGGCTGACATCAGGAACATCAGCGGCGAAATCGGCGAATACCACAGCGGGTGCATCTTGGTCGGCGCGATTACCATCAACGTGCCAAGCGATGATTGGTGCAAACAGGAAAGCACCACGCCGGCGATGATGAACAAGGAAATGAAGCGTCCGAGGAATCTGTGGCAGATGCTAAGCCAGGAATCGATGAGCTTGTTGAATACCTTCAGGGGACCGGGTAAGTTGACGCGGCCGCCAAAGCGTTCGACGACGATCGGCAGGAATTCGATGTAGAGCACGGTCAAGTAGACCATGACGCACATGCCGACTTCGAACAGCACCGAGTTGCCCTGCCACATGCTGGGAAGCATCGGGTGCCAGACATTATAGTAGCGGCCAAGATCGGCCAGTAGACCGATGACGACAAAGGTGTAGCCCAACAGTGCAGTCAACAGCGCCGGGCGGACGATGACGTGGTATTTTTCTTTGTGGAAAATATCCGCCAATGCTGCGGTGGTAAAGCCACCGGCGGCAAGAGCGACGCCGGAAGCAACATCGATAGCAATCCAGATTCCCCACGGGTACTGATTATCGAGATTGGTGGCAGCGCCGATGCCGAAAATCAATCTATAGATATAGGCGAAGATGCCGAGACCGGCGATGGCGGCGACGATCATTGTGCCTTTCGTGAAGAAAGGAACGCGATCAATCGGGGTCGGGACTTCATGAGCGCTCATCATCGGACTCCTTCTCATCTTTATTATCTCTAAGAGAGTGCATGATCAAACCGAGCAGACCGTAAAGCGCCAGCGGCGGGACAAACGATTTGAAGACGCCGTGCTGGATGGCTTCCGTGGTATGCGGAATTGGCTCGGAAGTCAACTTCGGGAGTTCGGTATTGATGAAATCGGTGGAAGCCAGATACATCCAACTAGTGCCGCCGACTTCGGTTTCGCCGTAGACGTGATCGTAATACAAATCCGGTTTGGCTTTGATTCGTTCTTTGGCGAGATCGATGAGTTGCTGGCGCGTGCCGAAAGTGAGTGCTTCGTT
>CAZIBI010000012.1:50689-83321 GCA_964537215.1 uncultured Ignavibacteria bacterium | reverse complement strand
GTTCTTTGGCGAGATCGATGAGTTGCTGGCGCGTGCCGAAAGTGAGTGCTTCGTTAGGACAAATTCCGACACAGGCGGGTTTCTTTCCTTCTTCGAGTCGATGTGCGCAGAAGGTGCATTTCATCACACGCGGTTTGAGGGCTTCGCCATATTCGTAAGCCGGGACTTGGAACGGGCAGGCAACCATACAATAGCGGCAGCCGATACATTTCCAAGCGTCGTAGTCGACGGAACCGAGTTTGTTTTTCTTGAGCGCGCCGACGATACAGGCGGATGCGCAAGCCGGGCGATTGCAGTGCATGCACTGAACCTTCATCGTGTAGGCTTTGGCGGTCTTTGGATCTTTGAATTCGTTGACGACGGTGTAAGCATTGTCGACGGGGCGACGATGCTTGAGGAAAACGGATTTGTCTTCGAACGATTTCAGATCGGTGCTTGCGAGTTTGTGTTCATTGTTGCATGCCCACTCGCATTTGCGGCAACCGATGCAAACGACGGTATCGACGAGGACACCGTAGGTTTGTTCGCAATCGATCAGATAAGTGTCGTCGCTTGCTTTGAGATTACCGCCGACGGAAGCAGCGGCTCCGACGGCCGCCAGCTTGAAGAGGTCTCTGCGTGTGAAACTCATCTAAGATCACCTCTATTCTTCCCTATTTCCATACGTCGAATCTGGAGAGAATGTGAAACATTTCACAAGACTCGACGTTATTTCTCTCAATTCCTGAACTATTCATAAGCACCACTATCCACTTTGTCAAGCCAAAAAGTAGACAGTTTCACCTATTTTATTATATCGTCGAGGGACTTCAAAAGTTTACTCTATTTATCGGAATTATGGATTGGGACGAAATTCGAATTGATTTTGAGCATGAACCGGGTTGCTTGCGGTGCAAGTAATTGGGGGAAAAAGCAGTAGTTACTCCCCTATTGCGGATAGTTTGCGTCATGAATGAAACGAAGACGGCGACCTTTTTGGGGCCGCCGTCATTCGAAGAGTGACTAAGGATGGACTCTTGGAGATTAGCTACAGGCTGGGCAGGCCGGAGCCGGTCCACCAGCGAAGATGTAGTTAATCAGGTAAACTGCGTCGGAGATCGTGATGATTCCGTTGCCGTCGGCATCGCCAGCTTGGATGGTACATGGTACCGGTCCTCCGGCGAAGATGTAGTTGATCAAGTAAACGGCATCGGAGATCGTGATGATTCCGTTGCAGTCGGCGTCGCCGCAAACTGCTGCCGGAGAAGCGGGACCTTCGTTGAGATAGTTGGATTGCCACAGCGCGGTCCAGCAAATCATCCAGTTGCTTGTTGAATTGAAGGCACCGGCATACGGAGCAGAGACGAACCAAGAGTCTTCGGACGGAGCGTCCTTGAGACCGATCGAGAAAGCCGGGCTTGATGCGGCCGGTCTCGGGTCGAGGGCGTTCTGGTTGGCGAAGCGGCTCTTGGCGCGATTGTTGCCGGCGAATTTCGGATCATCGATTACGTTTTCCCACAATCCACCCGGGACAGACGCAAGCGCGCCGCCAGCTGCAGGATAGTTTGTGAAGAGACGCTGTTCGGTGTAGGTCTGGCCACTGGCGACGAGAGATTGAGAGATTGCCGCCGAGTTGATGGCGCACCAGATGGTGCCATAGATGTCGAGGTTAGCGACAGCGTAGGCAGGATTGGTGTTGGAATATCCGCCGACCCAATTGGGATTGGTGAATGCTGCGGAGAGGCAGCGGCTATTGTATTCGGCATCGATCTGGCCGCCGAGGATTGTGCAATCCGGAAGCGGAGCCAGACTGAATGACGGGCCGGATTGATCTTCGATGAACACGCCATTACGCGGCCATTCGTAGAAGATCGAATTACGGATATGTCCGCCGGAGTTCTCTTTGAAGTGAAGGGCGGCGTTGGCGTTTGAAGGAACAACCGCGAGAACTTCACCGCGACCCATTGAGGTCACGTTGTAGACGGTCGGGCGAGCATACGGCTGGGTGTCGACGTTAGCATCGTCGGAATCCATTTCAAAGGCGCGGTCGCCGTTGGTGGAGTCTTTGATCGCGAAGAGGAACTGCAACTTGCCGCTGTAGCCCTGGTCCCAATCGAAATCGTCGTCGTCGTTGAAGGCGGAGACCAGGTAACGGCAGTTGACGGTACCACCGAACCACTCGAAGCCGTCGTCAAGGTTGGCGAAGACTTCTACATGATTGATAGTTGTACCAGAACCGACGCCACCCATAGTGAGGCCGTTGATTTCATTTGCGGCGCCGATGATGGAACCACCGTGCTTGAGCTGTACCCAGCGAACGATACCGGAATTGTCAAAGGCGTCGCAGCCGCCGTACTGCGTCAGCGGTGACGGTGTGAGACCTTCGATAAAATTAGTCGCACAGATCTCCGGCGGGGTGACGGTGCCGTTAATCGGCGCGTTGCCGAGAATCAGGAGCGAACCCCAGAGACCGCGATCAGAACGGCCGAGGTCGTTCGGGTCGTTGACGTTGTCGGTCTGGGCAGTGAAGATAATCGGGCAACAGGAATCGCCGAGAGCGTAGATCTGCGAATTGCGGGTAATGGTCAACGCAGCGACTGATCCGGGCGGAAGTCCGGTAACGCCTTTAATGATTGTCCCGTGCTCGATGGTGAGACGGGCGGAGTCAGTGACAAAGGTCGGTCCCTGGAGGACGTAGAGTTTGTCGTTCGTCCAGTTTGTGTTCGTCGTGATATTGCCGATTGGCACATTGACGATGGTCTTGCCGTTTTCATCGAAGCACGTTGTGTTGCGAGTATTGCAATTGAAGTAGTCGGCATCCCAAAGCGCGGTCCAACCGCAAGCCCAGTTATTGTCGGAGTCGAAAGCACCGGCATACGGGGCCGAAGAGAAGAAGGCGTCTTCCGCAGTCGCGTTAGTGCGCGGCTCGGTGAATGCCGGGCTATTTGGCGCCGGGCGCGGATCAAGAGCGTTTTGACCGGCGAAGCGGGCGCGCGACAAATCCATTCCGAAGAAGAGCGGATTGTCGATGACGTTTCTCCAGCTCTGTCCGGTCAAAGTAGCGGCCAGCGCCGGGTAGTCGGTGAAGAGGCGCTTTTCGGTGAAAGTCTGACCCGAGCTCAATTCGTTCGGGAGAGTCTTGGCATTACGGCCAATATTCCACCAGATCGTTCCATAGATGGTAAGATCGGAACCGGTACCGGCGCCGCCAGCGAAAGTCGGATTGGCGTACGCAGGAGAAGCCGGCGAGAAGTTGGTATTGAAAGGACCGCTCCAGCAGCGGCTATAATATTCGCTATCTTTTTGCGTCAAAACGCCGCAATCGGGATAGGTCAGGCTGAACGAGGGTCCGGACTGATCTTCGATGAACACGCCATTGCGCGGCCAATCAATGAAGATCGAGTTGCGGATGTGTCCGCCGGAGTTCTCCTTGAAGTGCAAGGCAGCATTTTCTCCCGAAGGCGATGTGGGAAGAATACCGCGGCCGATAGCGGTGACGTTGTAGACAGTCGGACGGGCCAGCGGATTGGTATCGGCGTTGGCGTCGTCGGAGTCCATTTCGAAAGCGCGATCGCCGTTGGTAGAATCTTTGATGGCAAACAAGAACTGCAGCTTGCCAGAATAGCCCTGATCCCAATCGAAGTCGTCGTCATCGTTGAATGCCGAGATGAGATGCTTGGCGTTAACGTTGCCGCCGAAGAATTCGAAGCCATCGTCGAGGTTGGCGAACACTTCGATGTATTCGAGCGTCGTACCGGAGCCGACGCCGCCAAGGGTGAGGCCATTGATTTCGTTGGCAGCACCGATGATCGAGCCGCCATGCTTGAGCTGCACATAGGTCATCGAGCCGGAATTATCGGTCGGGTTGCAGCCACCATACTGGGTATTCGGCGAGGGTGTGAGACCTTCGATGAAATTAGTTGGGCAAGTATTGGGCGGCGTAACGGTGCCGTTGATTGGGGCATAGCCGAGTAGGATGACGGATCCCCAGAGGCCACGGTCGGAACGACCGAGGTCATTGGGATCAGAGACATCGTCGGTACAAGCCGTGAAGATAATCGGGTTTTGCGCGGTTCCATTTGCAATGATCTTGGCGCCCTGCTTGATGATTAGGGTTGCTACGGAACCAGGCGGAAGGCCGGTGATGCCTTTGATGATGGTCCCGGGGGCGATAGTGAGCGTGAAGCCGGAATCGACGTAGGTCGGTCCCTGAAGCACATAGACGTTGCCGCTGGTCCAATTCGTATTGGCGGTAATGTTGCCGGCCGGCACAAAGACCAAGGTCTTGCCGGGCTCGTTGACACATTGACCGAATGCGTAAGAGGCGGAGATCAGCAACAGCATGATTACTGACAATAGGAGTTTACGATGCACTGGTTACCTCCTGTGGTAGTTGTGCACAAGGGTTAGGTACTTGGTTTCGCGATAAGTAGAGTGATCTTGAGAGATGCCATTGGCATCGAGAAGCTTGCCATCCTTCCCCACGACAACTTGCTTGAGAGATAAGGAGGCTTAAAGGTGCTGCGAGGTATGTAAAACGTTCAACCATCTTGGTTAGAAGATGGCTGAACCGCGTTAGCATCTTATAAGGGCAAAGTTAATTCTTGTGCATTCCTACAGCGAGTAGCTCAAGGACGCCGAGAATGTTCTGCCGACACGATACAGCGAGCGGACGTACTCCCTGCCGCCAGCTTCCTGGATTGTATACTTGTCTTCGTTGAGGATATTCTTGGCCGCAATTTTCGCAGTGAGCCAACCGAAGATTCGCTGCGAGTATGAGCAGTCGACGAGTTGGCGCGATTTTTCGAAAATGTCGGGGCTCTGATAGCCGACCTCGGCGAGTCGATCACCGAAGATGTTGTAGAGCAAGGCGATTTCGGTGCCGCCGCCCTTGCTGGAGTAGACCAAGTCCAGATTCACAACGTAGGGCGACTGGCCGCCGAATGCGCGCGTCGTGTTGGACGAATCGGCGAGGCCATTCGCAATTCGGAAGGACAGTTCGGTTGGGTCAATGTCAACCTCGGAGTGGACCAAGGTGAGATTGCCGCCGAGTTGGAAGTTTTCGAGAAAGTCGATGCCGGTGTGATCGAGACGACGGCGGAATTCGAATTCGGCGCCGTAGACTGTCGCTTTGGGCACATTGAGGAAGCTGACGTCGCCATTGAGCGAGAGATTGAAGCGCTCGATCGGGTCGTGGAATTTTTTGTAGAAGCCGCTGACGGCGATGACTTCGCCGGGACGCGTGAACCATTCCCAGCGCAGGTCCCAGTTGCGAATGAGGGTGCGTGTCAACTTGGGATTGCCGATGTTGTTATTTCCGGTCAGGAATTCGAAGCTATAGAAGGGCGCCATCTCGCGAATGGTAGGGCGTGCCGTAGTGATGCTGAAAGCGCCGCGCAGGTTCATGTTCGGAATCAAGTGGTAGACGAGATTCAGCGACGGTAGCCAATCGGAGGATTCATATGCACCGCGGAAGTCGGCAGACGCGGAGTCGAGCGATTCGACCCACTGGTCGGTTTTCTCGAAACGCGCTCCGGTGGTTAGTTCGAATTTGGAAGAGACCTTCCATTCGACCATGCCGTAGAATGCGGAGATGTTTTGTTCACCGGAGTATGTATCAGTCTTGCGGCTAAGGTTTTCCGGCACGATGCCCCACTGGTAGGTCCAGCGGTTGTTGACAGAATCAAAGGTGGAATCGACGATGCCGATGTTTTGATCGACCAGGATGCTGGAGGGATCGCCGTTGTAGCTCGAAAAGACGCCCTGGGATTGGGTGGGATTGAGCCGGATCATCCAATTGTCCTGATGGCGGTCTTTTGCCAAATGGGCGCCGCCGATTTTGATTTTGGTGCCTTCGTTGGCGAAAGACACCGGAATAGTCAAGTCGGCTTTGAGTTCGCGATTCTTTTCGGTCAAGTACCGGAAGTAATGCGTCGGATACGGGAATCCTGTAACGATACCGGCGCTGATAAGGTCGCCGTTTTCATCGTAGTTGGCGATGTCGGTCCAGTAGCGCAAGTCCGGATCATCCTGCTCGTTTTTAGCAAAGGAGGCGCTCCAATCAAGGCGCGATTTTTTCATAAGCGGGAGTTTAAGCGCATGATCGCCGGAATATTGGAGAGCCCGCATTGAACGCTCGGTGTATTGCCAGACTTTGCTGCGAAGACGCTGGGTGTCTTCTTCCGTGTAGATTGACCAGTAGCCTTCGAGGCTGCGCGATAGTTTTTCACCGTGTTGATTGCGAATCAAGCTGAAACGAAGTTTGTGCTCGGGGCTGATTGCCAAATTCGCGGCAAAGAGCCCGCCCCAGAGGACTTCCTCGGAGGCGCGGGTGTCTTGATAATCCTGGAAGCGGCCAAGGCCGGAGAGTTCACCGCCGGAATTGATAATTTCCCAACGGCGGCTGACGCCGTCGCCGCTATAGCTGTAGCTGCGGTTGAAAGTCAGCGAGCCGAGGATTCCCAGGGGGCGGCCAAACATCGAATAGAGATTTCCAAATGAGAGAGCATAGCTCTGGTTGAGCGGCACTTTGCGTTCAGAGAAAGTGAAGTCGCGGCTAAGTTCGTTGGCGGCTTGATCGAGAAAGTGAGCGCCGGCACCGTTGGTGCTATTGCGAACGGTGGTATAGTTCGGGGTATGGAAGTTCGAGTCAGTGAGAACTTCCGGCGCGCTGCGATAGCCGTCGTCAAAGCCGAGCCATTCTTTGGGTCCGCCGTTGTGGGTGATGATTCCATCTTTGAGCGAGACATTATCGTTATATGAAAGCGAAGTCGACAGATTCACGGTTAAGTTCTCGGGCAGATCCTTGGTATTCAAATTGACGGAGCCGCCGGAGAAGTTGCCTTGCTGATCGGGCGTGAAAGTCTTTTGAACGACAATATTATCGAGCAGGCCGGCAGGAATCAGGTCCATTTGAACCGCCGGTTTGTCGGGGTCGGTGCTGGGCATCTGCGAACCGTCGATTTGCGTGTTGGCATAGCGGCCTTCCAAACCACGAATGACAGCAGTGCGGCCATCGATGATAGAGGCGCCTGTGATGCGAGTCATGGCGGAGGCGGCATCAGTCGCGCCTGAGCGAGACATTGCTTCAGCGCTGATGGCATCCTGGGTGGAGGAGGCTCTTTGACGCTTGGTCAGGAGGGATGCTTCGGTGTTCTCGAGACGGACGGCTTCGACGACAACTTGCTCGCCGACGACATCTTCAGTTTTGAGCGAGAAGTCGAGTTTGGTTGCTTGCGCGGAAGTTACAACGGCGTTTTCGACCGTGAGCTTTGCATAACCGACGGACTGGATGATCAGCCGGTAGGAGCCAACGGGGATGTTATTGATGAGGTAGTTGCCATCGAGATCGGCCTGTGCGCCGAGTTTGGTGCCGTCAACGACAACGACAGCTCCGATGAGCGGCTCGCCGGTTTCCTTGTTGACGATTTTTCCCATGATGCGGCCGGTTTCGACATTTTGCGCATTGACCGGCGACAGTGAGACTAGGAGTGAAATCGTGATGAGTAGCACCCAGTTGATAGTTTTCTTTGTCAGTGTAGACATGAAGTTCCCTCTACGGTTAGTAGCTTACCTTGCTAAGTGACTGCTGCGGCAAAGCGCGGTGAAATCGAAACGCCTGTATGGACTTCGCCGCAATAAACACGCGAGGAAGTTACCCGGCCGTGTTAGGCGGATATTAGGAACAATTTAGAATTGTGGTTAAAGGATGTGAGGACGGCGGCGAGACTAGACGAAGGCTTTGACGATTTCCTTTTGAAGGATTTGGAGTTCGCCGTAGGCGCGGTTGATTTCGTCGATTTTTTCCTGGAGTTTCTTCATCAATTTGTTGCGTTCAAGGCCATTGCGCAGGACCAGCAGGATTTCATCATTGTCCCAGGGTTTTTCGAGGTACTGGAAGAGTCCGACGTCGTTGATGGCTTTGATGGCGTTTTCTTTGTCGGCATAGCCGGTCAGAATGATGCGCGGCACTTGCGGGTAGAGGTCGCGGACCTTGGAGAGAAAGGTGATGCCGTCCATCTCGGGCATGAGATAATCGGACATGACGAGATCGATTTCGTTTTTCTGGATAAACTGAAGCGCCTCGTTGACGGAAGTAAAGGTCTTCACATCGTAGTTAGTTTCGAGACTTAAGAACGAGCTAAGGCTGGTGACGACCATGTCCTCGTCATCGACGATGACTACGCGGTCGGGTTTTTCGAAATTGCTATTATCGGTCACTGAATGAGCTCCTCGTAATCAGATTGCTTCTATCGCAACAATGGTAATGTCGTCGGGTTCCTGACGACTGTCGCGAAATTCCAATGCGGTTTTGGCGAGGCTTTCGACCATTTCGTCTACCGTGCGCTGCAGCGCCGATTCGAGATGCTTCGCCATGTCGCCGTCGTCGAACTGTAGGCCGTCTTCGCCAGACGATTCGCTGACGCCGTCGGTATATAGTAATATGCGTTCGCCGGGATTGAGAGTGATTTCTGTGCTTTCGCCGGGAAAATTCGCGCCGGGCAGGTCAATGCCAAGGAAGAGGCCGTTGACGGGTACGCGTTCGATGCAGCAGGCGCCGGGTTTGAGCAAAATCGGATGCGGCAAGCCGGCATTAATGATCTGCATTTTATGAGTTTCGGTATCGAGAATCGCGACCATGCCGGCGACATAGACGTTTTCGGGAAGTCCCTTGCGGAGGATATCGCTCATGGCAGCGACGATTTCGGCGAGTGGTTTGCCAGAGTCAATAGTAGTGGCAAAGGCGAACTTCAGCAAGGCGGTACTCAAGGCAGCCTGAATGCCGTGTCCGGTGGCATCGGCGACAAGGATACCGACGCGGCCATCGGGCAGAATCTGGAAATCGTAGAAATCGCCGCCGATTTCGAGTGCGGGCATGAATGTCGCGGCAAAGCGGAAGCCAGCCGAACAGGGATATGATTTCGGCAGCAAGTTGCGCTGGACCTGTCGAGCCTGGGATAATTCCTGGCGAATCAGTCCTTCGCGGGTGGCAAGCGCATCGCAGGAACGGACACTTTCATCGAGTTCTTTCAGTTTTTGGTGGAGGGTTTCCTCGAGCGTCTTGTTTTGGATGCCGTTGCGCAGGACCATTTTGATGTGTTCGTTGTCCCACGGTTTCTCGATGTACTGGTACAGTCCGATTTCGTTGATCGCGTTGATCGCATTGCCCTTGTCGGCATAACCGGTGAGCAGTATGCGCGGTGCCGTTGGATAGACTTTTTTGACTTCGCCGAGAAACTGGAGCCCGGTGAGTTCGGGCATGAGGAAATCGGATATGACTGCATCGATGGGCTGCCTTTGGATGGCAAGCAAAGCCTCGACGGGCGACTGGAAGGTCAAGACCTGATAGTCGGTTTCCAATTGCAGCAAAGTGCGCAAACTGGTCAGAACGATTTCTTCGTCATCGACGATGAGAACGGTCGGTCGATGAGACGACTGCCGTTGGACGGCAGAATCGGCTGACGATAACACTTCTGGATCTTTAGAATCGCGACTTGGCTGCATGATATCCTTTTATACCCTACGCACCGGCTTGCGGACGCTCGATGTGCACACGGTCGACAATATTACGAAGACGCCCGGCCAAAGTTTTCAGAATTCCTTGCGAAACTTGCACGTGGTCGGCAAGAATTTCGACAAAGTCTTCGCGCTCGATCTTGAGCAGGCGGGTATCCTCGATTGCCGTGGCGGTAAGCAGGCGAGTTTCTTCATCGAATAATGCCCAGGTGCCAAAGGCGTGGTTTGCCGAAGCGACGGTGATTTCTTGGGTATCTTTGTGGATACGGACCGCGCCCTCGATGACAAGGAACATCGAATCGGCGGGGTCGCTTTCGCGGTAGACGACAGTATTTGCCGGAACCGAGAGTTCCACGGCGATGGCGGCGATATACGCCAGTTGCTCGGTCGGGACTTGCGAAAAGACGTCGACGCCTTGGAGGAGGATTACTTTTTCAATAGTCGCTAACATAGGTCCCTATTTGTTATTCGGCGCATTATTGTAATCTAACAAAAAACGGGGGATTTGCCAAGAGCTGAACCGATTGAACTTCTTCAGTTGGAAGTTGACCTACGAGGATGAGCCTTCTGGAGAGATGGCAGATCTCCAAGTGAGTTGCTCCAAGTGGCAGTAACTTTCGGCAAGGAGATCTGCCCTACGAAACTCGGGCAATATGAGTTTAGCGTCAGGTCGCCCTCGCCCCGCGTAAGTTGAGCGAGTTTGCCGAGATTCTACGAAGGCGGGGTCTCGGAAGACCTGATGCTACAGGCAAAGGTACGTCCCGAAGACGCAAAGTGTTTATGATCGTGCTTTCAGGAAGCCTTGAGCGGTCTCGCGGAGGAGCGGATCGGGGTCGGAGGCAAATTTCGATGCGTGCCGGTTGCGAGCTTCCGGTATGTCCGACGGGTAAGCGGCTAACGCCAAGGTCTGAAGCCACGGATCGTTGCGTTCGAGAATTCGCGACAACGTGGATTCGATGGTAGGAAGTTGAGCCGCGGGCTTCACGGAAGTCTGCGATGCACGCGCGAGTTCGATCCACTGTTCGGAGAGAATAAGGATTCGCCGACGCAGTTCACCCTGGAGAGAGTTGTCGAGAAACTCGGCAGCACCGGCTTGAAGCGGCGCCTTGCTGCTGGTGATGCCGATGTAGGCGCCATGGATATCGGCAGTCGGTGCGATTAAGCCGAGCAAGCGAAACACCAGTTCAACGAAAAGAGCGCAGCGCTCGCGTAAGGCGCGGACAAGAAGCCGAATCGCCGGATCGGTTGAATTTGCCGGCAGTTCGTCGAGCAGCTGGCGCGTAATCTCGAAGTCGCTGCACTCGGAGAGTATCAATTCGCTGACGCGGCGCTTGTCAATCGACATTGCAGGAACGGCGCGATGGAGTTTGTTGAGCGCCTTGACGACAAAGAAGCGCATCGCGGGCGCGGCCTTCGAGACGGAAGCGAGAAGGGCTTTGACGGATTCAGTGTCGCGGATTCGCCACATGATGCCGGGCAGGTGGCGGCGCAACGCGGCGCTCGCGGCAGGATCGTGCAGACGCTGGACGAGAAGCGGCAGAATCGATTTGCCGTAGTTCCCGAGGGCGTCCTTGGCATAAGAGCGGTAACGATAATTTATGAGGCGTTCAAAGATCGGTTCGACAAAATCGAGGTCGCGGCGACGACCGCACGAGGCGATTGCAGCGCGGACAACTGCCGGCGATTGATCAGCCATGAGCTGCGCCAGGAAGACACGGTAGTGCTCGCCCGGCAGGATGCCGAGCAAGCGGGCAACCTCGATGCGGCCGGATTCGGCATCGGAGTCGGTGCGAACCAGAAAGGTCTCGAGTCGGTCTTCGTCGAGAAGTTCGCGGGCTTCGGGCAATTCATGCTCGGCCATACAGGCGACGGCGGCGGTTTGGATGTAGGGATCGACGTGATTTAGGAGTTCGTTCAAAAACGGCAGTCCCCTATCGCCTGCTTTCAAGTACAGAAAGTAGATGGCTTCGGTGCGCACGCCGAGGTCGGGATCACGGAGCAGGGATTCGATTTCAGGCAATAGATTCATGGTGTTCCTGCAACAGCTCGACGGTTTTGCGGCGGACCTCGGGCGAGCGGTGTTTGAGCAGAGGCGCAATTGATTCGATGAGCTTAGGCGAATTCGCGGATTTGAGCAGGTCGAGGGCATAAGCGACCTGGCGATCATTGGGACTGGTCAACAATGCTGTGACCGATTTGAGTGCGTTGGGTTCATCGATGCGAATACGAATATCGTTGAGATCAATTTCGCGGCGTTCGAGAGCTACGCGGAAGGCGTTGGCGTACTCGCGGCGCAAGGCAATGGCGACGGCGCCCCAGATCGCGACAAGAACACAGACAACTATTGCCAGTTGGCGCGAAGAAAAAGAAAGGAGCAGAGTTGCGGCGAGCAACATGACGCCGGCGATGCCGCGAAACCAGCGATCGACGAAGATATCGATGAAGACCTTGGTCTTCTTCTTGACATCGAGCGGAATAGGAAGAAAAAGCAATTCGCGCCCGATGCGGTCGATTGAATACTCGAGCGAGCCTTCGGCGCCTTTGAGAAAGATGGCGGTGACGAGCGCCGGAACGGCCATCACGGCGACCGAGCCGGAGAGCACCGCGAGCGGCATCATCATAATTGCGCCACCGACGCCGAGAGCGCGGAGGATGCGATATGACAAGAGGAGCTGAATCGCCAGCGAGATCAAGCTGACGCGGCCGTAGAATCTGCCGAAGAAAGCGGTCATGCCGTCTTTATCGCCGGCATAATAGCTGTAGCCGATGTCTTTGAAGATGAAGTCGATGAAAGTGGAGACTACGACGGCGACGGCGATCAGGGCGATGATGAGAATCAGCAGCCGGGATTTCTTGACGGCGCGCGCTACACCGACCAATGCAAGGCTCGACTCGGGCGAGGCGTTGGCGCCAGGTATGTTGTCATCGCCGAGACCGTGCATGCGCCAGATTGCCGTAACGACCGGAACGGTAACGGCGAGGAGAGCCGCACAAATGATGAGCAAATTTTCGGTCGGGAGATTCATGGTTTTGATCAAAAAGCTGGTCAATTCACCGCCGGTGACGGCACCGACAATTCCGGCACTGCCGAGCAAGGTGAAGACGCGTTTGGCTTGCGAGGCGTCATAGACGGCGTTTGCCAAAAGCCAGAACTGGGCGGTAACGAGGATTCCGTAGATTCCGACCCAGATGTAGAGCACGTAGAAGATCCATTCGGCATCCCGATGAATGAGCAGCCGCAAGACGACGAGACTTGCCAGCAAGACGAGCGAGGTGTAGTTGATCAATTGGAGCAGCGAGAGTTTTCGAGCGGCACGCGAATAGAGGGCGGTGACGGGAATCGCGGCGAGCGCGGCAAGAATGAACACGAAGGGCAACTGCTGCGGAGTGAGCTTGATCAAGAACAGGCTATCGCGCGTTGGTTTGAGAAAGTAGAACGTCATCAAGAGGATGTAGTAGCAGACGAACATCAAAGCGAGCACGGGCCATTCACCTTTGCGGACGTCGATGATATTTTTGAGGAAGGATTTCATTGCCGGTTCGGACTAGTCTTCCGGTGCGAGTTCCGCACGGTTATGGTCAGGGTTTGGCCGCGACATTGGCGCGGGCCTCGCGCTCGAGTTGCTCCTCAAGATCGAGGGGGAGAATTATCGTGAAGGTGGTCCCGACGCCGAGTTCGCTCGCGGCTCTGATTTCACCGCGGTGGTCCTGCATGATTTGATAGCAGATGGCGAGCCCAAGTCCGGTTCCGACGCCGACGCCTTTGGTGGTGAAACCGGGATCGAAAATGCGGTTGAGATTTTCGGGCGGGATGCCCATGCCGGTATCGTGAAACTCGATGTAGGCGCGGTTGTCTTTGAGATAGGTCGTGATAGTAATCTCGCCCTTGTCCTTGATTGCCTGCTTGGCGTTGATGAGAAGATTCAGAAAAACCTGATTGAGACGGCCGGGATAGCACGAACACAAGGGCAAAGTGCCGAAGTTCTTCTTGACTGTGATGTGATGCTTGGTCTCGTGCTGGATTAGTGTCAGGGTGTCCTCGATGCCTTCGTGGATATCGACGGTTTTGACTTCGGCCTCGTCAAGTCGAGCGAAACTGCGTAAGCGGCGCACGATATTGACGACGCGATCGGTGCCGGAGATGATGACTTTGTTGGCTTCCTGGATGACTTTCAACGTTTCCTGAATCTTGCGGGTTTCTTCTTTGCCTTCGACGCAAGCCTGGTCGAACATTGTGATCAGTTTTTCCATGGCGCGCACGAGCGTATTGTGCATGCTGGCGACGGCGCCGATGGGAGTGTTGATTTCGTGGGCAATGCCGGCGACGAGCATTCCGAGAGACGCCATTTTCTCCGACTGAATAAGCTGGCTCTGGGTGAGACGCAGGTTGTCGTAGGCCGCGGCGAGTTCGTCGAGAGTGCGTTTGCGGTCAGTGCCCTCTTTACGCAGAGCGCTGTTGAGATTCGCCAATTCGGCGGTGCGTTCGGCGACGCGGCGCTCAAGTTCCTCGTGCGCTTGGAGCAGATTTTGCTCGCTGCGTTTACGGTCGGTGACATCGCGAACGATGGCGAGGATTTCGTTGCTGCCGCACGGGACGGCGCGCAGTTCAAAGTCGTAGTCGGCGCCACGGATGGGATAGCGGATTTCCAGAACACTCATTGTGCGCCCGGACTGGACATTTTCAATTTCGCGCTTGAATTTTGTCGCAACGTCCGGGGGGAATACTTCGAAAATGGTTTTGCCGATGACGGCGCCGGCTTCGTCAGCGAACGGCGAATCTTTCGGGCATTTGTAGTCGAGGTATCTGCCGGCGGGGCTGATGCGGAAGATCAAGTCAGGCAAGGCATCGAGGATGGCGCGGTTCTGGTCCTCGCTCTCCCGCAAGGCATCTTCAACTTTGTGGCGATGGTAGCCTTCGAGAGCAAGCGCGACGAAGTCGGCAATTGAAGCGGCAAACTGCTGTTCTTGAGCCGCCCAACGACGTTTGGGACCGATATGCTCAAAACATATGACGCCGATCATGGAACCGGACTGCCAGAGCGGTGCGTCGAGCATCGAGGTGATGCCGTGTTCCTTGAAATATGTTGCCGTGAATTCGCGGGTGCGCGGATCGAGACGGGCATCGTCGGCGGGAATGATGCGTTCTGTTTCCAATGCGGCAAAGTACTTGGGGAAATCCTGCGAATAAATGAAGCCGCCGCTAGAATGCGCATGAGTACTGCGTTGGTAGAGATGGACGCAGTTGATGCCGGTGCGATTTTCGTCGAAGAGCCAGACGCCGACACGTTCGACATGCAGAGTCTCGCTGGCGACCTCGGTGATTTCGCGCATTTGAGCATCAAAGTCGACGCTGCCGGGCGATTGTTTGTGCGCCAGTCGCGTAAGCACGGCGTTTTGTTGGATGAGCATCTGCTCGTTGAGGCGAAGTTCTTTGTTGATGAGCGCGAGCTCTTCGGTGCGTTCGGCGACTTTTTGTTCGAGGGATTTGCTGTAACGCAGCAATTTGCGTTCGAGGTTGGCGTGCTCTGCCGCCTGTACGATCGTCAGCTCGATGTCGGCGATCTCAAACGGCTTGAGGATGAAGTGATAGGCGCCATGGCGGACGGCCTCGGTGGCAAGATCGACCGAGGCATGGGCGGCCAGAATCAGTACCGGCATACCGGGGCGAATCTTGCGGATACGCTTGAGCAGGTCGATGCCGGAGATATCTTTAATGTTCAAGTCGCAGAGAACGACGCTGAAGGCGGATTTTTCCAGCAATTCCATGCCTTGGGCGCCGGAACGCGCGGTAGCGACCTTGAAACCGCGGCGGCGTAATTGTGCGGAGACGGATTGGCGCAGTTTGGCGTCGTCTTCAATGAGGAGTATGCCGAGCTTAATTTGGGATCTACCTTTTCTCATAACCAATATTAGTATACGGCAAAAAAGTTAGATTGGATGATAGCGGAATCGAGTTGATCGGGCAACCCGGATTTCGGATTGAGTGCAATAGCTTGACGCGGGCAACGATCATCGTTATATTTGCCGCCACTTGAGAAGGTAAATTCAAAGCGCAGGGTCAATTGGGAGAACGAATTTTGGCGAGAATCTTACTGATCCTATTTATCATAGGTCTACAAATTCAAATTGTATCGCCGCAGGCCAAGGGGCAGAGCGAATCCGACACACTCGAGACGACACTTCCCGTCGCACCGCAACGAGGTTTGGGCGAGAAGCTGCTCGATGTGCCCGAGACGATAATCAAATTGCCTTTGTATGTGGGAAAGGGATTGAGTTGGGCGGTTATCAATGGAATCTATCGCAATGATTCCGTGCATAGGTTGGCAGGATACGCATTCTCGTTTCGACCGGCAGGCGGAGTTGTGCCGGTGGTGTCGTTTGGATCGAATGCGGGATGGAGATTCGGGCTTGCCTATGTGAGAATGAATCTTCTGCAACAAGCGGATAGAGCCAGATGGGTGGCATCGTATTCGACGAACAAGTACTCGCGGCTGGAAATGAGTTATTCATCACCGCAGGCGTTTTCGCAGCGATTGGGGCTGGCGACTGTAGTCAGCTATCGGAGCCGGCCGCGCGAGAGTTTCTTCGGACTCGGAAATGATTCGCAGGACACGAATCGTGTCGCGTTTACGATGGAACGGACATTGGTGCAATTGCTGCTGCCTTGGAGGTTTGCCAAGAATCTGAATTTGGAATTCGGCGGCTCGTTTTCGGCATACAGAATATCGGACGGCGAATCGACTGATCGGCTGAACAGCCTGCCAGAAATCGAGTCGAAGCTTAGTTTGTCGCACGCTGATTTCCGGTCGTCGGATATAATCAGCGGCGCGGTGATTCTCGATCATGATTGGCGCAACAACAAGGGACAACCGACCAGCGGCGGGCGCGAACAACTGGAGCTGCGGTACAATCATGGAGTCGGCAATGCGGATGATATCAAGACTGTGGTTGCGGAAGCGGACATTTCCCACTATCTGAACATCTATCACAAGCGGCTCCTGGCAATGCGGGTGATTGCGCGGTCGGTGAATGCCGACGACGAAAAGGTGCCGGTGCTGCCGTTTTATCTTAAGAGCAATCTGGGCGGGCGCGACAATCTACGGGGTTTCTTGAACAACCGCTTCGTTGACTACGACATGACGATGGCGACGGTTGAGTACCGCTGGCCGATATGGTCGATGATCGATGCGTTTGTATTCGCCGAGGCGGGACGAACCTACTCTTCGCTTAGCGACGAGTTCACGCTGCGCAATTGGCACGAAGGATTTGGCACCGGTTTGCGCATTTGGCGCGAGGACAATGTCTTGGTGAGCTTCCAGGTTGCATTCAGCGACGAAGAACGGCGCATTTATCTTGAGTTGGGGGGCGAATGGTAGAAATGAGAACGCGCGGGCGGATGAAATTGGTTTTTGGTGGAGTGTTCGCACTAGTGCTGCTTGCGGCGATTGCTGGATGCAGCGCTCATCATATCAAGTACAAGCCTGGGACAGTTCGCACGGACGATCACGACCGACAGACTGTAGCGCAACCGGAAGTTGCTGATCCGGTGCTGGCGTGGCAGTCGATGGACAAGACGATTTGGCGCCAAGGCGAAGAGCTACTGGATATCGACCGCGATTTCCGCAAGTTGTTTGGACGACCGAAGGAGGCTTTCAATATCAATCGCTTTGATGAAGTTCCGAATTCGAGCTGGTTTACGAACCGGATAGGTTTTGGAGACATTTCGGCGGATTCGCTTTTGAGTAGTGCGGAGGATTTTGACGGTCCGGATACTGCCGGTGTTTGGACGGTGTTTCGTCACAAAGAGCAGGGTCAAATGCCGGGGCTTTGGATCAAGGATGCGCGCGGACAGAGTTACATTATCAAATTTGACCCGGCGACAAACCCGGAGATGCATACTGCAGCGACTGCAATGGGCGCGAGGTATTTCCATGCTTGCGGCTATAACGTGCCGGAAGAGACGATTGTCAACTGGCGACCAGAGCTGCTCCGTCTCGAGCCAGGAATCAAGTTTGTTGATGCTTCCGGCAACCGGAGGGAGATGCAGCCGGCGGATTTGGATGCGATTCTGGAGCGGGCGGATAAGCTACCGGATGGACGGATTCGCTCACTTGCTTCGAAGATGCTCGGTGGAGCAATTATCGGACCCTTCGAGTATGAGGGAAGGCGCGCTGATGACCCGAATGATTGGTGCCAGCATGAGAACCGGCGGGAATTGCGAGCTTTGTATGTGATAGCGTCTTTCATAAACCACTACGACACAAAGGATCAAAATACGCTCGATACTTACATAGAGGAGAACGGGCAAAGTTACGTGAAACATCATCTAATTGACTTCGGTTCAACGTTTGGCTCGAATGGCGACCGACCGAAGGATCCCACAGTCGGATATTGCAATACATTCGATTTGCGTGACGTGGTGGTGTCGTGGTTTACTTTGGGCCTGAAGAAGTGGGGCTGGGAAGATGCGAAGCCGTTTCAGTATCAGTCGATCGGTTATTTTGAGTCGGAGATCTTTCAGCCGAACAAATGGGATCCGATCGTGCCCAATCCGGCGTTTGAGAACATGACGCCGCGAGACGCATACTGGGGAGCGAAGATCGTCATGGCTTGGCGCGACGAGGAGATCAGGAAATTGGTCGAGACGGGACAATACTCGGATGAAGCAGCTAAGGCGTATTTGGTCAAGACTCTGATTGAACGGCGCGACAAGATCGGACGGTATTGGTTTGCTAAAGTCGCACCGCTCGACGGTTTTGAGTTTACGTATGGCGCAAGCGAAAGCAGCATCAAATTCTCGGACTTGGCGGTCAAATATGGATTGGAAAGCGGCGGAACAACGAAGTATCAACTTTCCGTGCGACACGGTGGAAAGACAGTAGTTAAGCCGCGCGAGTTTGCGGCGCCGGAAATTGCACTCGCAGCGGCTGATCAGCAAGCCATGACGCAAGATTTTCGACCAAATAAGGCGGCCGAGGACAACGAGCATTTGTATGAAGTGCGGATTTCGGTGAAGCGGGCGAGTTCCGGCTGGAGCAATCCGGCGGTGTTGTGGCTGTGGTATCATCAAGACGATTGGCGATTTGAGTTGGTGGGCATCGAGCATCTCGATTGAGAACTTCGAGTTCATGACTAGATACATCTATTGGATTGCGGGAATACTGGCGCTGGCATTGCCTGGCGCCTTGCCGTTGCACGCGGAAACAATCATGCAGAAAGATTATCTTAAGGGGCGGGATCTGCTTTGGATTGGCGTCGGATCGACTATTCCATTGGCAATCAACTATTTGGTTTCCGATGTGGATACAGCGCAGAAGTCGCTCATCCCCCGGTCAATACTTGCAGACAAGTGGTTTCAACGGAAACTTGGCGGAGAGTACCACGCGGGCAAGACGAATTTCCTCGACAATAGTCGCGGTTCGGCAATAACGCCGGGACTTTTCGCATGCGTTCTGTTAGCCGCGGATTTTACCTGGCCGGAGGGAAAACCGGGCAAGGACGCTGGGCAAGATTTCATGTTGTTTCACAGCGGATTGATGGCGACAAAGGGAGTGACGGGAACGGCCAAGGGTCTGGTCGCGCGGCCGCGGCCGTTTTTGTATTTGTATCCCGACTCGGTGTACAAGCAAGAAGTTGACTGGCACGAGGCGAAGAAGTCGTTTTTCTCGGGGCATGCATCGAGTGCATTTTATTCGGCGACTTTTCTGAACAAGCGCTTGCGGATGATAATGCGCCAGCGACTGCATGTTGACGAGTACAGGAGCTGGAATTGGGCACCGCCGCTGGTGTTGTTCGGTTGGAGCAGCTATGTCGGTTGGACAAGAATTCATGCGTACAAGCACTACTTCTCGGATGTTGCGATTGGGGCGCTGGCGGGATACCTGATTGCAGAGCTATTCTACAGCTTTGGCGACCAATACAGCGAGAAAGTGAGCGGCGCGGAAACCTCGACCTCCCCTATTTTCCATTTGAGTTTTACCTTCTGATTGCCAAGATTCTCTTCAAGGGGCAAGTCGATACGCGCAATGATGAGGAGCGTGGCAAATTAAGAGACTTCGGGAAAACCTAACGCGGCCGCAGCGGCTGGCGTTGGTATTGTTTCTGGCGATCGTGATTGTCTGCTGCGGGCAGATTTTCTGGTGGGTGTATTTTCAAGTCGCGATTTCGGAGGAGCAGCTTCAGTATCACGAGCAGCAATCGACGGCTTCGGCAGAATTGGCGGCTTTGATACTGAACCGGTCGTACGAACGGTTGAGCTACGAGGCAGCTTCGTTTGTCAGTGTCGACAATGTTCGGCATCTGACCGCAGCGCTGGATCTGCTGGCGAGCGATCCGGCGGTTAAGGGGTATCAGCTATTCGACAAGACGGGACAACTTGCGGCGAGTCGGGGCGAAGTTGATTCGACGTTCTATTTGCCGGTAGCGGCGGCGAACAGCGCAGTTATCTATTTGGACATTGGCTATCCGATGCGGATGACGGAGGAGTTGAACCGCGATTTGCGCTATGTCGGCGAGACAAAGCACGGAAAGTTGACGCTGCCATGGTTCGAGCGGACGATGTTTGCAGTGCGCGAAGACGTTGCGGCATCGGTCAAAGCGAAGGCCGACCGGCGGGTGCTAATGTTTGCGATGGAAGGTTCGTTCTTTGTCCTGTTGACGATTCTGGGAGCGTATATGATCTACCGGACGCTGCGGCAGTCGGAGGAATTGAAGAATCGGCAGGAGAATTTTATCCAAGCGGTGACGCACGAACTGAAGATACCGGTGGCGTCGATCAAGCTCTATTTGGAAACGATGGCTTCGGGGAAATTCGACCAGGAGAAGATGAAGGGATTTGTGCCGCGAATGCTCGATGACTGCAGCAGACTTGAGGGGCTAGTGGATAATGTTCTGGAAGCAGGTCGCTTGTCGCGGCGAGGCCATCAGGCAAAGCTGGTTGAATCGAATTTGTCGAATGACTTATTGGACTACATCGAAGAGATGCGGCCGATGACGGAACGGTATAAGATGAAGGTGATTGCCGAAATCGAGCCGGAGCTACGAATTCGTTCTGATTTCCATGCATTGCGACGGGTCGTGACGGCGCTGATTGACAATGCGATCAAGTATTCGCCGGAGAACCGGCGGGAGATGACGATTACGGCGCGGAAGTCAGGCGCGCGGACGGTCGAGATCATATTTGCGGATAAGGGCGTGGGTGTGGCGAAGATGGAACAAGGGAAGGTATTTGAGCGCTTCTATCGAACGGGGAACGAAAACACGCGCTCGGTCAAAGGGACCGGAATAGGATTATTCCTTGTGAAGCAGATAATTTCTGAACATCGTGGAACGGTTGAACTCAAATCAGAAGGCAGCGATATGGGAAGCCAGTTTGTGATCAGGCTTCCGCTGGTGAATGGCGAATGAAGAAGATATTAGTAGTCGAAGACGAAGAGCACATTGCGGAAGGGCTTCAGCTAAATCTGGAAGCCGAGGGACATGAAGTGGTAATCGCCAGCGATGGGATTGCGGCGCTGGATACCTATCATAAGGGGCAGTTTGATTTGTTGATCTTGGATATCATGATTCCCGGCAAAGACGGACTGACCGTCTGCAAAGAAATCCGGCAAGAAGGCGGGCGGGTGCCGATTTTGTTTTTAACGGCGCGCGACCGGCAATCAGATCGGATTGAAGGGCTATTGTCAGGCGGCGACGACTACCTGACGAAGCCGTTCAATTTGCAGGAGCTGTTGTTGCGGGTGGCGGCTATCTTCCGCCGGCAGGTGTGGTATGGGACAGTTGAGATCGAGCGCTCGCGGTATGACTTTGGCGAGAACTGGGTGGATTTCAAGACTTACCATGCCAAGGGACCGGGCGGCGAAGTAGAATTGTCGCAGAAAGAGTGCATGACGATGAAGTTCTTGATCGAACATCAGAACGAAGTGGTCACGCGGGACATGATTCTGGACGCCGTGTGGGGTTATCATGCGTTCCCTTCGTCTCGGACGATTGATAACTTCATACTGCGATTGCGCAAGATATTCGAGCCGGACCAGGCGAACCCGCGATATATCCACACCATGCGGGGCGCCGGGTATAAGTTTACGCCGAAGGGCGGTAAGGGGATTGCGAATTCGGAGGGATAGGGGGCGCAGAAGCAACCAGTCCAAATTGAGCTCGGTGAAAAATAGAATGGCGGCAGGTCACATCCCGGCGCCGATGAGACTTCGTTAATTGGTGAGGCGATTCGGCGCGCCGGGACAAGACCTGCCGCAACTCCAAACCCACCGTTCCGGTGGGGCACCCACTCTGAAACCTGCCCAACCCACCGCAGTCCCGAAAAGGCGGGACAGGTCGGTGGGGCACCAAGGACTGCGAGTCTACGATCCCAGCGTCCCGAGAGCGGGATTTCACTGCGTTCAACAAGCGGTGGGGCACCCCAAAAAGTGCACTGCGCGGACGGTCCAGAAAAGTTCGTGTAGGTACTGTTCAATAAAGGGCGGGGGAAAATAGCGAATAATTGCTCTAAGTTAGTAACCGCTATGCGGTTGGCTGACGATAAATTAGGGTATGCAGACACGTTCGACGGTGGCGCTTCTTACCTTGATGTTGATGGTAGGGCTGATCTATTTCGGAGAATTCTTACCGAACGGCCGTGCCGGTAAGTTGGCCGGTCATCCGCACGACGAGGTCAGCTGCCAAAGTTGCCATCAGATCAATGTCGTGAAGGCGGAATCGCAAGTCAAAACAGCGTTGAGTCAGAACTGCGTTGGCTGCCACGCCAATCAAACGACGGCGACTTCCCTATTTCATTCAGGGTATGGCAGTAAGGACTGCGCGCGCTGCCACAGTTTCCATGAGCCGGAGTTTGTTAATGCGGCCGGCGACACGATGTCGCTGGTTTTTGCGAAAAAGGCCGGCGCGGTTTGCGCCGATTGCCACAAAGAGGGCGGCGTGATGCCGGAAGTGAGCGCGGGACACCGCGAAGCGGCTGCCGTGATTCATTCACAGCGAACGAATGAGTTGGTGGAAGCCCCTTCGGAGTTCTGTCTGACCTGCCATGACGCCTCCCGGCGGAACAACCTTGAGGCAAAGTCGAGCTGGGATGCGCCGCGATTTCATGTCAGTGCGAGTCACGTATACGGCGAGACGGTAGTTGCCGGCTGGAGCAAACCGGGATCAACACTTCGGATACAAGACAAATTGCCATCAAATTTGATATTGATAAACGACAAGATGGAATGTCAGACTTGCCACTCGTTGATATCGAAGCATGAATATCTACTTTCACAGAAAATTGCCGACGGACTTTGCACCGGCTGTCACGACATGCAGAGGGATTCGTCGCCGAGTGCGATGTTTACAGTTAAGTCTTAATCGGCCAATAAGTTCTTGTGTGTTAGCTGTTACTAACTTACCCAACAATTCTCACCATTACGCTACTCTATCATTTCTATTGCAACTCTATATGTGACATTCGTTATCGACGATTGACCTAAAAAAGATACAAAAAGGTCGCAATTTCCACTTGCTTTTTTGGACAATTCACTCTATACTGGGCGCAAGTTGGTTTTGCTCTGGTATTGAGGTTACTGAATTGGATAAGCTAACCAGACATCTTTCATTTAGCCACACTCGGTCATGTGAAAAATATCACATGCACCGTCCGTGTTTCCGTGGCTTCGGCATTGCATCCAGTAGAATTGCTATTACTTGCATTTTGTTTCATGAGTATTGTGAAATAATTCACATTTAATCCTATTATAAGGCAACGATGTCAGTCTTGAATTCGAACATAAGATTAGCGCTGAACTGGGTGAGTTCGAATAGCAAGATTATGATGACCGCGCAAAGCCTCATTGTAGTGATTATGGGCCTGATGGTTGTTGGCTATTCGGCGGACGCCATCGCTCAAGCCGAGCTTGCGGTACCGGCAAAGTTCCTCCGCGAGCTGGATCCTCCGGGAACGAGTAATTCCCTGCTGCGTCCCGAGCAGGTGTTTATTGATAAGCGCTTCGGCGAAGTTTTCGTAGTCGATGCCGGCAATAATCGCACGGTGGTGTTTGACACGGCGGGTGTCGAGAAGTTCGAGTTCTCAGGACGCGAGGAGTTTGGCAGCCCGGCGGACATCGTTGTAAGTTCGGCCGGCTACATATTCATGGTGGGCACACGCCAAGGCGAAGGCGGCTCGGTATACAAGTTTGATTACGACGGAGCCTATCTGGGCCGGCTCGAGTTGACAAATCTTCCCGATTCGGCGCAGCTTGATGTCGACCATCTCGCCATCGATGACAATGATATTCTCTATTTACTAACCGGATCAAACGATCGGATCGTGAAAGTTGACGGATTGGGGCAGTACGTTGGCGAGTTCAAAGTTCTGACTGACCTCGAAGAAAAAGAGCGTCAGGAGACGGCTTTGGGGTCGCCGCGAATCGACGACAACCGGCTGTATATGCCGGTCGCTTCAATAGCGAGTGTTTACGTGTACGACCTGTCGGGCGAGTTGATTCGCACGATCGGGATGCGCGGGAACAATGTCGGAACGCTGAATTTCCCAATTGCTGTCGATGTGATTGACCATTCAATCGTTGTGGTTCTTGATAAACATCGTTTCAACGTGGTTTGCTTCACGACGCAAGGCGCGTTTCTCGGTGAATTTGGCGGGATGGGTTACAACCAGGGGTGGTTTTATCATCCCCAGTTTATGGCGGTTGACGGATTTGGCCGGATTTACATCAGCCAGGTATTGCGCAACCGGGTGCAAGTGTGCGAGCTGCCGAGTTTCATCGCGGAAAAAGCAAGATCTTCGTCGCAAACAACCTCACAGACAAATGTTAAGCCTTTGCCGTGGGAAGCAATCAAAGAGGAGGTGAGTCTGGAAATTCAAAATCCCTTGATGTATTCACGCTCGTTTATTTTTGAGTAATTTTTCGGAGGTTTTAAATGCGTAAACTTATGTTGCTTGTCGTGTCGTTGGCGTTTTTGGCGCTGTTTTCGACGTCGGCATTCGCGTTCCATGATGGCGGCGTAGCGTATTGCGGCGGCTGTCACACGATGCACAATAGCGAAAACGGTGCGATGGTAGATCCAGCGCATCCGAATGGCAATCCTTACTTGCTGAAGAAAGCTTCAGCGACCGATATGTGCCTTTCCTGCCATGCCACCGGCCTTGGCGCCGTGTGGGGCAATGACCCGTTGGTACCGCCGGCACTCGTTGGCGCCGGTAACTTTGTATTCCTGATGGAAGACAATATTAACGACGGTCGTAATGGCAATCTTCCGGCCAATTTCATTCCGGGCAGAGCAGCCGGCCATACGGTCAATGCTCCGTCGAAGGGTGTTGGTCCGGACGGAACGCTTATCACTTCGCCCGGCGGCTCGTTCCCGGCGAACAGACTTGAATGTTCCTCTTGCCATGACCCGCATGGTAATCAGAATTTCAGACTGCTTTACGGCGTAGGCATGGTCCAGGACGGCGCTGCGTTGTTCCTGAATCCGGCCCCGATTGCCGAAGGCATCGACGTTCATGCTATCGGCGCTGGTGAGACCAATGCCAATCATACCGCATACGAGAGCGGCATGGGTGCCTGGTGCTCGAATTGTCATGGTGATTTCCATGCCAACAACACCAAGCTGATCCACAAATCAGGTGTGACGCTCGGCGCGTCGATTGCCAACGCTTACAATGCGTATATGGGCACCGACAATCCGACCGGCGGATCCGCGGCGACTGCTTATTTGGCAGCCGTACCGTTTGAAGATCCGTCCAATACCGTGACCTCGACTGCCGGCCCGACGGCCTCCAGCCAAGTGTCCTGTATCTCCTGCCACAGAGCCCATGCGACCTCGGCCCAGAATGCCGGTCGTTGGGACTTCACGCAGCAGTTTATTGAGAACGACGGTGTGGTTTCCGGATCGTACAAGATCCCGAATCCGTACGGTGTGAACCAGCGCTCACTGTGCAACAAGTGCCATGTGAAGGACGCCGGCGACGCTCCACGCCCGTAATTTGAAATAACGGTCATGTTCAGTGACCTTTGAGCCCAACAGGGCAAAACCAAAACGCCCGGCCCTCAAGGTCGGGCGTTTTTTGAGAAAGCAGATGCAAGGATGAGACAAGGACAGTTCGCAGCAGGAATGATGGTTGGAATAGCAGCCATATTGGTGCTGCTGTCGACACTTGCATCGCAACAGCTGCTGGCACGAATTTCGCCCAATTTGACGGCGGAAATGCGCGTCGGTTACAGCTTGTCGGAGCAGGACAGCGCTTCACAGGAAAATGTTGACCAGGAATACCTGGTAAATTGGCAAAAGCGGATCATACGCGAGCTAAACTCGTCAGCTTCGCTACGATATTTCAATTTCGGAGCCAATGAAACGGTTGGTGCGAACTCCTGGCGCAGCGAACTTCAGCCCTCGGCGGAATTAAATTGGAATAGCCGGGGATTTAGCGCTTCGGTGCAGGGCATGCGGCGCGACTCGAAAAGCAATGATCTGAATTCGCATCTGATAAATGAGAGTGCGGGAATTTCGGTAACTTCGCAGGCGATGGGGCTTCCTTGGATTCGGGCGAGAGCACAACAAGACAATCTTTACAACAAAGCCAATCTCGCTGACCGCGACACGCGCGACCGGTCAGTCGGAGCAGGAATCGGGTATTCAAACAAGTCGACCTCGGTCAATTACAATTACTCGTACCGAAACACGCTCAACCGCGCGCAACAAGTCGAGCAAAGCAACAATTCGCACGATGTGCGGCTGGACTATATGCGCCTCTTCTATGAGGGTAAGATTCGCTCGACGGTGAGCTATGGGTTGACTTACAAGGCGGACAGCGACCGGAATCTGGCAAGCGACGCGTTTCCGCGGGAGATATTGCTGTACAACGGGCTGTATGCAAATGATGCAACGCCGGACTTGGGCGCGTTGGATACGGTAAGTACTTTAATCGACGGCAATGTGACTTTGCCTACGCTGCCGTTGATTGATATCGGGGACAACCGAGTCAATCAGAACATTGGCGCGGATTTGGGATCGCAGCGCGAAGTGGATATTCTTTACATCTATACGGACAAGCCCTCGGGCAGCAATCTGCGCTGGGATGTTTTCAAGTCGGAAGACAACACGATCTGGGAGCCGGTGGCGGGCGCGAATTCAAGTTACAGTCCGGGATTCAGCCGCTACGAAATCAGTTTCCCACAGACGACCGCGCGCTATGTCAAAGCGCTAAACAAGGGGCTCAACGAAAGCGACACCGTGTATGTCACGGAAATTGCTGCGATGGTGCGAGTCGACGATGCCGGGGTGACGCGTCGCAATCAAACCGTGCACATGGCAAACATGACGAACAATTTCAAGATATCCGGCGCCTGGAGCGCGATGGCAGGGATTTCGCTGCGACGCGATGCAGGCGGTCTCTCGAGCCGCGGGCGCGATGAAACCTATTACCTTCTCAACGTCAACAATCAAGTCACGAAGCATGTCGTTCAGAGCGTCCGGATGCAGCTTGGGTTTATCGATTACCAATCGTCGCGGGTGGATGTGGACAAGATGGTATCGAGCGATTACAATATTCAATACAAGCCGCTGGAGACGCTTGAATTTTCCGTATCGCTGATTCACCGGGACAACTATATTGGGTCGGCGAAGTCGCAGGAGATCAACTTCGGGCTGGCGCGAGTACGCGGACGGTTGCTGCCGCGGCTGGAAACGACGCAGGAACTGTCGGGCGGAAGGAACACCTCGATGACGGGGAATACGGGTTTCGACTCATGGAGTTATCGTTCGGGCGTGACCGGCCGGGTGACGCCGCGACTTGACGTATCGGCGGGATATTTCCATCAGAGAATTAACGACTTGACCGGATTCGAGCGAATCAAGAATCAGTACGATTTGTCATTTGGATATTTGATCACAGAGAGCATTCAGACACGCGGCAACTTGAGTTTGACGCGCGACGGGCACACGCGCTACATCAGCCACGATTATTCGCTGGCTTGGGCGCTGTCGCCAAAAATCAGCGCGAGCGGAACGGTGTCAATCGCCGATTATGAAAACGGCACGAGTTCGCGCAGCGAGCGCTACAGCGCGCAGGTCGAGTATGCGATGTCGCGGCGGACATTTCTGTCGGGAAGCTACAGCGACAATGACTTGCCGGCGAATAGCGGCGGATCGGGCCGTTCGTTTCGTCTCGGTTTGAGAACAGGATTATAGGGGACGAAATGAGAACAAGAATTCTGCGGATAGGCAAAGCGGCAAGCGTCGCGGCGATCCTTTTGATTGCGGGCGGATGCTCGGGGATGGGTTCGACCGTCTTTGTTCATCGCGACTATAACTTCAATTTTGTCGAAAAAGTGGCGGTGATACCGTTTGAGAATCTCTCCAACGATCAAGGTGCAAGCGCGCGGATCACGCATTTGTTCATAACCGAGCTGTTGGCGGCGGATGCGTTCGACATCGTCGAGCCGGGCGAAGTGCTGGTCGCGATTTCGAAGTTGAGCCTGACCAGAACGGATATGCTCTCGGAAGAGCAAGCGAAGCAGTTGGGGAAGGAATTGGGAGTACAGGGGCTGATACTGGGGGCCGTGAATGAATCCTCGGGGCTGCGTTCGGCCGGCAACAATGAGACAGTTGTGACGCTGGATGTTCGCATGGTTGAGACGGAAAGTGCGCAGACGGTTTGGTCGGCGACACAGACCGAAGGCAGCAAGGGCTTTTTCTCCTCATTGTTTGGCACCAGCGACAAGTCGCAAAGCGAAGTTGCGCGCAAGTGCGTCCGCAAAGTAATCAAGACATTGGTAGACTAGCAGGTATGAAAACACTCGGTTGTCGTGCGGTGAGCCTTATGGCAAAAGCGATGATGTTTTGCCTTTTTGGTCTCCTTTCGGTTGCGCTGGGTGCGGACAAAGCTGAACTGCCGCGGGTCGCGATAATCCAGTTGGCAAATCATACAATCAACTTAAAGGTACAAGACAAGATTGCGATCCTTCTGCGCGAATCGCTGGACGAAATGGGATATGACATAGTTCACATGGATTCGTTGCGGGCCGGGATGCGCGCGAACCGGTTGCGTTTGGTTGGCGAAATCGACAGCGCCGGGACAGATCAGATTGTTTCGCAGACGGGCGCAGAGATATTATTGACGGGCTCGGTGGATATTTATCTCGAACAAGAGAATCCGGAAGTTGCGATCAGTCTGCGGGCTTACGATTGCGAACGACACAGGATTATCTGGGTTGACTGCGAGTCAACGACGGGCGAAGACCAGGCAGGATTGTTTGGCGTCGGGCGGATGACGGATATTGACAAGCTTACAGCGAGAGTTGTCGAGACGCTGCTTGAGAGAATGCCGACCTTTGGCGATACTGGAAAGATTCAAAAGCACAAGCCTTCGAAGAATGATGCAGAGGCGATATCACAGGGCCGTATCGCGATAGTCCAGTTCGACAATAGCACAGAGTTTGCCCAAGCGGATGCAGTGGTAACGAATGCGGTGATGCTGGAAGCGTGGCGGCGCGGATATGACATCGTAGAGCCGGGAGAATTGTCGCGCATCCGGACAAGACTTGCGAGCGACTTCCAGGGCGGAATCAGCGACACGGCGTTGCAGATATTGCGTGACGAATTTGGAGTGGCGATGGTGGTCACCGGCTCGGTGACGAGTTTTCTGCCGAATCGCGGCGCTGCGATTGAATCGGTGCCGGAGATCGAATTTACGATACGCACGATTGACCCTGCTGGCGGAGAGATTATGTCTTCCTTATCAATCGAACGCGACGGTGCGGCGAATGAAACGATATTTGGTTCGGGACGGGTGTTGGCAATTGGCGAGGTCGCTCGTCAGGCAGTCCGGGGCGGTTGGGATGAACTTATTGCGGGTTGGCTTAAAAGAAAGTCAGCCGCGCCAAAATCAAGCATAGATGGAGACCAGAATGCACAACGATAAATTTCAACGCACAGGTAAGGTCGTTCGCCAAGCAATTCTCGCAGTCGCGGTGATTGCGATCTTTGCCGGACAAGCACACGCGGCGGAAAAATTGGAGAAGCAAGTTCTGGCGGTGGTGAACGGCGATTCGATATTCACTACCGATGTCGCGGCGGTATTCAGCAAGATGCATTCTGCGATGACGGCAGATACAAAGAGCAATTTCGACTATCATAAGCTGGTGGACAAACTGATCAGCGACCGGCTCCTGATTCAGGAAGCGTTCGAACTGGGAATGGCCGACGAAGAATATGTCACGCGGTTTATGGATGGTCGCAAGAAAACTTGGGTGAGCGGAGTATTTATCCGGGATAATTTCCAGCCGGACACAACGGTGAGTGAAGCAAGCATACAAGAATTTTTCAAGGCGAACTATCACAAGGTGCGAGTTCGGACTTTGTCGGTGGCGAGCAAGGCGAGTGCTGATTCGCTGCTGCAGCAGATTCGCCAAGGCGTGCCGATGGACAGTCTGGCGAAGCTTTATTCCGTGGACATGTTCCGCTATGTCGGCGGAGCACAGTCGATGAAGTATTGGATTACGGTCGAGCAGGAATTGCGCGATCACTTGGGCGGCGCGAAGAAAGGCGATTTGATCGGGCCTTTCCCCTATCGCGCGGTTTACGCTATCATGCGCATCGAGGAAACGGCGCCGGCAGACACGGCGGAATTGGCGGGAATGCGCGAATATCTGACCTCAATGTTGCGCGAAACCAAGCGTTACGATGACTGGAGCAAATTTGTCGACGGGCTGGCGACACGATATGATCTCGAAGTCGACAGCGCGGGAATTCGCTCGATTGCCAAGAGCACGAAGTCGGTGCTGGATTCGACATTCCAGCGAGGCACGGAGCGGCCGGTAGCCAAGTTTACATCAATTGAACCGATTACCGAGCAAGAGTTGCGACAGGAAACAGCGCATGCGGCAATGGCGGAAGCGACGACGGCGGTTGACTCGCTGCTGTTTAAGTCGCTGAAGAAGCTGGTGGAAGACGAGTTGCTATATCGTGCGGGGCTGGACGCGAAGCTCGACACGCTGACGGCGATCAACCGGCGCTTGTTGGCGACGCGCGACAGCGTATTGATCGAAGTCTATCTGAAGGAAACTGTGGCCGCGCGGATCAAGTTCAGCCGCGATGAATTTCAACAGTACTATATCGAGAATAAGGACAAGTTTCGCGAGGCGGATGATTTGACCTTGCGGCAAGTCCTGATCGAATCGCAGGTGCGCGCAGACAGCAGCGTGGCGCTATTGCAAGACGGCGCGGATTTTGATTATGTTGCGGATAAGTTCCGCAAAGGCGCGAAGGAACTGTCGGAGAAGAACGTCAACGTCTCGATGGCGGCATTTCCCAAGTCGATTCAAGAGGACCTGGCGGCACTGACGCCGGGGCAGAGTTCGAAAGCATATCCGACCTCGGACGGTTGGGTGATATTCAAATTGCTCGACCGCAAGCCGGGCCGGATCAAGTCGATGGAAGAAGTCGACATGAATATTCGCGAGGCGATATTCCAGCGCAAATTCAGCACCATGCTGGATGAGACACTGGCGCGGTTGAAGGCGAATTCGCGAATCGTGAAGTTCAACGAAACAATAGATCAATTTCTCGGTGTGGAAAATTAGCGGGAGCAGATGAGGGCGGACTAAGAGGAAATTTATGAAGCAGGGATTGTTCTCATATCGTCGCATTGCCGGAGTCAGGTTTTCACTGGCGATTGCTCTGGCACTGTTGGTTTGCGCAATAATGGCAAGTCCGCTCGCGGCACAGGTGAAACGCGGCAAGCGGTTTTCTTCCGAGGGCAATTGCCTTGATTGCCACTCGACCGGGGATTTCAAAGGCAAGATCAAGCACGAACCGTTCAAGGAAAAGGATTGTCTGGCTTGCCACAAACCGCACGGCTTAGTGGGAATGCTGCGGCTTAAGGAAGACGGCGCGGCGCTTTGTTATGCATGCCACAACAAGACTGAACTGGGGATGGAAAAGGCGGTCATCCATGCGCCGGCAAAAAATGGCGACTGCTCGGTATGCCACAGTTCGCACGCGGCCGATCACGAGGGGTTGCTGGTCAACAACGCGAAGGATTTGTGTTTCACTTGTCACGATCGCGGCGAATTCGAGCGCAAGGTCGTGCATTCGCCGATGAGCCAGGATTGTTTTGTCTGCCATGAAGTTCACGGCAGCGATCACAAGGGGCTGCTCAAGAATGATCAAGGCGCATTGTGCGCGAGCTGCCACGACCCGAAGGTTGCGGCGTTCAAGCAGGCGCATCAGGATTATCCGGTTGAGACCAAGGATTGCGGGTTGTGCCACTCGCCGCATTCGTCGGATTCGCCGAAGTTGTTTGCGAAGTCGATTCATGCTCCGGTAGAGGCGGGCGAATGTTCGAGCTGTCACAATGCGCCGACAGACGGGGCGCCATTTGCAACATCGGAAGACGGCAACGCGTTATGCGTAACCTGCCACGACAAGAGCGAAGTTGCGCCACCGGGAAGTCATCCACCGGTTGCCCAAGGCGAGTGTTTGAGTTGCCATAGCGCACACGGGTCGCAGCAAACGATGTTGTTGAACAAGAAGGAATCGGCACTGTGCACGGAGTGTCACGACGAAGTGCGGACGCAGTTGGCGGGAGTGTCATCGCACCAGCCGGTCAAAGAAGATTGTTCGACCTGCCACACAGCGCACGGAAAGACGAAAGAGCATCTTCTGACCAAAGAAACGAATACGCTTTGTTTGGATTGTCACAGCGATATGAAGGAACTGGCGACTGCCGCGAGTCAGCATGCGCCATTTACGGACGGTATTTGCACGGACTGTCATTCCCCGCACGGGTCGCTGCAGCCGAAGCTGGTCAAGGCGAAGCAATCGGAACTTTGCACCGAATGCCATGGCGATGTCAATCAATGGCTCGGCAAGGCGAGCGTGCATTTGCCGATCAAGACCGGCGACTGCACGAAGTGCCACAATCCGCATGGATCGGCGATCAAGCCGCTACTGGCCGACAGCGAAGACAAGCTGTGCGGGACGTGTCATCAGGCGGTGATTGCGGACACGAGCAACACGATTGTTCATCCGCCGTTTGCCGAGGGCACTTGCAGCTCGTGCCATGCGCCGCATGCGACGGAGTTTAAGGGACTTCTGACGCAAGCACCGGGGACACTATGCGGTGAATGCC
>CAZIBI010000012.1:46509-50589 GCA_964537215.1 uncultured Ignavibacteria bacterium | reverse complement strand
TGCGGTGAATGCCATACGGACGTGATTGCAGCTAACGCGGTGAGCAAGCATCATCCGGCCGTCGAGGGCGATTGTTCGAGTTGTCACCGGCCGCACTCGGGAAAGATCAAGAATCTTCTGCTTGATAAGGAGCCGCGGCTTTGCTTAAGCTGCCACAAGGACATCAATGAATTGATCACCAAGGGTGTTGCGCATGCACCGGCAAAGGACGAATGCGGTAGTTGTCATAACGCGCACTCGAGCGGCTTTGCGAGTTTGTTGAGCGAAGGTGTTCCAACGCAGTGCCTGACCTGCCATGACGGCGACGAGGCCGGGTTCAAGAGCAAACATCTCGGATTGGCAGGGAGCCAGATTGACTGCCGCAAGTGCCATGATCCGCATGGGTCCAAGGATGCGGCGCTGGTACTCAAGAATAACCACGACCCCTTCTCGAGTGGATCCTGCGACGCCTGTCACACGGACGTGCCGCAAGAAGGAGGCAAGAAATAATGAAGCAGATGATTTTGACAATTGTGGCGGCGCTCGCCTGGACGCTGCCAATTAATGCCCAGATAGCCAAGGTCAATGAGCCGGACGTGTGTTTCACTTGCCATGAAGATGTACAAGCGGAACACAGCAAGAAGAGTCAGCATACGGCCTTCGCGGGCGGCAAGTGTTCGGATTGCCACAATCCACATGCTTCACGGCACGCTACGCTCTTGAAGGGCGAGGTCGGCGCGTTGTGTTTGAGTTGCCATGAGGATCTCAAGGGACTGGATCATCTGGCGGGCAAACATCAGCCGGCGGCAAACGGCGAGTGCCTGTCGTGCCACAATCCGCATGCGTCGGATTTCCGGAATCAATTGGTGCAGTCGCAGGGTGCGCTGTGCCAGAGTTGTCATCCGGCGGTAGCAGAGTGGCTGAAGCAGCCAGTGCAACATGCTCCAGTGATGGGCAAGGATTGCATGAAATGCCATGATCCGCACGGCTCGGAGCAGGCGGGAATTCTTGCCAAGGCAATTCCACAGTTGTGCTTCGATTGCCATCCGCAAAACGCGCAGTTTATTTCCCGGCACAAAGGATATGACCTGTCGAGCGCGGATTGCTCGACTTGCCATGACCCGCATTCATCGACGAACCGAAATCTGTTGATGGCGAATCAACACGCACCGTTCGAGAGCGGCGATTGTTCGTCTTGTCATGCTGCGGGTGCGCAGACAGGCGGGTCATTTGCGGTTAGCGGTAATATTGAGGCAACTTGCATCGGATGTCACGACGATTTGAAGGCAGCCAAGAAGGCGGAATTCAGTCCGCATCTGGGCGGCGACAACTCGTGCACGAACTGTCATAACCCGCACGCTTCGAATGTCGGGACGCTGTTGAGTTCAAGCCAGCAGACGCTGTGTACGAAGTGTCATTTCACGGATGTACCGGCGAAAGACAAGGAAAAATTTGTCACGCATCCGGGACAAGATTGCTCAATCTGTCATGCGCCACACGGCGCGGACAACAAGCGGCTTTTGTCGAACAAGGATGCGATGGCGCTATGCCGCACGTGTCATGCGGATGTTCACAAGGGTTCGCACCCGATGGGCGAAGGAACAATCGACAAGAGAACTGATGCGCCGGTCGACTGCATGAGCTGTCACAAGTTGCACGGCTCCGGGCAGAAATTCTATCTGGCGTTCGACCCGGAAATGGATTTGTGCATACAGTGTCACAAGCGATAGTCGGTAATTCAAATTGAAGATGGAAGGCGCCGGGTTTAGAATGACCCGGCGCTTTTTTTGTGCGGATTAAGCGCTCTTGAGCGGGACGAACGACGAGATGATTTGCTCGACCTGACCGGCAAGAAGCTTGAACGACATCTTGGAATAGACTGCGGAAAAGGTGTATCCCCTGCCGTCGCGAACGAGGTAAATCTGTTGATGAAACCTGGCTTTGCCGTCGATGGGAACAGTTTTGTAGATCCATTCGTGCGCCTCAAGGCCGTTGGACAAAGTGCGCCGGGTGTCTTTGAGCGTATCGACGACGCCAATTGACGACTGCGATAACTGGATGCGTTCGCGGGCAAAGGTGTCGGTGTTGTGATCGCCGACGTTTTTTTCAATCGTGAGATTGAGCATGTGTTTGACGCCGTGAGAGTCGGGACCCATGAAGGTGAAGACGGAATTGTCCTCCCACCCAACCGGGAGCGAGATGCTGAATTGATGATTCGTATCTGTCATATTGATTACTCTACTTCTATCGTCGTGCTATGAGCATAAAGTTCAAACTTCAATCAACGAATGCAAAGCACTCCCTGTGTGCCGCCGAGGAAGATGCGTCCCTGGTCGTCGACCAGCGGTCGACAGGTGAATTTGCCAGTGAAGGCGCGGTTTAGAACGGGTTGGCCGTGCTCGGAAAGCATCGTAAAGAGCGAGCCGCAAGCGATCAAGATTGAATTGTCGGCACAGACAGTCATGAAGAGCTGGCCATCCGCCGGGACGGCATATTCCCAAATCAGATTATTTTCGACAAAGTGATAGACGGTTGAGCCGACGGCAATCCAACTGCGCGAGCCGGGCGCAGAGAGCGGCGGCTGGGTGACAGCGCCGATTGTCTTGAGGAATATTGCCCATTTTTCGGCGCCGTTGCGGTCGAGGCAACGGAGGCGCATCTTGCTGTCGAATTCGTCGATGGCAAGGAGATTGTCCTCGTGAGTGAAAGCTACGGCGTGCAAATTTTCAACCGGCAGCGAAACGAACTTGGTGCTGGAATCGGCATTCGCGGGAAAGATATCGATGAAGTTCAGCGTGCCGAGACAAACAGTGGCACCATCGCCGGCCATGCGCACGCCGCGCGGAGCGCCGGTGCGTTCAAAGAACCACAGCAGGCGTTCTTCCTCGGGCAAATAGCGAGCATAGACGGCGGCAGCCTCGATCGGTGTGCCGCTGGGGCCATGGACGGGAACGGGTGCGGAACAATAGGCGTAGCGCGTTTCGTTTGAATCGGGCAGGACCCAATACAGGTGCGTGCGTTCGCCGAGAAACGGCAGGAAGTAGCCCTCGAAGACGCGCGAATCGTACGAGACAGTCTGGTAGAAACCGGAGTGGTTGCGCGTGATGATGCCGGCAGCGACGGCTTGCAAGTCGGTTCCGAAATGGACTTCGCGACCCCAGACCAAGGCGCCATTGCCGCGCTGGCGGAGTTCGAGGAAGTCGGAATAGCGGATGAGTAATTTGTCATCGACGGTTGCCATGGCGATTGGCTGACGGCCGGCAGCGGAGATTGTGCTGTCCTTGGGCCAGACGATCAGGCCGGTCTGACCGCCGACAAAAGGCAGATAGGATGTCGCACGGAGATCCGAGTAGTCGTAACCATTTGTGATAGTCGGAGCGGACATAGAAATCTCCTTACTCGCTTTCGCCGCGGTTTCGATCTCGGCAGATCGACAACTGGGTACGAACAGACAGGATGCCGTCAACAAGCATGAGGCAATTATAAGCTGAATTCGCATTTATCACCCAAGAATTCCTTCCATAGTCAAATTCCTCTGCGGCAGCACGGCTAAATACGCTCGAGGGTGAATGTATCGCTTAGTTGGCCGTTCACCCAGACGCGGACGAAGTCGAGGACGTCTAGTTCGTCTTGTCCGGCACTCATGTTCAACAGGAATTGCACGGTCTCGCGGGCCGTTGCATTCATCTTGATGCGCAACTTATTTGAGCCGATGAGCGGATTGTGAATGAACACTTTCGGATCGCCGGCATCGGCGTTGGTGTGGTGGAATTGCGTGATGTAGTTGGTCTTGGCATCGTCCTGATCGGTGAAACCGGGGACGAAATGCAAGAAGATCTTGGCAATTCCGTTAGTGCCGCCAATGAGCCGGTATTTTCCGCCCCAGTTAAGCCAGGCGGCCTGGAAGTTACCGATTTTGGTGGCTTTCTCGGCGCCGGTCCAGTCGTCTTCATCTTCCTCAAAACTGACTTTGAGCATTACGGCGACAGTTAATACGGCCTGATATTCGTAATCGTTCTGATTGAGATGCAAGCCACGGCGAGACGAAAGGTCCTGGCCGATTTGGAAGAGCGAAAGACGCACTTGCTTGTCGGTCGCGCC
>CAZIBI010000012.1:44781-46409 GCA_964537215.1 uncultured Ignavibacteria bacterium | reverse complement strand
TATTCGATGACGAATTCCTGATAGAAATATTCATCCGGCAAACCGACGGCGTGGCCGATTTCGTGCGCCAAAGTAAAGACACCAAAGGTCTGGCCAAGTTCGGTGACTGTGGCACCGACGCCGAGGACGGTGCCGACATCATGGTACGCGGACTTGTTCATCATGAAGAACGAGTAGGTGCGTCCCCAGAGGCGGCGCTGGTGCTGATAGGCGCGGCCATACTGGCTGCCGGGATCGTCGCGGCAGATGCAGGCGAGGAAGCGGGACTTGCCGCCGAGCGCATTTCTGCGGGCGGTGGTAACTGCCGGATGCTGGAAGAGCGCCTCGGAGTTGCTTTCGGTATCAAAGTCGACATTGGTCGGAGTTGAAGCCTGCGGAATGACGAAGGTTTCGCGCTCGTCGTAGAAGTAAAATGGTTTGATGCGCTCGGAAGTATCGGTCGGTGTCGTTTCATCGAGATAGAACTGGAGCATGTTCCAGCGATCCATCGCGTTATAACAGCCCTCATCGACGAATTTGAGCACATCGGCAGCGGTCGGAATCGGATTAGTTGAGGCTCCGGCCGCGCGACTATCGATCATGAACGAGATGGCGATATAGGTAATCGTATACGAAATCGGGTGCTGGTCTTCCATGTGAAGATGATGGAAGTAGAAGAACTGATAGTCGCCGGAGAAACTGAACTCACGGTTGACATTGGTGCCGCCCATATCGAATGAGCGGAGGTGATTGGGATCATCGCGCAAGGCTGCGCGGGCACCGACGACGAAGCCGTTGGTTTCCCAATTTGCGGATTCGACGGTCCGGCGCGAACTAATGGGATAGAAGCCGTCGCGGAAATGGACGATGACAGCGGTCTTGACATCCTCGAGCTTTTCGACGATTAGATTCTTATCAAAGGGAACGCGTGCGGATTTGGAATCGGCGCCGCGTTTATAGAGCTTGAGGAAACCGTCGGCGGGGTCAACGACAAGAATCTTGACACGCGAATTCGCGGTGAGATTCTTGGCAACCGGCGGCAAACTGTGGTCGGCGTCTTTGATATCTTGGGTGCCGTTGATAGCGTCGAGAAGCACGATGTCATCGAGCGAGAAAGTCAGCGGCGTTCCCGGGTCGCTGAAGTTGCCGCCAAAAGGCTTTAGGCCGCGATGGGTGCTCATGACCGCGCGGAAGCGATCGCCGACATTGAGATCAGTCTGATAGCGGGTCCAGTAGTTGATTGAGGACCATTTCTCGGGCAAGTCGTAGTACTTGCGGCGTTCGTCAAACGGCATAGCGTTGACCTCGCCGGGAGTCTTGGCGACGATGACGGGGGTTGCCGTGTCATTTTCGGTAAAGATGAAGCTATTGGTCAGCGCGAAGTTGAAATGGAGGTCGGTGCGCGCCGGGTTGTCCTGAACTTTGATTGTATAGACGCCATTGGAGTAGGTCTTGCGCGCCGGGATCTCGGTGGTGCCGTTTTCGAACGCCTTGATGGGCAGCCCGTCGGGGATGTCTTTGATCGCTTTGGCGATCTTGTCGTAATAAACAAAACGCAGATGATAGGCGACGGCGTTGAGATCGGCCGGGTCGATATAGACGGGTGCAAAGTGCCACTTGTGCCAGAGCGGGCATTCTTCGGGCGTGTG
>CAZIBI010000012.1:42518-44681 GCA_964537215.1 uncultured Ignavibacteria bacterium | reverse complement strand
TATAGACGGGTGCAAAGTGCCACTTGTGCCAGAGCGGGCATTCTTCGGGCGTGTGAACAGCGTTGGTCGTAGTCGGGCAATCAAGGACTGGGATTTCAGCCTGATCAAAGAAGAGCAGTTCGACGCGGCGGTTCAATTGCGAGCGATAGTTGTCGCGACCGGCGTTGTCGATGGGAAATGATTCGCCGCACGCGACCAGTTTCTTGAGGTCGTCGGCAAATGCCAGCAACGTGCGGTATTGCCCCATGCCGTCGCGGGTGATGCCGAGATTCGCGGCGATTTCATCGTTGTAGATGTCGTAGACAGCGCGCCACATTTCGATGGGCCATTTGTGGGTGCCGGAATTCTTGATGCGATTGAAAACATCGGGCGGCAATTGGAGACTTCCCGACGGCGCCAAACCGGCCAGGACCCAGTTGTTGTAGGCTGCGATGAAACGCTCGGTGGCACCTTTGGTATTGTCGCCCCAAGTGTTGTCGGTTTGAATCGGATCACAGTCCCAACCCCAGCGCGTATTGAATTTCACGAATTTCATGATTTGCTGGTAGTCTTCGATACGATGGCGTTTTTCGGAAATTGTCGCCCATTGTTCGCGGTCGCCCTCAAGCAGGAATTGGATATTTTGTGCGCGTTGGGCGGAGAGTTCGAAGTTCATTTGCGCCTGGCCGGAAGTGTCGGTGTGACCGGCGATCAGGAGGCGCTTATTCGGATCAAACTCAAATTGCTTAAAGCAGAGAGCAAGCGCGGCAAGGCCAGAGACTTGATCTTGTTGCTGCTGCGTATTCGCATCGGTGGTGTCGTCGGTGGTACCGTCGCTCGATGAACGACCCTCCGGTTTGGCGGGCATCATGACAGCGCTGTCGAGATGGAAGAGGACGTCTTCCATTTCCAGGATGTGGACGGTCAGGAGACGATGATAGAAGGTGTTAGGTAGTCCGGTGGTGGCGCCGATTCGCGACAGGAAATCGCGGAAGGTGCCCATGATGACGTCAGTAAGTCCCATGATCTTGCCTAGTTAGCCGCCCCAGGATTCGTCGCGGACATCAAAAGCGACCCGGACTCTGCCGGCGGGGACGTCGGTTTCTTTGGCATAGCCGCTGCCGTCGAGGCGGCCCTGGCGGACTTCGCCGGTCGGGAGATAGACTTTGTATTTCTTATCCGGCACGGAGTTGCCATCTTTGTCTTTTAGTGTGATTTCAACGTCGTCGGTCACGAGCAACATTCCGGAACGCTTAGAGAAGTTCATGGCGGTTGCGATGAAGTAATAGGACGGCGATGAGTATTGGCCGAGCGCTTCTTTCTCTTCCACGATCTGGACGAAAGCGTCGTCGACTTCAATGGTCCAGTCGCCTTCAATTTTGCCGCCGCTGACTTCAGTTTCGACAAGTTTCAATATGCGAGTTGAATAGTTCGGGTCGTGAACCCAGATTTCGAGACGAGCTTTGGCGCCATCATCGATTCCGGCGGTTTCGGCGGTCATGGTGACGGTTTCGCCGACTTTGGCAGCGGTCTTGGACCATTTCGTGCTGACGATGGTATGGAGACCGATTTCGTAATTGCCTGGTTCGACGCCGGTAGCGCCGACGGCGCCGGCGAGGATACCGCCGCTTTCGTTGCTAACGGGATCGGTCATGGAATACTGGGTATCGGTAATGGGATTATTGGCGGAGTCGACGAATTGGACATCGAGGAAATGATCCTCGGTCTGCTCGGCTGATTCGCCGGCGTTGGACTGGCTTTCGCTGATCTCGGTAATTTCGGCTTGCTGATTTTCCGCCTCGCCGGAACCCTGGCCGCCTGAACCCGACGATGCTCCGCCGGATGGGGCGCCGTCGCCGATGAGAACTTTAGACGCGCCTTTGGCGATCATGTCGGGCGGACCAACGCAGGTGCACTGATCCATAACGCGAGCGGCGGGCATATTGCCGATGAGGACGCCCATCGAACCCTTAAGAATCGGACCACCGACATGCGGTTTGGGACCATCGAACATCGGACAGACATGCATGTCGCCCATGCGTGCGGCGGGTAGTCCCTCGATTAGAACCATTGGAAAGCCCATTACGATTGTGCCACCGTGGGCGCACTGATCAGACATTCGAGCGGCAGGCATTCCAGGCATGACAGTATTCCTTTCTTACGACTGACTTAAACTTACAATCG
>CAZIBI010000012.1:39910-42418 GCA_964537215.1 uncultured Ignavibacteria bacterium | reverse complement strand
GTATTCCTTTCTTACGACTGACTTAAACTTACAATCGAATAGTCGGACAAGTTCACGAGACGTTCAACATTTGTTGGGGCAATGTCTTGGAGGAATCTATCGGGCTAAACGCGCAGAGTCAACAAGGATTTGATAAGTGCGGCTATTCAGTTCGAGACAAGGTTGTTCCACAAAGAGGGCAATTGGTGATTTTGCGGCTGATCCACTCGTGGCCATGGCGGCAACGCTGGAGTGCGGTATCGGGATCGATGTAGACGGCTTCCCAATCTTTGAGGATGGTGTATTTGAGGACGCCATCCGTGATACGGAGGGCGAAAGTGAGCTGTTCGATTTTGTAGACCATGTCGCCTTCGCAGTCGAGCGTCAAGTTTAGCGAATCGAGCTTGATCTGCTTTTCGACTTTGGAGCGCGAATTGCGTTCGACGACGCGGGCCTCGATGCAGACTTTAGAGTTGTCGCGAGGTCCGCGATACATTAAGGTCTGTTCGGTCGTAATCGTATCTATCGTAAGTTTCCATTGGGCGATAATGGTATTGGGACGGGCAGTGAACTCGACACCGCCTTCAAAGCGTTTGCCGATCACGATGCGTTCGGCCGCATCGACACCGTAGAATTGGACACCGCAGAGAACTATGGCTATAATAGTTCCGAGGCTGATACGCATGATATTTCTCCGCATGTCTCTCATAATTTATTCCCTCCACTGACTATTATCGACCGCGGAAGATAATGTTCGCACAAGTTGTCTGCAATTGGACATGCTGGCTGTTTTTTGAGCAGGATCGTTCAGGAAAGTGATAGAAAACGGGCGGAAAAGCGCGGGACCAGGGGTAAATCTCGTCCCGCGGGCGGATATTTGCAGCGATTAGCCCTTGAAAAGACCGATGACGTTGCCGTCGAGATCGGCGAACATGGCGCAGGCGCCGACATTGGGGATTGGCGTTGGGGGCAGGACGGTTTTGCCGCCAAGTCTTTCGGCTTTGTCGAGATATGCCTGCAGATCATCGACATTGACATAGAAAGTGACGGACGGTTTCTGGCCCGGTTGGATTGGTCCGATGCCGCCGCCGATGGACTTATCGCCGGCCGGTTCGACCAAAGTGTAATCGAAGCCGGGAGCTGTATTGGTTTTCCAGTCAAAAAGCTTGCTGTAGAAGTCTGTCGCTTTTTCGCGACTTGTGACAGAGATCTCAAAGTGAACAACGGGTTGAGCCATTTACTCCTCATGGATTAGGATTTGCCTGTACTTTATAGGGTGTTCATCTGCCGGCAGGCACGGGCGCGGTTCCGTAGCGCTGCGTCAGGAAACCGAGAATGAGGCCGACCAAGGTTCCGGGAAGTAAGATCTCCACCCAATGCGGTGCGCCTTCGGCAGCTTGCATCGCGGCAATGATGAACGCCAGTGCGAAGCCGACGATCAACCCGACAATGATGCCGACCTTCATTGAGCGATACTTGCGCGACACGAAGCCGATGATGATGCCGGCGAGCAGGCCCTTGATGCTAGAGCCGACGACGATCATGCCGATTTCGGGAGCGGTTTCGGGCGCCGAGACGAGCGCGCTAAGACCGTCAATTGCGCCCAGGATGATTCCGGCTAGTAAACCCAGAAGCGGTTTTGACATAAACTTGTCCTTTCATATTTGATTCGTTTCGTCAGAGTACTATTCCGTGAGCGAGCGGATTTCTTTAGAATCCGACGCGAAGAAAAATCAAGAATCTTACGAGCATATAGCCTGCGATCATCAGCACGATGATTTTGTTGCGCGCGACCCAGCGAAACAACTGCTCGAATACGTTTTCACGATATGCCGACACCGGCAATTGATCGAGGTAGCGCTTGATGTCGTCAGCGAATTCGGTGCAGGATTGGTAGCGTTCGGCAGCATCGCGCCGCATGGCTTTGAGGCAGATGGCATTCAGCGGACGCGCGATGGTTTTGTTCTTCGAACGGGGCTCTGCGAATCGGCCAGAGATTACCAGTTCGCGAATTGATTGCGGCGAGTCGCCGGAAAATGGTGGTTCGTGGGTGAGCAGGTAATAGAGCAATGCGCCGAGCGAGTAGATGTCGGAGCGTTCGGAAATGGCGGCGACCTCTCCCCTTGCCTGCTCGGGTGACATGTATGCCGGAGTGCCGAGGATAGTTCCGTGGGCGGTGGACGGAGTTGCAGAATCCTCGGCGACCACAAATGAATCGGGTTCGGGTTCATTTCGGACAGCCGCGATCCCCCAGTCCATGACAAGCGCCTCGCCGAAGGACCCGACCATGATGTTGGCGGGTTTCAGATCGCGGTGGATGACGCCGTGGGCATGAGCAAAGGCAATAGTGTCGCAGACCTTGAGGATAATTCGGAGCAAGTCGGTAAGCGAGTGGCCTTGATTTAGGTAGTCCTCGAGTGTTGAACCCTCGACATACTTCATGACATAAAAGGCGCGGCCATCGGCAAGAATGCCGACGTCGTGGATTGGGACGATTCCGGGATGTTCGAGACGAGCAACGATGCGGGC
>CAZIBI010000012.1:37808-39810 GCA_964537215.1 uncultured Ignavibacteria bacterium | reverse complement strand
TGGATCTTGCGAGGTCGCGTTCGATCGCGGCGAAGTCGAGCGAGAGATGCTCGAGGTCGCCACCGCGTTTCTGGCGGGTAGCCGATTCGATTTGTTTGGCGACATAGCGGTCGAGGCAGAGTCTGATGAAAGTGCGAAAGCGCGCTTTCTGCGGGTCGAAATCGGCGAGGAATTCCTTTTCCAAGGCTGCCAGAAAGAAGCCTTGCGTGAGATCGGCGGCAGTATCGCTGTCTTTGTTCCAACGCAGGCGGAGGTAGCGATATACGGGCGGCCAATAGAGCGCGATGATTTGATTGAGCGCAGCGCGGCGCGAGTTCGGATCGGATTGTTTCAGGGCGAGAATAGCGGAATTGCGCGTTAGCGGAAAACCGCCGTAGTTCGGCTTATTGTCAGGCACTTGACCCCGCTGCAATTTGAGTTGCCGCGCCGGCAACGGGAAGTCGGGTTGCGCGCGTAGTTAATGTGATTGATCGCATCGTTTTGAGAATCTAAATACAAAGGAAGCAGCGAAATGTCAATAACGCCGAAAGTTCTCGCCTTTGCGGGCAGCACGCGAACAGCATCATTTAATAAGAAACTGGTGCGGATCGCCGCGGAGGAGACGAGGCGCCTTGGCGCCGAAGTCACGCTGATCGACCTGCGGGATTTTCCGATGCCGCTGTATGACGGCGACATAGAAGCCGGCTCGGGACTGCCGGAGAATGCGCTTAAGTTGAAGGGGCTGATCGCAACGCACCACGGGCTGCTTTTGTCGCTGGCGGAATACAACAACTCGCTGACGGGTGTCTGGAAGAATTCGATGGATTGGGCATCACGGGCAGCGCCGGGCGAAAAGACACTTGATAGCTTTCGGGGCAAGGTGGCTGCTCTGTTGAGTGCGGCGCCGGGCAAATTCGGGGGAATCCGCGGGCTGTCTCATGCACGGGATGTTTTCACCGAGCTGAAGGTCATTGTATTGCCGGAGCAAGTTTCGGTGACGCTCGCCGGAAGCGCGTTTGATCAGAGCGAGCAACTTGTGGATCCGAAGCTAAAGGGTGCCGTGACGACGTTGTGTACCCGCTTGGTGGCGACGGTCAAGAGTCTGCACCATCTGGAATAGAGCTCAATTTTGCGGTGTGCGCAAGACCATCAGGCGTATTTCGGTCATATCTTCGATTGCCCAGCGGACACCCTCGCGGCCGAGGCCGCTAAGTTTGACACCGCCATACGGCATGTTGTCGACACGCCAAGAAGGCACATCGCCGATAACAACGCCGCCAACTTCGAGAGTATCCCAGGCACGTTGCGCTTTGTAGATGTCGCGGGTAAAGACGCCGGCTTGCAAGCCGTAGCGACTGTCGTTGACTTGATCGAGGGCTTGATCGAAATCGGTAAAGGGCGAAATCACGGCAACGGGGCCGAAAGCTTCGTGGGTGCAAATTGTTTGATCTATGGGGACGTTTTCGAGCAAAGTGGGTTCGAACATAGCGCCGCTACGTTTACCGCCGCAGAGGATTAATCCGCCGGCGTCGACTGCGAGTTTGATCCAGGATTCGAGGCGTTCGGCTTCCTTTGCGGAAATCATGGGGCCGATGAATGTGTCCTCGCTACGCGGGTCGCCGATCTTGAGTTTCGCAGTTGCAGCAATTAGTCTGGCTTTGAAATCGGGATAGATGTCCGCGTGGACGAGAATTCTCTGTACACTTATGCAACTTTGGCCCGACTGGTAGAAGGCGCCGAAAACGATGCGGCTGACGGCGTCGTCGAGGTTGGTATCGGAATCAACGATGCATGCAGCGTTACCGCCAAGCTCGAGGACGACTTTCTTACGGCCGGCTCTGGCTTTGAGGTCCCAGCCAACGACTGGGGAGCCGGTGAAACTTAGCAATTTCAGGCGCTCGTCGGTTGTGAAGAGATCGGCGCCGTTGCGTCGGCACGGAAGTATGGAAAATGCGCCGGCGGGCAAGTCGGTTTCTGCGAGTATCTCCCCTATCAACAACGCGCCGACCGGAGTCAGGCTGGC
>CAZIBI010000012.1:34213-37708 GCA_964537215.1 uncultured Ignavibacteria bacterium | reverse complement strand
ACTGATGCCAATTCCTCGAAGCGCTCCTCGAAACGGCGGACGCAATGCTGAAGTACTTGCTGACGTTGGTATGACGGCAATTTGCGCATCGGCAATTCGGCGGCTACCGCCGCGGCAATGGCACGATCGATAGCAGCGGCATCGGCCATGGCGACGCGGGTGACTTCAAGGCCGGAGAATTTGTCGACGACTTCGAGGTCGGCGTTTGCAAAGACGGCTTGGTTTGCGAGGTAGTAGGGATATTGAGATTTCAGCATAGACGGCGCTTCCTGAATCATAGTTCGTTTCTAACGCAATATCGATAGAAAGCGGGTTGAAAAGCAAGCGGAGGATGTTTTGCTTATGCAATTGCGCTTGATTGTGAACTATTGCAGGACTATCTTAATCAAGGCAGCGATCAAAGATTTGGAAAAGCGGAGGACAATGAGCAACCGGCAGCTGAACGAAAAATTGGTACACTGCCTGACAGTCGACGTCGAGGGCTTTGCCGAAGGGATGGCGGAGAGTTTTCCGATCCGCGAGGAGTACTTTAATGACGCCGAAACAGACCGAGAGATCGAGATCAATGTCAATGAGACACTTGCGGGGTTGGAACGACTGGGAGTGAAGGCTACCTTTTTCGTGTTGGGACGGGTCGCCGAACGCCTTCCGAAGTTAATGAGGTTGATAACTGAAAATGGGCACGAGCTCGGTTCACACAGCTTCTGGCACAAACGGATTTTCAATCAAAGCCAGAGCGAGTTTCGGGCGGACTTAAGAAGAAGCAAGATTGTATTGGAGAATTCAGGCGGCTGCCGAGTGACCGGATTTCGCGCACCCGATTTTTCAATTCGAACGGATTCGCTTTGGATACTTGATGAGATTCGCGAGGCCGGGTTTGAATACGACTCGTCACTAACTCCGACCGACATTCACGATGTGTATGGGATGCCTGATGTTCCGGAAGGCATTCACAGACACAGGAACGGCTTGTGGGAGTTTCCGGGTGCGACTTTCAAAGCATTTGGGCGAACAATTCCCTACGGCGGCGGCGGGTACTTGCGGCTCTATCCAATCGCCTTGTCACGCGCGCTAATCCGGAGGAGTGAAAAGGCAGGAATTCCGGCAATGCTTTATAGTCATCCGTACGAATTGGCAAGTCAGCGGCCGCAAGTGAGGCCGATTTCGTTTTACCGGCGATTTCGACATTATTATCACTGCCAGGGTGGATTGAATCGCCTGGCGAGAGTACTCGATGGATTCAAGGTCGACACTGCATCGGCTGTCTTGAAGCAGCATGGAATGGGACGGGAGTAATGGAAGATTCATCTTTCGAAGATCATCGGAAAGCCGCCGCATATTTTGATCGCAAGGCCGAACTGTTTGACTCGCTCTACAGTCCGGAGAAGACAAGCGCATTCATGCATTTTATGAACCGCCATTTTCGCAGCGACATCTATGAGCGATTTGTGCTGACGATGAATCACGTCAAGGAAGCAAATGCGCAAAGCGTGTTGGATGTCGGTATCGGCAGCGGGCGCTACATCGGCGGATACGTCGATGCGGGCGTGAAGCGCATCGTGGGAGTGGATATTTCTTCCACAATGCTGGAATTGGCAAAAACGCACGCGCAGGCAATTGGTTCGTCAGCGGTAAGTTGTGAACTAGTTCTGGCGGATATTGATACTTTTAGCAGCGGCGAGAAATTCGATGTTGTCGTAGCGATGGGATTTTTTGACTACATCGCGGAGCCGGTACCGAGCCTAAAGAAACTGCGCGAGCTTTGCAATAAGTCGGTGATAGCTTCATTCCCGAGCATTTCGTTTTATCGCACACCGCTGCGGAAAGTGCGTTATGCGATCAAGAAGTGCCCCGTGTACTTCTACCGGGTTGAACAAATTCAGACGTTGGCGAAGGACTCGGGTTATTCTGCCTGCCACATAAGCAAAATCAAAGGCGCCGGCATGGACTATGTGGTTACTTTGACGCGCTGATGATCAATGGAGATTCCCCTCTGAACAACTCGCAGTATCCAACCGTTACAGTTATCATTGCCGTGCGAAACGAATCCGAGCATCTGGATGATTGTCTGCGGGCAGTAACGAATCTTGATTATCCGAATGAGAAGATTGAGATACTTCTGGTGGACGGAATGTCGACCGACAATACGCCGGCAATTATCGCGGAATGGGCGAAGCAGGATAGACGGGTGAAAGTGTTGCCGAATCCGCAGCGCTCGGTGTCGTGCGGAATGAATCTCGGAATTGCTGCGGCGAAGAGCGATTACATTCTCTGGATTTCGGGGCATGCGATCGTTCAGCCGGGGCATATCAAGCAATGTCTGGCGACGATGGAACAGACGGGAGCTGCTGCAGTTGGCGGCGTGTTGACGACGCGCGGAACGACCGCGATCGGCAAAATCAATGCGGCGGTGCTGTCGCATCCGTTTGGTGTTGGCGGCGGCGAGCACCGGGTGGGCGGACGCTCGGGCTGGGTGCAGGTTGTCACTATGGCGCTTTATCGCAAAGAGGCGATCTTGGCGGCAGGCGGATTTGACGAGACGCTGCCGCGCAGTCAGGACAATGATTTGCACCACCGGATGAACAGTTTGGGACATCTCTCATATCTTGATGTGGCGATCAATCCGGAATATCTTTGCCGTAATACGCTGCGCGGTTTGCTGCGGCAGGCTTGGAACAACGGGTTCTGGAATATCGTTTTAACACGGCGCGGGCACGGCGGATTTTCGCTGCGGCATTATGTGCCGATTGCATTTGTCGGCGGCCAAGTGGTGTTGTTAGTTGCGGCAATGTTCGTTAAGGCAGCGTTGTGGATACTCGGCGGTGCGCTGGCGTTTTATTTTGCGTGCGCCGTGGTGGCTTCGATACATGCGGCAATCAAGAATCGATTGTGGTGGCAGGTCTTGCTGCTGCCATTGTGGTTTGGCGCGTTGCATTACACGTATGGACTGGCATCGATCGCCGGAGCAGTGAAACCGTTGGGATCGGATAAGACAAACTCGTGACGAATATTGGAAAATCACTGTTAGACAAGTTTCTCGGACTATTCACGGAAGTCAATGCCGGTGAAGGCAAGTTATCGCTATGGATGACGCTGAATGTTTTCCTGATTTTGACGGCGTACTACATTGCTAAAGTTGTTCGAGAGCCGTTGATCCTTGCCGGCGGCGGCGCTGAAGTCAAAGCATATTCCTCGGCGCTGCAAGCGATCGTGCTGATCGGCGCGGTGAATCTCTATTCGATGATGGTGGCGCGATTCGACCGGCGCAAGCTGCTGAATATCGTCATCCTGTTTTTCACGGCGTGTTTTGCGGCGTTCTATCTACTGGGGATTGCGAACACCAAGTATCTTGGCGTAATCTACTTCGTGTGGGTGGGGATTTTCAGTTTGACCGTCATTGCGCAGTTCTGGTCGTTTGCCAACGATATCTATACGCCCGCGGAAGGCAAGCGCTTGTTTACAATCATCGCATTCGGCGGTTCGGCCGGTGCGGTG
>CAZIBI010000012.1:27922-34113 GCA_964537215.1 uncultured Ignavibacteria bacterium | reverse complement strand
TCGGCGGCACAGTCGGCGGTAAGCGGAATCAGCGACCCGGAAGCCGCCAAGGCGGCGGAGAAGGTTTTCATCGGCGAATTTTACGGCGATTTCTTTTTCTATGTCAATCTCTGCGGGCTGTTGCTTCAGCTTTTCGTAGTTTCGCGCATTGTCAAGTACCTGGGAATGCGCGTTGCGATCATGGCATTGCCGATGATTGCATTAGGGGGATACTTCCTGATAGCCTTCACACCCCTCTTGGCGCTGATCAAAGTTGCCAAGACGGCGGAGAATTCGACCGACTACTCATTGAACAACACGGCCCGACAGATGTTGTTTTTGCCGACGACGCGAGAGCAAAAGTACAAAGCCAAGGTGGCGATCGACAGTTTCTTTGTGCGCGCGGGCGATGTGCTTTCAGCCGGATTGATCTATGCAGGCTTGCACTGGCTGTCGTTCACGATTACGCAGTTTGCGATCGCGAATTTGGTTTTGGTTGTGATGTGGCTGGCGCTGGCGTTCTTGGTCGGGCGCGACAATCAGCGGCTAATGCAGGCGCAATAGCGCGAGCAGTAAACTTCCCAATTACTTCCCGAGATTGTCTTAAAAATCAACCGAAGCGCTTGATGGCTTCCTCGTAAGGGGTAAATCCGCGCGGGACGCCGTTGCCGGATGATTCAGGTTTGTGGAATGCGGGGCTATCCTGAATGATCTTGAGCAATTTTTCGCGCTCGGCCGGACGGGCAAGATGGGCAATGCCGACGGCGCGTTCGCCGAGACTTAGAGTGCGCGGATCGAGAGCGCCGTATTCGGTGACGAGAATGACCTTGTCAACGGGCGTGGCGGTAGTTGTGATTCCAGCGGGACAGCGGTCGACGACCTTTGCGGTGCCGTCGTTGGTTTGCGATTTGAGCGCGATAATGGCAACGCCGCCTTCGGAATATTGAGCGCCGCGAATGAAATCGCTTTGTCCGCCGACGCCGGAGTAGATTTTGCGGGCTTCGAGCGAATCGGCCCAGACATTGCCGTGGAGGTCGACGCCGATGGCGCTGTTGACGGCGACCATCTTGGGTTGCTCGGCAATTTTGAAGACGCTGTTGGTGTAATTGCTGGGGCGGCTCTGGATGGCGCTGTTGAAACTTAGCCAATCGTAACCCGCCTGACTTTCTGAAAGAAAGATTGACGCGACGGAGAAATTGAGATGCTGTTTCCAGCGGTTGGTGACGACGCCTTCCTTGACGAGCTTGGCCATCGCATCGGCAAACAGTTCGGTGTGAATCGACAGATCTTTGACGCCCTTCTTCAAGATAGCTGCGGTAACAGCCTCGGGGACTTCGCCGATTCCGTATTGCAGTGTTGAGCCGGGTTCGCTGCCGGAACCGTCTTCGATGTAGAGGGCGGCGATGATTTCACCGATTCGAGTGGCAACGCTGTCGGGCTCGGGGATCGGACTTGACGGCAACGCGTAGTCGACATCGAGAATGTAATCGATTGAACTTTCGGGAATCGTAGTCCCCAGCACAAAGGGCATCTTCTCATTGCGCTCAGCGATGACGATACCGCCTCGTTTGTGGCAGGTGAAGACGGCTTCAAGGACGCCCTCGACGGTAGTGCCGAGGCTATAGTTGCCGCCGCGGTCGGGACCGTTGACCTGGAGGAGGACGACGTTGGGTTTTATGGCGCTGCGAACGTAGCGCGGAATTTCAGAGAGGTGAATGGGGTGATAATACGCCCATCCCTTGTTGACGGCTTCGCGGGTGATATAGCTGTTGAAAATTATCCGGTGCGTGATTGTCTGGCAGCGTTTTTCGGAGAACAGCGGGCGAATCCTCTCGCCGAGCCAGAGCACGCCGTAGGTATCAACATTCTTGATCGAAAGGTCGGCCGCGAGTTGTTCGAGCAGCACTTGCGGGGTTGCGGCATTGCCGGAAATGTAGATGACGCTTCCGGGGGGAATCAAAAAGGGATTGATGACATCGGCAGCAGAGTTGACTCTAATCATGCGGATAAGATACGGAAATTCCGCCCCAGTTCAATCGTTTATTAGATTATCGACATTCAAATTGTAAGGGATTAGCCGGAAATTTTCGAAAAAATCTAGACGGGTTCAGCTTCAATGGTTGCAGGGACATCGACGCTGGTGTGGGCGTGTTTTTTAGTGGATAGATAGGTGTAAAGGGCCGGAATCACATAGAGAGTTAATACTAACGAGAACAAGAGTCCGCCAATAATGACAATTCCCATCGAAACGCGGCTTTTGGCGGCGGCGCCTAGCGCCAGTGCTATTGGAAGCACGCCGAAAACGGTCGCAAGGCTGGTCATTAAGATCGGACGGAAACGCTGGGTTGCGGCATCGATTACCGCCTCGGGGATCGACAGTCCCTGTTCCTGGCGCTGGTTGGCGAATTCGACGATCAGGATGCCATTCTTAGTTACAATACCGACCAAGGCGATGATGCCGATTTGACTGAAGATGTTGAGAGTCTGACCGAAGAGCCAGAGCGACAGCAATGCCCCGGCGAGAGCGAGCGGTACGGTAAACATGATAGTCAGCGGGTCGCGGAAGCTTTCAAACTGCGCGGACAGAATCAAGTAGACTAAAATCAGCGCAAGGAAAAAGGCGAACAGCAAGGTGTTGGAGCTTTCGGCATATTCCTTTGCGGTACCGCCGAGACTGGTAGAAAAGGATTCATCGAGCACTTCGGACTTGATCTTGTCCATTTCATGGATCGCGCCGCCGAGCGTATAACCGGGTGCAGGCGAAGCGCTGACGGTCGCCGAGACGTAACGATTGTAACGGTACAGTTGCGGCGGACTTGAGCGATAAGAAATGGTGACGATATTGTCGAGCTGGATCAATTCTCCGCGGGTATTGCGAACATAAACGCTGCTTAAGTCGAGCGGCTCGTCGCGATTGGCGCGATCGGCTTGGGCGATGACCGGATACTGTTTACCATTGAGAATGAAGAAGCCGTAACGCTGACCGCTAAAATATAGCTGCAGCGTTTCGGCGATGTCGCGGACCGTGATACCGAGCGCGCGTGCGCGATCGCGGTCGATTTCAATTGTCAACTCGGGCTTATTGAACTTGAGGTCGAGATCGACGACCTGGAAAGCGGGGCTTTGCTGCGCTTTTTCCATGAAAGGCGGGATGGCTTCCTTTAGTTTTTCAAAGTCGGGCGCCTGAATGATGTACTGAACAGGCAGTCCCCTACCGCGCGTGCCGCCGATGGTTTGTTCCTGGGTGACGAAGGCGCGGGCGAAACTTTCGTTGCGCAAGCTGCGGCTTAACGCGTCGGCGATCTGCTGCTGGGTGCGATTGCGCTCATTAGGATTAGAGAGATTTATGCGAACAAAACCGGAATTGACGGCAGAATTGCCGCCGCCGCCGGCGGTGACGGACATGATCATATCGCGCTCGGGCAGAGTGTCGGCGACCATGATGAGCTTGCCGATGTAGGCGGCCATGGCTTCATAGGAAGTGCCTTCCGGCGCCGTGGCATTGATGACGAGGCGGCTTTTGTCTTCCATTGGAGCCAACTCGGAAGGCAAAATTGCGCCGAGGCCAAAGATGATGGCAATCGAGCCGAGCATAATAACAAGAGCGACCCAGCGTTTGGCGACAAAACGACGCAGAGAGCTGTGGTAAGAGCTGACGAGAGAGTTAAACATGCGCTCGCTCCAGAGGAAGAACTTATTTTCGTGGGTGCTCTTGTGGAGCGTGCGCGCGCTAAGCATAGGAGTCAGTGTCAACGAGACGAAGGCGGAAATCAAGACGGAACCGGCGACGACGATGCCGAATTCGCGAAAGAGCCTGCCGGTGAGGCCCTGCAAGAAGATGATCGGCAGGAAGACGGCTGCGAGCGTGATCGTTGTCGAGACGATAGCGAAGAAAATTTCCTTGGAGCCGGCGTGACCGGCGGCAATCGGGTTGACACCGCGTTCGATCTTGCTGTAGATATTTTCCAGTACGACAATGGCGTCGTCGACGACAATACCGGTCGAGAGCACAATACCGAGCAAGGTCAGGATGTTGACCGAGAAGTTGGCGATGTACATAATGAAGAAGGCGCCAATCAGAGAGATCGGGATTGCCAGCATCGGAATAATAGTCGTCCGCCAGTGACGCAAGAAGGCGAAGATCACTAATAGTACCAGCAGGAAAGCGATCAGAATCGTTTCGACGACTTCGACAATGGCTTTGCGAATGTTAGCGGTGGTATCCAGCGCGACGGAGTACTGAAGGTCTTCCGGCAAGTCGCGTTTCATGATTTCGACGCGTTTGTAGAATTCGTCGGCAATCGCGATGTGGTTCGAGCCAGGCTGTGGGATAATCACAACCGCGACCATCGGCACGCCGCCGTTGCCGCGGAGACTGGTGCGTTCATTTTCGGGAGCAAGGGTTGCGGTACCGACATCGCGGAACTTAACGACAGAGCCTTCGGATTCTTTTACGATTAGTTCGTTGAAATCATCGACGGATGTCAGGCGCCCGAAAGTACGGATCGACAGCTCGGTGCCGTAGCCTTCGATGCGGCCCGACGGCAATTCGACGTTCTCGCGATTGAGGGCATTGCGGACATCGAGCGGCGTCAAACCGTAGGCGGCGAGTTTGGCCGGGTCGATCTGCAATTTCATGGAGTATTTCTTTTCGCCCCAGATGCGGATTTCGCTGACACCGGGAATCGTCTGGAGGCGTTCTTTGAATACGTCATTGGCGTAGGCCGACAGCTCGAGCAAGGTCCGTTTGTCGCTGCGCACTGCGAGGGACAAGATCGGGCTGGCATCAGCATCGGATTTGGTAACGACCGGCGGGTCGACATCGGCGGGCAGATTGCGAACGGAACGAGACACGCGGTCGCGGACGTCGTTAGCGGCGTTGTCCATATCGACGCCAAGTTCAAATTCGACGGTGATATTGCTGCGGCCATCGCTGGAGGACGAGGTCAACGAGCGAATGCCGGCGATGCCGTTGATGGATTCTTCGAGCGGTTCAGTGATTTGCGATTCGATGACTTCGGCATTGGCGCCGGTGTAGTTGGTCTGAACCGTGATTACCGGCGGATCAACTGACGGATACTCGCGGACGCCGAGAAATAAGAAACCGATGACGCCGAAGAGTACGATGAGAATTGAGAGTACGATTGAGAGGACGGGCCGTTCGATGCAAACCGAGGAGATATTCATCGCGGGCTCCGACCTAGTTTGCCTGGACTGATTGAATCTTTACATTCTTCCCATCGGCGAGCTGCAAAAGGCCGGTGGTGATCAAAGTATCGGAGGCGCCCAAGCCGGAAAGGATCTGGATACTGTTTTCAGTTCTGATGCCGGTTGTAATCGGCACAGCGCGGGCTTTGCCATCGCGGTAGACGAATACCTTCTCGCCGCTGATTTCGGGAATCACGGCGCCGGTCGGGATGACGATGGCGCTGGGGAATTCCTGGAGCGTGATTTCAACGCGGGCGAAGGATCCGGGGACAAGGGTTTCTTTTGGATTAGGGATACGCGCGCGGGTTTTGATCGTGCGGGTACCGGGATCGATTTTCGATTCGATAGCGTAGACAACGCCGTTGAAGACTTCCTTGTTGTCGCCTACGGTGACTTTTACTTCGGTGCCATTGGTAAGCAGGCCGGCATATTTTTCAGGAATCGAGAATTCGACTTTCATGGGATCGAGGTCTTGCATCGTGGCCGCGAGCATGTTGGGCGAGACGTAGCCGCCCTCGCTTAGGTAACGCAGGCCGACGACGCCGTCAAAGGGGGCGCGAATCTCGGTTTTGGCGAGTTGCGATTCGATGACTTCCCTTTCGGCTTGCAAGAGGCGCAGTGCGTTGAGGGATTTGTCGTATTCTTCCTGACTGATGACATCTTTTTCGAAGAGTTGGCGTTTGCGGCTCTCGTCATCGGAGGCGAGTTTTTCCTCCAGTTGCTTGCGCTTTTGTTCGGCGATCAATTCGCGGTCGTTGATCTTGAGGAGGAGTTCGCCTTTGGTGATGCGGCGACCCTCGTCGAAAAAGACGCCGGTAATGCGTCCGGAGATTTCGGGGCGAAGTTCGACTTCTTCATTTGCAAGCAGAGTTCCGGTCGCGAAGATTTGGTTGCGCAGGAGTTGCGGACGAAGGACGGTTGCTTCGACAGAGAGTGCAGCGCCGCCGGAATCGCGATTCACCGGTTTGCTGCTGCTTTGGCCGCAGCCGAGCAGAGACAAAAAA
>CAZIBI010000012.1:0-27822 GCA_964537215.1 uncultured Ignavibacteria bacterium | reverse complement strand
ATCGCGATTCACCGGTTTGCTGCTGCTTTGGCCGCAGCCGAGCAGAGACAAAAAAGCCACGCCGAAAAGCAGTGGCACGATGAGATGAAGATGTTTCGCAAGATTCGGCATAACTCTCACTAGTTTAACTTAATGTAAGCAAATTAGTTCCCAATGCAAATACTGACACCAAATTGGGAAATTTTCTTGCGGAAAATTGTCGGCCCCCTCCCCTGCAAGCCGAGATTAGCCAACCTTTTCTAAGGAGAATAGGTTGCGATGCCGGCACAATGTTCGACTAAAGTCGAACCCACAGGTGGGATGCAGTTGGAACAAAGTGTCCCACCCTCCGGGTGGGGCACATGCACAAATGCCGCGGGCGCGGTAGCGAACTCAACATTTGAACTGGGCTCCCGCCCCGCAGTAGCGGGATCGCTGACCTTCGCGGGAATGACATGGACTGCAAGTAAAAGAGAAACCGGGCGAAGCAGGGTAAGGGGCTTCACCCGGTCGACAAAAACGCAGGAGAACTAAGTAGAACGATGACTTCTTGCTGCTGCGGCGCTCTATATGATGTGGTCAAAAATCCTTGGAATATCCCAGGCGGATCATGACAACATTGAGTTTCGGAAAGAGATCGAAACTCAAGAGCGATCCGTAGGCGTTCGGCGGGCTGCGGTCGCCGCGCTGGGTATAGTATTCGGCGGTGATATTGACGCGCGAGCCGGCGTTAACCGGGACGATGTAATTTAATCCGTAAGTTAGGGCATCAAAGGAAGCGAGCCGGCTGTCGGAAGAGGCGTACGCGGGCAGCGGAGCGCCCTGCACGAGAAAGGCATTGTAGAAGCTCGCTTGTTCTTGGTGATACCAGCGAATTCGCGGTTCGAAGGCGCCGGTACTTTTGAAGTCGAGTCGATAGGTGGCGTCGAGCGCATGAGAGCGAACACCCCAATCATCCCAGAAATATCGATACGACAATCCTGCCGAACCACCACCGAGGTAGCGTTTGAGTTCGGTGTAGACGGCGCGTTTGGAGCGGCTGCCGGGACGGCGCTCGTAGATATTTTCGACCGGTTCGCCGGCGTTTTCGGATTCGGGCGGCTCGACGAGACTGATGACTTTGTAGGGATCGGTCAAGAATCCCGACGCAGCGTTTAAAGAAAGATTCAACTGCAACAAAGTGTTGCGATCGAGCACCTGCGTGATGCTGAAGACAGCGTCATAGACTTCACGGCTTTTGCCTTCAAAGCGCTCGCGGCGATTGATGACATCATCATCGTCGTCTTCAATTTCCTCGCCGACAACGGAAAACTCCGGATGAAAACCGCCGACAGGTTTGCTGACATCATGGGCAATTGCAACTGAAAGACCCACAGTGGTATTGCGGTCGTTGAAGTCGCGCGAAATGCCGCTGCTAATACCGGCGGAGGTGTAATCGTTTTCGCTGGAGAGGTGCAAGCCGAGGTTGGCATTGGTCAGGCGACCAAGCGGACGCGCAAGCGATGCATCGCCGGCAAAGCGAGTGTCTTTGAAAGTACCGTCCACCGGAAATTCACCGGCGGGCACGACGATGGTCTTGCCGCCGGATGCACGCGTGAGCGTTTGCGGATTCTTGGACGGCGTCCCGCCGGTCGGAGTTGCACCGGTGAGGCCGTCGTAAGTTAGACGCAGACCAAGCGTGTAGTTATTCTTGAGTTGCTTGGTGAGACTGAAGTTGCCTTCGGTCGCGCGGATGCGGTCCCGCTCGGAGTAGATGAGAATCGACGTCTCCGAGCGGCTTTGAGCCATGACCGGAACAAAGTTAGTCCCGACCAATGCTGCAGTCAGCGCGGTAACGGCGCCGCGGATGGATTTATGGCGCTTTAGTTGCACCCGCAGCCGCCTCCGCCGAAGCCGCGACCGCCGCTGGCAGCTTCTTTGCTGAAGTAGATGTGATCGTCGATCGTGCGGTTATTCGCCTGGTGCTCCGGGCTCATCTCCGGTTTGGAGAGAATGTCGCGCTCCCAGACCTTTACGCCGACGGAAGCGCAACTGTCCAGAATCGCGAGCACCGCCAAGGCGAGTATCGCTTTTGAGAATGTTTTCAAGTTGTTCATCACAGTACCTCTTCAGGCAAGGTTAACTAGCCCCAAAATTACATTAGAATTTGTAGGACACGCCGAGCATCAACCGGGTGTTGAGATTCGGCTGCGCGATGGCAGCGTCGGCGTCCTTGTAGGTGAAGTCTTCCTTTTCGTGGAGATCATCGCCATTGGGACGGTAGTAGGTATCGTGGCCGGACATGAGGGTGCGGAAATAATAATCGACACCGCCGGTTACGACCATTGCCACGCGCGGGCTTACTGCAAATGATGTCTCGAGACCGCCGCCGACGCCCCAGGGATTGTTGTTAACATCAAAGGTTTCGTTGCCGCCGATGTATTCAAAATGGGCGGTATAGTTGGCGTGGCGAGCGCCGGCAAAGATGCGGCTATTGCGAAGCGTGAATAATTTGATCGGATACATGATGTCAAGGCGGGCGTCCCAGACCTTGCCATTGCCGCGTGGGCTGCCATTAGTGTTTTGATCAATAAAGACCCGGCGGGCAGCGACGGCATCGCCAGTCGGGACCCAGGCGTAGCCGAGACCGAGACGGACCTCGAAAGGAAAGCCCTCGGCAAGATTTGCCACGGTACCGCTGACGTGAATACCGACGCCGGAGAAGTAGCCGGAAAAGACTTCACCACTGAAGAGCTTGCTACTGCGGGGAGCACTTTCATACGGTGACTGATTCATGTCTGCCAGCGCGAGCGAACTGAATGCGCCCGCGAGCAGTAGTGCGGCTAAAAACGACCGTTTCATATTGTTCTCCTTTCAACGTGGCGATCCTCACTGGAGCAATCGCCGTGAGCATCGGAAGACACCGAGAAGTTATCTACTTAACTACTCTATGTTTCGACTTGAAAAGATGTGAACTTTAGAGAATTGCGAAGAGATTCGGAATGAAACAGATATAGCAGCGGGGGTTGTTCAGTAAACGTCCACAGACGAACACAAAGTGAACAGATGTGTCTAAGACACCTGATGAACAGAGCGAAGCGGAGATCCGGGAGCTACTTCGGCGGCTGATTGAGCACGAGCCAGTAAAGCCCGAGTTGCTGGACGGCAGCGGCGAACTGCTCAAAGTTGACCGGTTTAACGATGTAGCTGTTTGTCCCGAGGTTGTAACTTTCGAGAATGTCTTTTTGTTCGCGCGACGAAGTCAAAACAATTACCGGTATTGACTTTGTGCGCGGGTCGCTTTTGACACGCTTGAGAATATCGAGGCCATCAATTTTGGGAAGTTTGAGATCAAGCAGAATTACGCTGGGCATGTCTTCAATTCTGCGATTGGTAAATTTCCCTTCGCAGAAGATAAACTCGGTAGCTTCTTCACCATCGCGAACAACATGAATTTGGTTTGAGATGTTTGCCTTTTTCAGTGCTCGCAATGTTAGTTCGACATCATTGGGGTTGTCCTCGACGAGCAGAATTTCGACGATGTTCAAGTCACTCATGGTCCAGCTCCTTCTTCCAGTGTGAAATAGAATGTAGCGCCTTTGTCGGGAACGGCTTCAGCCCAGATCTTCCCACCGTGGCGATCAAGAACGCGGTGAACAATGGCAAGGCCGACGCCCGTGCCTTCGAAATCTTCGGATCGGTGGAGTCGCTGAAACACACCGAAGAGCTTTTCATAGTACTTCATGTTGAATCCGGTCCCATTGTCACGGACGAAATAGATTGTCGCATTGTTTTCTATCGTTGAACCAATTTCGATAACAGCAGGAGTGCGTCCGCGAGAATACTTTAACGCATTCGAGATTAGGTTCTGCCAGACCTGGCGAATCAAAGCAAGATCGCCGCTACAGGGCGGTAACTTTGCGGCGTTGATTTTTACTGCGCGATCACGACGCAATTCGGCGAGCGACTCGATGACCTCGCCTACCAATTGGTTTACGTCGATCTGCCGCCGGCTGATTGATTGTCTTCCAAGCCGGGAGAACTCGAGCAGGTCATCAATGAGCTGTCCCATTTTTTGAGCACCCTCGCGGATCAACTGCAGGTATTTGGCACCTTCGTCGGGCAAGATTGAAGCGTAATCCTCTAGAACAGCAAGCGAAAATCCATCGACAGTTCTCAATGGGGCGCGCAGATCGTGAGAAACGGAGTATGCGAACGCTTCCAATTCTGAATTTGCCCGCTGCAGCGCCTGCTCGACACGTTTTCGGTCGGATACATTTCTAATAGCACTCATAACGAAAGAGCCTTCCTCGGTTTCTAGCGGACTTAAGCTTATTTCGACCGGAAACTCCGAACCGTCTTTGTGCAGGCCAAAAAGTTCCAATCCGGCTCCCATCGGCCGGACTTTTGGATCTGCGGAGAACGCGGAGCGATGGCCGGGATGGTTATCTCTGTATTTTGCCGGTACAAGTACTTCGATTTTTTGGCCGAGAAGTTCTTCACTCGAGTAGCCGAATAATTTCTGTGCCTGCGTATTGAGCAGAGTGATTGAGCCTTGTTGGTCGACAATGACGATCGCGTCCGGAGCGGATTCCAATAAGGCTTTGAATTTGCGGTCGGCCCGCTTACGGTCGGCAACATCTCTGATAGCACTCATAACGAACAAACCGCCATCGATTTCGAGCGGGCTTAAGCTGATTTCAACGGGAAACTCCTCGCCGTCGCTGCGGCGACCGAATAGTTCGAGGCCTGCTCCCATTGAACGTTGCCGAGGCTGTGCCATGAATGCAGCACGATGTCCGAGATGCGATGAATGGAATCGCTCGGGTAAGAGGATTTCAACTCTCTGGCCAGTCAGCACCTGTCGGACGTATTTGAACATCCTCACGGCTTGTTCATTGATCAGGACAATGTGACCGGTCTGGTTGGCAATGATTATTGCATCCGGAGTCGATTCAAGAAGGCCCCGATACCTGGCGTCGAGCAATCTAGAGTCGTTCAGGACTTTGAGGTGGGTAACGTCCTTGTGGGTCGTAACAACGTGTTTGATTTTGCCGTCAGCCTGTCGGTCAACGCGATAGGATGCGTAGATGTGAACCAAAGACCGGTCCTTGCATCGACGCTCCGATTCAAAACTGCTAAAACCAGAATGAAGTGCTTGCTGAAACTGATCTTGTTCTTCCTGTACGCGATTTGGCGGCACGATAACTGAACTCAGGGTGCGGTTTTCGACCTCACTGCGCCCGTAGCCGAAGATCTCCTCCGCGCGCTTGTTCCAGTACATCACTGTGCCAACTGCAGAAAGAACTATGATGGCATCAGGAAAGCCTTCGAAAAGGCTTTCAAGAAATGAAGACCGCTCGGGATTGCTTGTATGATCCGGCATTCGCGATAATGTCCTTTTCTTGAGCCATTGGCGTGTCCGAAGTGGACATGCCGGCTTTATTTAGTGTCAACAAAGCTGACAGCAGTTCAGGAAATTAGCCGTCGAAGAAGAGGGCGCCGAAAGGCGCAGAACAATGGCCGTCAGAATCGGACCTGCCGTGAGTTCTTGGAATCGAGATTTTTTCATTCTAAATTCTACGAATTGAAGGCTAGATAACAAGACTATAATTGTCAAGTTAAAAGCTACTCAATAGGTTGTACGCCTCAAAACCTCATTTCGGCAAGCCAGATTCCCTTCCCGGTACAGGAGATCAAGTCACTCTAAGTATCGCGACTAGTAAATATTCGAGATTGAGATGGCGACAAAGAGACTAGGGGTGCCATAAGTATCAACTCGATTAAGTTACTACATCACCGCTGCGTCCAAGTAGATCAAATGCCCAAGATTCTCCGTGCTGAATCAGAAGATCATTTTGAAGAAGTTCGCGTGCTCATGTCGGAATATGTCGAGTGGGACAGGCTCCAAACGGAAAAGCTGGGGCTCGACGCGAAGGAATTCACGCAGTTCTACTATGGCCAGAGCAAGGAAGAACTTCCAGGCGTGTTTGCTCCACCGCGGGGATGCCTGCTGCTTGCGTTTGATACCGGTCGTGTCGCCGGATGCGGTGCGATTCAACCGTTCGATCAGAATTCTTGCGAGATGAAGCGGATGTATGTCCGTCCGGCGTTTCGCGGACTTGGCGCGGGCCGAAAGATCGCAGATGCTTTGATTGCGAATGCACGAGTCGCTGCATATGAGTCGATCCGACTCGAGACGACGATATTCATGCAAAGTGCGACTGCGATGTACGAGTCGTTGGGGTTTCGCCGCTGCGAGCCGTACTATGTGATTCCTCCGAGTTTTCGAGAAATCACGATCTTCATGGAGCTGCATCTGACATAGGTGGGCTCGTACCGGCGACAGAGGCCCTGATAAAGACACCTTTTAGCACAATATTGTAGCCCGCGATGCGGCTAAGTATCAGTAGCGTCAATGAGCTACAAATACACGCCAAACCCGGGGAATTGATTTACGATAACTTTTCTGCTCAAGAAGAGTCACTCTTCGCATTTTGCAATGAGCAGTATTTTCACACGCTTCTAAAGAATCCCCGTCCCAGTGGCGATAATCAAAGAGAGACGCACAGTTGGGCCTTGTAATGTTCTCTGCTCAACTGGTGCGCCGATATCGTTAAGGTTAGCAAGACTTAACATCGAATCAATTCTCGCTCGTGGCTGGTCGGACCGTTGGTGTCAGACCGGTTTTCTCCAATAACCTTTGTAAATCTGTTCTGTCGCAGACGGAACGTTAAACATATACCGACCGGCGGAGGATGCAATGACCGATCAGAGGCAAGAGTCAGAATATTACGAACCGATTTACAAGCGCGGCAACTACCTGGTATCCGTAATTGCGACGGTTGTCGTGTTGATGATTTCGGCGATGGTGATTTGGAAGATGCACGACAATGCATTGGTAAAGATCGATGCATCCCTACAGCAACAGGAACGCGATGGTGTGAGCGAGACCCAGCGCAGGGATTTTGCAGAAACGACGAGTACCGACCCGGTCGGATTTGATTTGGCCAACTACATGGAGGCAAAATATCCGACGATCGTGTTGCTAACCTATTTTGTATTAGCGGCACTCGGACTGGCAGCTGTTGTGAGTCTCGCGATATTCGTGGTGTTCACGGCGAAACGGGAAAAATACTATCCGAGCGATGCCAGTCTCGACCATTTTCTTAAGCAGAAATTCCAAAGCTGGGAAGAGTTTTGCGAATATGTGCAGGCGCAGGATCATCGCAAGTCGCGGTTTTGGCGTGTGCTGAAAGATTCAGTGATGGTTACGAACGCTTCGGGCCGCTTAGATCATCTCTACTTGCATTTACGCAACCGCATCGACCGCATTACGGAAGCGATGGATGAGATGAGCCTGTATGACAGCATCGCGACGGCGTCGCCGGCCGCGGGATTTTTCGGAACGCTGATTGGATTTCTTTTCATTTTCAGCCAGGGCCAGAGTGCCGCGAATTTGTCGCAATCGTTGGAGTTTGCTGTGGGGCTCAAGGTCGCGATTATCACCAGTTTGTGGGGGTTGGTCAATCTCGGAGTCGCGATTGGAGCAACCTATTTTTCACGGCGCATTGTCGATCAGATTCACGGTCAGATGGTTGTCCGGGCTGTTGCGGTGTGCGAGGTAGTGGAGTCATTCGCAGTGCCTTCGCGCGAAATGATTGTTGAAGCGCAGCCAAGACCGTCAATGGAGCGGGTTCATGGCCGGTCGTAAGTCAAAGCGAAACATGGCGCCATTTATTGTGAGCGCCTCCGATCTGGCGTTCATCATGCTGTTCTTCTTCATGATCGTTGGCAACGGCAGTACGCAGGTCGAGCGAATTGAAATGCCCTACAAGGAATCGAGTGCGGTTGGCGAAGAAGCCAGTTCGCCGTTTCGCATCGAGATCTATGACCAAGATCCCGCGGCTGACTCGAGCCAGCTAGTGTTGATCCAAGCGAACGCAACGCCGCCCGACACCTCGTATTTTAGCATTGACAACAGGGTTTTGTCCGACAAGGAGGCGCAGCAAGTCATTCGCGAGAAGATCTCGGAGTTCATTCTCTCGAAGGGCATGTCACCGGACTCGGTCAAGGTTGATGTGTACAGTTCGGCGCGCTCCTACTATGGACTGGCTGCGCTGGCACTTGCCGCCTGTTACAAACTTGATTACCCGTGTAACCTGGTTTATCGGGCCGAGGTCGAATAACCCTGCAGTCAAATTTGTTAAGGAAAAGCGATGCAAGCATATTTCGATCGTGATGATGCCGAGCTAGAATTCAAGTCGCTCTTCAGCAGAACGGCTTCGCGGTTTGACGGATCCGGCAGTGTGATGGGCAGCGCTGCGGGCTGGAACGATATCGGGCGCATGCTCGCGGCTTTGGCCGGGCTCGGAATTCTTACGCTTGCCATTGCCGGTTATCTTGGATCGGATCCCTTGGCAAAGCGAAAATCGGCCACGACGCCAAATTTTGAGGCGAGCTTTATGATTGAGGTGCCAAAACCGCAGATTCTAAAGCCACCGCCAAAACCGAAACCGGCAATTAAGAAAGCCGTGGAGACAAAGCCGGTCGAACGGATTCGCGGCGTGCCCGACAAAGTTACACAAGTTGCGCGCCCGCAAACGCAATTGAGCGGGCGAGTCGAAGTGCGTGATGCAAAGCGACTCTCCCAGCAAGAGGCGGCGGCACAAAGATCGATGGCGGGGACCATTGCTCCGGTTGTGGCACAGGTAGACGAAAATATGCAGCGGGATTACGTCGAAGAGCAGTCGAATCGCAGTACGACCCGGGCGCTGCAAGTGAACAGCAATCACGAGGCAATCGCGGAAGAGACTACCCGTCTGAAGCGCTCCACTGCGGAGGGCGGCGAGTCACGAGTCAAGCTTGATCCCTATCACTACCAGATGGTCAACGTGTGCCTGCGCCAGTGCGTGCGGACGATGTTTGCACATACGGGAATGGATGAACGAGAAATTGCCGGTTCGAAGAGCTGGCTGAAGGTGACCCGGGGCAACGACAATTATTTCGAATTTTCCTCCGGGGGCCGATGGGTTCGGTTTATTGTTAACGCCAATTTGTTGGGCGAAATTTCCAATATCGACTTTGTACGCGTATCCGGCAATTCCGCGGACCTCGAGTCGCTTTACGAGGATGCAACACGCAAGCTCTGCCACTTGCTTGGATACGATGACTGTTTTGCTAAGCTGTAGATTCAAACGGTGAGGACTAACATATGAGAAGAAAAAGTGTTCTGATGAGCACGGTGCCGGGATTGCTTCTGGTACTGATGATGTTCACAAGCGGATCGGCCGCAACGCCGGTGCAGGCGAAGGGATATTTAGATTATCTCGACTCCTACTACCAGACCGGAAACCGCGCCGACCTTGAGGCAGCGGGCAATGCGATCAAGATCGAGTTGGATGCGTCCGATGCCTTGCGTTTTCAAGGGTACTATTACAACGCGGAAATTCATCTGCTGATGACAATTGAGGATCTGAAGGTCGACACGAAGAACAGCGCATTGCAGGAAAAGCTGCGCACGCTGATGCTTCAGCTCTACAATCGTTATCTCGATGCCTACTATAAATTCGACCCGGCACAATTACAGAAGTCGAGCGTGCCCGGCAATACGGCGTTTCTGGTCAAGGACGTGATGATGGCGGCGATCTATTGTTCGGACGCTAATTCATTTGCGCCGCTATTGAAGAACGTCCTTCGCCGCGCGACGCGCGACAGCCTCTACGATTTCCAGAACAGCTATGTCGCAAGCGTCAACGAAATGCTGCAACAGGAGTATCCGAACCTGTTCGGTGTTGCCAACTTTGCCAAGGCGGTCTGGGTAAACGATCAGTTCATTTCGACGAAACAAGAAGGCGCAACGAAGGATTCGCTGCGGCGCATGGTGAACTATTATGCCGCGATTGCGAGCGACACGCTGAAGTCGGATTTCGGATTGTCGATTTCGTACTTCCTGCTTGCGGAGAGCTACGCCAATCGCGACAACGACATGGCATGGAGTTATTTCCGCAAGTGCCTCGATTTGGTCAAGGGCGGAGATTTGCCGACACAGGGATTTTATGCACGCAACTACAATCGCGAAATCTATCTCGCGACTGCTGTGACGTTCTTGCCGACGTTGGCGGAGCATCTGTACACAGCGGGGCGGCATGCGGAAGTCCTGAATTGCGCGAGATACCTGATCGAACTCGGCGCATTGGACCGCGGACAGACGGAGAGCGTCTCGCGCGAAGCCGTGTTCTGGGGTGAGAAATCGGTGCGGGCATTGCAGGAGCAATCACAGTTCAGCAGTGCGGATCAGTTGTTCCAGCAGTTGAAGAGCTACTATGAGATGCTCGACCCCAAGACTCAATTAGGCAATTCGGACTAGCAAGGAGAATGAACATGAAGATAAATGAATTGTTGATGCGCAAACTGGCGATTGTTCTGGGATTGGCGGCGCTGCTTTCGGCGTCGGCATTTGCAAACAACCAGGAAATCGTCGACCTGAACGAAGACATGCAAGAATTTCTTGAAGTCTCGAAAGTGCTGAACACGGACGTCGACCGCTTGTTCATTTCCGATATGGCGGTGCAAAACATCGACCGGCAGTGGGCGATTTGGTTCTATTCCGGAGAAAAGGGCGAGTTGTACGACCAGATGCTGGGGTCATCCTATGCCCGCTTTGTGATACTTCATTACAATCTCAACAGCCCCTCGTGGGCGTGGTGGGGATTGACGGAACTTGAGACGCTGCTGCCGTCGTATCGCGCATTCGTCGACAGCTCGACGGATTTGACTTATCGCGAGCAGTTGAATTTCATCCAGAAAGACTGGATGTACAAGTTCGCGACGTGCAACGCGTTCAATGAACTCGTGCCGGAAAAGAAGCTGGTAGACAATCCGGTGGAGTTGAAGTTAAGACAGGGCTGGTTGAGCGAAGAAGACAAGTATGTTATCCGCACCGCGGAGCGCTATTTGAATCGCCGGCTGAAAGAGAAGCGGGAGTTCTTCTATTTCTATGTTCCCCCGGGCGAATATCAGATCTATGACCAAAAGAATTACATCTTCTCGAAGGAGTTTACGGCGGGGCTGGATTCGTCGCAGTTTTTGTATCTGACGACGAATTACAGTTTCAATTTCGTGCCGGTCGCGACGGTATACTCGGAATCAGGTGTGCACTATGATACGTTGTCGCCTTCTGATTTTGAATTGGTGCGTCTGGACGAGGGCCGCGTATTTGATTTCAAGAACGTTGAATTCGGGCGCTACTGTTTCAGCGTCAAGCCGCCGTATAAGATTGTTGATCGCTACGCCAATAAGTTGATTATTCCGAAGGAAGAATTCGGCAGTAATTATCTGGAGCGCGACAGCGAATTGTTTAACAAGACGGCCTACGATCAGATCATGCTCGACAGCAGCAAAGACTATGTCTATACGCTGATTGAAAGACGAGAACAGGCGCCGGCTGTCGATCCAAAACAGAAAAAGAAGTGATTTGAGCAAAAGGGGCGCTGATCATTAATAAGCAGCGAAAGGACACCCTCTGGAGTCGCGAGACTTCAGAGGGTTTTTCTTTGGGCTGCTGTTTGCCTCTTCCCTAGCTCCTTCCCAATGGGCCCAGGACGGATAATCCAGCTTGCTACGGGGTGATTTGAGCGTTATTTTGGGGCACTACGAAAATTGATCGACGAGGGCTAATGTACGCTTCAGAAAGGGATTTGATCGCCGGATATATCAACGGGGATAAGTCTGCCTTTTTTGAGATCGATGGTTGGGTCGGAAAAGTAGTTGGCCATGCCCGCGGGCTTGACGAGAATTCGCGGCAAGACCTGCAAAACGAAGTTCACCTTGCCGTACTTGCAAATCTTCAAAAGGACGCCTATCGAGGCGACGGCATACTCTCGCGTTATGTAATGTCGATCGCCAAACGCAGCTATGCCGATCATTGTCGCCGTAGTTTCGGCGGCCTAGTTGACTATGGCGTTGAGATTGAGTCGATATCGCCGGAATTGAATCCGGAAGAAGAGTTACTGCGAAAAGAGCGGTTGGCGATGGTTGTCGGTGCGCTGGAAGAACTGGGTTCGCCCTGCTGTGAGATTTTGGTGCGGTTATTGGCTGACGGCGAGAAATCCGAGGCGATTTTGAGAGATTACAAGCTGACGTATGGCTCATTTCGAGTAAAAGTGGCGCGCTGCAAAGATAAACTTAGATCAATCTGTGAAAATGTCGGTTATGATTGGTAACAAAATGGCTTCTCGTTCGACGTATTAAACGGGAAAGGATGCCGCAGAAGTGAATTGTCAAGATCGAGAATTGCGCGAGTTGTTGGTGGAGTTTGAATTAGGCCGCCTAACCGACGTGCAGGAAGACCAAGTTCGGAAACATCTTGCGAGTTGTTCCGATTGCCAGTCTGATTTGCGGTTCATTAAGACGTTGCGGAAAGATCTCGTTGAATTGAAGAGGATCGAAACGCGCAAGCATCCGACGGTCGACGAGTTGGTGGCTTACGTCGAGTCTCCCCTATCGCTCGAGCAATCCCGAAAAAGTCAACTTAGGCAGCACCTGATCTTCTGCGCGAATTGTCGAGCCGAGTATGATCATCTATCCGAGCTTGAGTCAGCAATAGCGCAAGCCGGCGAACACACGAGCCTTAATTCTGAGGCAGCCGGAAGATCAGTGCAAAATCGACTCTCGTCGCTGATTTGGCATCCGATAACGGCCTCCGCGATTGCTGCCGGAATTGGGTTGATATTCTTCTTTGGGGGTGTGCTGAAGTCGCCACAAGAGGAAAAGTCGTGGAGCGTTCCGTTACAGAGAATTGAACAACAGATGCGCGCGACTAATGGAATGAGCAAAGTCTACCGTAGTCCGGAGGACCGGCGAATCGGGTTGGAGTTTGCGCCGCCGGCTGGTCAATTTGCGGGCTTGAGGCTGATCTTGCTCGACAGCTCCGGCACGGAAGTTTCGAAGTCGAACTTACCGGGCAGATTTTCAAATGGAATGCGCGGCGAGATTTTTCTGAACTCAAAAGGACTCGCCGACGGGCCATTTCGATTGTCGGTTGATGGAACTGAATTAGGTACCCAAAGGGTGGTTAAAGCCGTATATGAATTTGAACTTGTCACCCGCCGCTAGTTACCGGCGAGCTTGATTCGCCAGTCACCAAAGTTGTGAAAGCTGCCCCAGTAGTACGGCGTTGGGAATTGGCCGGCGCCGCGAAACTTGGTGATATCTTCCAAGGCTAATTGCCGCAATGCAACGGGAAGCGTCAAGTCCGAGAGCGAATAGAGTCGATCCATGTAGCCGGCGGTCAGTGCATCCGGGATCACCCAGAACGCGCTCACGACCGATTTGGCACCGGCTCCCCAGAAACTCTGTTTGATCCCCATTTGACCCTGGCCGGCGCGAAAGTTGCCCATTGCCGATTCGCAGGCTGATAGAATCGCAGCGTCGACGCCATCCAAATGGAGCGCGGACACTTCACCGGCAGTGAGAATTCCATCTTCAAGATCGAGTGATTCAGATCCGACGCCGTGCAAGTTTGAGCCGGCAAGCAGAATACCCGAATTGAGTAAGACATCTTTCTTGGCTTGAAGCAGAGCATTGGTGTAGCTGTGGAACTGGTCCGGTTGATTGCAACTTTCGTGAATGAAATAGCCGTGCGTTGCGAAGTGAAGCACGCGGTTTCGACCGACGAATGATTTGCAGATATCCTCGCTGGCGGCGGCGCCGGTAAAGCGCAGGAAAGGCTCGCGCGTTTTGGCGCTCCAGCTTTTCGTGACCGCACTGATTTCGTCTCTGGTGCCTTCGATGCGGCTGACTTCGGTTTGAACGAACGGGATGCAATCGATTCCGATGTTGCGGAAGTCTGATCGTAGTGAAGTGCGCGCGAAACGGGGTTCGACTTGTTCGCCCGAGATTGCAGCAAGACGATCGGCTGGTGCGGCATCATAATCGGCATCCCCTATCGCCAGCATTCCCGAGTTAGACCGCTTGCGACTGTGGATCGTCAGCAAATCGCGACCGGAAGTGAGATAATCAAATGTGTATCGTTCGATTAGAAAGCGGCCGTCGGGATCGATGAAAGCGTGGAACGGCAGAATGCTTTGGATGTCGTCAGGGGCGAGCAGGATAAGTTTTGCGTTGCCGATGATGCTGTCAATCGGAGCCCAGTAGTTGTCATAAAGAGTGGATAGGACTTCAGTCAATTGCTTCGAATCTTGCGCGCCGCTTCCAGATTGGGCTAACAGATCGGCAGCCAGAGCGGTGGTGGAATCGACGGTCATACCAGTAAAAGTCAACGTCAGTGCCCTCACGCCATTGCGGTCGAGCACAACGCAGACAAAGCGCTGCTCGCAGGAATCCTTGACAACCGGGAAATAGTGCATGTACTGGTAGTACTCGAGCAAGACGGCATCGGGCGGTATCTTTGCCGCAATGCTTGCGGGGCTGATGTCATCCACCAGCGCCGTGCGGCGGCCCGTCGTGTCGCTGTGGGGTGCTTCCAAAGTGAGAAGCCGGTGTCGACTTTGAAGAGAATCTAATTTGTAGATCGTATCCCAGTTTGTAAATCTCGGATCGTCAAAGCGCAAACGAAGCATTTCGCTTTCGAGTTTTGCTATTTCATCGGCCTGACTCGAATTCTCGAATTGATCGCTCGCTTGACGGCGCGACATGGCGTCGTGCAGCACGAGACCCTTGGTTCGCAAGATCATTTCCGCACCGCGCTGCGTCTCCAGCGGCGACGGCTTCTTGAGACTCAACAGGCATTGGAGGTAGCTGTCGACAGTACTTCGGAGCCCGGTCAGATATTGGGAAGCCTCGTTGTAATCCAGATCACGCGCATTGCGGAGAAAGTCGGCGAGTTTCAGGTCAAACATGCGGTAGAGCGTAGCCATGGCGTCGTGGTAAGAACCAGATTCGACAAGATGACCGGCATAGAATTCCTGGACATCCATAGTGCGCGGGTGTTGTTCACCAAGTCGCTGAATGCGGATCTTGAGTGCGGCCCGATAAAGCGCGCCGGCGCTGTCGGGCATGTCCGCATAGTCGAGCGTCGAGGCCTGGAACATGTATGCCGACGAAAATTCGTAGTGATCCGGCGGAAGCGACTTGTGGAAAATCGAAATTGCCGAGTCAATCAGCGCGCGTGATTCGCGGAGCCGTTTCGTGCCCCAATACATGATTCCCATCTGAAGCATGTCGGAGGCAGTGGTCGGATGGTAGGAACCCAAGGTTGACTGGTCGATGCGACGCGCCATTCCTAAATAGATCTCGGATTCGACGTAACGGCCTGCCCGGCGCAAAACGGCAGCTGCAGCCACGAGTGCTCGCGACAAAACCGCGGGCGGCAGATTGGTAGACGCTTGAGCATATTTGAGCATCCGAAGACTCGTGACGCTGGCGATAAAGTGTCTGCTTGTCGCTACCAAGAGGTGGTTAAGGGTCGACAGTGCAAGAATGCAGTCGACGCGGTCGGCCGTCCCTTGGCGTTCCAGAATATCCAATGCTTGACGAAGGCGAAGTTCAGCGTCGAGGAAATCACCGCGCCGGAATTTGATGCGACCGAGCGCTGTAAGGACGTGCGCACACGCCTCGGTTTTGTCTCCGATTCGGCGAGCTAAGTTGAGTGATTGCGTTGCCAGCGAATCTGCTTTGGCGAAGTCGCTGTTGTCCTCCGCCGACAGAGCCGACACGAGGAGCCACTTGCATTGTAGGTCGAGACCGTGGCTGTTGTTTGCTGACAGGAGTTTCGTGGCTTCTGCCAGTGCGGCGACTGATTGCTCACGCCGGGCTTGGATGCGATAGATATCGGCCAGATCGATCCAACTGTTGGCCAAAGCTGACGAATCGATTGGGTTGGCGGATTGCTGCATGTGGATCGATTGCATGAGTTGGGTTGCGCTCGAATCATAGTAGTTCGGCGAGTATTGAAAATAAAGAGTCAGGCGGGTGCCGCTTTCAAAAGCAGTGTCGAGTTCTGCGGCGGCGCGATTTGCGCGTTCGAGTAATGGCGGCAGCAATGCCAATGCAGAATCGAGATACTGCCGACCGATCAAGCCGCAAACAAAGTCCGTTTGGTCTTGCCACTCGGCAGCGGATTCATGGGCGGCGTTTGCGGGCGAGTCAAAGAGCAAACATGCGAGAAGCGCGAGAATTTGAAACACGCGAAGATTGAAATTTGGTCTAATAGTACCAAGCATAATTTTAGTCGCGTCCTAACGGAAGCCGAGATTACTGCCTTTGATCGGTTTTATTGCCTACGATTAAGTAGATGATAGAGAAATTGCGAAAAAAGTCAAGTAATGGGTGCTAACAACCGAGTGGCTGGTGCGACGTATGGGGTGAGCAGGAGACTCACAAGTATAAACTTCGATTGTGCCAAATCGGCTTGGGAATGTGGGTATGAAGATGACAAAAGGAGGGGTCAGGGTCCTCGCGTAACAGCGGGGACTCTGGCGTTTAGGGGGTAAGTGACGAGTCAAACTTAAAAACGCTGGCCGGAATTGTCCCCTCGGATTTCGTATGCTGGAAAGGACAGGCTATTGTTCCAATGGAATCCAATCCTTGATGATTGATTTCCTAAGTTCATTTCAACTGAAACCCTAAGATAGGCGGTATCAACAAGTCCAGCGTTTTCGCTTGCCACGAGATTATTCCAATGTTTGCCCTTATTTGTTCTTTGCGCGTCTGCGCGCGCTTTCTTCAACCATACCAGTCAAGTCGGCAGCAGGCCGGATCTCGAATGGGCCAGCTTTGACGCCGGGATGCCTCGACATCAATTGAATGGCGTGATTTAGGTCGCGTGCTTCGAGTAAGAGGATGCCGCCCAATTGTTCTTTGGTTTCGGCGTAAGGACCATCGGTGATTGCGGCTTTACCATTTTTCCAACGCAGCGTGGTTGCGTTTTCGGGACTGTCGAGAGCTTCACCACCGATGAAATGCCCGCCGGCGCGCAGGACGTCGTCGTAAGCGAAGCACTCATCGACGAACGCGTTGCGTTCGCTTTCCGTCATGTTCTCCCAAACCTTTGGTTCAATGTAGCCGAGACATATGTACTTCATGATTTACTCCTCTAATTGGAATTGAGATGAATGTTGCCTTCCCAATCTTTCGATTGGGAAGGCAGCGCAACAACAGAGACTAAGCGTTTGTCGGGCCGAAGTCTTCGGGTTCGAACACTTGGCGAATTTCGATGGTGGCCTCTTCGCCGGGCATCGGGTTGGGGCAACGTTTGACCCAGTCGATAGCTTCTTTCAGGGACTGACATTTCCAGAGCCAGAAACCGGCGACCAGTTCTTTGGTTTCGGCAAACGGGCCGTCAGTGACAGTGCGCTTGTCTCCGGAAAATGTGACACGAGCGCCCTTGGAACTAGCGTGGAGGCCTTCACCGGCGAGCATGACACCGGCCCTGATTAGTTCCTGATTGAAATTCCCCATGTCTTGCAGGAGTTTCTTATCCGGCATCAGACCGGCTTCGGAATTCTTGCTGGCTTTGACTATGACCATGAATCGCATTTTGGTATCTCCTTATGATTTGTGGTTTCGAATGTTCAAAGCTTAGTCGCTCGGAGTCACCGGAAATCGACATCAAAGTTGCCGGGCAATGAACTTTTTTTGGTCCTGCGGGTGGCCCCACGGTCTATCCCCTTGCCGAACAAGCACTTGCGGGGTTGTGAGTCCACAAAAAGTAGACGTGCCAAGTCGCCCTCGTGCCACGCATACCTTATACAAATGCCGACCATGTTGATGAGCGGCACTCAGAAGACCTGGCACAACAAACAGAGACTTATCCTAATGCTTGGAGTCGGCGCTGGAGGAAACGGCGTTCCGGTTCGAGCTGCGAAAGTTGGATTGCGCGTTCATAGGAAATTCTTGCCTCGTCCGTCCTTCCCAATCGCCGGCACAAATCTGCGCGTGCCGCATGCGACAGATGATAGTCCAACAATTCGCCGCGCGCCAGAATCCCATCAATAAGAGCTAAACCGATCTCGGGTCCATCGCGCATAGCAATTGCAACGGCACGGTTCAACTCAATCACAGGAGACGGTTGTGCAAGCAACAACATATCGTAAAGTTTGACGATTCTTGACCAGTCAGTTTCCGCAGGCGATGCTGCATCGGCGTGAACAGCGGCAATGGCGGCTTGAACGGCATAGGGGCCAAACTTGTTCGATGCTAACGCACGCTCGACGAGGGTCTTGCCTTCCGTGATATGATCGCGATTCCAAAGTGTCCGGTCCTGATCTTCGAGAAGAATCAATTCGCCCGAAGGAGAAGTGCGCGCAATGCGTCGTGATTCCTGAAGAAGCATCAGCGCGAGCAGGCCGATAACCTCCGGATCGGGCAACAATTCGAGCAGCAGTCTACCAAGACGAATGGCCTCGCCGGTGAGATCAGAGCGCGTGAGAGATGCTCCGGAAGAGGCATAGTAGCCTTCATTGAATACGAGATAGACAACCTGCAGAACCGTATCGAGCCTCTCCGGCAATTCGGCCGGCGGCGGTACTTGATAGGGTATGTGCGCATCACGAATTTTCGCCTTGGCGCGAACGATACGCTGTGCCAAAGTGGACGGAGTCGTGAGAAACGCGCGGGCGATTTCTTCGGTTGTCAATCCGCAGACTTCCCGCAGCGTCAGAGCGAGACGAGCCTCCGGCGGCAGTGCGGGATGACAGCAAGTGAAGATGAGCCGGAGGCGATCATCCTCGATGTTTTCGTCGTCATCGGGATCAGAATCGCTGCGATAGAGTTGTTCGGCGATGGTGTCTTGCGAAGAGTTCAGACGGGCCACGCGACGAAGCGAGTCAATCGCCTTGAAACGCCCGGCAGAGATTAGCCAGGCAATCGGATTGGCGGGTACTCCTTCGGTGGGCCATTTCTCGAGGGCGGCTTTGAAGCCTTCATGAAGAGCATCCTCGGCGATGTCAAAATCACCCACCAGACGAATGAGGGTCGCCAAGATGCGGCGTGAATCGGAGCTATAGATGGCAGCGAGTTTCTCGCTGATGACTTTGGCATTTTCTTCGCTCATGGACCTATGATATAGACAAAAGTAGCATGAGGGGGCAATCAAAGAAATTTTCGGTCGGCTGAATAAATGAAATAACTGCGGGTGAGCAGTTTGAAACTAAGATTGAAAGCAAAAGCCCTCTGAAGAAGGTCTTCTCCAGAGGGTTAATTTGGTAGCGGGGAGGGGATTTGAACCCCTGACCTTCGGGTTATGAGCTTATTCTGACGCCCAAACAGTAGACAACACCGGGCAATCAGCTGTAACAGCAGCAAGAACTTACGCGAGTTCCAATTGTTCGGTGTTGTCCCTTATTATCCTTTGTTTTGGCACAGTCTGTTAGCAAAGTGTTAGCAAGATGTGTATGTCAAACGTGGACTCGTTAAGGACCCTTTGAGCACATCTCGCCAACTCTGAGGAGGAATTGAGTTTTCGGCTCGGCTTGGGGAACGAAGAGTCAAGTGGCAATGTGACTAAATCGTGATCGACTTCTGATCTCTTGTCCATCGTAATTTATCGAATTGCAGCTCATATCAAATCATCAACCTGCCTCAGGATTATAGACTTCTTTCGGAAGCCACAATTGTGTCGGTCTTAGCGAAAACTGAGACAACGTCTAACTCGTATGAATTTCGACTCTGTGTCCCTTCCCGGTCCCTTTCACGACCTGCTAATTCAGGCATGAGTCAGTATCAAGGCAAAGTTGATTGCATGGACATGAATACTATTGGGTCTAATTCCTTTTTCAATCCTTCGATGTAAGGATTCCACCCGTACAGGCCGTATTCAAGCCGGAATGAGGAAATGTCAATTGCAGATAGCTGCTGACGTTAATTGGTCGCGCGACAATCGATGTTTGTGAGATCACATTTACTGTGGTTGGTCGCCACCTTGACATTTGTCGTCTTTGGTGTATCGACTGCTAGCACCGAGGACTCACCGATGAAGCCAATGCCTATGAAGACAGGCCGCGCTGCGTCACAGGCCGCCAGCATGACTGAAATGATGGGCGCTCCGGGTTTGTTGCCCTTCGATGTCATGACCGGACAGGCGGGAAGATGGATGGTCGGTTATCAATTCATGTATGAAAAGTTGGATGGTCTCCGTGACGGGACCTCCGATGTCAGCGGGACACAGGCTCTATCGCACTTCGCCGCCGCGCCGACTGACATGACGATGCAGATGCACATGGGAATGGTTATGTACGCACCAACTGACAAGTTTACCATCATGGCGATGCTCCCGTACATCACGATGTCGATGGGTGAACTCCACCGGGATAATACGCATTCGAAGGAGGCAAGCCATGGGATCGGCGATCTTGAACTGCGTGGACTCTATTGTCTGTATACCGCGAGTCAGCTTCAACACCGAATTCTGGCAAATTTTGGGGTGGGCATCCCGACCGGCTCAATCAGTCGGCGCGACCCCGAGGGAATTCGGATGGAATATCCGATGCAGATCGGGTCCGGAACCTTCTCGTTACTTCCTGGATTGACCTATCTGGGGCAGTCATTGCCGTGGGGATGGGCCGTAGATCTTAATTCAACCGTGCGAATCGGACGAAACGATGTCGGCTACAGGCTCGGGAATCGTTACCAAGCTGGTATCTCCGTTGCGCGACAACTCACGAATTGGGCAAGTTTATCGACCGGTGCACGCGGCGAGATCTGGAACAACATCAGCGGATCGGACGTTCTGCTTGAACCCACCGATGAACCCACGAAAGATCCAAACCGACAGGGCGGAAAGCGCCTCAATGTTGCAATGGGCATCACGTTTCATCCCCAGACGGGGTTTCTCAAGAATCAGCACTTTCACTTCTTGGGCGAACTGCCGATTGCGCAGTCTCTAGATGGACCGCAACTGAAAAGCAAATGGGGCGTCCGGCTCGGTTGGCAGCTCGAATTCTAACTTCTTAGGCGAAAAAGCCTCCAACGATATACAGACAGTAGTAATAAACCCTTGTCGCCATATCGGCGACGAATTTCAAGAGAAAGAAGTTGAGTATGAACAAACAGACGAACCGGAACATTGTCATTGGGTTGATCCTTACCTTGGCTCTGGCGGTTGCCATCTGGACTCCGCTCCAATCGCAGTCCGCCAAGCCGGCAGACGGCAAGATGATGATGGATGGTAAGATGACTGAACAATGCCACAAAATGATGGAGCAAAAGCAGAAGATGGCAGTGGAGGTAAAGGCTGCAGATGCCCAACTCACCGAGCAAGTCGCCAAGATGAATAGCGCACCGGTAAATAAGAAGATGGATCTGATGGCCGCCGTCCTCACTCACATGTTAGAACACCAGGTTGCGATGAACGAGCAAAGAGCAAAAATGGACGAGGAGATGATGGGACACATGATGCAGCACATGCAAATGGGCTCCGAGTCGATGTCGCAGTGCCCGATGATGATGGGTATGAAAGACATAAGTGGAAGCTCGATGGGTGCCAAGAAAGATCAACTTAAGGATAAGTAACTATCACTAAGTGCCACGAAACTCCGAACTGACCTATGGTTTCAGTTTCGTGTCACTGGTTTCAATTGAAACTGCCGCTTTGCTCCCGGCTTGCAATGTCAAGCTGAGCGACAAGCACAGTGCAATGAAAGGTTATTTGCGATGAACCATACAGATGGATGGATGAGTGGATGGGCTGGAGGAGGCATGTGGATTTGGGCGGCGATTGGCGCCCTCGTAATCGTCTTGTTAGTCGTCCTGATCAACAAGCAATCTAAGAAATAAGGTGCCTCGGCGCACAGACTGTTACTTGACCCGGCAACCAGTGTATCAGCGATCGAATTAAGAAGCATCAACCACCACGAAAGGACCATTACCATGCAAGAATCAAAATCGATAGCCAAGGACCCCGTTTGCGGAATGACCGTGGACGAAGCAACTGCCTTCCACACCGAACGCGATGGAAAGACATTTTACTTCTGCAGCATCAACTGTCGGCAAGATTTTATGTCCATGCCGTTAGGTGCAACTACGAAAGGCAAATCTGAAGGTTGCTGTGGATAAAACCCGCACGTTCAAGACAAGAAAAATTCTCGACAGCAATCCAACTTGTTCATGACACAACTGAGGCATGACGATCGACAATGTGACGCATCACATGCGATCGTCATCTCCAAATGCCAGCTGAATCTCCCATAATTCAAATCCCATTCAAGCAATAGACTTCCATCAACAGAACCTTCTGCGCTGGGATGCATTTAATGACTATGCGAAGAATTTTCGTTCTGAGTGACGTTCGAGCTTTCATTTGATTGTTCTTTAGATGTCAGATGCTCGGCCTTCACGGCGAAACGGTCGACAAGCATTTGCAAGTCGCGTAACATGTTAAGATGAGCTTCTATCGCAGCCTGATATTGATCGCGATCTTCGAGATTAATTAGCTCGATAAAGTGTTGCTTCAAAACTTCGAGCGAATCCGCGATCAAGAGACTTTCGTCATGCAGCGAGATCGGCTTCTGTACTTCTTTCTGGGTAGCAGTTTCATGGCTGCAACCGCTGCTCGATCCGCCTCCGCAGCCGACGGCTGTGCTTGTGCTAAGCGCTCCAAATCCAACGACAGCGATAGGGGCCAATAGCAAGGCGATGATTACTCCAGTTCTGATTTTCATTCGAATCTCTCCTATTAGTTCGTTAGCATTTTCTTCCACGTCAAAAACTAGCAAAGCATGTGCCGCGATCATGAGCAAATTGAATAAATCCCTAAGCACTTCTTTTGAAACGATTTGATAAGTTCAATTGTTTTGGGCCAAAGGCTGCCGCTGTCGAAAAGCGCAGATAATTCTTCAATAGTGAAGAACTGACTTCAATTTTCACCACTACCTTTAGGTTAATCTTAGCACAATACAAAGGCCCGAACTAAGAAGGTCGGGCCCTTACGATTGCTGGACGAATGCAGATTCGAGCCTAATTACCTAAGCTCCCGACAATGACTCGGTGGGCAACGCCAGCGACTTAGCTTTTTCGTGTTTTATTTGCCAGAGTCGCCAGTATGTATACACCACCGGAATGGCTCCAATCCCAGAAACGTCGAACTTACTCATTCGCCAGCGATGGGGGCGGCGATGCGTCTCTTACCGCCCCTACCTATGCAAAGCAACACAGGGGCACCACCAGACCCGACCGTTTGGGCGGGTCTGGTGTGTGTCATTTCCTGATATGTTGGGACGTGCGTCATTTCGATCCAGTGTCAACCAGAGCGCCCTCAACAGCCGAGTGTTTGACCTCTTTGTGCCACTTATACAGCAGATAGATTGCCGGGTACACCAAGAGCTCCATAATGAAGCTTGTGCCGAGCCCTCCAACCAATGGTGCAACGACTCGTTTCATCATGTCGGCCCCGGTGCCCGTACTCCAAAGGACTGGAATGAGTCCGAGGGCAGCGCACGCCACAGTCATCAGCTTGGGCCTGATCCGCTTGACGGCACCATGGATGATGGCTTCTTTTAACTCAGCCATGTTGCGTAGGCGGCCATGCGCCTTGGCATCATCGTAGGCGAGATCCAAGAATAGAAGCATGAATACACCGGTTTCGGCGTCCAGCCCCATGAGCGCTATCATCCCGACCCAGGTTGCTATGGACACGTTGTAGTCCAGCAAATAAAGAAACCAGATTGCGCCCACTACCGAGAATGGCACGGCTAACATCACAACAAAAGTCTTGAATGTGCTCTTGGTATTCATGTACAGCAAAACCCAAATCAGAAGGATAGCAACGGGCACCACAATTTTTAGGCGTTCACGTACTCGCACCATGTTTTCCCACTGGCCACTCCAGATTACCGAGTATCCCGTGGGCAATATCACGCTTTTCTCAACTGCCGCTTTGGCCGCTTCGACGTAGCTTCCGACGTCGCGGTCGGCAATGTCTACGAAGACATAGCCAGCCACCATGCCATTCTCATTTCTGATCATCGCAGGGCCAGTGAGGAGAGTAATGTCAGCCAATTCGTTCATCGGCACTTGGGTGCCACCCTCGACAGGCACTAAGACGCGCTCGAGTTCATCGAGCTGAGATCTTAGGTCGCGAGGATAGCGTAAGTTTATTGTATAGCGTTCGCGTCCCTCGATGGTGGTGGAGATCGCCTCTCCCCCAAGGGCAGTCATGATCACCATGTGCAGATCGTCAATCGCAAGCCCATAGCGCGCCAACTGATCGCGCCGCGGTTCGAAATCGACGAAATACCCGCCTGCCGCCCGCTCCGCGAACACGCTGCGCGTACCGGGCACGTCACGGAGAGCGGCTTCAATGGCAGCCCCTGCGTCTTGGATCTGTTTGGGGTCAGCTCCAAGGATCTTGATACCAACCGGTGTCCGCACACCAGTTGAGAGCATGTCGATGCGACCCTTAATTGGCATGGTCCAGGCGTTCACATTACCCGGGAACTTGATCGCCTTGTCAAATTCGGCAATCAGTTCCTCATAGGAAATGTGTTCCGGCCAGATGTGTCCGAGTGGTCGCTTAAGCCAACTTGGAGCCCAGTTAGAGTACCACCGTTCTTTGGCTCGCCATTCATTCATTGGCTTGAGCATCACTGTGGTTTCCATCATTGAAAATGGCGCCGGATCGGTTGAGGTCTCAGCCCTGCCCGCTTTGCCGAATACTCTTTCAACTTCCGGAAAAGAACTGAGAATACGATCCTGCTCTTCCATTAACCGTTGCGCTTCGGTCACTGATAAACCTGGCGGAGTCGTCGGCATGTAGAGGATAGTCCCCTCGTACAATGGTGGCATGAATTCTTGTCCCAATTTGAAATATACCGGCACGGCGCTGGCGACGACCAGCACAGCGATGACGATCGTCGTCTTGGGACGTTCCAGTACCCACCGGCACGGCTTTTCGTAGAGACGAAACAGCAGTCTGCTGACCGGATGCTTCTCTTCAGGAATGTAGCGACCTACGAGCACAGATGTGGCGAGTTTGGCCAGCGGCTTGGGACGAAAACTAAAGGGCTCAATTCGCGCAAAGAGCATCCGCACGGCTGGATCCAGCGTAACTGCCAAGAACGCGGCCAGTGCCATGGCGAGAGTTTTTGTCCAGGCCAAGGGTGTAAAGAGCCGCCCCTCCTGGCCTACTAGCGTGAAGATCGGCAAGAATGAGACGGCAATCACGGCGAGTGAAAAGAACACTGCTGGTCCGACTTCCTTTAGCGCGCCAAGGCGCACATCGTAGAAGCTGCCGGGCCGGCCCTTTTCCTGCCACAATTCAATCTTCTTGTAAGCATTCTCCACCTCCACTACCGCTCCGTCCACGAGGACACCAATTGAGAGAATAATTCCAGCGAGGCTCATGATATTGGCCGTAATCCCCATGAAGTACATTGGAATGAAAGCAAGGAGCACGGACACGGGGATCGTAATGATAGGCACCAAGGCAGAGGGGAAGTGCCACAGGAAGAAGAGAATCACCAAGCTGACGATGATCGACACCAGGATAAGCTCGTCTTTGAGATTGTCGATCGACTCTTCAATAAGTTGTGAGCGATCGTAAACAGGAACCACTTCTACCCCTTCGAGCATCGACGGCTTCATCTCCTCGATCTTTTCCTTTACTTTCTTGATCACATTCAGCGCGTTTTCACCGTGCCGCATGACAACGATGCCACCCACAGCATCACCGTCGCCGTTCAAGTCGGAAACTCCGCGACGGATTTGGGGCCCAAGCGTAATATTTGCCACATCTTTGAGTTTCACCGGCGTCCCGCCAACGGACTTCACCACGACTCCTTCAAGGTCCTCGGTGCTTCGAACATACCCTCGACCCCGCACCATGAATTCCTTGCCGGACCACTCAATGAGTCGTCCCCCGACTTCATTGTTGTTTCGCTTGATCGCAGTAGCCACATCCATAAGCGAGACTTTGTAGCTCTGCATCAAGGCCGGATCGATGACTACTTGGTATTGCTTTTGAAAGCCACCGATGCTGGCGACCTCAGCTACTCCAGGAAGACTCTGCAGTGCGTAGCGCAAGTACCAGTCCTGGTAGGTTCGGAGTTCGGCCAGATCGTGCTCGCCGGATTTGTCGACCAACGCGTATTGGTAAACCCACCCTACTCCGGTAGCATCGGGACCGATAGCCGGAGTCACATCGGGCGGGAAGCTCCCACTGATTTTGGAGAGGTACTCCAGAACGCGACTTCGAGCCCAATAAATATCGGTGCCGTCTTCGAAGATGACATAGACATAAGAAAATCCAAAGTCACTGAAACCGCGGACAGCCTTCACGCGAGGCGCGCCCAATAGTGCGGTGATGATCGGATAGGTAACTTGGTCTTCTACGATGTCCGGGCTACGATCCCAGCGTGTATAGACAATGACCTGCGTGTCCGACAGGTCCGGAATCGCATCCAAGCGTATGTGCCCCAGAGTCTGGAAAGCATAGATCACTGCTGCGGCAAAGAACAAGATGACGAGCCAGCGATTGACCGCGCAGAATTCGATTATCCGACCAATTACGCCGTGCTTGGAGAGCGCTTCCGGGTGGTCAGGAGATTTGGGTGGCTTCATATTAGTTCAATTCTCCGATCTTTCGCTGTTACCGTTGGTGTCCTTCATGGCCCGATGGTGCAGGTCCTGTCTTGTCCTGCGTCAGTGCCGCCCGTGCGGCTTCCAGCGACGATTCACTGTCAATGAGGAAGTTGGCCGAGGTTACGACCGAGTCCCCTTCTTTGAAACCCGAAAGAAGTTCATAATAGTCGCCGCTACGCTCACCCAGTTTGATCTCGGCAGCTACCAACTGTTGTCCTTCTCCCTTCCGAAAGGCAAGAGTCTGGGTGCCAGTGAAGATCACGGCGGTGCTCGGTATGGCTAGCCGCGTGCCAATCTCATGTTCCAGGTGGGCCGTTGCATACATCTCCGGCTTGAGCAGAAGTTCCCGGTTGTCAACTTCCAGACGAGCACGCATGGTGCGCGTCTCGGGGTCCAGCGTCGGCGTGACAAAGGACACTCGACCTTTAATCGTTTTGCCCGGCAGCGCCGGGAGCGTAATTTCCACGGGCATCCCGACGCTCACGTGCGGAAGATCGGATTGATAGATATCTGCGTCGGCCCAGACCTTGGTCAAATCGGCAATGACAAGCATCGGCTCGCCGGCCATCACCTTTTGGCCCGGCAACACCGTCCGCTCTATCACCCAGCCACTAACAGGCGCGTACAGAGTTAAGTACTTCTCGATATGCTGGGATTCCTCCAATCGTCGGACTTGCTCGACCGAGATGTCCCACAACTCCAAACGCCGTTTCGCAGCGGCTACCAAGCGATCGCCGCCTTGACGTGCTTCTTCACCGCTTGCAGCCAACTGTGTTTGCGTTGCCAGCGCAGAGAGATACTCCTCCTGGGCGGAGACTAACTCCGGGCTGTAGATGGTCAAGAGCGGCTCACCCTTCTTGACTGTCTGACCTGTGGTGGCTACAAATAATTTGTCCACCCAACCATCAATCTTGGTGGTTACTCGGGCTTGGCGAGTTTCGTCGACGACGATCTTGGCGGAGGTTCGCACCGCGCGAGTCAAATTGCGCTTCTCCACGGCTCCCAGGCGAAGTCCGAGTCGCCGGCGCTGCTCGGAGTCAATCGACAATGTAGCCCGGCCGGAGACGGATGATTCCATTGCTCCGCGCTCTTGTCTCTCCATCGGCACGAGATCCATTCCGCAGATGGGACAAGAGCCCTGTGCGTCTCGGATGATCTCCGGGTGCATCGGGCAGGTGTACTGGGTTATTTGCGTCGCTCCAGCCGAATGATCCTCATGCTTCTCGATCTGCACCAGATCCATTCCGCAGATGGGACAAGAGCCCTGTGCGTCCCGGATGATCTCCGGATGCATGGGGCATGTATACTGCGTCTTTTCCTTACCCGGGT
>CAZIBI010000011.1:102755-105424 GCA_964537215.1 uncultured Ignavibacteria bacterium | reverse complement strand
CTGATCATGCGCATCCTCGAAGCCATCGTCTGGACTCATCCTTCTCCCGAGGGCTACAACATCTACTTTCAGGATAATCCAATGATCTTCGCGGCTTGGGTCGGCCTCGTTGTCACGGCGCTTAATTTGCTCCCCGTAGGACAACTCGACGGCGGCCATATCGTCTATGCGCTGTCGCCGCGCTATCACTATTGGATCTCGCGCATTACCTTTGCCGGTCTGGTTGGATTTGGATTTTACTGGGAAGGGTGGTGGTTCTGGGCTGTGATGATTCTCTTCGTGATTCGCTTCAAGCATCCGCCGACGCTCAATGACTACGAGCCGCTCGACCGACGCAGCCGCTGGATCGGCTGGACCGCGATTGCGATCTTTATACTGACGTTTTCTCCGGCTCCGTTCTAAGCTCTTCGACCTCGTCGATATTGTAGATAATATCCAGCTTCTCGCGGTTCTTGCGAATCGCTTCCGCAAAAATCTCCACGATATCCGGGTCAAACTGCCGATTGGCATAATCGCGCAGTTCCTGTATCGCCGCTTCAATCGTCTTGCCGCGCCGGTAAGGACGGTCGGTCACGATCGCATCGAATGTATCCGCCACCGCCAGGATTCTACCTTCGATCGGAATATCCTCGCCCTTGAGCCCGTGCGGATATCCCGAGCCGTTCCACTGTTCGTGGTGAGACATGATAAACGGCACGCACGGCTTGAGAAACGCGATACCTTCAATCATCCGCGCACCGACTTCCGGATGCCGCTGCATGATCTGACGTTCCGGATCCGTCAGCTTGCCCGGCTTGTTGAGAATCGAATCCGGCACGCCGATTTTGCCGATATCGTGAAGCGAACAGCCCATCGTGAGAATGAAAATGCGGTCGTCTTCCCAGTTCAGCTCTTTGGCAATCAGTTCCGCCAAGTAGGTCACGCGCACTGTGTGACCCGAGGTATACCGATCGCGCGCTTCCACGGCGTTCGCAAGCGCCATAATCGTCGATAAGTACGCCTTCTCGAGATCATCGTACAGGCGCGAGTTGGAAATCGCATACGCAGCTTTAGAGGCAATCACTTTCAGGCACTGCAGTTCGCCGGTCGAAAACTCGCGATAGAGGCTCTGACGTTGCATATTCAAGATCCCGATCACGCGGCCGCGAATCAATAGGGGACAGGCGAGGAAAGTCTTGATTTGCGTCTGCCCGACTCCTTCTACTTCTGCGTCAGCCGGATTGTCGATGTAGAGGTTTTCGATCTCAACCACGCGCGACTGCGCCGCCAGCGTCGAATGCCGCGTGCGTCCCTCGAGAAACTCGCGGTCGATCTCGGCATGATGCGCCGTCTGGATCGCCTGCAGCACGAAACGGTTGGCATCGCTGCCATCGTGAAATAGTATCGAAGCGCCGTCGGCGTTGAATTCCTTAATCGTCAGGCGCAGCACCTGGTTCAGCGCTGTTCCCAAATGAATCGTCGAGCCCATCGCCTCGGCAATCTTGAATAGAGCCAGCTGCTCCTTGAGATGGATGTTTTCCCGCGCCAATAACTGCTTGCGCAGTCCGCGTTCAACAGTGGCCATCAAATGGTCCATCTTGAAGGGTTTTACGATGTAGTCGTAGGCGCCGTGCTTGAGCGCGTCAATGGCGTTTTCCATCGTGGGGTAGCCGGTCATCAAAACGACAATCGTATCGCCGCTTTGCTCCAGCGCCGCCTGGATCATCTGCATGCCCGAATATTTGCCCATCATCAGATCGGTGAGCACCAGATCGAACTGGCTCGTCTTGAGCAAGGCCAGAGCTTTCGCCGGGTCGTTTTCCGCCACAATGCGATAAGTCTCGTTCGAACCGAGCATTTCCTTGACAACGTCGCAGACAACCTGCTCATCGTCGATTACTAAAATTCGATGCTTAAAAACCATATTCCGTTAGCGGTAGCGTTGCCCTCTCGTTCGGAATCCGGAAGTACTTACCGATTTCAAAGTCCGGTGCAATCGTCTTGAATTTTATCGACAGAATCACAGCGTCGTGCACTTCTGCTTCTGTGCAAATTAGGGAAAAAGCCGCCCTTGCACGAATTTCACGCAATGTTGTTGACTGGAACGCCGATATTATTAATAATAATGATTATGGCTATCACGCGTACCGACTTGATCATTTTGGCGTTCCTATCTGAACAGCCTGCGCACGGATGGGACATCGACCGCCGCCTCATTGAAGCCGGCGCCGATCTCTGGGCGGAATATTCGCGCCCCAATCTCTACTATGCCTTGCGCAAGCTCGAGCGTTCCGGGCTGATCGAAAAAGACAAGACCGAAAAAAACGCCATGCGCAAATCGTATCGCGCGACCACCAAGGGCCAGAACGCGCTGCGCGAAAGCGTCAATCTCGAGCAGTTCGCTTCCGGCCGCACTTATTTTGATTTCGATTTGATTCTGGGATTTTCGCGGCAGTTACAGTCGCAGTCCAGCGAATTTCAAGCCCTGCTCAAGAAGCGCCTCGAAGAAATGGAATCCGAACTCGACCGCGCGCAGGAAGTCTGGCAACGCGCGGAAATGAGCTCCGGTGTGCCGTTCGGCCGAATCGCCGTAATGCGCCACCGCATCAAGTTTCTCAAATCCGAAATCGAATTCGCCAAGTGGCTCGCCAAAAACGCCCCCGACGACTGGGACTCGCTGAACAAATAGC
>CAZIBI010000011.1:0-102655 GCA_964537215.1 uncultured Ignavibacteria bacterium | reverse complement strand
CCAAGTGGCTCGCCAAAAACGCCCCCGACGACTGGGACTCGCTGAACAAATAGCGAAGCTCATTTTCACCGCAGTTCCGTAGGTCGAAACCCCCAATTCCGCCGCCGATGATTTCGAACGCTCCGACTGCGCGGTTTCGACAATCTTCTTGGTTAGTCATGGCAGAAAAATGTCGAAACCCCTCGAATCGACATCCAAATCCGTCGGCATCCAATTAGGGGTTTCGACCTACCAAACTGAACAATCAGCTGTGTCGATTTTCCCTCTCCCTCTGGGAGAGGGATCAAGGGTGAGGGCTTGCACAAAAAAACAGGGGTCTCGTTTCCGAGACCCCTGCGATCTATCCTAACAGATTAAACCGTCAGATTAGAATTTGAATGCACTCTTCGGAGGAGCACCACCGGTGAAGTAGTAGGCCGCCAAATAAGAGCAGTCAGCTGAATCGACATCGCCATCGTTGTCGACGTCGCCAAGGTGCTTAAACGGAGCCGGTCCAAGTGAGCCCGGAAGACCAGCGACATAGCGCGAAAGTCTGACCAAGTCACGAAGATCGATCACGTCATCATTGTTGACATCGCCGCGAGCAAAGCCGGCATACTTGTTGACGAACTTGCTCAATGCTTCGGTGTCACCATTAAGGTTAGCAGAGGCGCTGAAGCCAAAAATCGCGAAACCGTAAGTCTTGCTGCCGTTAGGAGCAAGGTTGGTCTTACCGAATGCAGCGATCGTCGACTTATCCGGTCCAAGGGCGCCGTCTGCCATCAGGTCGTAAGCGCCTTCCGGAAGACCATCAACAAACGCATAGAGCGAGTCGAGGATACATTCCGGGCAAGCAGCCGACGGATACACAACTTCACCGTTCTCAATAGTACGGGCGTTGTACATCGGATCGGTCTTCGAACCATCCGGCCAATACGAACCGTTTAACGGAAGGCCGATGAAACCACGAGCGGTCGTGGTGCCATTGCCCTGATAAACGTAACCCTTAGAAGGATCGCCATAACCGACATCCAGCGGATCCCAGTCTTCGATATTACCATAATACAGGCCATTGACGGCAGCAGCATTACGGTTGTTAATATCGACAACGATCAGCTTGAAGGCGCCAAAATCAGCACCGTAGGTACCAACTTCGCGGTAGTTAATCAACAAGCCGATTGTCGGGCCGCTCTGGTGCGGCCACAGGCCGGCACCTTGCAATGAATCGATCATAGCAAATGTGCAAAGATCACCAATGGTGTTCGCATAGGACACGCCATTGTTAGTTGTGTACTCGACAGGGAGGGTCACGCCAAAGTCGCAACCACCGCAATCACCGTTGGCAAACGGACCAACATAGAACGGGAACAAGAAACCGAAGCCAGGAGGAACGCTGCTGGCATCTGGGTTCCAAGCTGCATCGTCCATGGAGGTCATGAACCACATACCACCGCTGTAAGGCATGGAACCGTCTGAAGAACCATCGAGCGTGAACTCGAAGGCAACAGCGCCATCAGCCAAACGGCCGAAGTTTGTGTACCACTCGCCACCAGTTGTTCCGAATGCCATACGACCAGTGTCTTTCGGACAGTATTCGTACGGGATCTGGTACTCGATGATCGCCTGCGGTGAGGCAAGCGGAGCTTCGAGATTATAGTCCGGATCATCGGAATCGATGTACACGTAGAAATTATTCGGGGCCAGGAAGTTCATTCCCGAGCGATCGAATTCAAACGTAAAGTTCTGGCTCAAGCCGGCCGGTACTGCGAAGTTCACAGTCGCACCGCCAGAGGCAGGAACAATCCAGTCAACCCATGTCGGAGGAGCAAGTGCTTCCGAATTGGCCTTGGCCGGCTTGACATCTCTAAGCACTGCTGCTTGGGAGATAATCTCGCCATCCGCATCCATAACTTCGGCAACGCCGCTCAAACCCTTGTCGGCAGCGCGCTCGACGACACTATACAGATCGTAATCCATAAGTGATTCGGCAAGTGACTGCGCCTTCAGGGCAAGGTTCGGATTGACATCGGAAACTCTGCGGCGAGAGGTCGGCGGGTTGCCGGCTTCAAGCGTCGCAGTAACGTTAAGAGTCGCGCAACCAACGTTCTCAACCGCATCGTTGTCGGTTCTCTGTACCGGTGAGGATTCATTGGTATTGGTACCAGTGAATGCAACAACCAATTCAGGAATCGCCATACGCGGACGAGGACCACCGTTCTTGAAGGCAAACAAGCCGCCAGGACCGGCACTATGGTTCGTGAAACGAGTCGAGAATACGAGATAGGTTACGTTGTCGGAACCCTTCGCAATGGCAGTACCATTCGGCATGCCGGCGGTCAAATAATAATCGACCAGGGCAACGCCGGTATTACCATCAACGATTCTCCAATGAGCATCGGTGTTCAGGAGATCATACGTGCCGTACACGACGTACGGGTCGCATGTGACAGCCACTGACTGGAATACGTTTTCGTCGTATGCGCTAGTGGTGCCGCCTCTTGACCAGACGGTGCTATTGGCAAAGTTAACCGCACGAACGCCACGGCTTCCGGCAGGACCGGAGAAACCGTTGTTCAAGCTGGCAAAGTACGCTCTGGAACCGTCGACTGCAGTGTTGCCGCCGAAGGCATTCTGACCAATCAGGAAATACTGCGCCCAGTTCGGCACACCAGTGGTCGGGTTAAGATTCTGGCGATAACCAGAGAATCCGCTCGCGGACGGGATGGTCTGACTGAACGTGGCGTGGATAAACAGATTGGTGCAGCGGAACGCCGGAGCCGAAGCATACGCTTCATGAAGCGTCGGAATGTTCGGGCTCTCGAATACCCAGTTCTGGGTGAACGAACCACCGGGGCTAATGGAGCGAACTCCACCAATACCGGTCGTGGCGTTTGTAATGTTTGCAGCGTTAGCTACAAACAATTGAGCTCCGTCTGTCGAGATGGCGCCAGTGATGGAACCCTTCAACAGGTTGGAGGTCAGGATTTGAGCAAAGTAGTTGTTAGCGCCGGTAGTGGCATTCAGGGAGTACAACTGGCCGTTGGCATCACCGAAGTAAACTTCGTTGCCGCGGACAATGTTACCACCGTAGGTGACCAGACCCGGGACGCCCGGCAACGGATTGCCGACGCCAAGACCGCGGGCCCAAATCAGGTTACCGGTCAGGAGGTCGGCTTTCGCGAAACCTCTAAGACCACCGGTACCGAAGTACAACGCACCACCATCGATGGTGAGCTGGCTACGAAGACCAGTATTGATAACCAATGCATACTGTGCAGCTAACGCACCAGCTTTGGTATCCCAAGCGAGCAAGCCGGTGAGCAGGTTGACGGCCTGGATGCGGTCGTCATGTGCACAAACGACGAGGTCATTGGAGATAACCGGGCTGGAGAAGTTGCTGGCGCCGGTGCCAACGAACGACCAAGCGCTGACAATACCGCAAAGGTCGCCCAGAGTCAACTGGGACTGGCCGGTACGGGCATAGTCATGCGAGAAGGTCGGCCACTGATCGGTCGCCGAACAGGTAATCGGGCAGAATCCCGGCGGCAAGCAGCAGACATCAACGTTGATCAAGAAATCAACATCAACACCCCAGCTATTGGCCATCAACCACCAATTACCGGAATAGAATTCGCCCGATCTGCCGGAACCGCTATTGCCGTCGTCAGACAGAATCGCGAGAACGTCAGTCGGTGCGTTTTGAATGGTCGTGTAACCGATATGATAATCACCGGTGATGATCAAGTTCGCGGGCACCACGTTGATCGAGGTGTAAGCCGGGAAATAAGCCGTCACGGGATTAATAATATAGGTCGTAATAACGGACGTCGGATACGTGCCGTTCGAATTCCAAATGTACACTTCTGCGCCCGGAGTACCAATCGAACCGGAAGCGTCGAACGCCAGGTTGACGGTCTTCAGCGAGCAGTAGCTAGCGTTGGTGAATCTCTGGTTGCGGAATTGATCACCATAAGCATCCGGTTCCGGCCAATAATAGAACGGAGAACCGGCATAGTTAAGGTTGTCGCAAAGGTCCGCGACCGGAGCGCAGCAATAATCAACTTCGATTACCCAGTTATCATCATAACCCGGGTCAAAGTTGGCCATGTAGTCCCAAGTAAGACCGCCGTCAGTTGACGCCGTTCCACGAAGAACACCGGCACCATCCGGGCAAAGCGCCGGGACATCGCCCAAGTCGCCTACCGGCTGGTAATCTTCAGCCGCGTTTGTCGGACGATATCCGACAAAATAATCAACGTTGTTGAAAACGAGCCCAAGACCGGACACGTCAACGGAGGTCAAGCCAGGTGAAAACACGATGGCCGGATCCGCGACATGAACGCTGCCAAGGACAGCGCCCGGGAGGCCGCTGGCGTTCGAATACACGCGCACATCAATACCACCGGTATAAGCCGCGGTACCGAATGACGAGATACGAACACGAACGGTCTTAAGCGTGCAAACGCCTTCCGACGTGAAACGCTGGGCCGGCCAGAAAAGCGGCCAGCGGTACGCCGGCGTGCAATACCATTCCTGGCTACCGCACACAGAGGCAGGTCCTAAAGAGTAGCAGCAGGTTTCAGTTTCCTGAACCCAGAACGGATCGCCGCCTACAAAGACGCCGCCGTTACCATACCAGGCGCCACCGTACCACAAGCTTGTGGTCGTTGCCGTAATGGCATCGTCCAACAAGCCGGCGTAGTTATCGCCGGGAAGGGTCGAGATGTAACCGGTGTGATATTCGCCACCATTAATGACCACATTCGGGAAGAAATCAGTCGAGCTGGGATACCAAAGTATCGAAGCGTGACTGATGTTAGTCGTTGAAATTACAGCACCAGGAAGACCCGTACCGTCATCAGCCCACACGTAACCTTTAATACCGCCGGAACCCGGAGTCGAGCTGCCAGCTTGGTACATTACGAGTGAGACTGTTTTCAGCGTGCACACATCAGCGCCTGCATCCCAACGAACGGCCTGGCCGCCACCAGCCGAGCCGAAATAGCTCGTGATGGTTCCGTAATCAGCATTCACACCGCAAGTAGCGAGGTGCGAACGATTCAACGGACCAGGATTCGGTATGGGAGTGCGAGCAGCACTGATCGGAGTAGTCGGCGGGTGGATCGGCTGCGGATTGTAGAGAGTTCTACCCGCACCCGGTATTCCGACGACATGCGTGCCGCGCTTAAATTCGTTCGGATCTTTGGTAGCCAGAGCCACACTGCAAAGGCTAACTAGGAAAGCCATTACAAGTACGACCACCAAAAGTTTTTTGAACATGTACTTCCTCCTTACAAAGTTAGGAAAATACGTGAGTTTAGATGTAGTAGCCTTCTGAAGACGAATCTTCAAGAAGCGCCGACAGATATGTTCCGTCCGGCTGTGACAGATCATGTAGTCTGACACAGACGCGAGCAGGATTTTTGAGTCGGCGTTAACCCGGTAACTTGTCTAGGGTTTGCGGGTCCAGGCCAACTACATTGATCCAATGATTCCTAATTTTGGAGTCTGGGGTTAACCACTTAGTTCGTGTTCGACTGAATGTCGCACAACTTTAGTTATCCCCGGTAACGAGTCGTACACTGAATAGTCAAATTCTCTTTATCTACTGTGAACCGCCCTTGGCGATTTCACCTCCTAATACATGTGCCTTTATATCATAAAGACAGTTAGCGATTAACGACAAGTAACGAGATGAGATTTGGTGATTTGGAGTTTTGGAGCAGACGCGCCAATAGGCAAACAGTTCTGAAGTAAACAGGGAAAACCGTTAGCAAAGTGACAAACGTCAGGAAAATTGAGACTTGTGCTGTTAACGTAATGTTAACGAACTTCAAAAGTGCTTGAGATGCTTAAGGATAATGTACGGTGGGTACATTAGAACGTTCAACCAACCAGCCACCAATGTATCAGAAGTTCCCGAATTGTCAAGCATATTTTTGCAGTTCAGCGGGTTAATTTGACCAATCTGGTCCAATTCCGCTCCGCATCCCCATACCTACTTTTGCTGCCCGTGCCGTAGGGGCGTGGTCCCCACGCCCGCTGCGTCGATCCGGCAACGCCTCCGTACGGGCGCGGTTTGCGCGCCCGCCGTGCCGTATCCGTATTGCCGTACATGTAAAACCATGTCGAAACTAAAACCATGTCGAAACCCCTCAAAACGGCTACCAAACACCGACCTTTTGCAATATGGGGTTTCGACCTACGAAACTGCCGTACCGATATATTATTATTAATAATATAACTTCCTCCAACCCGCGCACCGGCGCTCGAAACCTGCGACATGGCTACAATGACCTTGATCTCTACGAACCGCGCGCAAAAACAATAATAATCCCATAAATCCTTGGCAAAACAAACAATACCACGCCTGGCGCTCTGCATTGAACTCGCCGCGAATTCTCGGCACCAGACGCGTCAAGCCATCGCCTTCGAGGTTGTCATATTATTAATAATACTATATCTGTCGCCGGCGCCGAAATCTCTGGCCGAATCGCGGCGACGGCGCATTCGCGTGTAATTCAGCCAAAATGTGCATTGATCATAAACGACAACAAGATAGTTCGACCTGGCGCATGAAACCCGCTCTTAATGGTCGCCAAACCACTCCGGCGATGAATAGTATTAATAATAACGCATCAGTTTTAGTCTTGACGGTTTGGCGTTGTCGAATACATTGCTGCCGTATGATCGAACAATTCAGGCAGATGCTCGATTCGCTCGTGGGGAAGTTCCGCCGGGTCTCTGATCCGCAGGCGCCCTTCGCGACGATCAACAGCGCGCTGGAAGCGGGCGATTACGACACCGTCCTAAAGGAAACTGACCGGATCATCTCCAGCAGCCGCTCGGTTGCCAATATCCTGCGCCGCCGCATCGCCAAGACGCGGATGTTCAATTCCTCGGAAGAATACAACAACTTCATCCGCCGCCATCCCAGCGAGGCCTATGTCGGTTGGGAATTCCCGACGGCGCCCGAAGCGCACTATCACCGCTCATTGGTCTATCAACGCTCCGGCCGGCTTAAGTCCTCCCGCGCCGAACTCGAAAGCTCGCTGCGCGACTTTCCGGAGTCCGCCAAGTACCTGACCGAGATGGGAACGGTGCTGATGGCGATGTCCTACTATAAGGACGCCATCTCGCACTTCGAACAAGCCTTAAAGTTTGACTTCACCGAAGACGAGAAATACGCCTGTAAATCGCTGATTGGAATTGGCCAGTGTTTGGTCGAGACCGGCGATTTTGAGCTTGCGCGCAAGAGCCTGCACCAGGCGCTGGACATCGAGCCCGGCGACCGCGAGGTGCTTTCGCTGCTGCACCTATTGATGGAGGTCGAAAACGATCCGCGCCAGCGGGCGGAGTTCTTCCTCGCCAAGGGCAGCTATGCTTTGGCGATTCCGGCTTTCGAAGAAGCGCTCGATCAGAACCAGCAGGATTTCGAGATGCATCTGGGCATTGCATACGCCTATAAGGAAATGCAACAGTACGATCTGGCCGAGGACCATATCCGCCGCGCGTTCCGTTTCAATCCCGGTTCGTCGCAGGTCAATTTCGCGCTCGCCTGGATCTACTTGATGCAGGATCGCACTGACGATGCGGAAAAGGAATTTCTCAAAGCCGTCCGCAAGAACCCCTATGATCCGGGTTACTTGATCGGCTTGTGCTACGCCTATCTCGAACGCCTAAAATCGAGCGACGAGCACGACCAGCGGCTGGTACAGTTAATCAGCAAGGCAAAAGAGCTTGATCCCGGCTATCCGGAGCCCGATATCGTGATGGCAGAATACTATCTGATTCTCGAACAACCGGACAAGGCGCGCGAATCGATCGAGGCGGCAATCAAGCTGATTCCCAGTCATCAGGCCGCGCATATCGTCGCAGCCGAGGTGTTCTTCGAACTGAATGATAAGGTGGCGTCCAATCACCATTTGAGCGAGGCCGAAGAGTACGGCCGCGACACCGAAGAGATGCGCAGCTTGCGCGAACGCCTCAAGGGCGAGCAGTATTGAGCCGAACCCGCAGTTCAAAATTTCCCCGCATAGTCGTACTGCTTCTGGTAGTTGCCGCTTTGGTGGCGACAATCATATTCAAGGGGAACTTTAAGGCGCCGGCAGTTTTGCCGCTCCAGACTGCGCCGGCGTTGGTGAAGATTCTCGACGGCGACACATTTGTGGACGGCGAGGGACAGACTATTCGCCTATTGGGAATCGACACGCCGGAGAAGGGACAGGCTTTCAGCGACGAAGCCGCCGGCGAATTGCGGCTGCTTTTGGCCGGCAACGCGACGCTCAAGTATGAGTTTGGGAAAGAGCGCACCGACCGGTACGGCCGGTTGCTGGCATTTGTCTACGCTGACTCGGTCTTCGTGAACGAGCGGCTGATCGAGGACGGTCTGGCCTCGGCGTATTTCTTCGAAGACCAATTGGCTGCCGTCGAATTTCAGGAGCTTTGCAGCGCGCAGAAAGCGGCGTTGCGGGAGCGGGTGGGAATCTGGTCGCTGGCGGTAGAACAGCCGGAGTCGGTCTATTACGGCAATTCCAAATCGCGGCGATTTCATAGGCCCAGTTGCGATGCGGTCAGTTCAGGCGAAGCCAAGCATCTTGTCGAGAATCCCAGCCGCGAATATTTTCTCGGCGAGTGTTTTTCGCCCTGCCGCAATTGCAAGCCATAGCCCGTCGACAATCGACATCCCTAATCGCAAATCCAACAATCGTGTTTCAAAGCTGCACAGCGCGGGCATTTTGCTGTCCGAAATCTCAATTGCGTGCCGGGCGGCAAATTGGGCGGATCCCTTAAGCAAAGCGGAATTCTGTCGATAATTTTTGAGAGGAATACCGTATCCGGCTCTAACAGTCAGGGAAGTCTCGTGTCAAATATTCTCGTCATCGACGATAAAGACAGCATGCGCGACATGCTGAAAGCTTCGCTTTCGGCGGAGGGCTATGATGTCGAAACCGAAAATTGCGGCGACGCCGGTGTGGCGCGCAGCAAAGAGAAGCATTACGACGTCATTCTGACCGATCTGAAGATGCCGGATATCTCCGGCATGGATGTGCTTTCGCGCGTGAAGACGCACGACCCCGACAGCGCGGTGATTGTGATGACCGCCTACGGCACGATCGAAACGGCGGTCGAAGCGATGAAGCGCGGGGCATTCGATTTCCTGCAAAAGCCGTTCGACACCAGCCATCTGCACATGGTGGTCGAGCGCGCGCTCGAAAATCAGCGACTCGTTGCCGAGAATAATCTGCTGCGTGAAGAATTGGCTGAATCGCTGGGATTCTCCGATATCATCGGCTCCAGCGAGATCATGATCGAAGTCATGCGGCTGGTTCAAAAAGTTGCGCCGTCGGATACAACCGTCCTGCTCACGGGCGAATCGGGCACCGGTAAAGAACTGTTTGCGCGCGCGATTCACTCGCTGTCGACGCGCCACGCGAAGCCGTATATTACGATCAATTGCGCGGCGATCCCGGGCGAACTGCTCGAAAACGAATTGTTCGGTTCCGAGAAAGGCGCGTTTACTTCGTCGCATGCGCGCAAAATGGGCAAATTTGAAATTGCCAACGGCGGGACGATTTTCCTCGACGAAATCGGGGATCTCGAATTTTCGCTGCAGGCCAAGCTGCTGCGCGTGTTGCAGGAGCAGACCTTTGAGCGACTCGGCGGCACCAAACCGATGAAGGTGGATGTTCGCATTATCACGGCTTCAAATGTCAATCTGCAGGAAGCGATCGCGAAGAAGAAATTCCGCGAGGATCTGTTCTATCGCTTGTCAGTGTTTCCGATTCACATTCCGCCGCTGCGCGAACGTCCGGAGGATATTGCGCCGCTCGCGAATTATTTCGTGGATAAATATTGGCGGCAAATGAAAAAGGGCGAAAAGTCGCTCTCGCGCGAAGCGATGGCGATTTTGGAAAAATATCACTGGCCCGGCAACGTGCGCGAACTTGAAAACACGATCGAGCGCGCAATTATTCTCGCTGAAGGCAAGAAAATTCGGCCGGAGCAATTGGCAATTCGCCTGGCGACCTCGGACGAGATTCGTCTGCGCGAAGGCGCCGGACTCAAGGAAGTCGGACAGCTTGCGCAGATGCAGGCCGAGCGCGGAATGATAATTCGTATCCTGAACCAGACGCGCGGCAACAAACGCAAGACTGCGGATATCCTCAAGATCGATTACACGACCTTGTTCGAGAAAATCAAAAAGTACGATATCGATACGAACAAGGATGTGTTCGGTTAGATGAGCGTGGCGCTGTGCATTTGCGGCGCCGGTTACTTTTGATTCAGCACTTCATTTCGTTTTTTCCATTCAAATTCTTCCTACCATTCGTTGCTTCGGTTGGGCGAGTCCCGAAATATTTTTGCATGACCGGTCACTCAAGATGGACAGGAGGTCCTCTTGAAGTGTGCGTGCCGCCGATACTAACAATCTCCTGACGGTTTCGCGGGTCCAAAACCGGCTGACTGCTTGCGTGAACTGACGTCTTCGAGGTCGAGCATTGTTTAGATCCGTAACGGCCGTTACGAACTCGAAGGTTGTGCCAGAGCTGACGTAGCAATTGCCATTGATGGTCGGCAAACACACTGCTACCCATATATAGGCGCGGCGAGACAATGTCGTTAAGGTTGCTACAACATTTTCGCCCTCACGCACCCTCACCCCCGACCCCTCTCCCGTGAACGAGAGAGGGGAGAAACGTGACGATGTAGGGGCTAACTGTCGCAGATCCCGTTTGCGGGGCGGAAGTTGGTAATGCCAAAATCAAGAATGTCGAAACCCCTCGAAGAGATTTGAAGGGAGAGAGTCGACAATTAGGGGTTTCGACCTACGAACTGGTCGGTGTGTCGGGTTTCTCATTCCGCGGATGTCTTGCTGTTTCTTCCATCGTGTTATTGCGCGGAATTCGGAACCCGACCTACGGACTGATGCAACGCGACAGGTTCTGCGTCCCGCAAGCGGGATTTCACTCCGTTCAACAAGCGCTGGGGCACCCAACGAGTTTTGCTTCCAGCGCGACGTGAGGCAGGAATCATAGTCTTACTGAACCGAAATTATGGTTGCAAACGAAAGCGGCTCGCCGTAGCGAGCCGCTTTCTGGTGTGTGGTGCGTGTCTTTGAAGAGCTAGTTCGGTTGGCGTTTCTCCAAGAGAATCAGGGTGTTCTTCGGTGCGGAGAAATCGTCGTAAGCTTTCTTGAACATGATGTATTCATCGGTATCGATTTCCTTGTCGACCAATTTCACCGAGGCGTTGTAAGTAACTTCGGTAGAATCGGAATTGAGCGAGAAATTCGACTGCCACTCGCCGAAGTTGTTGGCGATGGTTACCGGCTCGGAAACAAAAACCGCTTTGTAGCCGGCCGGCAGATGAATCACACCCTGCTTTTTGAGCAACATCTTCGAGTCGAGGACGAAGTCGTAGTTGCGCTGCGTCTGCCCGGGATAGCTGGGAATCTGCGCAAAGCCAAAGGGAACATCTTTGAGACGGAAGATCATCATCTCGCCCTGAACGATGCCCATTTCCGGCGTCGTGTATTCCTGCGCGACTTGGACGCTTGATTTCAAGTCGGACAAGTCGGAGACTTTGAAGGTCTTGCTGTGGCTGCCTTCGCCCATACTATTGGCGGTGCTAAGGAAATATTGTTCGAGTTCCTTCGGTGTGGCGTCTTTGAGCGTAGCGCGCGCCATGTTGTCGAAGATGCCGCTCAACTGACAACCGGCGGTGCCGTCGACATCACCATTCGGCCGAACGATCATCTCGAAGCGACAGTCGGCGAGATTTGTTTCCGGAGCCGGATCGGCAACCGCAAGCAACTCGCCGCCAGAATCTTTCACAAGCAATCCGGTCGAACCCTGACTGTCGGGGAGATATCCGAACGAAGCCATATCGCCGAACGGATTGATCCAGAGCGGCGCATTCTTGTATGCGGGCACATAGGCGTAAATCGCATCGAATTGCTTCATCGCCGGATAGTCCTGGGCGAGAACCGCGTCACTGCGGTTGACGTAGTGAGGATAGGCCTCAATGCCGGCGGCGCGAAGCAACGAAATCAACAGGACCGTCTTGTCGCGCCAGTCGCCATATTTGTTGGCGAGCACGACATCGGCATCGTTGGGTTCGTAACCGGCTAGTCCGAGCGGGAGAGTATTTTCGGCAACGCCGCGAATATCGCGAATGACATAAATGCCAATGCGCTCGATTTTCTCTTCGTTTGACTTAGCGCCTTTGGTCAGTTCGTTGGCTTTCTTGAGAATATCGCCATCGACCTTCACATGTTTGTAGAATTGACCGGCCATCCACTTTCCGACCGCGTCCCAGGACACTGCGTCAGTGTAGATCAAGCGCGGCGCGATTCGATTCATTGAAGGCATATCGGGCTCGGGAATAATCTGGGCAGAATTTTGAACAGTCCAGTTATGGGTGACGAATCCATTTTCTGTCGTCGTCGTGTAGTCCATGCCCTCATTCTGGTAGGTATAGCGCAGCTTGACCGATTCGGGAACGGTCAACGATGTTTCCACGAAACTGATCGGGTCTCTGCCCTGGAAGAGATTGGTGCCCCAGACAAAGTGCTCCTCATCGGGGCCGGGGGCTTTATGGAAAGTGCGCAGTTTCAGTTCGATAGTTACTCCAACTGCGAGGGCAGGAAAGTTGATGACCTTCTGCATGATGTTGGAATAGATCGCGGCATTCGACAGGGCCGCCGGTGTCAGGTCGTGAATGGCCTTGGCTTCGACCGGAAGCACGGTTCCATCGGCGAGATAGGTGACGGCTTTGACAACCACAACCGAGTCGGAGTCCTTATTGTACTTTTCCTTGACGTCGCCGTATTGTTCTTTGCCGCGCTCCTGAAGAATCTTAATGACATAATGAAAATCGGTCACTCCGGAGCCGTCGGCATTGAAAGTTGTCGCGTGCTGATTAATCAACACGTATCCGGCAGCCTGCGGATATTGCTCCGGCTTCGGCGCCGAAGCAATCATCGCTTTGACTTCATCATCGGAAAATGTCTTGGTGACGGCTGCGGCGGATACTGTCAGCGACAGCAGCGCGAGCAACACCGTTACCAGCATAAATCTCTTACTCATGCTTAACTCCACATCTCCCTGTTCTTAGTTTTCCGAACCTTCACGCTGCATGATCAATTCGCCGCGCGCCGATTTGGAAGCGGTCTTCATGACCTCTTTGAATTGGGCGTACTCTGCCGGTGACATTTCCTTGGCGTTGATAAGGATTTCCTTTTGGTAGGTCACCTGTGTGCCGCCGCTGGCCAGTTCTGATGCATTGGCGCTGGAGTAGGTCATGCGATATTCGACTGGACCCTTGGCTTCGGAAACGGCATCCGGCATCGATTTGAGTTTCATGCCGGCAGGAAGCGTGATGACTTCTTCTTCGGAAGCGCCGAAAGTGAAACCGAGATTATAGGGATACTTGCGCTCCGGCAGGGAAGCCGAAGAGAGCAGGAATTTGGAGATCAATTCAAAAGTGCCAATAGAGACCGGGCTCTTCATCAGAACGAATTCGCCGGCTTCCGTCGGGTACTTGTCGACTTGGTAAGAGAAGCTGATTTCGAACGGCTTGGAAAGATCTTCGGCGTCGGTGTACGAGAAATTCGTCAAACGCGCTCCGGGGTAGACGTCCTGGATGACATAGTTCCAAATCATCGACATCTGTGCGGAAGGCATCGACTTGGCGAATGAACGCAGCGCGAGATCGTAGATGCCATCGGTGCCGATGGTGACATTCGAGGTAAACGTTCCCGACTCGGAGAGATTCGAAACGGCTTTGATTTTGCCCATGTTTTCCTTGGCGGGCATCGAAGGCGTGTCGGCGAGCGGTTTGCCTTCCGGAGTGCACACCAGCACCTGCTGTTTGGCCTCCATGGACGGCAGCCAATCTCTGGAGTCGTTAACCGTCGGGTCGGCGTAGGTGAATGTGCCGTCGTCGTTCTTGATCGCGACGATTGCGTGATTGAACCCGATATGCGGGATGTCGTAAGCAACCTTGGAGCCCATGTTGGTGAGGACGACTTCGGAAGGAATGTCGGCTTCGCGCAGCATGGCGACCATCATCGCGGCGACATCGCGGCAGACACCGTACTTGGTTTCAAACGTTTCGGTAACAGGCTTGGGTTCGAAGCCTTTCTTCTTGCCGGTGCCAAGTCCCATGTAGCGGACTTTCTGGGCGACGTAGTGATAGATGGCGTCGACTTTTTCGGTCTTGGTGGCTTTGCCGTCGGTCAGGGTTTTGACTTCGGCGCGCAGACCGTCGTTCATTTCCATTTGCTTGCCGGCGAGGTCATTCCACCACTTGCTGATTTCTTCCCATGAGCCGATGGTGGAGAAGATAACTGTCGGTGCGATTTCGGTAAGCGCGGGCATTGCCGGTTCTTGAATGATGCGGTCGACGTTTTCAGCGGACCAAGTGTATTTGACTTTGTCGCCCATTTCCTTGTGGGCGTATTTCACGTTTCCGTTCTTGACGACGTGCTTGAGCGGTTTGGATTTCGGGCCAATGACCACGACTTCCTTGGAGATGATCGGGTCGAATTGCTGGAATACTTGCAGGCCGTCGAACTCGCCTTCCATTGGCGCATGGTAAAGATGATCTTCAACGAGGAGTTCGACGCAGTCGCCGACTTCGAGGTTCTTGAACGAGATGACCCGGTTGAGCGCGTCGCTTTCATAGATGTTCATCGCTTCAGTCGAAGCATCTGAGATATCTTTCATCATATCGGCCGGCACATCGACGATGCTGCCGTTCTGTTTGATTACGCGGGCGGTCTTGACGACGATGCTGTCGTAGGTCTTGTAGTACGGAAGCTTGATTTCGCCGTAATCTTTGAATGCGGCATCAGTGAGAATTTTGGCGAGAAAGTAGTCGGTGGTCTTGCAAGTGCCATCGGCGTTGAAATCATATTGTGTGTTCTGCTTGATGAGCAGAGCGTTGGCATCGGGATACTGTTCTTTTCCGCCGGCTTTCTTGATCAGGTCGGCAGTTTCCTTGTTCAGTTCCGATGCAAAGGCGGTCGCGCTCAATAACAGAGCAGCGAGCAACATCGCGAGGGATGTGCGCAGAGTAAAAAGTCTGGGCATGAATATCTCCTTGTATGAGCTAAGATTATTTCCAAAGGGAATAGGATGTTTCATGTTCAAGCTATGAAAAGTCGAATTACGAGTCAATTTCAATCTTGTAGCCGTCGCCAAACTACGTACAGCAATACAGGCTAAGTAAACGTATACTGCTCAACCAAGTTGCACAAATCACAAGGCGAAAGCGCTATTTCTTCAATGACACGAGCGTCGCTCCCCAAGACGAGGACGATTTGGAGTCGAGTTGATACGACGCGACAAATTCATTGCGGTCGAGCAGGGCATGGACAGTGCGGCGGAGATTGCCGATGCCTTTGCCGTGAATGATTCGGATTTCGAAGATTGCGCGAGCCCGGCATTCGTTGATGTATTCGGGGACCAATTCTTTGACATCTTTCGGATCAAAATTGTGCAGGTCGAGGATGCCGTCGATGGGATATTCGATTGGGTCGTCGTTTGATTCAGGCATAAAGATAAGCTAATGCGTGACAGCGTGATTTCGAAGCGCATTTTTGCTGGTCGAAATCGTTTCCGGAAGTATTACCTTGCTGAAATTGAGCTATGGCGTATATTGTAAGTGCTAATATAGCACCGGTTTTCTGTTCGCCGAGCACTTACTTACTTGCATTCCGCTTCGGCGCTAATTGATATCGAAAGTTTGCACCGTCCAGAGGAATTCTTAAGCCGGATTTGGGTAATTTCATGCGCCACTTCTATTTGTTTCTTCTTGTCTTACTTTGCTTCGCATTCGCAACAGAATCACGATCGGAAGAGAGAGTTCGCTACAAGAGCGGAAAGTCGGCAGCGGCGGTTACGCCGGTTGTGACTTCGCCGGCCCAGATAAATGCGGTTGCGCATCCAATCTCTACCAACAAGCCGCAGCGGAAATACCACAAAGATCCGATGCCAAGGCCGACGGCAAAGCCGGCGATCGAAATGTACGACCCGAACAATCCGCGCTTTATTCTCGACCAGACGACCGATGCGGTTGGCCGCGATGCGAACGGTTACGAACCGTGCAAGAGCTTTCAGGGAATTACCAACACCGGTTGGGATCCGCCGGATCCGCATGTAGCGGCAGGACCGAACCACATAGTCGAGGTCGTCAACAGCACCATAGCGATTTTTGACAAGAACACCGGAACGCGGCTTCTGCAGTCGACGGCGGGATTCTGGTTTCAGAACACTTCGCCGGCACCCGCAAGCGGATTCATATATGATCCTAAGGTCGTTTATGATCCGAACGGCGGTCACTTTATCATTTTGTATTTGTGCACCGATGACGTCTCCAAATCATCCTATCTCGTTTCAGTCTCACAAACTTCGGATGCAATGGGCGGCTGGTGGAGCTACAATTTTGATGCGACGGTCGACGGAACGACACCAGCCAATTGCTGGCCCGATTATCCGGGACTGGGATTCGACTTTGACGAGGCAGTGTATTTGTCTTCGAACCAGTGGATTTTCAACGGCGGCTTTGCGTACTCGAAAGTCCGGATACTGCCGAAACAACAGCTGTATTCTGGCGGTGCGGTTGGCTTCAGTGATTTGTGGGACATGCGTTACAACGACAACTCGACGGCATTCACCGTAAAGCCGGCCGTGTCATACAGCGATGCTGACGGAGAATTCTTGCTGTCGAATCTGTGGTATGGTTCGAATCATACGACGTATTGGAAAATCACCGACCCGGTTTCGAATCCGACGGTGACTCTGAAACCGCAGGTCAACATTCCGGCATATCCATCATCGCCGGCGGCGGTGCAAAAATCTGGTTCGGATGTTGGAACGATCGGCTCAATGACACAGGAAGTGATTTTCCGCAACGGCAAAGTTTACACTTCGTTCGATCAAGGTTTTAACTGGGGAACTGGGACGGTTGCCGCGATTCGTGTGCTGGGAATTGATACGACCACTTCGACAGCGACTATCGATCACATATTCGGTGCCGCGGGGAAGCACTATTATTTCCCGGGAATCTATGTTGATCCCGCGAACCGCATTTTCCTGGGATTCAATCGATCGGCGGCGGATGAGTTCATCGGTATTTGGTATGCGGAGGATTTGCTGGCATCCGGAAGCAGCCGTCTGCTGAAAGCGGGCGAAGGACCCAGAGGCGGCGGTGCGCCGGTTCGCTGGGGCGACTACGCGGGAATTGCAGCGGATCCGGTCGATCAAAACAAGGTCTGGATTTGCACCGAGTACAATGGAGTCTCTTCGTCCAATTGGCTGACATGGATCGGCCAGGTTCCGTCGGCGGTGAGCAAGCCAACGCTAAGCCAGCCACTCGACAACACGACCAAGCGCAGCCCTGTCACCTTCACCTGGGATGTCTTGAATCCGGCAGACTCATACCAGATTCAGGTTGATGACGATTCGAATTTCACTTCAATAGACCACACCTTAACCGTTGATTCTAATGCGGTTAGTATCGCAGGCTTCACGGATCAGGTTAAGTATTATTGGCGCGTAATGGGTGTCTCAAATTGTGCCAATAACCCCTGGTCAACGAAGCGATCATTTGTCGCGTGTGGATTCGCGGCGGGTGATGCCGACGGATCAGGAATTGTGACGATCAGCGACGCGGTCTTTTTGGTGGCATACATTTTTTCCGGCGGTACTCCGCCGGTGCCGTATTTGTCGGGCGACGCCGACTGCGATACGCAACTTACGATTTCCGATGCCGTTTACTTAATCAATTACATTTTCGCCGGCGGTCCGGCGCCCTGCGACCCCTGCGCTTGAGTTGGCGCGTTAGAGAAATGCGTTGTAGCGTAAGTGGACTTTGTGGGTCTTTGAATGGACAGATGACGATGAAAAGAAATTCAATTTTTCGAAATAAAGGTACTGGTATGGGAAGAATCGCAATCCTCTTGATCATGTTCGGACTGCTGCTAAGCTCAAGCGCGCTGGCTGTTAGACCGGACACAATTCGCGTCGAGGTCGACTATATGGTCGGTTCCGGGCATTCGCACAAGCTGTTGCAACCCGAGGTCGACATGATCGTGCAGACTTTCGCGTGCCAGGGAATCGTGATGATTATTGAAGTGTCGGACTCGGTGCCGCATACAGACAACATGACCGGCAGCCCGTTTTTCACAGACACGACGCCGGGATCGTTTGGCTGGTACAAGAGCAATTATTGCGATCATCTTTCTGATCCGGGTTGGCACTATTGCGTGATGTCGCACAATTACAACGGCGGGTCGAGTTCGGGCTTGGGCGAGATACTGGGCGACGACTTCATCGTTTCGCTGGGTTCATGGCCGGGGCAAATCGGGACGCCGTTTCAGCGAGCCGCAACTTTGGTGCACGAGTTGGGACACAATCTCAATCTGCGGCACGCGGGCAATCAGGATGAGAGTTCGATTGGTCAATACAAACCGAATTACGCCAGCGTGATGGCATATCGTTATCAGGTTGATGCCGTTCGCCGCGAGATGCTGTGCTCCGGTCTGGCAATCGACACGTTGATCGATCGCAAGAATCTGGACTATTCCGACGGCACGCGTCCGCCGCTTAACGAGGCGGCATTGGTCGAAGCCACGGGTATCGGCTACGGTCCAGTGGATTGGAATTGCAACGGCGTTATCGACGGCGGCACAGTGTCAAAGGATCTGCGCGACGCCGCATGGTGCGGGTCGGCGACGACGCTGCAGACGCTGACCGACTATGACGATTGGGACAATCTTAGCGATGTGTCGCTTTTCAAGCGCGCGCCGCTGGAGCAGTCGGCAGAGATCATGCCGTGCTTGTCGTACGACGAGTATTTGGCGTTCAAACGGGAAGCAACTGGTCCTTGCGACGGACCATTTGTGGAAGTCGAAGCATGTACTTACCAATTCGTGTGTCATGATTCGGACGGCGACGGTTGGGGTGATCCGCTTGACACTCTGAACAATTGCGATTTGGACAATTGCGGCGGGATCTTCAACCCCGATCAGTCCGATGTCGACGGCGACAGTATCGGCGATGTGTGCGATCCCGATGCCGACAATGACGGATTGCTGAACGCAAACGACAATTGCCCGCTGGTTGTCAATATCGGACAGGAAGACGGCGACAACGACGATGCGGGTGACGCTTGCGACAACTGCCTGACGGTTTTCAATCCGGCGCAAATGGATGAAAACAACGACGGCATTGGAGATCTCTGCGACGGCAACGTGCATATCTATTCGTCGACATTGCCGACAGCCTATAAAAATTTGCCATACTTCTACCAGTTTGACGGCGCTGGCGGAGTCGCACCGTTGAATTGGACATTGCTGGGCGGCGACCTGCCGTTTGGCTGCGATTTCAATGGCGGGACAGTGGGCACAGTCACCGGCACGCCGACATTCAACGCGACTTACTTCTTTACCGTGGAGCTTTCGGATTCCGATGTTCCGCCGAATACGGATACAGTCAGTGTGAGCGTCCTCGTGATTAACCCGCCGTACATTTGCGGCGACGCGGATGGCAACACGATCGTGACAATTTCGGACGCAGTGTATTTGATCAACTACATCTTCGGCGGCGGCCCGGCGCCTTCGCCGCTGATTTCCGGCGATGTCGATTGCAACAGTATTGTGACGATTTCGGATGCGGTGTTCTTGATCAACTACATCTTTGCAGGCGGAGCTGCGCCGTGCTCTGCATGTATGTAGTTTGATATTCGAATAAAAAGTAGAATCCCGCTTCGAAATCATCGGAGCGGGATTTTTGTTTTGTCATGATCGAGCCGAAGTATCGACCGATTTCAGATAGTAGTTGCTATGTGTTACAACGTTTGGCGGAAGGGGGCTACGACATGAATTTTGAAAAGTCGAGGCTGATGACTTTCTCTTTGGGAACAAGCTGCGTACATTCCACACCCGCCATAGCGAACATCTTGCGGGCGGCGATAAACAAATCGTCATGCGCGTATTTGTCACTAAGATAAATGACTTTCTTGATGCCGACCTGAATAATCAATTTGGCGCATTCATTGCAAGGGAAGAGGCTGACATAGAGTCGTGCGCCGGCGAGCGTCGCCTGCGTGCTATTTACGATGGCGTTCATCTCGGCGTGGCAGACGTAAGGGTATTTCGTGTCGAGCCGGCTGGCAGCCTCGCGATCCCAGGGGAGCTCGTCATCGCTGCAGCCGATGGGGAAGCCGTTGTAGCCAATACCGACGATTTTGTTTCTGTCTGAGACAATGCAGGCGCCTACCTGTGTGCTGGGATCTTTGCTGCGCTGGGCAGAAAGCAGGGCAACGCCCATGAAGTAGTCGTCCCAGCTAAGGTAATCGGTGCGTTTTTTCATCGGGGTATATTACACGATTGACGGTATTGAAACAAAGGATTTTGCGCATCGAGCTGCGAGTTTGTAAGCGAAATTAAAGCGAATTGCGACAATCTCGGTGGATTGGTCGAAGCCTGTTCCAGGTTAGGCAAGATGCCAGGGAATACCGCAAGTGGAAGTGGCGATACTTGAATGATTTGTACACTTTCGCAATTTGGCACTAAGTTTTCTTCCAAATTTGAATACAAATCTGTTTAATTGCAGTCAATGTTATCTTGAGAGATACACTCTAAGGAGGTATTGGCATGTTGTTGTTTGCATCAATCGGGCTGCTGGGATTTGCTATTCTGTTGATCAGCCTGATGTTCGGGACTGATCACGACCACGACTTTTCCGGACACGATCACGACACCGTCAGCGACGGAGATGGCGGACCGTCAGTTTTTTCGGTAAAGATGTTCGCTATCGAGATGGTTGGTTTTGGCGTTACCGGATTCGGAGTTCTCGCCGGCACAGATTTGTCGATGCTGGTGGCGTCGCTTTTCGGACTCGGCGGCGCTGTGGTCATGGGACTGCTGGGATTCATGATTATCAAATCGATCTGGAAGCAGCAAGCTTCCTCGACAATTACGCGGACGGATATCATTGGAGCGATCGGACATCTTATCGATGCCGTACCCGCCAACGGCGTTGGGCAGGTTGCCTGCAGCGTCAGGGGTCGCGAGGATACTTACATTGCGCGGACCAAGGACGGCCATGCGATACCGCTGGGTACGACGGTGAAGATCATCGACAAGGTAGGTCAGCACGTGATTGTTGAAGAAGGTTAATTCCTCGACGTTTGGCGATTCAAATACTGTAAGGAGGACAAAGTGTCTGGTTTCTTCGTGAATTTCATGTGGCCGATTCTAGCGTTCGTGACGCTGATGGCTTTGATCATTTTGGTGCGCATCATGACGAGTTTTTATGTCAAGGTGCCGCCGCACAAAGCGGCGTTTTTCTACGGCGCCAAATCGGGTCAAAAAAGAGGCGCCGAAACTTTGACTACGGCCGGAGTTTCAGGTGTACGTGTGCTGCCGGCCGGTACTGTGGTCGTCACTGGCGGCGGACGATTGCGCAAACCGATCATCGAAGCAGTCGAGTTCCTGGACTTGTCGGAAATTACGTTGCAAGTGCAAACGAAGAACATGGCAAACAAGGACGGCGTATTGATCACGGTCGAAGCGCTTGCGAATATTCGGTTCAAAGACGACGCGGATTCGCTGTTGATAGCAGGCGGTCGATTTCTGGGCAAGACGGCGCAGGATATCCGGCAGACGGCCCAAGAGACTCTGGAGTCGAACTTGCGCGGTGTTATTGGACGATTGACGGTCGAAGAGTTGATCAACGATCGCGAAAAATTCCGTACCGAGGTACTCAAAGAAGCCGGGGAAGACTTAGCGCGGCTAGGAATTCAGATCGATGTCTTCAATCCGCAGTCGATCACGGATACGCAGGGTTACATCGAGGCATTAGGCAAGAAGCGCACGGCTGAAGTCCAGCGCGATGCTGCGATCGGCGAGGCGGAGGCGCAGGCAGAAGCAAAGAAGCGTTCAACCACAGCAGCCCAGCAAGCCGAAGTGGTGAATCAGGAAAACGAGAAGATCATGGCCGAGGCGACCAAGCGCACTGATGTTGCCCGGCAACAATACTTCGCGGAGGTAGCAACGGAGACGGCAACCGCCAGCCAGGCGGGGCCACTGGCGACTGCTCGCGCGAAACAGAACGTCGTTGTCGCTGAAGTGAAGATTGAAGAGGAACAGGCACGGGCATTGATCGCCGTGGAAGAACAGAACATCAAGCGCGAAGAAAAAAAGCAGGAGGCCGATGTTGTCGTTCCGGCAAAAGCCAAAGCGGACGCGCAGGTGAAAGAAGCGCTGGGTTACCAGTTGGCTCAAGAAGCGCGGGCTTCGGGCGATAACAAGGCGATTATCCTGCGCGCGGATGCCGAGTCACACAAACGCAAGGTCGAGGGCGAAGGCATGGGGTTTGCGATTGAGGCAGAGGGTTTGGCGAAGGCAAAGGTTACGCGACAGACCGGTTTGGCGGAGGCGGAAGTTATCAAGCAGAAACTTCTGTCCGAAGCCGAGGGTTTAGCAAAGAAAGCCGAAGCCTACAAACAATTCAGTCAGGCTGCGATTCTGCTCGAAGTTGTCCGCGAATTGCCGCCGGTTGTGACAGCGTTTGCGTCTGTGTTTGGTGCAATTGCGGCGCCGATGAGCAACATCGACAAGGTGATTGTCTATGATGGCGGCGGCAGCGGAGACGGCAAGGACAATTCACTGACAAGGTTGGCCATGATGGGTCCGAAGATGATTAGCCAACTTCTCGACAGCGCGCAGGCGATGGGATTTGATATTGAAGGTTTGCTCAACTTGGCAAAGATAAAGGTTGAAGCAGCGAATAAAGAAGTATCAACGTCGGACAAGTAATTGCCGGAAATCGGGTCGTGCCGGTGGAATTGCGAAGGCAATTTGCCGGCGCGGGAAACACTTGACAGCGCAGACGGAAAAGATTATTTAGTCAGACATTCGCCGGAGTGGTGAAATTGGTAGACGCACCGGACTCAAAATCCGGCGGGCCATAAACCCGTGGGGGTTCGATTCCCCCCTCCGGCATTAAGTTACAGCAATGACTTACGAGAACCGCTCAAGAAAACAGGGCTGAAAACGCAATTCCACCCCCGTTGCAAATCAACAACATAGCTCAAATGAATCACCGACCGGTTACAATTGTAACTGGCTACTTTAGATCGTCAAGCTTGGCGCCTGTGATACTCGATCCGGAAGCGCGTTCGGCGAGTCTGGCGTTGGATAGGTTCTGATAATAGTTGAGAGTCGTGCTTGCGTTCTTGTGGCCAAGCGATTTTGAAACGTAGTAGAAGTCGCCGGTCCGCATGATCTCGCGGATGGCGAAAGTGTGGCGCAGGTCGTAGGGGCGATAGTCCTTGAAGCCGACCTTGGCTTTGATCCTCCGCCAGCGATCGTAAACTTTGTCCTTGTTGAACATCGGGAAGCCATGGCCGTTGTCGAACAGATATTTCCCCTTACAAGGCAGCTGGGCGATCACCATCGCAGCCGTATCGTTGAGCGGCACCATCGGAGCACTCTTGCGGCTATTGGATGCGGAAGTTGGGAAGGCGAGAAACTTCCGGCTGCGCGGCTTGCCATCGCCGTCTTTGAATTTGTAATCCTTCACCCACTCGGTTTCGGCCTTGCACAAGTGGCCAGTGCGCAATCCGGTTTCCGCAAGCAAGATCAGAAACGCGCGGCAGATCGGATCGGCCACCTCGAGGATCTTCTCGATTACGTCCTGCGGAATCTCCTGGCCGCGTCCGGGATTCTCGCGATTTTTCTTGACCGAAATCTTATTCGGCAATACGCCGCGCACTGCGTCAACGTAGCGGTTCGCAGTCACCGGCGATTTGCCGTCCTGTTCGACAAGCCAGGTGAGGTAATCCTGCAGCACATCGCTGTTGACTTCATCGGAATTCCGGATATCGCTTTCCTCGCAAAAGCCGATGAAATTTCGAATACGCGCGACGTCGATTATGATCGTGCTTGTTTGCTTCTTCGAGGAACGCTCCTGCTCACGCAATGCCGACAGGAGCTGATCCTCGATCCGGGAAAAGGAGTCGCGGCGAGTTTTGACAGTCTTGCCGCGGCGAAGAGCGCCAAGTATTCGATTGAGTTCGACGTGGGCCTCAGTCTCGTTCCTCGTTTTGCTCGAGACGTACTGCCGCTTACCGGCGGAATCACTAAACCAGATCCACCAGAATGGAGAGCCAGCGCGCTTGTAAACGCCGCCCGATAAACGCGCTGTAGTGCGTGCATTCGATCTTATCACGTGCATCCGCGCTTGCCTTTCTTGATCATTGTCGCTTGTCAAACAAAAGGGAATTCTCTCTGGCAAGGGCAACGCATTGGCAGGCACTGTCGGGGTGCGTTCTGTAACACTCGAAGAATTGAGCATTTGAATCTCTCGCAATCAATTCCGAGCTCCATTTCACTAACAGTCTGACAGCGATTGTGTCCTTGCAATTCACCGGGAAGAAAGTATTGAGTCCACGCACCGCGTTGCGATCCATTGTGTCTAAGGTTATCTGTGGTATTCTGTGGATCGTATCTGATGATTCATTCAGAACTGTAATATCGACAGTTGGTTCGTATGCGCGAGAGTTTCCCTGATTCTTCAACATCGGTTTTAGCCCACCGAATTGATCAAAGACGACTTTAGTCACGGTTAGGAACGGTTTGTCAGTCGCAATGTGCTCCAACCTTCGTCTCTCTTCGGTAGCGGCTTTCTGGTGGAGCTCTTCCTTCTTAACATTCAACTGCTCATTTAGCAGACCAGCAGTTGTGTCAAGCTTCGATATGAGCACTTGCGCGAGACTGTCGCTGTGAACAAGCAATTGGAGTTGCGCAGTTGCTGTCTCTCCCGACTTTCGAATCTCGTAAGCTTGGTATCCTGTAAAAGCTAAGCCAATTGCTATCCCGACAAACGTAAGTACTGGAATCCAATCGTTTGCGAACACTTGGAATCCCCTGAAGAAGCGAGATGTCTTGGCACCACACACAGGGCATACTTTGGCTCTTGGAGAAATTCGCTCGTCGCACTTGCAGCATGAAACTGTGCTCTCACGCCGAATCTTCATTAGTCACCACATACCTTGTTAGCAATTCTCTCATAGGCATCCCCAGTGTCCAAGTTCCCGTTGACGGCTGACTATTCAGCCGCTGCCTCGTCTTCCACCTTTGCTTCCTCCGCCCCATCGAGCAGCTCCAGCAGGAAATAGATGCGCTGAAGAATTTCGATTTTTGCTCGATCGTCCTTTTTGTTTCCCATGATTGGCCTCCCGCGTGAAGTAAGTTTTGGTGGGAATTACGATCACGGGCGACAGGAAGTACATCATGTGATATTCGCATTTGGAATCGCATTAGGGCTCGTTTTGCCCAACTACCGAGCCGATGTCATTTGTTGAGCTCGAAGCTGACGACTCCGCAATGTTGCTTTGCTTAGCTTTTCGATTCGCCGATCTCTTTGCCGACTTGCAGGCGTCACGAAATTGGTCACTGTCGACGATTTCGCGCTTGATGATTTCACTCAACAAGAGTTGAGAAAGCGTAGCCCGGTCAACGATGGCACCTTTATAGCGTGAGCGGATGATTCTCCGAATCAGATTGAGCACTTCGTCCGAGCAGAGCAAGGATGAGACAGCGTATTTGTCCGTCGCTTTCTTCTCCTCCACAAAGGTTTCAATCGCGCTGGCTTTGATCGCTTCCTTGCTCATCAAAAATAGCTTACCGAAAAAATCCGCCGACTTGACATTGTCGCCAAGGAAGTCAACCGTAAACAGGAATGTGCGGTCTATTGGCTTACTGAACTCGACCTTGTAGACCTGCCATGTGACTGCATTCGTGAGAATCACCCAATCGATCCCATCATTGGCAGCGTAGTCAACAACTTGTTTAAGGTGGGAGTCCTTCAGTTCGGTACCGACTGCCTTGCATTCAATTAGGTAGCGCACTTTGCCTGCGTGCTTGATTGCGAGGTCGCAATATGTACCTCGGATTGCGACTTCACTCGTAATGTCGACATACTTCTCATAGCCAAAAATGTCGTGCAGCATGTCATAGATTATTTTGACGGTGTCGCTCTCATTGATGTCGAGCGTGCGAGCGTTGACCAGGACTTTCGCGAAGTCTTTGATCCCCGATTGTAGTCGCTTCTGGACTCTTTGTGGTATAGGACTCATTTAACCCTCCTAAGATTGTATTGTGACAATCACATTTTGAATCACATGATCATGTTGGGTTCGTGCGACACGAGGCCAGAAATCTCCGAAATTCCGCGGCTTCCTTTTCGGTCAACCCGAGCGTATCTCTGTCGAAAAGCACCTCCAATACGTCGAGGTCTTGATAAGTAAATCGCAGGCGCGCCTCGACGATGAAGTCCTTGTAGAGATCAGGATCGTCCTTAGCTGACTCCCAGACCTTCAAAATGTCGCGCAGCAAGTTGCTCACGGCGCTACTCTGTCTCCTGAATGGTGGTCAAAATCCCATCCTCGACGTAGTAGTAGTTCTGATTGACAGTCTGGCGATAACCCGCGGAGTAGATTCTTTTCACAACGACCGGCACATAGTAAACCCACTGCTCTTCGGTGCCGCTCTCTCGAACGGTGCGATTAATCTGACCCGGCTTGCCCTTGACTTCGAGAAGCATGTCGGCGGTCATCCCGATCCAGACCTTTTCATTTAAGATTTGGGTCGCCACTGAATCCCCGTATGAAGAAGCGAGAAGCTTGCCGCGCTCCGTAAGTAATCGCTGATCTTTGACGTACGGCGTTGTTCCTGGAACAAAAGATTGAGATGCTCGATCCTGCGAACTCGGCGGGGCGGCTGGCTTCACAACATTGTTCTGCCTACTGTCGGTCGGCGCTGTGTTGGTGCCCGACTTTGCCAATATCAGAAGGCCACCGATGACCAGAACGATACAAGCCGTGAAAGCAATAAGGTGTCTATAGTGTGTTGTGCCCGCCATAAGCCCTCCAAAGTAAACAGCCCTAAGAATCTCCGATGTATGCCTTGAGCATCCGCACAACAGCCGCCTTCTGATCTTGCGACTTGACCTTCATGAGCAGACGCTCTATCTCCATCATCTCTGGGTCGCGCTGAGGTATCTCGCCGCCTGCGTCTTCAATCATTTCTCCAACCATCATCTTGAGCTCGGTTACACTCAGCTTTCGCGGCGGTCGGCCAAAGACATATTGATCGAAATTCAGCTCAAGCAATTCGAGAATTGGTGCCACATTCGTCGTAACCGGCGGATTCACCCCATACCAAATGTTGCGGCAAAACGCCATCTTTGCATCAATGCCCGCTGCCTTACAGGCATCGAAAAGCTGTTTTGCTGAATTGATCCCTTTCTTTCCCGCTGAAGCTTTCAGTCGGTCGGACATTTCCTTTGCCCACAAGTCATTTGCCACACAAAGAGTTACAGACACGCAATTATTCCGTCAAGCCAATTTCCACTATAAGGGAGGAAAATTCGACAATTTTACGATAAAAAGTATTGACACTCCCATTTAATGGATTATATTGGCGCATATAAAGCAAAAATAGTCCCTTAGAAAGGACGATGATGGACTTAATAAAACATAGCACGGTATCGGTTAGAAAGTACGGCGAGCGTGGGTTCGACATCACAATTCCGCCAGCTTGGGTGGAAGAGGCTGGGCTCAAGGCCGGCGACAAAATCGACTTATACATCGAAGCCGACACACGCGCACTCGTTGTCAAGCCTGCCACCAACGGCGAAGCCGCTGAAGAGGACAAAGACGCGTGATTCCGAATGTGACATCGCACGAAGCTAATGCGATATCGCACGGCACGGCGAAGCGGGTCTACAACCCGATCCTCCCGGTTGCCGGCAATATCGTCGGAGTCGCTGCGATCTTTGCTGCACTCAACGGCGAGGTCAGCAAATCCACGATTCGACGCCTGCTGAAGAAGGGCGTCGACGGCGAGGCCGGTGGAATCAAGGCGTTTCGCATTGTCGAAGGCGGCGACCTGCTGACCACCGATCAGTACGTGCAAGCGCATTTCAAACGGCTGAATCCGAATTGGGGGAGAAGATGATGTCGTGGACAAGAAAAAACCTTCACGGTTCGGGTGTTGCCGTCATCCGTGAAGGCTCTCCGAAAATAAGTCATTCCGAAAAATTGTCAAGAACGAATTGCCCCTTGGAGGGCCTGCGCCGGGCCGGAGTTTCCTGCCCCCTTCTCCGGTCCGTGCGCTCTGAATCGAGGATCGCGTGAGTGACCAGGACGATCTGAACAAGCTTATCAAAGGCTATCAGAACGCGACGCCAGGTCTGCCGCCGTCGATCAAGCCGATTGACAAGTGCCCGATGGATATCACCTTCGGGGCGTTCACAGAGCACATCAACACAGCCGCAATCAACGGCGGGAAGATAGCGATTAATGCCTGCATCAGTTTGCTGGTCAGCAATCCCGCGATCATCCACCAGCCGGCGCCTAACGCGCGGCGGGCTTTAGAATCAGCAGTTTTTGAAGAAATGAAGAGGGCCGGAATTCGCATTTCAACCGTGAGTACTCCGGCCCAGGCACCCCAGCGTCCGAGCGAAGCTGAGGGATAAATCAATCAAAGCATTCCTGGAGGGAACGCAATGGAAAATCAATCAACAGAAATCGTCCCAACCGGAGCCGGTTTACCCGGGCCGATTACCAGCCTGCCGGGCGTCGAAGAGATGCAGGCACGGATGGACCACATGATCAAGCTGTGGGCAGTCCGCGACAATTTCATTCGAGAGTTTCTGAAGCCGGGCATCGACCGCGGCATTATTCCGGGCACCGAAAAGGAAACGATGTACAAGCCCGGCGCAGAAAAGATGTTGGTGTGGTACGGCTACTATGCCCACCTCACACTGACCAACGATAAGGAAGACTTTGGTGCGGAGATTTTCGCTTACGTCTACCGCTGCGAGATTCGGCAAATCGGTACCAACATCGTAGTCGGAGTTTGTGAAGGCGATTGCTCGACCCGCGAAACGAAGTACGGCTATCGCTGGGTTAAGGCGGAAGACCTTCCGTCGGGCGCCGACTTCTCCGTATTGACCTCACGGGTCAAGGGGAACGAAACCCAGTACCGCATCATCTCCGAGAATCCGGCCGACAAGCGCAACACTGCGAGAAAGATGGCGCAAAAACGCGCATTCGTAGGTGCAACTTTGATTGCTTGCGCTCTGAGCGGTGTGTTTGGAACTGACGCCGGAAACGATCCAGACGACGATGATATCGGCGGCGGTAACGGTGAAGGCGCGCCGAAGGGTGACTACGGTAATCCAATCAGCCAAAAGCAAGCCGGTCGTCTCTATAAGATCCGCAAGGATCACAACATCGATGATGGCGAATTCAAGCGCTGGCTCAAGGCCAAGTACGGGTACACTGACGACCGCAAGATCGGTTGGAAGGTGTATGACGAAATTTGCAAAGCCTGCGAATCCGGCAAGCTCGAAATGCCAGCCTCGAAGCCGGCGGCAGACCCGACTCCTGCCAAGGAGACTGCACAGCCGACTTCGGGCGGCAGAGTCGGCACCGGCGAACTCGCCAATCTCAACGCAACACTGAAGGAAATGGGCCGCTCACTCGCTGACTTTGAAGAGTGGCTCGGAATTGCTTTCCCGAATACTCCCAACGCCAGCGACATCCTCGCCGCCGACTATCAGAAGATCAAGGCGGCTTACAAGAAGGACTGCGAGGGAGGCGAGTAATGCGAATCGTACACATTGGCGACGAGCACCTTGGTGGTGCCTACCCGGATAAGGCCGCGAAGTCGTTTGAGTTTCTCACGCAACGGTTGTGGGAAGACTCGAGCAGCCCGGCCTTCAATCCCGACATCATCATATCAACGGGCGATCTTACTGATCGCCCTCTCCACGTGCACAGCGAACACTTAAAGCCGTTTCTGAATTTCGTCAGAGCGTCACGGTGCCCGATCGTGCTGCTGCAGGGAACGCCGAGCCACGAACCATTCGGCGCAATCGATAACATCGCCTCGGTGTCGGACGGTAAGATCGTAACGATCACCGATCCGTTTGCGATCACCGAATTCCCACACCTCAAGTGTTCGATCATGGGACTGCCGGCACTTACGCGGCCGCAGTTGGCTAAGTGGGCGAAGCTGATTGACCCCAGCGTCGACGGATTCGACGACCCGGACACAGCGATCAAGTTGATTCTCTCTTCACTCGGAGACCGCGGCCATGATATCAAAGGACCGCGAATCCTCCTCTATCACGGTGTCTTGCGGGGATGCACGGCGGCCAACGGCCAGGTTCTCGCCGGCGGGACTCTCGAAGTCGCGCGCGAAGACCTCGCGCTTGCGAATCCCGATGTCGTTCTCTGCGCCGACATTCACCTGGCGCAAGGATGGCACGACCCGTGCCTCGTCACGTATTGCGGATCGGCATACCCTTGCAATTGGGGAGAGCTCGACCAGAAGAGTTTCACCGTCATCGATATCGATGCCATGGGAGTGGTCGAACACTGCGAGCGCATTCCATTTCCGCACAAACCGATGGTCAAGGTTGAGCTGGAATTCGACGGTGAGCAATTGCCGGACGGATCTTGGAATTACCATAGTCTTGACTCCGACATCGACATTGAGCTCTCCGACAAAGAAGTCAAGTGCACTTACACGATCCCTCGTGAGATCGCGGCCTCGGTTGACGACGCCTACGTCCGAGTCCTCTGCGCAAGATATGATGTCAACCTGGCGGCCGTCGAGCGAGTCATCAAGACCGAATCGCGCGAGCGCATCGAAGGAATCGCTGCGATGCAGACGACGGCGCAGCAGTATGAAGCCGTTTGCAAGGCGCGCAGCGTCGACGTCCGGCCGGGAGCAATCGCCAAAGCTGACTTGATCGACCAACAGGGGGTGACGGTATGATCGAAGCCAGAGACATCAATGACGCGGCCGTCAAGGTCGTTGACGCGCTCGCGCAACTCACGGCTGCCGTCGACCGCAACACCGGGGCGATCTACAACACCGCGAAGGTGCAGCCTGCAAGTACTCTGAAAATCGACGACGATTTTATCTTCGCAGTCAATACTGCGATTAACGGATTCCGGCAGACGAACCACCCAAACCTGGCGGCAGCACTCTCCAGAGGGCTGCGTGAAATCGAGAAGGCGAGGCAGTCATGAAGACACTTTCTCTAAGACTGCGCGGCGCGATCGGCATCTACGACGGACTCGGCGTCGATGAGATCAATATCGATTTCACCAAGTTCGAGCCGGGCACGATTTGCATCTACGGCGACAACGGCGCCGGCAAGACGACGCTGATCGAAAATCTTACGCCGTTTCGGAAACTGTTCTCTCGCCCAGGGTCGCTGGCCGGTCAATTCCGTCTCAAGGATTCCTGCCGCGATCTGATGATTGAACTCGGTCCGGATCAATATCGCTTTCTGATCAACATCAATGCCGACTCCGGTAAGATCGAATCATACGTCTACCGCAACGGCGAGGCGATGAACGCCGACGGCAAAGAAGGCAGCTACAACGATATCGTGTTCGGCCTCTTCGGATCGCCGGAATTGTTTTCTTCGTCACTCTTCATGCCGCAGAACCGGACGCCGTTCTCAAAGCTATCTCCGGAGCGCCGCGAAGAGCTATTCAACCTCGAAGGTATCCGGGCCAAGGCCAAGCAGACGGCTGCCAAGGCCAATGACCTGCAATCGCAGATATCCGAGTTGACCGGCAGGATCGGACAACTGGAATCTGCAGTCGCGGAGTTGGCGGGCATTGACGAGTCGATCAAGATCGGTCAGAAGCTTGTCGCCGATCGCGAGGTGTCGATTGCCAAGATCGAAGCGCAAATCGCCGAACTGAACACTGCGCTGGACAACCTGGAGGAACAGGCCCGCGGGCAAGTTGCTCTCCGGAGCGAGCTCGAGTCAATCGACAAGGCGATCAAGCAGCTGCAGCTCGACAAGACCAACATCGGCTACGAGCACAAAAAGAAGCTCGAAAGGCTCGAAGCCGAGATCGGTGTTGCCAAGGGCAATATCGCCACGCAGGAGCGGCTGCTCGATCCGGGGAAGCTGCAGCGGATGCGCGATCTCCTCACGAAACGCGCGGAGCTTGCGGCCGAGATCGAGTCGCATGTCGAGGCGCACGGCAAACACGTTGCCGCCAAGACAGAGGTCTCGACGGCAAGTAATGATCTCAACTCCACAGTTTACAAGTTGACCTCGATAGCTGAACAGGCGAGATCTGTTTGGTTGATGGCGAAGGCAGCGAGCAAGCTGATCTACGATGTCCCTTGCCAGAAAATTGCCGATGCCGAAGAACTGAAACGGTGCTCCGAGTGCCAATTCCTGACTGACGCTATTGCTGCCGAAAAATCTCTACCCGCCCTGGAGTCGGATTATCAGACGAAGGAAAAGCAGCTCGAAGAACAAAAGAGCACCCTCGGATCAAAACTCAAATCAACGCAAGACAATCTCGCGGCCAACCCGTTCGATGAAGCGCGCGCCAAGACTTGCAAGGCCGAGCGCGACGCCATTGATGCACAGAAGCCGGCGGACTACATCCAGCGCGCTGAAGTAGCTGAGGTGGAGCTCAAAGGCCTCCGCGAGAAGCTGACCAATCTCGAATCCCAACACAAAACCATTCGGGACGAAGAGACCGCCAAGGTCAACACTGTAGTCGAATTGTTGGAAGCGCAGGTGGTTCAGCGCTCGGCAGTCGCCGGCCAGATCAACAACGCCATCGACAAATCGATCTTCGAGACAAAGGCGCTTATTACTCAAGCGCAGACGGCTGAAAAGCTCGACCGCGATCAGTTGACCGCGGCGAGGAAGGACATCGAGTCGCTGCAGATGAAACTCGATCAGCGGGCCGAGGCAGAGGCGAAACTCGCAGAGTGCAAGGCGACACTGGCGTCGCTCGAATCCGATCAAGCCGACTGGACGCACTTGTCGCAGATGCTCGGCGCATTCCAATTCTACCTGATCGAAACGTCGGCCGTCGAGATGACGGAGTTTGCAAACGAGCTACTCAAGGGCTACGACGTCCCTTGGACAATCGAGATCGCGACGTCGACCAAGACCGCCGACGGGAAAAAGGACAAGGACGGCTTCTTCGTCTTCGTCAACACGCCGACGGGCCAGCGCGAGCTTGGCGATCTCTCCGGAGGTCAAGCCGTTTGGGTCGATACGATTCTTCAGCACGCGGTTGCATTCGCTCAACAACGTCTCTCCGGAAAGAAGCTGCTCACGAAGATTCTCGACGAAGCCGACGGCGCCTTGGATGAGGAACGCGCGATCGCGTACCTCAACGCAATCCAGGCGGCCCACCAGCAGACAGGGATGCACCACACCATCCTGATCAGCCACCGGCCGGAAATCCAAAACATGATTAACCAGCGCATTCACTTCAAGCGCGGCAAGGGGATTGAAATTGAGCGCGACTAAGAAACTCCGCTGGCTTCTCATGATCGTGCTGATGAACGCGGCGCTCTATGCCGCTTGGAATATGCCGGTCGAATGGGCGAGGGCAATAGTCGGATGAAGATATCAGCGGGCACGGCAAGCCGCCGGGTGAAGCCTCGCCGTCCTGTACGTCTGGAGGTTGGATCGGCCATCGGTTCAGGTCGAAGGGTTAGCCGGAGATCGATCCACGACGTCGCGGGTGTGCTAACACTTCGACTTAGGAGCACACCTATAAGCAGGGCTGCCCGCTTGCAGATTCGCCATGTCCCGGCATTCACGCCGGGGCGAAACCACGGTTGCGCCTATTCACCGCAGCCGTGGGAAAGAACTCGCGCACTTAGTGTTTAGTGCGCGATAGCAGCCGTCGAATTGGACGAAAACGGCTGCGCGTTTTGGTCCCGGGCGGTTAACACCTGCGAGAAGCCGCCCGGAATTTGAAAGGATTCAATGATGAACCTCGACATACAAAAAATCGAATTCAACTCTAACGGAACAGCCGTGATCACCTTCAGCAATGGCGGCGGTCGCGCAGTTATGACGGCTATCACTTCGGATGTCAAGACAATTGAAACGCTCCGGAGCGCCAACTACGTGTCCGCAAAATTCGACTCGAAGGCATTCTCGATGATGGTTCCGCACGGAGAAGAGAAGACGGAGGTGGGGAACCCGAATATTTGAAATCGGAGCGACGTAAGTCGTTCCCTCCAGCGCCGGCGGCGCCTTGCCCCCGCAATCGCCGCCGGTGGCTATTAACAGGCAGATGGAACTTATCACACATGGAGTGATTTAATGGCGACTCGCAAGCCAATCAAATTCGAAGCTATCCCCGACGGCGACCTCCGCTGTCGCGCCCAAGTGCTGGACGTTTACGGCAAGAAGGTGCCAGGATGCACATTCAAGTTGCAGATCGAACAGTCACAATTCCACACACTCGAAACCCTCGAAGGGTTCTGCGACGGCAATCCCTTTAAGCTGATCATCAAGGATCCCGCGCAGGATCTGCAAGTCAGCTTCAATACCAAGAATGACTATGAGTTCACCTGCGACAGCCGCAAGAGCGACTCCGGCGATGTGACAACCCGGTTTGTCGTCCTCCCGGTCTCGTGTTCCAGGCGCGAGCTGACGGACATTGACCTGCTTTGGGACGTGCTGCTCGCGAGTTTGATTGAGGTCACACTTACGCCGGCGCAATTGCCGTTGCCGCTCGACGAAAGCGATGGTGATGGAGAAGAGGAGTCGGTCGACGAAGACTTTGCCGACGGCGGAGACGAGAAGAAGTCCGCCAAGCAGGGCAAGACCGGCAAATCTGGAAAGGGAAAGTAGTAAGGGCATAGGGCGGACGGGTAGTGAATCTCACCGGATACGAAAACGTCAACAGCGATCTCTCGGATCGGCTGAAAGGAAAGGCGCAGTTGCTAATTGACATCCTGCGCACCTCCGACAAGCCGATCTATGCCGGGGTGTTGGCCGATGCTCTGCACGAGCGCGAGGCCGATACGCGCCAGCTTATAAGTTGGCTCCGGCTACAGATGAAAGAGATCGCTTCCGGCGGCAAGGGGTTCTCGTGGGCTTGGTGGCGCGAGGATCTCCAATCGACGCGCGATCATCTCTACCAGCGCGAGGTCAAGATTCACATCGTCCGCGTCGCAGTCGAACAGCGCTGCGCACAACTCCCCAGTAAAGCCGAAGTGGTAGCGATCCAATCGGAGCTGCCAATCATCAACGCAGGAATGGGAATGGCTATATGAAGATGAATACACATCGTGGGACTCTTGATGAGTGAACTAAGCAAAGGTGGCCGCACTCCATACGGCAAGATCGTACGGAAGACTTGGAACTCGAAAAGGTTCAAGGTCAAGCCTCGTGATACAAAGTGTTTGCTCGCATATCTATGGTCTAACGAGCACGCCACCGGCAACCCCGGACTCTACCGTCTGCCGATTCTAACGATTGTTGATGAGGTTGACGGCATAGATATCGAGCAGACCGATCCAATCGCCTTCAAGGCGGCCATAGAGGCCGTCAGGGCCGAATTAATCGCGCTCGCTGATGAGGGTTGGATCAAGTACGACTTCGAAAAGAAGATCGTCTTTTGCACCAAGTGGCACGAGTACGACGCTCCGGACAATGTCAACGTCGCAATCGGCATGCTTAAGCGAGCTCTTGATCTACCGGCGACTCCAATCTTCAAAGACTTCTATGACTCGCTTTGCCCGTTTCTCAAGGCGACTTCCGAAACCATCTCCGAACGGTTAGGCAAACCGTTACACGAACGGTTACAGAAACGGTTCGCCGAACTGTCTGCCATACCGTTACCCATACCGTTCCCGGAGGGTTCGGCAAACGGTTCGGCAATACCAGAACCAGAACCTGATCCAGAACCGGAACCATATCCGGAGCCACAACCAAGTGCGCCTACGGCGCCTATTGAATCTCAAGCTGAAAAATTAACTCGCGGTGATTATGTCGCGGCGGTCAAGGAATACTTCGGAGAGTTGCTGCCGTGCGCGGACATGAAGCACATCGGCGGCATTGCCGGTAACATCGCCAATGGACTGATCGTTGAGGTCTACTTCAAGGACATCAATCGCGTTGATACCTGGCCGCCACCGGAAGCTCTAATCGCATTTCTAAAGCAAGTCCTGGATGAACACGTTTCGTCGACGAACGGAAGGCCGAAAACGCTTGGCTCCGTGATCGCCTATTTCAAAACTCAACTCAAGGACCCGGCAAAAGTAATGGAGTACGCAAGTGAGTCATACAAACGCGCCGGCTGGTGAAATCGACCAAGCGACCTTAGACAAGATTCCACCACAGGACCGGCAGGCGGAGATGTCGCTGCTCGGCGCACTGATGATCGACAACATTTACATCGACGCTGCTCGCTCGATAGTCGCTCCGGATGATTTCTACGAGCGGCGCCACATCGAGATATTTAAGGCGATCCTGGAGATCAACGACAAGGCGCAGCCGGCGGACATTGTGACGGTGACTGATCAGCTGGTGAGCGCGGGGCAACTTGAAGCGATCGGCGGCCGCGCCTATCTGGTGGAATTGCAGGAAGATGTTTACTCTGCCGCCAACTGCGAGCGCTATGCGCAGATCGTCAAGGAGAAAGCGATCCTCCGCAAGCTGATGCACTTCTCCGCTGAAGTATTCAAGCGGGCAAATGAACACGAGAGTCCATCAGATGTACTCGAGTTCGCTGACCACAAGCTGTTCAAGCTGGCGGTTGAAGCCAAGGTCGACAAAGAAATATCGCCGGTGGATTCCGGACTTGCGTTTCTCAAGAAGCTCGACGCACGAATCTACGCAAACGAGCATCCGGAAGAAGTGCGGTCGCTGGTGCGGACTGGGTTTCCTGAAGTCGACGATCTCTTCGATGAGTTCGACGACGGTACATTCACAGTTTTGGCCGGCAGGCCGGGGCAAGGGAAGTCGGCGCTGGCGCAGCAAATGGCCGAGCACTTGAGCGACATCGGGATCGCATCTGATTTCTTTTCGTACGAAATGGACGAGGTCCAAATCGAGTCGCGCCGGGTTTCCTGGCGGACCCGGATTCCTCATGCCAAGATCAAGAACGGCCGCGGGCTCTCCGCGGAAGAGTATGCGGCGATTCAGCGCGCTGTCGGGCAGGAATCGCTCGTCAAATACCACTACCTCATTGACGATCCCGGCCCATACACATTGCGGCGGCTCGCGCGGCGCTCCATCCGCGAGCGCAACTCGAAGGTGATCATCATAGATTACGTCCAGCTCATCGAAGTCGGCGGATTCAAGGCCAATGAGCGCGTCGCCGAAGTCAGCTTCATCACGCGCTTTCTGAAGCGCATGGCTCGGGAATTATCGGTCGCGGTTATCGGCCTCTGCCAGATGAATCGCTTGGTCGAGCAGCGTCAGAACAAAGAGCCGCAGCTTACGGACTTGAGAGAATCTGGATCGATCGAACAGGACGCCGACAACGTGCTCTTCGTCTGGCATCCCTATATGGATTATCCCGATCGCCTGAATGAGTTCCCCAAGAATCACGCGCGAATTCTCCTGAAGAAGTCGAGACAAAATCCACTTGGGAAGGCCTCGCTCTTCTGGTGCGGCGATTTGGTCTCGTTTGAATCGCTGGCCGGTAGCCAGCAGGGACTGCCGCTATGAGCCAGCGCATCGAATTCATCATTCCCGGTCCGCTCGGATTCGACCATCGCCGTATCGAGGCGTGGAAGAACGGCAGGAAGATGGTCTTCCTGGAGGGCGATTACAAAGCATTCCGGGAGCGGGCGCGGCGCGAGCTGGAAAGGGCCAAGAAGAAATCCGGATGGATCGTTCCGGATGTCAAGACTCCGATCGTGATGTACCTCGAGTACCACGTCGCCAGCCACCAAAAGACGATGCGGAAGAAATTCGCAGACAAGAACGGCCGTCCGCTCAAGTCACAGACGAGAACGCGGGCGCTGCTCGATGAAGACAATCTCAAGAAGGGCGTCAAGGATTCGCTGCAGCGCGATCGAAAGACAAAGAAGAATCCGTTTGTCGACACTCGATTCCTCTACATCAACGACAACGTCGTCAACGCCTATCCATTTCCGGGCAAGGAATGGTTTGTGACCGAGCCGGGCTTCGATGAATGGATCGTTGTCGCGCTCGAGGTCGTGGGCGAATTCCAGCCGCACGTCGAACAAAGCAAATTGAATTTCGGGGATACAAAAACGACAAGACGCCCCAGGCCGGGGAATTTCGTCGAGGAAGAATTCTAAGGGATAGGTGAGGATAATGTCATGGATGACTGCTGTTCACTTAGGCGAAATCGAAAGGCTCTACCGGAGTCTTCGACTCAAGAAGTTAAGCATGGAGATCTACCAGCCGACCGTGCTGGTGCCGATCTACTCCGACGCGGGGATAGTGCAAAGACCCCAGCCGCTCTACTTCAATTACCTCTTTGTCCGCGACACCGGCGGCGTGGATCCGGAAGCGCTGCCGGCAATGCTGCCGCTGCGCTGGGTGATCTTCGGCGGCCGCATCGCGATTCTTACCGACGCGCAAATCGACAAGATCAAAGCATCCACAGAACGGGCTTCGGTGGAAATCCGCAAGCATGTGAAGTCGGCCGACTTTGGCGACATCAACCGCGGCCGGACCGTCGAGATCGTCGGCGGCGCTTTCGGTGGAACCTACGGGAAGGTGCTGAACGCGGGACCGCGCGGATCAGTGGTGTTGGAGATAACCTTCGTGGGCCGGCCCACGAGATGCACAGTGAGGATAGATGACGTACGGTTACTTGACCGAAAAGTCAATTCGCTCGATCGCGCATAGACTCAAGGATATTCTTGGCCGCGACATGGAGGCCAGTGAGCTGGTCGAGCTCATGCGGAAAGCCGTGGATCATCTGACGCCGGCGGAGCGCGAGCTGGTGGCAGCGAAGATCGAATTGGGATTGTGCGACAGCGAGATCATGAAGCGGTTCGGATTCGGCAGCCGCGGCACACTGGAGTCGGCATTCAAAGCAGTCTTCGCTCTCCTGCGCGAATACTGCATCTACTTCGCGACTGCCAGTCACGCGCGCGCCGCGATCACCGCCAAGCTCGACTTAGGCGGCGACGTCGAACACTGGCAGCGAGTCTTTGAGGGCAAGCGCCAGGTGTCCAATCCGCTGCGCTACCCTTACGAGTCGGTGGAAGATTCCGACGTCAAAGCATTCATCAAGACAACAATCGAAATATCCAAATATCGGAGACTGTGAGGACAAAGATGTACGGAATGATGGGACAAAATTTCGACTTCAACCCGGTGATGCCTTCGGGCCGCGTCGCGGTTGACATTCACCTCGAGGGCGTATCAGTACTCGAGGTCGGCAACACGATCGTTGAGACCTACTGCGCGAACGGAATGCCGTGGACTTCATTCGTGAAGACCTTCGACGATCCGCGGCCGCTGGTCACCTATTGGATGAGCCTGCCGGGCATGCAGGCTTACATCGCGGAGCTACTGCACTACGGCGTTGTGATCACGCAGACGTGGGTCAGCCTCTGGTGCTCGAAATTCCAAATCAAAGAAGAAAACGGAAATCTGATCCCGACGCCGGACGGAACAAAGCTGATCGCCCGGACGCCGGCGGGAATCACATGCGGATACGGGCAGCTCGAAGTTGGCGGCAAGGTGCGCTTCATGCCGGTCTACGGCAATAGCGACCCTTGGCGGCCGGGTGTTGATGGAGCGAATCCAGGTGAAGAGATCACTCTCTGGATTGCCACGGAAGGCAACCCCGGCCTTGTGAGACTTTACTCGGAACAGCGCCTCGTCTGGACCGGCAACGGCGCGCGCATTGAGATCCCGGTGATGTCGCCAGTGCCGCGTGTCGCGGTCGAGAAGGAAGGATAATTCTATGCCTTGGTGGGGATGGCTCATAATCGTGCTCGCTCTTTGCGGGCTGAAGATTGAGATCGACTGGCCAAATAAGAAGAAGAAACCAGCACAGCCGCGTTCGGCGAAACCGCCTGATCTACCGCAGTAGTTCACTTCAAGCCGGCGCGGCTTGCCTTAGCAGATAACACCCGGCCGGGGCAACACGGGCGGGACAACATACAACCAATCTCATAGGAGAGAGACAATGTTTACATGGAAGCTCGGGGAGAACCCCAACGGACTCGAAGGCGAGATGAAATTCTACGCCGACGAGGCGATGACCCAGGAGGTCCCGGTCGAGAAAATCCTGTCGGTCGTTTGCGACCACCACGGTGTCGTCGCCGCTGTACCGGGCGGATTTGAAACCGGTCGCGTTCTCGATGTTACCGTTCCCGACTTCGCGGCGATTACCGACCTCGATGTCGCTACGGTGACGGTGATCGTCGACGCACGTTTCGGTGACGAGGTCAAGGAGATCATCTGTACCGGATCGATCCAGTTCCTTGACCCGGCGCTGCATCCGGAAGCTGTGACCAGCACCTTGGTCTGGAAGGCGAAGGTAGCCGCCTAATGTCCATCGGCGTCAAGATCGTTATCGCCTGTATCTCGGCAATTCTGCTCGGCATCGTCGCCGACTGGATCATCAAGATCTGCAAGCGACGCCGGAAAGACGAGGCCGTGCGCGGTGAGCTGCGATTCAGGCCGAAGGACAAACCGTAGTTCAATCAACCAACTCCGGCGCTGCACACGGACGTGCTTCTTGGACAGCGCCGGAAATTTACAGGGAGAGACAATGGCGAAATACACGATTGAGAAATGCAAGTGTGGCCGCAGCTACAAGAGCTTCAAGTACCTCGATTGGTTCGATGGTTTCTTTGACCAACATTCGTTCATCGGCTGCGGCAAATGCCTCAAGGCGATGCTCCGGAGGAACAAGCGATGAAATCGCAATCAACCACGACATCGAATACTAACGGCGGGTTTCGCGAGCCGCGCGGCAAGATCAAAGCGCGAAACAAGCAAGCTCGGCGGTCGCGCCGGATCAATCGGAGGAAGTGATGCACACTTGCGACGTTTGCGGCGAGCCGTGCGATTGCGCACTGAACTCGCTTGGCGACTGCACTCACTGCGTATCGGACACACCGGCCGAGCGCCACGATGATGCGCTCGATGATTATGAATCCGATTTTGAGACCGAGGATGACGATGACTGACCGCAAGAAGATCACCTACCCGCACACGACGGAGCTGATCCAAAAATGCAGCAAGTGTCCGGCGAAGATATTCTTCTACAAGAATCCGAAGACGGGAAAATTCATTCCGGTCAACGCCGACACGCTGGAGCCGCACTTCGCGGACTGCCCGGCGGCGAAAGAGTTTAGGAGAAAGTAGCGTGGCGTTCGAGAAGTTGAAGATTGATAACAGGACGAACAATCCGCAAATCCGCGTCGGGCTGGGGCGGGTGATGATTCCGCGCCAAATCTTCGATGCTGATTTCGTTTCGGTCGAAGTAGACCGCAAGACCGGCATGGTGCGATTGACGCGGGAAAAAGAAGAGGGCTGGAATTGTTACTCGATGGCGCGTCGGAGTTACAACGGATTTCCGTTCAGCGCGATCGCCAACTATCTCAATGTCTTCTCGCAAATGGGTACGACCATCGTGCCACACGAGATTAGAAACGGCAAGCTCTGGATTGACATGTCGAGCTTGGAAAAGAGGAAGAAAGTATGATTATCTGTGATCGTTGCGGGGCGAAGGGAGCAAATGCCGGACTCCTTGCCCACGCACATTTCGACGGGGTTGGTGGGAACGTCAACAAGTCAATGGACATCTGCGATCAGTGCATCGCTCAATTCTTAGCGCAGGCGGAAGAATTCTTGCAGCCGTTGCAGGTGCAGGCGGTACAGGCGGATCACCTCGAATTCAAGCCGCGTCTGGTTGGTGCGGTGGAAGAATTACTCAAGTGTGCTGGTCTAATCATACCAACCGGCTCAGCGAATCGGGATGCCGCAATTGCACTCGTGGAAGAAGCGCTGACCGTCGAGGGCAGGCGGACAGCGGCGATTCACGATTATCGCCTCGCAGCTGACAAGCTCTTAAGCGAAGTCACGAGAGGCGCCTGCCAGCACGCAAACAGTGACGGCGTCGTTGGATGCTATCTCTGCAACGCAATCTTGGATCTTAAGGAAGCCAAACACACACTCGGCGTTTTAGAGAAAGGCTTTGCAGGATGAAAGCCCTCTCCATTATCCAACCCTGGGCTTCGATGATTGCGTCCGGAGAAAAGACTATTGAAACGCGGACGTACAAGACGAACTATCGAGGCGACATTCTGATCTGTGCGAGCAAGACACCCAATCCGAACTTCAGCAAGGACGAAATGGACAAGCTCCCCAAGGGCATTGCCCTCTGCCTTGTGAGATTGGTCGATTGTGTTCCAATGACACAGGTTCACGAGGCCGCCGCGAAATGCCAAGTCTATCCGAAAGCGTGGGCGTGGATTTTGGAAGACGTGCAGCGCATCGTATCGGTTTCAGTCAAAGGGAAGCTGGGGCTGTTCGACTTGCCGGAAGGCTTCACCGTAGAGCAGTACGTTCCCGACGATGATGGCTACTGCAAAGAATGTGGTGCCCCGCTGGAATGGATTGGCTGCTGGAGTTGTTCCGGCGAAGGCGCATATCACGATTGCGGTGAAGACTGTTGCTGTTGTCTCGAACCGGATGAAGACCTCAATGTCCAGTGCGATATCTGCAAGGGGGAAGGCGGCTGGATGGGTTGCGACTTAGAGCACAAAGAGAAGGAGAAGACGCGATGACTACGAAACGTGCCGCTATCATTCTGATCATTTTCAGAGTTCTTCTTATTGCCGCGGCGCTCTGGACATTGAATAGCGCCATCGAAATTGCTAAAGCCTCAACCGGTGGCGACTGCGACGGTGACGGCCGCATCACGATGGGCGATGCCGTGTGGCTGATCAACTACATCTTTGCGGGCGGACCGGAACCGAAACCCTGCGAGTGTCCGCGGTCGTTCTTCCTCTTCGATGGCGAGTTTCCCCAGGTTGTTGAGACCTATACCGAGGACACCAATTGGACGTCGCAGCAATTCGGCGGCATTGAAGTCGCGCGGGGAAGAGGCATTCGCAAGGTCTACGCGATCACCAGCCGGGATTCAATCCGCGGCATTTACTGGATCGTCTCCGAAAGCGCGAGGGAAGCGATCACCGATCAGATGATGATGATGAACACGAGCGTGATCGACTTTAACCAGATAGACGGCTGGTCGCCGGATTCAACTTTGGCGCCAGTCGACACGGCGAAGTTAAAGAGTCTTGATCCAAAGAAGGGAGACGAATGAATCACAGGATACCCGCCCGGCGGGTTGATGAATTGGTGGACGCCTGCGTTCGCGGCGAGATCACTAACATTTCCAAGAAGTACGTTCCCGACGGAAAAGTCGGAGATAAGATCAGGTTCTTTGATGGCCCGCACTGCGTAGCTGTCGCGAAGATTTCTCGGATTGAGGAACCGACTGCGACAGTCGACCGCTGGCTGGTCTTCTGGGAGCCGGAGAGTTTTCAACGAACCAAGTGAGGAAGTAATGACCACCGCAAGAGAAGAAGTAAAAGAAATTGAATTGAGTCACATTCGGGCGAGTCAAGGGAACGACCGCCTGCGTGATATCGACACGTTGGCGAAATCCATCGCCGCAATCGGACTGCAAATTCCGTTAATCGTGCAGCACATTCCGGACGGCGGCGACATCAAAGGCAACGAGAAGTATTTGCTGGTTGACGGCCATCGGAGGTTCGCCGCTCTGCAGAAGAACAAAACCAAGACCGCGCGCGTGATAGAGATCGCCGAAGACATGCCTGGTGACAAAATGCAGACGATCCAGCTCACTGCCAATCTTCACCGCTTGCAGCTCACCGCATTCGAAGAAGCGGCCGCGATCAAGAATCTGCGCGACGACGGCCGCGAGACGAAAGATATTGCCGCCGATCTGGGGATGACACCGCAGGCGGTAGCGCGGCGCGAGCAGCTCAATAAGCTCACGCCGGAATGGATGAAGTACATCGCCAACTTGCGAGAAGGCAAAGCTCTATCAGTGGCCGCGTTCGAAATGATCGCCAGTTATGAGCCGAGCGTACAGGGCAAGCTACTGCAATCTTACTTGAAGAGCAGCAACGTCCCGACCGTCAACGATGTTAAGCGCGAGCTATCGGCGTTCGATCGAACGCTCAAGTCCGCGCCGTGGAAGCTCGATGACGCGATTTTGTTCCCGGCTGCCGGTGCTTGTAGCGCCTGCCCGAAACGGTCGTCCTGCCAGTCGCTGCTTTTCGACGGCGAAGTCGATGGCAAGAAAGCATCGCCGGAGGACAAGTGTTTGGACATCGCCTGCTGGAACAAGAAGCTGGAAAAATTCGGCAAGCAGAAGCTTGCAGAGGCGCAAGCCAAACATCCGAACCTTGTGCTTTTGGATAAGAACTCCGGCTGGGGCAGGGGCGATAATCGGATCGTCGGAGGTTTGTCGCGCGGCAACACCCTCATTAAGCCCAAACCGTGGAGTAGTGACTTAGGTTACGAGGTCGTCAGGAAGAGTGACAAGGGCGCAGTCCCCGCCATGACGATCAACGAGAGAGGGCTTGGATCGATCAGCTACATCAAGATCAAGAAGGCGGATGAGCCGAAGAAACCGACCAAGGCTGATGTCAAGAAGATGACGCCGGAACAAGTTGAGAAACAGAAAGCCGAAGAAATTGCGGCACGGCGCGAGCAGTGGATTCGCGAGAAGATAATGAATTCCTTCGATTCGCGCTCTAACCCACCGGCGCATCTTGTTTTGCTCACCCCGATGGACGTCATGAGGCTCTTTGCATCCGCGCTTATCTGCAACGATCACGGTAAATTTGACGGACTCGCGAAGTGGAAGAATATGAGCGAAGGTGCGGCGCTTAAGGAAATCTGGAGAGTCGTATCGGAGAGCATCTACGTTGATGACTGGCAGGCAACGCAACAGATTGCAATTCACCTGCTCGGCCTCAACTGGTCCGACCTCGAAGCGGACGCGGTGAAAGCGATCCCCGACGCGAAGCCGAAGGTCGGCGCCGCACCGGAGAAGAAGGCAGGGAAGAAGTGAACCGAGCGAAGATCGACATTATTCGCCGCATCGAGGAGGCGGCGAAGGGATGCCGGACGCAATTCGAGGACCTCTCATTAGACAGTAAAGAGCAGGTCGAGCATACGAGGCTTGCTTATCAGGGATTGCTCGCGGCAGTAAATGAACTCGACGAAATTGTTGCCATGAACAAGCGGGTTGAAGAGTTGGAGCTGACAATCTGCGACATCTTCGAGATGAACAAGATTCAGCGGAAGCCGCGACAGCGCTGGACCGTGGCAGAAGCCAACAGGGCGCGTGAGATCATGGGCATCGGACGCGTCTTTGCCGCGCGGGACTTTTTCAACATGACGCGGGAACGGAAGGCTGCACAGACTGATGCCAATAAGAAGTGCCGCGTTTGTGCATGCACAGAATTTTCCGCATGCTCTACGGATGAAGGCTTCTGCCACTGGGTCGAACCCGATCTTTGCTCCGCCTGCGTGGGAAAGGGGAAGGGATGAGTAAGGTCACTCGAGCGGTCATCCTCTGTACCCTGATTCTAAGCCAACCACTGCTTGCGTGGCTATGGGTTCGGGATGAGAGACGAAAATCATTTCGCTCCGGCCTAAGTTATTGTATCGACGCTCACGAAGGCAGAGGCGGTATTTATTATCCCCTACCTGGTGGTACCGATGGTGGAAGGCTGAAACTCGATACAAATCCGACCGATGCCGAAGTAGATTCGCTTCTGAATTTGGCGGAAAGGGAAGGCGGGAAGAAATGACAGCAGGAAAGAACAACGAAGAGTTGGCGGAACAATTCAAAAAGCGGATCAATGAGATAGCGGCTTTCTCGATTGAGTATCGCTTCTGGGGTGCTGAGTTCCTGGATGACTTGACTTATGCAGTCATCAACTTCGCCGAAGCTACTGTCGGGTTGCTGACGCTCGGCCGCTTTTACCCATCGTGGACGTATAACCTCGATCCGATCATTTGGAAGTTCTTTCGGAGGAACCGGCGATGAAACTTAACATCGGCAAGACCAACGAAGGCCGCGATCTCGATCTCGACCTTCCGACTTTGATCGAATCACGGGCGTTGATTCAGGCGCAATCCGGCGCCGGAAAGTCTTGGGCGATTCGCCGGCTGCTCGAACAATCGCACGGACAGGTGCAGCAGATTGTCATCGACCTCGAAGGCGAGTTCTCGACGCTCCGCTCTAAATTTGATTACATCATCGCCAGCAAGAACGGCGACGTGCAGGCTTCGCCCAAGACGGCCGGGCTACTCGCGCAAAAGCTGATGGAGCTGCAGGTCTCCGCGATCTGCGATCTCTACGAGCTGAAAGCCCATGACAGAATCCGATTTGTGCGGCTTTTCCTCGAGTCTCTCATGATGGTCAAGAAAGATTTGTGGCGTCCGATACTTGTAGTGATCGACGAAGCTCATCACTTCTGTCCGGAAAAAGGCCAAGCTGAATCCGCACCATCCGTAATTGATCTGGCCACGAGGGGAAGGAAACGTGGATTTTGTCTCGTAGCAGCCACACAAAGACTATCGAAGTTCCACAAGGACGTCTGTGCGGAACTGGGTAACAAGCTTATTGGCCGAACGTCTCTCGACATCGACCAGGCAAGAGCCGCCGACGAACTTGGACTCATCGGCAAGGCCGACAGAACAGCCTTGCGAATCCTCCGACCCGGGGACTTCTACGCTTACGGTCCGGCTTGGCGAACCGACAAACAGGAAGCCCCCGGTGTCCTATTGCTCAAGGTCGGTCCGGTTGAGACGCACCACCCCAAGGTCGGGGCTCGTTTCCTCGAGACGCCGCCGGCGCCGAACGCAAAGGTTAAGGACATCCTCGCTAAACTCGCAGATCTCCCGCAGGAAGCCGAAGAGCAGGCGCGCACGACGGAGGATCTCCGCAGGGAGATAACCGACCTTAAGCGCAAGTTGACGCTGGCGGAAAAGAGCCAGGTGAAGCCGTGCGATCATGGAACCGAAATCATGGGTCTTCGCAAGAGCCTAATTGACGCGGAAAGGCTTGTCGGAAGGTTGGTTAAACGCCTCTCTCCCGCCGAAAGCTTCATTGAGGACGTCCACGCGATGGCCGGAGTTATAATCGAGAACAAAAAGAGAGTTGAAGAGGTCGACCCGAAAGGTCATTCAACGGAAATGCGAGTTCACCGAACCTTCACACCAGGCACCCGGCACCTTACAGTCCGTGAGGAAGATAACACAATAACGGAATCTGTAAAAGTCGCCAAGGAACAGCCAAACTCGTTCAGAAATCGCCCCGAAACTTTACATGTTCCGAAAGATGTAAAGAAAGCTGAACAAGTTGACGGCGACTTCAAAATCAACGCTTCCCAGAAGCGCATTCTGGTAGCTCTCTCGCAGCGTCAACAGATGGGTTTTGAGTCGACCAGTGCTCGGATAATCGGGACGCTGGTCGGGCTCAAGAGTACCGGCGGTACGTTTGGGGAGTATCTCTCGCGCCTACGAGTAGCCAGACTGATTGAGGGGCAACGGGATAGCATCCGAATAACCGCCACAGGCGAGGCCACCGTCCGCGATGTCGAGCCGCTGCCGATCGGAAGGGAGTTGATCGACTGGTATAAGGCCAACCATTTGAACGCGCGGCAAGCTGAGATGCTCGATATTATCCTGGACCACCCCAAAGGAATCAGCAGGGCAGAGCTTGCCGATTTGGTGGGTGTGGTAGCGAGCGGTGGGACTTTCGGCGAGTATCTTTCGCGCATGCGCTCGCTCGGCCTGATAGAAGGATCGTCCGAAATAAGGCTATCGCAGCTGATAGCGGATCAGTTAAGTTAGAGGTGGAGGAAGAATGACAGCGAAGAAATCCATACATGATTATTCGCTTATTGGCACATGGTTTCACGTGTTCAGCTTGATCTTCTCCGTGTCAGCTTTGATTTATGTCCTATACGCTGCCGGCGAGATCAATCGCAACCTTGAGGAAATCGAAACCAATGCCTCGCTGGTCAGAGGGATGACTGAACGGTTTGGCAATCAGTTGCCGCCGTTAAGCTCTGGAGTTGCCGAAGCCGATGGCGTAAAGGGCAATGGCGAAATGCTCTATCGGCTCGACAGCCTATATTCATACGAGGAGGGTCCGGGCGTTTACCGATTTAGGAAAGTCGTCGCCACTGACGTCATAACACTGATCTACAAAGGCGAGAAGTGGAACCTGCCCAACGGGTCGAGAAGTACTTGGGTCTGGAGAATGAGACATCCGGAAGAAGTGACGCACCCTGATCGCTACGACTTCAGCTTTAGAGTATTCAGCGACCCGATTGACGCGGCTGATTTGGCGGAGGGGAAATGAAGGCTTGGAAGCGCGGCGTCTGCCCGGGGCGGAGACGGAAGGCAACAAAGCGGACGGTGAGAAGGCTAATGGAACGCGCGAGGCGCGATCCAGCGTTCTTCGGCCAGCTCTATCTGGGAGTCACCCTAACTTCCGAGTACGGAATATTCATGAGGTACATCATGGACGACCGGAATTTCAAACAGTACCTGGAGGCGGGCACTGTCAGCCTCGGCGTCCCAAGGGAGCTTCTCGGATGATCCCAAGCCAGTTTTTCTTCAGCGACAACGAAGGTTTCAATATTGCCTGGCCGGAACACTTTCGGGCGGTAGAGAATTGCTCTGGCTGCCTCGATTGGAACCAGTTTGGCACACTTAGGAATGAGAAATTCCCCAAACGATGCAAATGCGGCGGACTCATCCATTACACACAGGAGTGTTTTGACACCGAAGAAGGTGGCGACGGTGACCTCGTTAGTCAAATAATTCAGTGCGACAAATGCGATTTCCGGGAAGTATATTAGGGTAGACAAAAAAACTTTCACTTTCCGCAAAAACATATCGGCGAATAACTTAAGCCAAGTTTAGTCGTACTCGCCGAAAAAATAGTTTTTTGAAATTCCGCTCGCAATACACCAGTAACTCCTTGTCCACCAACGGGTGCAAAAACACCCAACTTGAGTTAATCAACTCAACGCCAACAACATCCCCAGTCACAAAGTACAGTCCTTCCTTTATATGTAAGCCAGTACCTCCCTGAAGTAGCGGCGCGGCGCCAATAACGCCGCGCTGCATTGAACCCGAAAGTCTCAACTCCTAATGCCAGTCCAACGCAAAGTAACGAAAGACATCGCCGTTGCGATGTTCAAGCTCTACGAGCAGGACACGCCTTTTGCTCAACTTAGTCGGACCTTCGGGATTTCAGAGGTTACGATCTCGCGGATCAAGAAGCGGGACCGTTGGGATGAGCGCATAGAAGAGCGCCGGCAAAAGGCACAAAGGATTGCTGATAACCGGGCATCGTATTCGATGGCCAACCAGCTGATGGAGACCAATACCTTCATCGCCGGCGTCGTGAACAACATCGTCCTCGAAGCGAAGTATCCGCGGCCATGTCCGAACTGCAGCGCTACCGGCAAAGTTGCCGGCGGGAATTGCGAGGCCTGCCAGGGTACTGGCAAAGTAAGGGGCATTAAGGGCGACCTCAAAGATTACCGCGAGCTGGTAAAAACAAAAATGGAGTTGCTCGACATGGTGACTCCGGAGATTCCGCTCGACACACCGGAGCCCACGGAACAGAAGACGGATCGCGTTGCGGCCATACTCGACAAGCTCGAACAGGTTGCGCAGGTCAACCTCGAGGAACTCGGCGACACGATCGCCGATGACATAATCAAGCAGCGTCGCGGTGATAAGCCCAAGTGAGATCAATGCCGCACTTAGAGATTTGGGTGCAAGCACCCCGACAGCGAGGCGCAAGCTTGCCGCGAAGTCGATCAAATTCTATGCGGCGTACTATCTTGACTTAAATCTCTGGGCGTGTCAAAAGGCGTGGTTCGAAGAACTGCGCGAGATCACCAAGGGTGGCATCGTCGGCCCGCCGGATTCCGGCAAGACCGAAGTTATCGCGCGGCTTGTTCCGCTGCGGTCGATAACATTCAATCGCAACATCCGCATTTGCTATATTTCATCGACCGGCGACCTTTCGGAGGCCTCCGGCTCGGTGCTCCGCCAAGACCTCGAGAACGATAGAATCATCGAGGACTTCGGACCGTTTAGGACTGCGAAGTATTGGTCGGATCGTCGCTTCCAAGTTCGCCGCGACCTCAATGCGAAAGAGCGCACCTTCGAGGCCTACGGCATGGACTCGAAGCGCTTCTACGGGAAGCACTATGACTTGATCCTTCTGGATGACATCCAGAACGATCTCAACGTCAGAAGCGAGAAGACGCGGAAGTTCCACGTCCACATGTTCCAGAACGCGATTCGTACGCGTTTGGTACCGGGCGGCCGTTTGTTGGTGCTCGCCAATAAGCAGCACCCCAAGGACATCTACGCGTACCTTGCGGGCCTTGCCGACTACCACATGATTATCAGCAAGGCGCTGGTCGAGGATCCGGGGCCAGAGCATTACCGCATCGTCGAGCTGCCGCGGCATGAGGTCAATGAATTCGGCGACCGCAGTAAGTGGCGCGTCGAAATTGACCTAAAGTTTCCGGGCAAGGCACTCACCGAAGAGCGATATCCGGTCAAACGACTGCTCGCTCTGCGCCGCGAAATTGGCACTGTCGCTTTCAACCTGAAATATCAGCAGGAGGCGAGCGACGATGTTAGCGCACTTATCTCGCGAGACGACCTCAAGGCGTGCTGCGATGATACAATTAGCTACCGCGAGTACGACCGGAAGAAATTCCTTGGCATCATTTCCGGGTGCGACCCGGCCTTAGTTACTGACAAGAAGCGGGCCGAGAAAAACGACACCGATTTCTTTGTCAATATGACCTGGGGCATCGCGGAAAACGAACATCGGTATCTGCTGGATCTCTTCCGCGATCGCGGAATGTCGCCGAAGACAGTCAAGAGCACGATCGTCAACCAGTGCCGACTTCATCGCCCGAACCGGATGTTCTTCGAAGAAAATGCCTTCGGTGAAATCTACAGCTGGCATATCAGAGAAGAGACCGGCGTCCCGATCAAAAAGCACTACACCGGCGGCAATAAGTACGATCCATTCGCAGGCTATCCATCGCTCTCGGTGCTCTGTGAGAACCGCCAAATCCATTTCCCGTACAAGACTCCCGAAGATAAGGAAATCACTGACAATCTGATCGAAGAGCTTCACGATCCGACGGCCTGTGATCACGACGACCAGCTCTCGGCAGCTTGGATCACCGAGCGGGGTGTTCAGTGGTTCTTGAGATACCTGGAGCGAGTCGGACATGTGTCTCAGGCAAAGGTGAGGACAGAACCAACGGTGCCCGTGGATGTGGCAACGCAGCCGACGGCGAAGAGAAAGATCCGAAAGCAGCCTGCCGGCATCACTCTAATCTAAGAAATAGGAAATCATGGGCGAAGTTGTAGCGACGTCGAGGATTGTCACCAAGGACAAACAAGCCGGGCTGAAGTTCATACAGCCGCGCATGATGTCGTCCATCGTCGAAAAGGCGATGACGGGGCCGCAGTCCAACATCATCGACGGCTTCGAACAGAGCTATGGCAAGAATGAACTCTTGCGGCCGATGTTTGATCCGGCTACGCTCTGCACATTCTCATTCAACTCCGATACGATCTCGCAATGCGTTGAAGCCCTGACGGTCAACGTCGACTACACCGGTTACGCGATCAAGTTTCAGGCGCCCAGGGCGAACCCCGATCAAAACCCAGGCGCCGCCGACCTGGCCGATCTCAAGCGCGTCGAGCTTCTCTTCCGGCAGCCCAATCCGCATCAGTCTTTGCGCAAGTTTCGCGCGGAGCTGCGGATGGACAAAAGCTATACCGGCTATCGCTGCACCGAGATTGTCCGCAATTTTATCGGCGATCCTGTAGAGCTCTATCGCGTGCCGGCCAAGACCGTCCGCATGAGCAAGCCGGACACAACGGACATCGAGGTTAACTATGCGGTCCGGATGGATGACGGCAGCTGGGAAGAGAAGACCAGCGTCACTCGCTTCCGGAAGTTCTGCCAGCAAATCGGAAACAAGAAAGTTTGGTTTAAGTCATTCGGGGATCCGCGCAGCCTCAACAAGCTGACGGGAGAGTTCGGCAAGGGCGACAGCCGCTGGCCGCTCAATCTCGAAGCGACCGAGCTTATCTTCGATTGCTACCCTTCGAACAATTCGCCTTACGGTGAAGCGCCCTGGGTCAGTGAGATAATCAACATCGTTGGCGCCAAGCTCGCCAAGGACGTCAACTATCTCTACTTCGATAACAAGGGCATACCGCAGTTTGCGATTCTCGTTTCCGGCGGCTTCCTACCTACCGGAGAAGCCGGCGAAGATGCTTCCGAGAGTATCCGGGGGTTCATCGAAACGAACATCGCCGGAGTTCAGAACTTCCACAAGTCGATGATTCTACAGGCCGAGCCCTTTAAGTACGAAGATGCCTCCGGTGGGGAAAAGGCCAGCCCAGTCAAGATCGAGTTCGTGCCGCTTGCACAATACATGCAGCAGGACGCGCTTTTCCAGAATTACATCAAGAACAACGCCGACGCTGTCCTTAAGAAATTTCGTATCGCTCCGGCGCTGGTTGGCGCGTCGACAGATTACAGTCACGCAGCTGTCAAAGAGGCCAAGGTCATTTCCGAGCAGCAGGCGTTTGCGCCACTGCGCCACGCCGATGACGAGATGTTTAACCAGATCTGCCTGAGCATGGGAATCCGGAACTGGCGTTTCGAATCTCTGCCGTTACCCATCGTCGACAATGTCGAAATCCTCGACGCAATGAGCAAGACTCCGGATCTGATACCGGTTGGCCACGCTGTTGACTTCCTCTGCTCACTGATGGGCAAGGAGCCGCCGAAGCTGGATGAGAAGATTCGCAACATGCTCTACGGCGAGTACAAGCAGCAATTCGCTCCGGCGTTTGACCCATTCGGTTCCGGTGGATCGGGTGGCGACCCGTTCGGTCGTTCGCTTATCGATGGACTAAGCGGTCTAAGAAAAGCGATCGAAAAGAAGCACGCGGTGCAATAGTTATGTGCCTTGACTGCCTCACCGCTGACGAGCGCAATCTCGCAATCCAAATTATTGATCGCTCCGTTGACGCGATCAACAAGCGCGAGACAATTCCGTACGAGGCTGACATGCTCGAGCTGGTATATACCGGCTGGATAGCAGCAACGCGTCGCGGGTTGAAGACCGCAATGGCGTACATCCACGAGGTCAGTACTCGGGTGACGCAGGATGACCTCCAGGTGATAATCGAAGTCCTGCGGTCGGAGGCAGGCCCGAAGATGGCCAAGGATATGCGCGAAGGCCTCCTGACCTTGTTCGGCAAGTCTTATCTGAACGGCAAGGCGATTGGGCTCAGTCAGCAGTTGCTCGATGTGAGTTTCAGTCTCCGCGATGAGGTGTCGGTCAATTGGTTGACCAACCATCACACCTATTGGATCGGCAACTACTTCGACAAGAATATATCCGGCGCCATTTCCCAAACGGTGGCCAGCGGACTCGAGCAGGGACTCGGCCGCGATGAAGTCGGCAAGCTGCTCAGCAATTTCTTCGAAGACTATCCAGGCGTACCGGCCAAACCGCAGAACTACTGGTCGGGCCTCGCCGGCAGCGCCATGAATCGCAGTCGCAATTTCGGATTGATTCGCGGCTACAAAGAAGTCGACATCGCCGAGCTCGAAATCATTGCGATGGATGACGAGCGCACTTGCCCGATCTGCGGCGAGATGAACGGCAAGATCATTCCGGTCGGCAAGGCTTACGGCCAGGTCGAGCGCATGATCGCAAGCGAGAATCCGGAAGACGTCAAGGCGGTTTCGCCGTGGCTGTCATTCGATGATATCTCAGGACTGGACATTGGCCAGATAATGGATAAGGGCATGATACTGCCGCCGTTCCATTTCAGTTGCCGGTGTACAGTTGTCTCATTCATGCGCAAGATGCGGGGCGATATCTCAAGACATTTCAGGCGAGCGGCGTAGTAAGCGCCGAACGATTCTAAGCACTTTTCTGGAGGGCACAGTGCCCCCATGACACGCAAAGTTAGCAGCTCACCGTGTCACTTTCCACTGTGCCATATCCCTTTTGGGGTGTGGTATATCTAATCTTATCGGAAGGTGAACCATGAAGCTGGAGCGTGTCCGGCTGGAGCGGCTAAAGCTGCACCCGGCCAACCCGAGATTGCATAACGAGAAGAATCTCGCTGCAATCAAGGATTCGCTGACGAGATACGGGCAACAGAAACCGGTCGTCGTCGATGCAAAGAATTTCGTAATCGCCGGCAACGGTACCGTTGCCGCTGCCCGCGAACTCGGCTGGAAGACGGTTGACGTTGTCCGCACGGAACTGAAGGGCACCTTGGCGAAGGCGTTCGCTATCGCCGACAATCGAACCGGCGAGCTGTCGAGCTGGGATGAAGCCCAGCTGCTACAGCAGATAGAGAGCATCACTCAATCGCTCGACATCACGGCATTAGACCTCGGCTTTGGCGACGAGGACCTGAAGGCTCTCGCCAAGCAAATCGGCTCCGCCGATCTGTCAGACCTTGCGGCGCCAATCCCCGACGAGAACAACTATCGGGAACAGTTCGGCGTCATTGTCACCTGCGCAAATGAGAAAGAGCAGTCCGCGGTCTATGCGAAGCTGACCAAGCAAGGTTACCAGTGCAAGGTGGTGACCACATGAAGATTGAGGTCCACAAGTCTTGCGCCAATTTCCGGAGCTACCGGGCCGCCCGAGTAAAGTCACTCTTCAACGCCGAGTCCGGAGCAAACTTCGATCTCGTAGTTGATCTGCCGATAGATGACGCAGATTGGAAACTCGGACTGATTGTCGGTCCCAGTGGAAGCGGCAAGAGCTCGCTGGGTGAAAAGGTTCTCGGCAAGCAAGCGTTTTACCAGTCTACCGACTGGCCGGGCAACAAGCCGATCATCGACGCAATCGCGGCCAGCGGCGACTTCAACGATGTCACTGCGGCGCTTGCATCGGTCGGCCTCGGATCGGTACCGACTTGGTTGCGGCCGTATCGCGTTCTGTCGAACGGAGAAAAGTTTCGAGCGGATCTCGCTCGGGTAATTGCCGAACGGCCGGATTCGATCGTTATCGATGAATTCACGTCGGTCGTTGATCGTCAGATCGCCCGCTTCGGAGCGCTGGCCTTTGCCAAGTCGTGGAAGCGCGGCGTCGGCAAGTGCGTGCTGCTCTCATGCCATTACGATATCATCGACTGGCTGGAACCCGACTGGGTGTTCGACACCGGGACCGGAAAGTACTCTGGGAGGGGCCTTTGGCGACGGCCAAAGTTTGAGCTCTCGGTTTGGCAGACGGACTGGCGTTACTGGGACTTGTTTGAGCCGCATCACTATCTGAAAATTCCGAAGATGATCGGCGCCAAGTGCTACGTTGGCTCGGTAGACGGTGAGCCGGTCGTACACCTGGCGGTCTCAACCAAGAATTGCGGCGACGGAATAGAAGCAAGGGCCTGCCGATTGGTCGTCATGCCGGAATGGCAAGGCGCCGGCGTCGGTATGCGGTTCCTGAATTTCATCTGCCAGCTGCAGCTCGAGGGCAAGGGCAGGATTCCAGGGCGCAAGCTACGAACGATCTTCCATACTTCCCATCCTGGCTTGTGCTCGGCTCTGCGCCACGACAAACGGTGGCGGCAAGTTTCCGCGAAGCTCTTTGGATCATCGAAGGCAAAGAGCGCCGCCTCGATACAAAAGTCGGCGGCCCGCTTAGGACGCGTTGATGCCCCCTCTTCCGGATACGGCGGTCACTTCCGCGCTGTGCAGGGATTCCGCTACTATGGCGAGGTGAAGCAATGAGCGCGCTCGCCGAGGTCGTCCATAGCAATGTCTTTATCTATGGTGGCGGTGAGAAATTCGGACTCGAGTGTTTGGCGCTTTGCCGGGATGCCGGATTCCATTTATGCGCAAATCCGCACTTGGCATGTTTCGCCCTTGCGCCGCGGCTGAACAGGATTCTCAAGCGCTCTGAATGGTCCGCGCCAATACTCGGCACGCTGATCTTTCACCCGTCAATCCTTCCGTATCGCCGCGGTCCTGACGCAATTCGACACTCGATTGCATCCGGCGAACGTGTTTCCGGAGTCACTTGGTTTTGGTGCGACGAGGGAATTGACACCGGCCCGATTTGTGAACAAGAGGCCGTCCTACTGAAGCCAGGTGAGAGCGCCGGCCGCGCGTACCACGCGCGATTCATTCCTGCCGGGTTGCGGGCACTCACAAGGGCGCTGGCTGCAATCAAACGCGGTGAGATAACCAAGATTGAGCAGAGCGAAGAGCTCGCAACTTACGATCCTCGATTCGCCCAGATCTAATTCGGAACTTTCCATTCACAGTCATACAGGAGTCAAGATGCCCGGAGATATCAAGGCATATCTGTCAGAGATTTCGGTTGTCGAGGTCTCGCTTTGCGGCACGCCAATGGTGCCGGAAGCAACGATCCAAGTCATGAAGTCAGCTGCGACCGCGCCTCAAGGCTACGAAAAGGTCGAACGCTTCTTTGAGTTCACCAAAGTTGACACTGTCAAGAAGCAAGTCCTGCTCTATGCGCTGGTGCCGGAGCTGCCACACCGCGACGGTGAGGCCGTTCACGAAGAACAGGTCGAGCGTGCGTGCAATTCCTTCATGACAAACCTGTCCGTCGGTACCCAAAAAGGCACCGGAACCGGAATCGATCACAAGATATTCGACAACGTCGGCAATGCGGTCCAGTCGGCTATCGACAAGGACGGCGCTCTGGGCAAGGCTCACGGCTTTGAGAAAGTCTATCCGGGCGCCTGGTGGATCTGCATTCAGTGCACCGACGCCACCTGGGACAAGATCGTCAAAGGCGAGATTACCGGAGTGTCGATCGGTGGCTACGCGAAGCGCAGTCCGGTTGAAAAGAGCTTTGTCGAGCGCGGGCTGGATTCCCTGTTGCGCAAAGCGGGCTACGTTCCGGCTGACAACATCGAAGCGATAGTCAAGTCAATCGACTTCGACCAAGCGATGCGCCTGCAGGAGTTCTGGGACAATCTACCCAAGATGATGGACACCATCTACTCCGCAATAGTCTCCGCCATGTACGAAGACGGAAAATCCGACGCCGAAAAGCTTGCCGCGATCAAGGAATCACTCGACCAGTTCTGGAACAAGATGGCTCAGATTATGGGCGTCCTGGAGAAGATGTCCAAGTCAGTCATTGAGCTGCGCAAGGGTGTGGAGAGAGAACCCGAGAAAATTGAATTCAATCTGGATAACGACGGCGGCGCGAAGCCGCCTCAAGAAGGAGAAATCGAAATGCAATTGACGCCGGAACAACTGAACAAGATGATCGCGGATGGTATCTCCGCGGCGCTACCGGATGCCGTCAACAAGGCCATCACCAACAAGCTCGACGAAGTCAAGAAGGCTACGGGCGATCTCAACGCGCTGCAGCAGTCGGTCACCGATCTCACCGGCAAGCTGGACAAGCTCGTCAAGGGTGAGGAGGGTGAGATCACCGCGACGATGGCCAAGGCGGTGGTCAACCTCAATACCAAGGTTGAGAACATTTCGGCTGTTCTCAAGAAATCACTTGGCTCGAACATTGTCATCGAGAAGGCCGATGATCCGCCGAAAAAGACGTCTTCGACGGACGCCATCTTCAAGAGTCTTTCGCTTCTGGCGGAAGAGAAACTCTCGAATCCCGCCTAATCGCAGGCGGGTGGATCAAAGCGGGGCAAGGCAACAATCCGAAAACATTTAGTCTCACAATACGAGGTTCATAATGAGCAAGGTAAATCCGATTGATGCTCTCTCGAAGATTGCCAACGACGTAGGTGTCGAGTTTAATCCGGAAGGGGCAATCACGAAGAGCGTTGTCACCAGCGAGCTGCTGACAGGCAGCCTGTCGCCTGAACAGCGCCTGGAAATGATCGACATGATCAAGCAAAAGTCCTCTGTGCTTGCGGCGATTCAGGTTATTCCGGTCGCCGGCCCGGCTGGCGACGCGCCGGTCATGGACTGGACGCAGCGCGCCGTCTTCCCGGCAAAGGAAAACAAGGGCTACGAGAAGACCACTTCTCCGGAATTCACCGAGCGCCCGTTCAAGACAGCCGGTGTACGTTCCGATCTGGCCATCACTCGCCAGATGATCCGGCAGTTCAAGGCCAATGGCATCACCGACGTCACCGAGATGATCAAGACCCGCTGGGCTACGGTTGTCTCTAATGACATGGCCGACAACCTCATGAACGGCGATGAGGCGCTCGCAGCTTCGCCCGCAAATGACATCGAGTACTCGCGTTCGGTCAACGACGGCATTCTCAAGTTAACCAACACCGGGACTCAGCTCTATGACGCATTAAGCCTTCCGCTCAACAAGAAGTTCTTCGCCAAGCTGCGCGAGCTGATGGACGAAGACTTCTCCGGCGACGATGCCACTCGCTGGATCTGCAACCCGGCCATCATCGACAAGTGGCAGGAAGAAATCGGCTATGTGAACACGAGTTCCTCGTACGCCGGTTTGACCGCTGAGGCGCTCACACAGCGCGGCATCACAGCTCCCTTCTCGATTCCTTTCCTGCGTATTCCGCAGATTTCGACCAAGGGCGGTCCGAGCGCTCTTGCTGATGCGGCTTCCGCGCAGTCGGGCTTTACCCGCGTGCGTTGCGACACCGCTTTCGGTGGTTACAATTCGGCGCATGCCGGCCGCCGCGTCAAGGTCGTATATATCCCGACTGGTCAGACGCGCACTGGCCGCGTCTCGGATGTGTCCAGCCATCTGGAATTTGACACCACCGACTTCTACGGGCTCGGTGCTGCCAACACAACCGCGACCAACTATCGCGTTTACGTCGCTGACGAAACCACGATCATCCATTGCAACCCGCTTAACTTCGGTCTCTGTATTTCGGACGACTGGCGCAACTACTCGGAGTTCGAATCGAACTACGAGCGCATCTGGTTCCGGAATTTCTTTGACTACGATGTCATCCTCGTCATCCCCAAGGCGGTGTCGAAGATCACTCGTATTCGCCTGCCCGAAGTTTCGTTGACATAACCCCGATTTCTTCCCAAGCAGGAGACAGTAAATGTCACAAGTAGCATGTAAACGATTCACGCTTAGGCCGCAGAGCTTCGAGTCTCCCTGCTTTGGAGCTAAGCTTGAATCGCCTTTCACAATCACGTTGCCCGCGAACAGCCCGCTCTGCAAGCTGTTCGTGAGCGACGCGTTCTTCGCCACTGACCTCGATCTCCCGGTTCGTCCGGACATTCCTCTCGGAATCTTCAGGCCCGACTATCTCGAGAGCCTTGTCAATGTGGAGATGCCGTCGCGCGTGGGGCAAGGCGATCACGAACTCGATAATCTCGACATCGACGAAGTGACAGTGGGCTTCATCAAGCAAGCGGGAATCGACTCGATCAAATCTCTCGCGGCGATGAGCGACGAACAGTTGCTGGCCGTCAACGGGATCGGCGAAGGTCGACTCAAGCGAATACGGACCGCTCTGGATGCAGTCACGACTAAATCGACAGCAGCCCCGCCAGCTCCGGGAGCCAACACCGAGCCAGGCGCGGGCGATAACAAGCCGGCAGCCGGCACCGGACAGGATGCGGGTGCACCCGGCAACTAATGCCTGCCGGGCTCAAATGAACATTTCGCAGTAACTAATCTTTAACCAGATAATTCGAGGTTCCCGATGGGAAATCAGAATCACTATAACGGTTTTTCGAACCGGTACATGCCAGGCGGCGTTGGTGCCGCCGACTTTCAGGACAAGACCAAAGTCCTGCGCGGCTGCATCATCGGTGCGCCGACGAACGCAAGCACCATCAACACCGGAACTCCGGCGCATGATTTCAACGTCAACCTCAGTGCGGGAGCACTGGCAGTTGACGGCGTTGTCGTAAACGTCAATCCGCTGGCTGACATCGATCTGTCGAATTCGGGATCGGCCGCTCCGCTGGCATCCGGACAGTCGGTCATCTACTGTCTGATTTATTGGAGATCGAAGGGCGACGGCGCCGTTCGGTCCGCTTGGGTGCCGGGAACGGTGGCCGCGCACGCGACGGTCGTTCGTCCGACAATCGCCCAGATCAAAACGGCGCTGGGCTTTGGTGACGATGTCATTTGGATGTGCGTCGGTGAGACGCGCCTCAAGTGTACCGGCGCCACGGCTCTGACTCAGGAGTACAACAACGCAATTTCTCCGTTCGACATCCCGGATCAGCCGATGCCGATTCTGCAGGGTTAAGCGTTGGGTCAGATCATTGAATTCAGCGAACTGGCGTGCGAGGGGATTACGGATCCCCCGTACGCCATAACGCGCGTCAACGGTTTGATCGACCTGGCCGAGCAGACGGTTGAGTCTGTCACCGGCCGCCTCTTCCGAAAGGTCGATAACCACACGATGTACGTTTCCGGCTACAGCAAGGAGCTGCTTAACCTTGAGCATCCGGCAATCAGCATTACTTCGATCGAAGAGAACGGCAGGGCGCTCGATTCCGGCGACTATGAGATTGTAACGGACCTGATCGTTGAGCACGCCTTGTTCAAACCGCAGCTGCGGAGAATTGGCGGCGTTTGGTCGACGGGAAATCGCAATATCAAAATCGTTGGATCGTTCGGGCATGTCATCGCCAAGCCAGGATCTTCGCCAGTGGTGTACTTGCCGCCGGCGCTGATCAGGCGGCTGATTATTCGGATCGTCGCATTCGCATTGAAGACGCCGGTCGAGGAAGTAGCAACAGCCGGGCGCGGCGATATCGTGAGAGAGAGGCTCGGACCGGCGGAGTTTGAATACGCACAAACTGCGATCACGAGTCACGGCTGGACCGGCGATTCCGAGATCGCGCAAACATTGGCACGTTATCGGCGGCTACGGATGGCTGCTGTGTAAGGGAGCTATGGATTTAACGAATGTTTTGTTTACGACGATCGGACTGCTGATCGGTTTGGGTGGGATGGCGGTTTGGGTAAAAAAGTCGCAAGATGACCAAGCAATCAAGCTTCAGGCGGCTGAAAAGGACATTGAGCAACTGCACAATGAAGATGATCACCTTTCGGAGCGCGTGAATCAAGCTATCAGTCTACACCAGGAAGCTGTCCGACTTGTGACGAAAGTCGTCGATCAGAACAATCTGTTAATTCAGAAGATGATTGCCCGAAACGGTGACTAATGGTAACTGACGCTTTTGAAATCAATCTGCAGTCGATGATCGATCGCTGCGGGTCGAATGTCACTTATCAGAAGTTCGTCGAGACCGGCGTTGATTCTTTGACCAAACAGGTCGCGGATGAAGATGCTTGTTATCCGAGCGGGTCGCACAAGACGCTCAAGGCGCAAATCGAAATGGCGCCAAGTCAGGCGATGCGGACGAAGCTCGGGCTGAAGGAAGATGTTGCTGCTGTCCTGCTCGTCACGAAGAGAGATTTGACAGCATTGGCGATCACTCTCACAACTAAGGACCGCTTCACTCTGCCGGAATTCGCAGAAATGTTCTACGTAGATAAGGTCATGCCACACATGCAGAGTCGCGGAAAATATTTCGGCTATCAGGTTGCCTTGACGCGCAAGGCCGGGGAGAAACGCAATCGCTAAAGCATACACGACCGGCGACTGGGACGGCGCGATAAATGCGATGAACAAGTTGCCGGACATCGTGAGGCAAGCGGCCGAGAAGGCAACCAAGAAGAATGCTTCGTTTGCAGCCGAGCAGGTCAGACGCAACATCCGCGACCAAGTGTTCGACTGGGAGCCATTGCAGGCGGCGACAATAGCCCGCAAGGGATCTTCGAAGATGCTCATCGACAAGGGCGATTTGCTCAACTCGATCACATTCAAAGCGATCAATCCGTACTCGGCGTTCGTGGGCGTCCTGCGAACAGCCAGCAGAAAGAAATCAGGCGACTCGCTCGTGAACATCGCCCGCGTGCATGAGTTTGGATTCATGGGATATGTGACGAATTCCAAGACTGGAACAACCTACTTCCTCCGGATACCTGCGCGGTCATACCTACGCCCAACTATTGAACAAATCCGCGATGAACTCTATGAGAATTGGAGAGTCGAAGTGCGCAAGGCCGTGCTCGGCAGTGTGTAAATATGGCGAATGAAAAATATCTAATCGCACAGCGCCTTTCGGTGGGTTCGGACATTCTCCGGGTCTACCGCAATGCGCCTTACGTGCTCTATGCCACCGGTACCACGACCCCGATCGTGAGATCGGGGACTGCCGACGCCGACGGAATTATCAAGCTGACGGCGCTGCCGGTCGGCGAATACGACATTTGGATTGACGGGCTGCTGCGCGAGACGTTTATCCACGCACCCGCCGACTATCTCACCAAATTCCCCGAGACCTGGGTCTGCCGGATCAACGGCACAATTGGAGCCGACGTCAATGAGAGCGAGAACACCGCAATTTACTACACACCGGCGGCGGGCAAGATACTCTCCATTGTCGCCACGGTTCAATACGCCGATGCGACGGCCAATGCGACGATTCATATACTCAAAGGAGCCGCGGCCGGAGCCTCAGCCTTGACGTTCGGATCAAATTCGATCTGGTCGGTACAATGCAATCCGCAGGCGGAACGCTACCGCTGGGCGCATGTTGACCAGGCGCCGATTTCTGTCGAGGCGCAGCGTTGTATCACGATGGGCGTTGACTTTGTCGCCGCGACAATCAAGGGCGTTCAAGTGCGGATGATCTTCAAGGCTGATTAGTGAGCAAGATCTATCAGATTTTCGACGGTCTCAAGACGCACCTGGCAGGCAAGCTGGACGGCATCATTGCGGACGATATCCGCGTTGCGATTCCGGATGACCGCGTTGTCACCAGCGACGATGTAAAAACCGATCCGCCGAAGTTGACACTGTCGCTTTACGGATTTGAACCCGCCCCGGACCTGCGCTATTCCGGCTACTTCCAGGAAGAGTCGATTGACCTTCAGGCGCAAACAGCGGAACTCAAGCGACTGCCGGTGCCGTTTCGCGCGTTTATTCAGATCGACACCTTCTGTCGGACTTCGGTCGACGACTGGAATCTGGTCGAGCCGCTTTCGGTGATGATGGCAGCGCGGACTTCATTTCCGGTGAACCATGGCACTCTGCAGGCTCCCAATATCACAAACTACGAGATGCATCCCGAGCCGGGCGACAATCAAGACGATCTACTCGACGGCGACTTCCATAAAGTTATTCGATTCCATTCGCCGGTTTGGTTTGACGATCCGCGCGATATCGAGGAAGTCGCACTCGTACTTGGCGTGCAGCTACAATATCAGGGTCAGACGATTACTTTGCAGGAGGAAGAATGATTTTCACGATCACCAGTTTGGTCGATGCGCCGTTTACACTTGCCGGCAATCAGTTGGTCAAGGGCAGCAGCTTCGAGGTCGAGGCCTCTGGGCGCGGCGCTCTGAGCGAAGAAATCCGCCTGCTCGAACAGCGCGACATTATTTCAATCGCCGTCAAGGTTGACGAGACCGGCGCGGATGTTTCCGGCGCTCCTGCAGACGACGATAATTAGTTTTCGATTCCGGCTTCAGCCGGAATGATCCCTCATTCGATTCTTAGATTCCATTCAATAGGAGAATAGCAATATGACACTACAGAAAGGTGTCAACGTCCGCGAGGGCTTGGGCGTTGCTGCGATTACCGGCCGCGGCGCACGTATTACCGGCTTGATGGGTACCTTCCAGAAGGGCCCGCTCAACAAAGCCGTCTTCGTCGGCAGTATGGCCGAAGCGCAGGGTCTGTTTGGCAATGAAGCGGTCACGGGAACGACCTCGCACTATGACCTGGTCGATTTCTTCAACAACGCAGGCGACGCGCAACTTGCTGTTGTCAATGTCAAGGGACCGGCAGCGGTTCGCGCCTTTGTGACTGTCAATGATATCGACAGCTCACCGCAGCCGACTTTGACGATCCGCTGTAAGTGGTTTGGCGCCTGGGGAAATCTCTTACGCGTCTCAATTGCTCCGGACAGCCGTTTGATTACCAGATTGACGGCGCAGGTGAGCGCCTCGGCGACAACGGCGACGCTTCAGTCGGTGGCGCAGCTTGAGACCGGCTCGGTGCTGAAGTTCGACAACGGCACGCAGAGCGAAAAGGTCACGCTGGATACGGTGACGCCGAGCGCTTCCGGCGACGGTACGGGCATTGTGACCTGGACCGGCGGCCTGACGAACACCTACACCGTCGCATTGACGACCGCGAGCTCGCAGGAGTTCATGATCATCGTCTATCACCGGACGCTTGAGATCGAGCGTTTCAAGGGATTGTCCAAGAATCCGCTCGTATCATTCTTCCACACCAAGGTCGTCAACATCGACGAGAAGAATTATCCGATCGAAACGGTGGATGTGACTTCGCCTTCGACGCCGCTCTATGACCAGTGGCCGAGTGTGGCTTCGGCGACGACACCGGTGGCTTTGACCGGCGGCACCGACGACGTTGGCGGACTGGAGTCTTCGCATTGGATCGGTTCGGCCGACAACGGCACCGGGCTCTATGCGTTTGAGACAATCGAGGGACTGTTCCGAATCGCCTGCCCGAATCCGAAGATCAACACTTCGCCGGCCGACGGTTATGAGGCTGTGATGCGGGCGCTGCTGGCCTACGCCAAAGCCAAGACTGCCAAGGCACGCGGCTTCGAATTGTATATGGAGACGCCGTTCAATACGTCGGTCACCGACGCGATCCTGTTCGCGCGCAAGTTCGAGGGCAGAGAGATCGCCAACTGGTACGACTGGCAGACGGGATTGGTCAATGGCGCGACTGTGGTAAGTCCGGTTATCGGCGCCGTGCTCGGCGTGGCGGCGAAGAAAGACGCCTCGTTTGGCATCTTTGAATCGGTCGGCAACAAAGAAATCGTGCTGCGCGGCAAGCCGTACTACAAATACTCCGAGGCCAATGATCAGTTGATGTCGCAAAGCAATATCAACACAATTACGCCCAACGGCGCGCGCGTCTGGGGCGGATACACACTGGCCGCAAATCCGCTGTGGAAATTCCTGAATCATTCCGAGCAGTTTAACGACATCGCGCAGACGCTCAAGTCCGAGACCGGCGATGTCGCGTTCAAGCCGATCAATGATCGCACCAAGGCGATGCTGCAGCGGCGTCTGGACAACTATTTCCGCAACAAGCTGAACGACGGCGAGATCACGTCTTATGGCGTGGCAATCTCACAGGTCGGCTCGGACACGTTGCGGGTGAATCTGTCAATCGGACTCGTCGGAGTGGCCGAGAAGATTGATTATGTGATGAGCTTTGATAACACCGGTTTCGTCGAGTCTTCACTCGGCGCAGCGGCGTAATCCCGGGAGATTTCCGGGGTGAAGAGGAGATAACCAAAACATGAGTGACCAACTCAAAAATCCCATAGTCGGGACGGCTTTCGAAATCGAGCTGGATGGAATCACTGTCGCGGCGTTCGAGGAAATCGATGTTCCGGAACAGGCGCGGGCGTTGATCCAGAACCGCGACGGTACCGATCCGAACTACATGACTCTGACGCTGGGCAATCACGAGCCGGTGACGATCACGCTGCGCAAGGTGGCGCGCGAGCTCGACCAGATTGTACTCAATTCATTTATCGACTGGCGTCAGAAGGGCGGCCAGATGAAGAAGTCGGGTACAATCACATTCCGGCATCCGGAAACGGGTACGCCCTATCACCGGGTCGTGTTCGAGAATGCCATTTGCGTCAGTGTGAAGACGCCCGCTGCCAATGCGAACGACAATACCGCCAAGGCAACATTTGAAATCAAGATCGCGACGCCGCGTGTCTACGAGGTTGCTCTGTAATCCGTGGCACTCGAACAAGATATCCAGAATGCCTTAACGATCGCGCTGCCTGAACTTCAGGTGGCGCGTTTCGCTATCATCATCGAAGGGGAGACAAACCCGCTGGTTGTCGGTTTCGGCGGCTTTCGCGAATCGAGCGGGCCGGGCGGAACGCTGGAAAGTTTCACGATCAATGAGCCAGGCGATAACAAGCGGCGGAATTTTCCCCAGCGAGCGACCTACAAGGAAGTGACCCTGACCAAGGTGCTCGATGTCTCCGGTTTCCTGTTTCGCTGGTTTAAGGCAGCAAAAGAATGGCAGCCGGGCGAAAAGGACTATCACCGGACCGTGACGATCTATGCGCTTCAGGAAGTCACCGGCGAGGTCTCAATTGCGCGGCGCGGCTGGGACTTGTTCAAGGCGTTCCCCTCCGCGTGGGACGGACCGGAGAATAACGCGATGGCGAACGATCTCGCATTGGAGCGAGTGACAATTACTTACGAAGAAATCGAAGAAGCGCCGGTCGGCGCATTTATCGGAATTGGCTAAAGGAGAAGAAGCACATGCAAGACCGCATCACATTTGAGTTACTTGACGGTTACGAAGATGCCGGCGGAACTGTTCACAAAGACGTTGTCATGCGGCGGCTGACGATGCAGGACCAGATCACGATCAAGGATATGGACACTACAGCGCGCAAGCTGCTATCGTCGAAGTACGACCTTGAATCGCCGAATCCCGTTGAGCGTCAATTTGCCCTGGCAGAATTCAACCAGTATTACTGCATCGTCTTTAAGCAGACGGTGTTGTCAATCGGAACAATCGAGCAGACAACGCTCCGCGCCGATGATGTATTCTATAAGCTGACGGCGCGCGATATCGGGATCATGATCGCCTATCAGAACGGCTCCGGCGGCCGACTGATCAAAATTGACCGCGTACTCGCGATTCTCGATTCGGTCAGGCTGTCGGATGGCCTGCGCAATGAGATCAATGCAGAGTTGAAAAAAGAACTGGGGGAAGCTCCCGCGGCGGCCGAAAAGTAGCCGACCAGGTCGCCGGTCTATTCGTTCAGGACGAAACCTACCAGGAGCAAGAGGCCTTCCTCTTGACGCAAACCTCGCTATCACAAAATGAGATTCTCAACTTGTCACATCACTACCGCGTTTCGCTTTGCCGTCGCGTCAGCAAGATGCTGGAACTGCAGGGCAAAGGTAAAATTCTCGTTTGGAATTAGTCGTGCATCATGAGTTTTGATCTAATCAAACAAATGGGACTTGGGTTCGTGCTCGAGTTCACAGATAAAACCTCAAAAGAAGCTCGTGCCGCGGCGAAAGAGCTCCGCAACCTCAAGGGTGAAGTTCAGGATTTGACCAAGGACTATGTCAAACAGGCGGAGATGATCGAGAAGCAAGCGGCGCGCAGTCGGCAGATGATGGTGCAGGGCGCATCGGTGATGGCCGGCGGCGCGGCCCTGCTCGCTCCGGCATTCGTCGCGGGCCGCAAAGCGATGCAGGATGAGCACATGTGGACCGGGCGTGTTACGCAGGCGATGGCGCAACAGAATCTCAGCCGGCTGGAAGCCGTGCGGATAATGGCGAAAGAGAAGGACTTCGTCGACTCGCTGGCCAACTCGGAAATCGGGTTGCCGTCGGATCAGATGGACGCGGCATTTATCAAGCTGCAGGGCTTGATGAACAACAGCGAGGCTGCGGCGGCTTCGTATCAGAATATCATGCGCATGGCCGCAGTGACGACTACCGACGCCGTGCAGTCCGTCGAAGCTTACAATATCGCCTATAAAATGTTCAAGGACAGCATGGGCAATATTTCCGAGCAGGAAAAATCGCTGCGCATCACCAATGCGCTGGCGTTCGCTTCGCGGAAATATTCCTTCGACGTCAGCAGCATGACCGGCGCCCTGCGGCAGTTTACCGAGGAAGCCGGGATCATGAATCCCAGTATGGAACAGACGTTCGCGCTGATGACGCCGCTTCTGGCGATGGGCAAGCTGGATCGTATGGTTGGGTCGGGCGTTGCGGGAGTGATGGTGAACATGCTCAACTTCGACAAGAAGGTAAAGGACATGCGCAAGGAACTGGGTAAGCCGGAACTTTCACTTACCGACTTCCTCGCCAAAGATGAATTGCGCAAGAGCATTTCGCCGCAGATGTCGAAGCTGATGAATATCCGGATGACCGGACCGGGTGGCGAAATGCGTGGATTCACCGAAGTACTCTCCGATATCGAATCGACGATGGGGATCACCAAAGAAGCGATGGCCAAGGTGGATGAGCAAATCGCGGCAGGGAAGATTCCGGAGAATCAACGCATGGCGGCCCTCGGTCTGACCGGCGATGCACAGCGGGCTTTGATCGACTCCTTTGGAATCCAGATCGGCAATTTCATCGGCAAGTCCGAAGCGATCAAACGCATGGAAGTCGAGTTCCGCGACACGGGTTACATCACCGAGGCGTTCGGCGCCACGGCCGAGGATGCGGATTTTCAGCTGCAGATATTGAAGAATCAATTCGGCAACCTCGCGGAAGATATCGGAACGAATCTGCTGCCGGTCGTCAAGGATCTCTCCAAAGAGATACGGCCGTGGCTGCAAGACCTCACTGACTTTGCGAAGAACAATCCGAACTTCGTCAAGACCGCCTTAGTCAGCGGCGGAATTGTAGGAGGTGCGGCGGAACTCGGCGGTGGTGCGATGGTACTCGGCGGTGCCGCGATGAATACATATCTCGGATACAAGTCGTGGCGACTGATGCGAGAAATGAAGGCCGCATCCCAGGCAGCGGCAACCGTCGCCGACGACGCAGCAGTTGCGGGGGCAAAGGCGGCGGCGAGCCAAGTAGACGACGCAGTCAAGCAGATTGTAAAGTCAACTGCGACTGCAGCAGATGACGCGTTCTTCAGCGAATTTACGGCGGCCAAGGAGCTGCCTAAGAACATTCTCGGCAAGGCGCTCATTGAAGATGCCGCAACTGCTGTTGCGCGCGAGACCCAGCGCGGCGCAGCGCGCGAACTTGCCGGCATGATGGGCAAAGGTATTTTTGGCGCGGCCAAGGGATTCGTGCCGCTTGCGGCTGCCAGCATCATTCCGACGCCGTTCGATTCAAAGCTTGGATATTCCGCCGATGTCGAGCGAGCTCTAATGAGTGGCGCAATCCGGCATGGAGATATCCGGGCAAACCTGATCGAGACGGGAATGTTCAACCCGGTTTCAGATCAGCGTCTTGGTACGACGCTTGACCACAATCAGAGAATGCGCGAAAGCATGGATGCACTGGCGCGAGTCTATTTTGACACCTCGCTTGGCAGCAAGGCGAACGACGCCGCTCCGGCCGTGCAGCAGAACTTCGGCAATATCTACATCGTGACGCCGGCGGGATCCAACCCGCAAGATTATGTCGACGCGTTCGACCGCTATGTCAAAGACAAGGCGGATAGATCGCCAGAGGCGCAATTCTAATGAACATTGTCATACCAATTCGGCTCGTGACGTCACGCGCACCGCAGGCGATAGCCAGGGCGCAGCTCTACAATCTGGATGATAACAGATTTTTCAGTTTGCAATTCAATCCGCAGATGATCGAGCCGGCCGTTTCCTACGGTTGGTCAGACACCGAGTGGACGGGAGCCGACAAGATCGACGTGCAGTTCCTCGGCGTCGGCCAAACGGAAATGGAAATCGTCTCGGACTGGGTTGTCGATCCGGCCGCACCCGTGGTTCGGCATAACCTTGACCGGAACCTCGTCTACGATGACGGTGCCGACAACAAGCTGGTGAAAATCGAAAATGTGATCGGTGCGCTGCGCGACTGGGGAAACATCCGGCCCGACAATGGGCGCTCATCGCTCGTGCGGGTGATAATCGGCGACGACTGGTATTACAACGGCCGTATGACGCGGTTTTCATTCCGGATTGACGAGCGGTTCAAGGATGGGACTATTCGGCGGGGAGGCCTGCGCGTCGGTTTCAAAGAGTGGCGTTCGCCGGTAAGCTTTGGAATCAACGGGCCAAGAGGATTAGCGAGAATTCGATAAATGGATGAACAGTTTCTGAACCCGCTGCCGCGCGAGAGAATTGATCAGATTGCGGAGCGGGCTTATGCCAAAGACCCACTGCAGTACACGCGCATTGCCGCATTGAACGGTGATGCCGATTTGTTCTATCCGCATCCGGATCTGCAGTTGCGCGTCCGCGGCGAGAACCCGGCGGCGCTATGATCAACAGCAGCCGGCTAACGCCGCGCTGGCAGATTGCGATCAACGGCGCGGAGTTGAGCGAGAACGCCAAGCTTGCGGTGAAGGAAATCACCTTTGAGGAAAAGCTCGGCAGTACCAGCAAGGTCGAAGTCACGTTTGAGGACGGCGAGTTGTTTGATCTGACCGTTGCCGCAGTAGCGCCGGAGAGTGAATTCTCGCTGCAGATCGGATGGGAGCACGAGCTGGTGGAGGTCTTCAATGGCGAACTGACCGAAGATGCGCCGGAGTTTGCTCACATGCGGCCGAATGAACTGCGGCTGACAGCTTACGATCGGAGCTGGCGCCTGAAACGTTTCGAGTGGCCACCGGAAGTTTACGCCAAAAACAAGCTGCTCGAAGTCGTGACAGCTGTCCTGGACAAATACCGGCCGGACGGGTTCGATTATGTCATCGACACCAATGCGCCGCTCAAGGATTACATACTGAACGACTATCAAGTCGGATTTCGCCCGGACGATCAGACGGACTGGTACTTTCTAAGTTTGATCGCTGAGGAAAACGATCTCGCCCTGTTTGTGCGCAACAAGACAATCTATCTGGTCGCCTACGATTCATTTTTGCAGCCGACAGCGACGCAAGTCGGGATTGTGCCGACGTTCAAATTGAATTTCTACTATCGGCCGCTGGCCGAACAAGAAGTCGATCCGCTGGGAGTGGAGCTATACCATTTCCGACCGCGACGCCGGCCGCTGAAGCAACGCCAAAAGGTCGAACTGATTGCCTGGACTTCGGTCGATGCGCAAGGAAAGAAACGCGGTAGTGCAGATCTGCAGCCGCAGCGCGGGCAGCTCGATTACACGATGCTCAAAGTAGCCACAACCCGCGTCGAGACTTTGGTTGTCAGCGGCTCCGTGCGCAGCACCAACGAAGCAATTATTCTCGCGCAAGCGGAGATTGAAAAGCGGGCGCGCAAGTTCATCGAAGGACAAGGATCACTCAAGGGCTGGCCGCATGTCCGGATGGGACAGACACACAATTTTATCGTGCGCGGGTTCAATGATTTTGGCGCCAAGTATTCCGGCGATTATTTCATCACCGGTACCGAGCACAATTGGTCGCGCGACGAAGGCTACCGGACTTCCTTCGATGTCGAGCGGAGTGCTTTGAGTGTATAGGAATTATCGCGGTACTGTCGTCAACGTCTCTGACCCAAAGCAACAGGGGCGCGTGAAGATTAAGGTGCATGGATTTTGCAGCCCGGAGCTTGGCATCAATAACTCCTACCCGAGAGCAAATATCACCGCCTGGTGTCACAGTTGCGCGCCATTCGCCGGGCCCGGCTTCGGCTTCTACTGTTTGCCGGAAATCGGCGACACGGCAATTTTGGCGCCAATGGGAAACGGGGAGTTCATGATTCTCGGCTATCAGTGGACAGGAACGCAACCTAAGCCAAGTGAAGCAAACGCCAACACTCGCGTCTTCAAAACTCCAGCCGGGCACCGGCTGCAGTTCGTTGAAGACGGCGACATCATTATCCATAGTTCCGGCGGCGCGGAGATCAAGGTCCGCGAGAACGGCAATATCGAACTCAATGGAGCTGCGGGAAAACTGGTGACGACGAAAATGGTTTGCGCTTATACAGGCAAGGAGCACCCGCAGGGACTCGGAAACGTGAAGGCAGGTTGATATGGCCATGAACGCTAACGTCCTGGGCGACGCCATGATGGCAGCCGAGGACGCTGTTTACAATAACTACATCGGCGAGAACGCCAACCCGGCCAATCACGCGGCCTATCGACAGGCGCGCTATCGGGCGATGGCCGCGGTGATCATAGCGCACATCAATCAATATGCCACAATCGATGTGCTGACTGTGACAATGACCCCTAACGACGGCGCGCCGCACGTACATTCACCCTCAACAACCACCGCGGCGACAGGCAAGATCTCGTGAAGCTCGACGACATTCGCGGATTGAAATTTCCGCTTGAGTTCGGACCGGACGGCAAGCTACTGATGTCATCCGGAGTGCAACATCTCAAGGAATCGATTGCCCAGGTGCTGATGACGGCGCACGGCGAATTGCCGTTCTGGCCAACATTCGGATCGGAACTTCCCAAACGTGTCTTCACGTCGGTCAGCCGTTCGGCGATGCTGCAGGCGGATACCGCGGATTCAATCCGGGTATGGTGTCGCAATGTCGATTTGATTGCAGTGCGCCCGATCAATCTTGAACGATTTGCGGCTGGGCAGATGGGATATTCGGTTGAGTTTCGCCACAAGGACAGCTCGCAAGGGCAGACAATAAGCATAGGACTGCGCTAATGGTTTTAGTTCCCGACAGAACGCGGAAGATCCCGCTGGTCGAGATTCCGTTCAGTGAGTACTCGCTGCAGGATTTACTCGACAACGCGCTCGCGATCAAGTCAGTTGTCGCTCCGAGCTGGACCGACAACTCGGCAACCGATCCGGGCAATCAATTGCTCTCGGTCTTTTCTTCCTTATCTCACATCACCCAGCAGGCAGCCAACCAAGCAGCGCGTAATGCGTTTCTCGTGACGGCTGACCGGCGCGAAGATGTGCGCTCGCTCTGCCGGCAGGTAGGGCACATGGTAAGGGAGAGGACCTCGGCGACAACGTCGGTGCAATTCACGTTCGAGGTTCCGCATGCAGAACTAACGATCCCTGCTCGCACTCGATTCGCAACCGACACCAGCATCACTGACGACGCGATCCCGTTCGAAAGCACGCAAGACGTTTTGGTGCTCGCCGATGCGGCGACGGCTTCGGTTCCGGTGATCCAGGGCGAGTCAGTGATCCACGAAGTCGTGGGCTCATCGAACGGCACGGCGCGGCAGCGGTTCTATCTGAAGCGCCGGCCGGTGGTGTGGCAATCGGAAGGCATCGACGTTTTTGACGGATCAGCCTGGGTGACATGGACAAGAGTTATCGATCTGGTGGACTCCAGCCCGACGGCGAAACACTATACGATAACGATCGACAACGAAGGCTGGGTTTATCTGCAGTTCGGCGATGGTGAAATGGGAGCTGTCCCGGCCGCCGGCACCAACAACATTCGGGCGACGTATCGCACCGGTGGAGGATCGACCGGTAATGTCGGCGCGAACACGATCACGGAACTTCTCACCGTCATCGATCACGTGCAATCCGTCACAAATCCATTGGCGGCCACTGGCGGCATGGATGCCGAGACGGTTCGGCACGCCAAGGTTCTGGCACTCGCGAAGTGGCGCGCACAGATGTCGGGTCTGACCTCGGAAGCCATCAAGTCGCTACTGCTCGACTATGTTTCTGAAGATTATGGCGCAATCGCACAGGCGGTTGCTGTGGGAATTGACAATCTAACCATCGACGTGCGTTTCGTGCCCGCTTCCGGGGGCAATCCGGCCGCCGGGTTCAAAGCCGAAGTTGCCGCCTATCTGAACGGCGATGATATCCGAGCAATTCTCACCGAGGTTAGAGTATCCGATCCGTCCTATTTGGATGTCGGTTACGATATCGAGATCTGGATTGCCGACGGCTATTTCCGTGATCAGGTCATTGAGCAAGTGCGGCAAGCGATCGTGCGCTTCGGTTCGCCGACTTACCGCGACGCCGACGGACTCTATCCAAACGAATTCGGCGCTGTCGTCGCACTCTCCAAGCTTTCGCGCGAGATCCAAAATGTCAAGGGCATCGACCGCGTTGTTATCGATTCGCCGGCCTCGGATTTGACGATGCCGCTTTATCAAATCAGGAATATCGCTTCGATTGCGATAACGGCCAATCAGGGCGGCACATCGGTGTCGCGTACGATCCTCGACTTCGAACTCTAAAACTCTCAAGGACATCATGAAGAGAATCATCGGGCTACTGGCCCTGCTGCTGCTTTGGTCGGTGACAGCAAACGCGCTGACCTATTACGTCGCAATCGGCGGCAGTGATGCCAACAATGGAACGTCTTGGGCGACGGCTTGGGCGACGCATACAAAGATCAATTCGACTGTTGTTGCCGGTGATACCGTCCTTTTCGGTACCGGCAACTGGTACAATGTTCGCATCAATGTACCGTCGGGTGGCACTTCGGCAACAGACCGAACCGTCTATGCCTGCTCGACCTTTACTGTTGGTTCCGCCTACCGCACAACCCTCTGGGGCGGCGAAGTCGTTGGCGGCGCTTCGTGGGTCTGCTTTGATTCGAGCGGTTCGAATTGGAAGTGGAAGAAGGTGTACGCGCCGACAGCCTCAGCCAGAAACGCCTGGTATAGCCGCACGGACGTTGTGACTTGCGTCATCGAGGGCACGAATGTTCTCATGCGGCCGTGCCGTGTGCTCAACAGCGGCGAGTATTCTATCTATGGATCGCAGCTCGCGCAGGATACATCTGTCTGGATGAACGGCCCTGGGACTTTCTACTATCAGGCCATCACCGACACTTTATATATCTGGCCGTCCACGCGCGTCAATCCGAACACCTTAACTTACATGGCAGCAGTCCAGGAAGTATTCAGCAGTCGCAGTGAGACCTGCGACTATGTCACGATCTACGGGCTGAATATCTATCTTGGCCATTACCTGATTGCGCAGGGAACATCCGATGGTGGCGGGGGCGATAACTGGCGAATCGAACAATGTAATCTGAAGTATTCATCAAATTTCAAATACTCCAATCCCGCGGCAATCTTCCACGGAGCGACCTACGGCTCCGCACTTTCCTCGTGGTCGCAATTCAATGAAATATTGAACTGTTCTTTGTGGCACGTGCGCGGCGATTTGAGCGGCACGGCAGTGACGCCTCATGGTGGATCGGGGATTGCACTTTACGCGACAAGAGAGACGGTCATCGACGGCTGTTATTTCGACTCAACGGTCTTTGCGGCCGGCGTCAGCCTCAAGATGGGTAACTATCCGGACTTTGGCCATCATGCGGTCGGCAATGTCGTGCGCAACTGCACTTGCATTGGGCAAAGGGAATATGGGATCTGGATCGGAGAGAAGGCGGAAGCCTGCTCGGCATACACAAACATCGGCTATAAGCTACCAACCACGTTCATACAACTTTCCGGCGCCAGCGCGACGGATTCAACCGGATATGCTCGCGGCGGCAATTTCATCTGCAACAATACAGCCTATAAGTGCAATGCCCTGTTTGGGGCGCAGGAGGCTATCTCCGGGAGCGGCACCGTCGTCAAGTACAACCTAATGTACGATTATCTGCACGCATCGAATCAATATGACAATTGGATGCGACTGGTTTCCTGGAATGGTCATCAGCCGCAGGAATTCATCAGTATTGACAGCAACATGTACTTTGACCCCGCGACGTCGTTCATCGGCTACTGCAATTCCAATAGCACGAACTGGACGCAATGGCAGGCTTGCGGGCTCGATGCTCACAGTACCCCGAACGTCGATCCGCTTCTGACCGATCCGGAGAATCGAAACTTCGGCCGACCAACCGCTCCGGCGCAAATGAACTTCACTTACGGCGGGAAGCCACACACCTACTATGGTGCCTGGCAGCCGGCCGCGCCTTCGCACAGTCCCAAGTGGCACGATATCGGGCAGATGTGGCATGACAATTACGGCGGGCTTGTCAATACGGCGAATGGATTCGCCTCAGGCGACACGCTCAATTTCATCGAGAATGTTTATTGCCGCAATAAGAAGTGGGGACTGGTTATTCAGACGCCCGTGATCATCCTCGGCAATGGTTATAAGCTGGCGCCAGACTCCGTTGCGCTGAACAACATCGCTAACAATTCCTTTGAGACTCCCGACACCGATCCGACCCGGGCTGTGAATTGGGACTTCAGCGATGCGCCGGCGATTACGCGCAGGTCCGGTCACTATGAAGTTGTCCTGGAGGGCAGCGATGAACCGTCGGTTTGGGATGGCGGCTATGCACTGCGAGTACAGCTCCCTTGCACAACGCAGACGGTCAAGAGCGCGGCATTCTACAATTTTGCACCGAAGACTCATCACGCGATCGAAATGGCGTATCTGAACACAGCCAACACCAACGTCCGCGTGACGATGGGACTACTAACCGCAGGCGGCGATACCGCTTATTCCGCGACGAACAACACTGGTACGATGGAGCGGGGTTCCGAACCGGTTTGGGTGCATTTCATGACCGGCAATTCGGTGGAGAGTTACAAGATTTTCATTCAGATTACCGGCGGCAGCACAGCTGCAAGCTCCGATCAAGTCTACTTCGATCATGTTCTGCATACGACGTTCCGATCGTTCGGCGTCGCGCTTGAACCGGACACCTGTTCGCTCGTGCTCGACATGATGAACGCGCAGCGCTATCACGATGCCGCGGGCGATACGATGGCTGTCGATGGTGGCACTTGTTACGGCACGACAGCGAGCAACCGCGAGTTTTGGGGACTCGGCGTCGCCGGCGGTGTTGGCGAGGGGACGATCATCAGAGATCTCCGCATTGAGCCGGTTCAGCCGTCGCTGTTCAGCGTCGGTATTTACGGCTCCTATACTTGCTCGGATGTCACGATCAAGAAGGCGACGATCTTCCCGAAGGGTTCAAATCCCAATGGCATTTTCACCTGGAACGCTATTCGCTGGAATGTCGATTCGACCGATGTCACCTTCCCGGATAATCCGCTGTCATTCCATTACACCAAGCGCGAGGCGGTGCCTTCGGTCGGGGTGAATCTGCGAGCCGACAAGGGAGGCTATGGATATAGTTCTGTCATTGATCATTGCCGCTTCTATAATTATCCCTACCAGGGCGTCTATGTAACCACGAAGCGCGACGTGACAGGTGACGGGATACTCCAATACCCGCGCAACATCGTTCAGAATTGCGAATTCTACCCCAAGACAGTACTCACAAACGGATTCGCGATTGAAGATTATGGCAATGCTGCGAGCATCATTCGTTACAACAAGGTCTTCGGCACCGGGACCTACCACGGCACCGGCATCCATATAACCACCAAGGCAGTTGATCCGGATTCGATGCAGTGGTCGATTGTCGAGGGCAACATCATTTCTGTCGAGTCCTACCAGTACTCGCAGGAATATGGCTACGGGAATCTCGCTTACGGTATCCAGATCGAGGGCGCGCCGATTTGTTCTCTGCGCAACAATTACGCGACGGCGCTGGCGATCAATCCGAGTGCGCCGGCCGTCGACGGCATCCGGATTACGCGCTCCGGCAGTTTCAAGTGGTTCATCCACGACAATACTTTCCGAGGCTTCTCGACCGGAACGGTGACGGGATCGGCGCTGCAGCTTTACTACCCGAGCTGGAGCTACCAGGCGGGCGTCGACTTCATGGAAATGCGGCACAACAATTTTATCTCCAATGGACTCTTGCTGCGCGGCGTTGGTGTCAACTCGGTTGGCCTCGAATTCCGCGATAATTTTTTCGATTTCAAGGATACGCTGACCGCCCCGAACTGGCGCAAGGCCAAGAACGGCGAGAACACGTATCTGTCGTCCCGCGATTTGCGATTCATCGACAATCGCTACGGCGACGCCGAGGCCGATTCGGCGTTCGAGCGCACGATGATGTTCGGCGCTTATAATTTCCTCACCACGCCGAATGACGGCACCGAATGGTTTATCTCGTGGACGGCGACGATCAATAGCCGCAACGAAACGGCCGCGCCGCTTTCCGGCACGAACGTGGAGATCCGCAATGCGCTCGACTCGCTGGTCTATTCCGGCGTTACGGGAGTTTCCGGTCAACTGATCACGATCTTGGATGAATTCCGTGACTCGGCCAAGACGACGACCTATAACCAGAACTCGGACCGCGCCTTGTACAATCCCTACACGATAAAGGTGACGCACAACTTCGTCGAGCAACAGCAGCAGTTCACGATCAACCAGCCAACGACTCTCAACTTCACTTTCCAATCCGGCGAGCAGCCCAGCACTGTTCTGCGCAAGAAGAAAAGACAAATCGACTAAATAGGAGATCCCCATGTTCAGGAGATTCATGCTCCGGCTGCTCATTTTGAGCCTGCCGGTTTTGCCGCTTGTGGCATCCAATCTCGGCGAGAAGCGCGCCGTTGACAACATCGGCGACTACCTGGTTAAGCCCGTGATCGCCTCTGGTTCAGTCGTGGTGCCGGTCAAGCCCGACAGTGCTTCAATTAAGACAGTGTTGGCGGGAACAGGGCAGGCCTACTTTGCTTTCTCGACTACCTTCCCATTCAACGACATCAGTATTGCGATGGTGGTCAACCGCGAAGATACCAGCTACATCTGGTATGATCAGATACAGGACATCGACGGGGCGGGCGGGCTTGGCCAGTACACGACGACGGTGACTCTCTACGGCGCCGGCGACATAGCAGAAACCAAGTTCCAATACGATGTGAAGACCAACACAGTCGAGGCCGTCGATGCAAGGATCATGGCAAACCTCGATGCGCAGGTGACTTCGCGGCTTGCTCCCGCAGTGGCAGGTCGAACCCTCGCGATCAACGGTATCGGCTACGCCGGTGTCGACTTCGATGCTACGAGCGGATTGCTCGGAGCTGGAGATCTGGAGAGCAACTCTTTCACTGCCGCCAAGTTTGCCGACGGCTTTTTGACGGGCGCGAAGATCGCGGACGGCGCGATCACTGCAGCTAAGGCGCCGAACCTCGATGCGGCTGTTAGTTCAAGGCTCGCACCGGGTGGTACTCTGGCGACCGTGACAAACGTCACCCAGCTCGGCGGTACCAATTTTGGCATTCTCGGCCTCAACGGAATGTTCGACGGCAACGAGAACTATGTCTCGGCGGAATTGCATGTGCTCGGAAATCTCAGCGGCAACGTCAGTGGATTTGTCCGGCTCGGAGCTAATGGATTGGACAGCGATACTTCATTCTCCGGTGCGCAAACAAAGCTGCAGGGTTTGCAGGATGCCATAGCGATCGGGCTTGACGTTCCGGTATCATCGCGCCTGGCACCGACAGTACCAGCGCGGACGCTCGACGTTAACGCCACCGGCGAGGCCGGGATTGATCTGAATAATACTTCCGGGACTATCGACGCTGGCGAAATTGGCACCGACGCAATAACAGGGGCCAAGATTGCAGCCAGCGCGATCACTTCCTCGGAAGCGCCGAATCTTGACGTTGCGGTCTCAACCAGGCTTGCTCCCAGCGGCACGCTGGCGACGGTGACGAACCTGACGCAGCTTGGCGGATCGACTGTTGGCATCACCGGGCTGAACGAAGCTTTTGACGCCGATGGCTCTAACGCGGTTGCAGAGATAACCGTTCTTCTGGCGGCCAATGGAACGCAAAACGACACGCGGATTACAAGCATCATCAACTCGCTGACTACTGCACTGTCGGCCACCGACAGTCTTGAGTCGTGGATCGAAATGATGATGTATGTCGCCGGCTCGTGCGCCGGCTGCTCGACGAAATATCTTCCGGCCGACGGCAGCGGTTACAAAGACGGCTACGAAGTCTATCTGGCCGGCACCAAAAAGGCGACGATCACATTCTACCACAATAACAATCCCGCCGTGCTCGATGCGCGGAAAACGCGCAAGGACTAAGCCTTGGTTTTAGATCACAATGTCTCGCCGACTCCCGGCGGTTTTTTTGACTTCAATCCGCAGTTTCCGGCCGGTATCGGCGGCGGTCCGGTTGACCACCGCGGCGTGCGCCCTTTTCCGGAAACGCGCATCAAGCCGCAAGCGATTGACATTCTCGACTTTTTGCCGGGTTGCCAGAAATCGCCGGGCATGGTCGAATTTGCCGGACCGCTCAATGACATGCTCAACACCATGTACGACCGCGCGCGCGAGCTCCAGTATCTCGGCGACTATGAGCGCTGTGACCAGCGGTTTCTGTCGCATCTGGCGGCCAACTTCGGATTCGAGTTGATCGATTTGCCGTACGCCACTGAACGCGAGCGTCGGCGCTTAGTGCGCGATGCATTCACGATCCTCAAGCGTCGCGGGACGTTTTGGTCCGTGAAGCGCATCATCGAGGATTTGGGCTTCACGGCGCTAATGGATATGGAGTATCAGATTTCCGGCCGCTTCAACCGGCACAAATTTTGGTCGCGTCTGGCAGTGACGTCAAAGGAAGTCTCGCACTCGTGGGATTCTGGTTCGATGGAAGGCTGGACGAATGAGGCGCTGGGCAATTTCAAAGCGATTGCGCAAAGCTTGCGCGGCTCAGCCTTGAGCGGAACCTTGGCGCCGACGATGTCGGCGACATTCCCGGAGACGACCTCGGATTACAATCTGCAATTTGAGTACCGGCTGCTGACAACCGGCGATTGCTGGTTTGGTGCTGTGGCCAGATATGAGAGCGCGACGAAGGCACTTTTAGTGACGCTCGACAAGAGCGGCTCGGCTGAGAGCTTGACGGTCTACGTCTTCAGCGGTACGTGGATTCCAATTCACGTCGTCGACATCACCGGCACAACCTGGCGAACCGGAACGCATCGAATCACGATCTGGGATACCGGCGAAAAGATCACCGTCATACTCGATGAGACGACTTTGATCTATGAACAGAACTATGCCGCGCTGGTGGCAGCTAACAAGAAGGGACTGTTCTGCGCCTTCGGCACCGATGTCGAATTTGACAACTACATCCTGCGCGTGCTGGACCGGCGCAAGCAGCCGAAGTTCTTCGCTGCCGGACAGGCAGACAAGACATTGACAATCACACTCTCCGGGTCGCCGCAATTCGAGACCGCCAAGAGAGAGTACTTAGCCAAGATCATTCCGCAATTTGTGCCCATCGACGTTGCCGTCGCCTGGGTGTGAGGTGAACTATGGGAACTGCTGATATCACTCGGGACCAATTCAGCGTAAGCAAACGCGTCCTGCGCAAGATCGCGCAGCGCGATACCTACATCGTCGACGCAGATTTCAATGAAGCCGGGCAGGTGGCCGACTACCGGTTGAACGAAGTTGCGCGGCTGGCCACGGACGGCGCGCAAGCGCGCTCCGGCAGCGGTTGGGCTTTGACTGGCGGCTCAAATCAAATCGTAGTGGCCGCGGGCCAGGCGATTTTGAACATCAGCACGAGCCAGTCATTTGTCGTTACTCTCACCGGTAACCAAACCATCACCGGTTTCACGACACCGTCGGGCGGCAATCGCAACGATGTCGTCTATCTCGATATCAGTTTCCCGATTATCGACGTCGGCGATGATGCAACGCTGATCAATCCGGCCGTCGGTACGGAAGCCTGCGTTGATCAGCGACTGTCACTTGCTTTCGTTGTTCTGCAGGGATCCATCGGCGGCGGCCTGCCTTCGATTCCGGCTGCGCCAACCGGGCACTACTACATAGCGCTGGCGGAAATTGCGCGCACGTCCGGAGTGGCCACGATCAGCAACGGCAACATCACGAACAAACTGCGGATCTTCGAGCCGCTGCTGTCGTATGGCGATGTCTCTGTCAAGGGCAATCTCCCGGTAGATACCGCTATCACTATCGACGGCGTCGATCTTAGCGAGTCGGTCGACGTGCTCTACAGCCAGACTTTGGCTGCGGCTTACTCCGAGAATTCTGTCATAACCGACTATGATAGCGCTTACGCAAACTGTTTCCGTCCGGCGAGCTCCGGCTCCGGTGTCTCGAATACGGTTCTGAAGATTGCGGCCTATCGTCGGCGCAACTATAAAAGGATCCGCGCCAAGTTCGAGTTTCGGCAGGATAACTCAACCAGTAGCAATCAAGTCTCGCTCACGGTTAACGCGTTGACTCCTGCGGTATTCACGCGGGTTTCGTCAGCCGGCGCCTATGAGTTCGTCGAGCTGACGGTTGACGTCTCCGGTGTTACTGAAAATGCCATCCTGGATATCGCGATCAAGATGATTACGGCCAGTCCCTACACCGGATCCTCGGGCATTCGGAAAGTCGTCATCGAAGGCGTCTACTCGTAAGCCATGGGCCTTGCGGCATTCGCACTGAAGAAGTGCACCGGCTCAAGCGCCGGAACGGAAACGACGATCTCCGGCAAAGCGCTGGCATTTCAATCGGCCGACGTGACGACCAACGTCGCGGCGAATAATCCGGTTCCGATTCCGCGCGACTCCGGATCGAGCCCGGCTTATTCCTACGAGCTCGTGCTCCGCTGGGAATGTACAGCGGCGCCGGATGGCTACTGTAACAATTTCAAATATGCGGGACCGGCCAACCGGCCGGATTTCGAATCGAGTCCACCGAACAAGGTAACAATCTACGCCGGCACTTCCGGAACCGGCGCAACCCCTGTCAATACACAATCAACCAAAGCGACGTCAGCGCAGCACAGCAACTATTACTCCGAAGCCACGGGCCTTTCGATCGGCGTCGTTCCGGGCGACAGCAAGATCGACGCAGTGGGGGAGAAGACGAATTATCTCTACCTGCAGGTGCGGGTGGAATATCTCGCGCAAGGATCTGTAACGCTGCCGGCGCAAGTGCATTTTCTGTATTTCGATGAAGTCTGATAAGTTTGAATGGGAAATCGTCTTCGCGGAGAAAGTTCTCCGGCGCAGCGAGTGGGCACCGCAATCGCGCATTGAGCGCATTGATCCTCAGAATCCGGACGACCGCTACGGAGCGGTCATTGCCGTTCGCCTGATTGCGGTCGAAACTGGTGCAGTGATCCACGAGATCAGCATTCCGGACGATGCGCGGCCGGTTTGCGGCGCCGGGCGCATCATGAACTTGAGAAACGGAGCGATCAGCGGTGAAGGCTACAAGATCGGCTGGCGCGCTGCAAATCTCAAGTACATCGTGCCGTTTTCCAATGACGGCGTTAAGGGCCGGGCGTACTTCGAAGTAGCTAAGGACTAAGTGTCAACAGAACTCTTACGCCCGAACGGTGCCGGTGACCTCACCGCGCTGACGCCACAAGATCCTGAACTCCTCTTAACCAACTGGGAGTGCGTAGCGGAGTCGTCGGCTGATGATGCCACGACTTACGTCTTCACGACCGGCACCAGTTACCTGACCGACAGCTATGCGCTGGAGAATCATGCGGGCGCGTATGGCGCTGTCAATTCGGTCACGGTCTATGTTCGCTGCCGCAAGGTTGGAACTTCGACCAACAACCAGGTAATCCCGATCCTGCGCCTCGGCGGCACGACGGTCGAAGGCAGCCAGTTCTCGATTACGACATCCTGGGCCGAATACTCTCAAGTGGTCTCGCGACCGGGCGGTGGTAGCTGGTCGGCGAGCGATATCGATTCGCTGCAAGCTGGAGTCAAGTGCCGGGCCCGCGGCGTCGCCGGCGAACATCCGGAAGTTACGCAGGTGTGGATCGTTGTCGATTACACCCTCGCGAATCACCCGTCGCCAACAAACCTCGAGTGCGAGCGCCAGTCGCAGCCGACCGACGCTTCGGAAGATCCCGTCTTCTCGGCGCAGTGGAATGCCACTGCCGGATCGGGAACAGCGACGCATGCTTATGTTCAGGTCTCGACGGTTTCTAATTTCGCTTCGACGGTGTGGGACTCGGGCTGGATTGATATCACTGATATTTCGCACGGCAACCGCTGCCAGCTGATCGATTACAACGGCAGCGAGCTGTCATCTGATCCGCCGAATGGCTGGTACTACTGGCGCATCAAGTTCAAAGACGGGTCGGCGATTGAATCGGACTACAGCGCTTACGCGCAATTCAAAGGTATCAACCGGATTTGGGCGGATGAGAAATATTGTTTCCGCCGCAAGATGCTGTTCAATACGAAGCACTCCGGATGCACCGATGACTACACGCACGAGTTCAAAATCAAGACCGGCAACCGGTACAAGATTGCAACCAACGGCGCTTACAATGAAGCGATCCAGGAAAGCGGATATGCGGTCGCGGAGTTCGGCACCAAGAAGCACGTCGTCTATCTCGGCCAGCTCGAGAGCGATTTCTATCTCGGTATTTACATCCAGAGCTATGACTATGTGACCAACAAGTGGGGCACGCCCTATAAGATCGATAACGCGCACACAGGCACTGACACCCACTACTATCCGACGATCACGATCGACAACACCGGCTACCTGCACGTCTTCTATGGCTGTCATTACACGGCGACCTATTACGCAAAGTCGGTCTCACCAAATCAGTCCGGCGCTTTTGCCGGCGAAACCGGCTGGACGCTCAAAGGCACGCTCGGATCGCAGAACACTTATCCGATCGCGATCGTGGTGCCTTCTTCGAATCGCATTTACATGTTCGCGCGCAAGGGACCAACCGACGCGGCGACCAAGGTCGTGCTCTACTATTCCGACACGGTAGGGGAGAGCTGGAGCTCCGAGCAGGAGATCATCAATTACAACGACGTCGGCTCTTATCGAACTTACATGTATGGCTTGCGCCTCGACAAGAATGAGCGCATTCACATCGCCTGGTCATTCGTCGGAGGATCAAATATTGCCCTCGGCGTCTGGTACGCATACAGCGACTACAACGAAGGCGGCTCCGGAGGCTTTGCAACCTGGCGAACGATCGCTGGAATCCAGTGCGGTACAACCGGCACCGGAATCAACAAAGCCAGCGCTGGCGCAGTGATTGAAAACGAAACGGGGAATCGCGTCAGCTTCTTTTGTCGGCACCTGACATTGACGCGCGACAATAAGCCGGTGGTATTGTGGGCTTACGCCCCAGATTTCGGGGCTCCAGATGGTGATGGTGGCCTTGGCAGCTCGCGCTATGCAAGCGGCGCCTGGCAGCACACCTATATGACCGAAGATCTGGATTTCAATATCCGGATGGGACGTTGCGGCAGCCCGGCAATCTGCGACAAGGACGGCACGATTCACTGCTATACTGTTGCCGACTCGCGCGCATACAAGCATCACATTCCGGCCGCCGACGGCTTTCATACAAACATTTCACGCTCGACCGGGTCAGTCAACTACGCGCTGGTCGACGACGGCATTCAACGTTATGACGCCGACGATACTTATCTCCATGCGTCGTCCACCTGCGAGGCCTCCTTTACCAAGTCGGCAACGCTGCCTTCGGATGTGCTGATCATCGGTGTCGGTGTCGCGATCGCTGCGAAGAAGGTCTCCGGCACGCCGGACCTGCGGGCGATCTTGCGGATCTCGAGCACGGATTATCAGAGCCCGGACCTGGTCTTGACCAACACTGCCTATGGCGAGAAAATATATATCTGGACGACGAACCCGTCGACCTCGGCAGCCTGGACCAAAGCTGCCGCAGAGACGGTCGAGTTTGGATTCAAGCAGCTCACCGCCGGCGCGTCGATCAGAGTTAGCCGGGTTAATCGCCTTGTCGAATTCGTCGAAGCATCCGATGACGAGAGCTATTCGTCTGAGATTATCGAGCTGCTCTCGAACGACGCGGGTGCAACCTGGGCAAAACGGAGCCTTACCGGCAATTCATCTATTGGCGTCCCGATACTTAACATCAAGCACAGCCTGACCAACAACCGCATTGATCTGATGTGGACATCGGGCAACGACGTCTTCCAGCTCACGGCCTCGCCCTATGGGAAGATTCGCCGCGACGTAAAGGACCTACGCGTCTATTGGGGCACGACCGAGCTGGACCGCGTGATCGATTACGCCAACTATGAAGAGACGATAGTCTCTTTCCGGGCACCGGAAGCGTTGTCGGCCGGAAAGAAGGCCGGCGCTAAGGATCTCTACGTCTATTACGGCGCTCCCGATATCGCGACCAATCCGAAGTCGGATCCGACGATTGTCTATCCTCTCGGGTATGAGAACTTTGAGACGCTCGCGGACGGAGCGAATGTCAATGGCGTGCGCGGCATGACCGTGACCTCGAGTAGCGGATCCGTTTACGTCAGCCCTCCGAATCATCCGAACAAGACAGCCACCGGTTCGCGGTCGCTGAAAACCGCTCCGGGTGGCACCTTCGCGCTCGAGAAGAGTTTAGCTTCGGCGCTCGATGATATCATCGTTAGTTGCGCTCTCTGGATGGATGAGCTGTACCTGCGGACTTATTTGCAGCTGGTCAATGCGGCCGCGGCCGTGTTGTCGGTCGGTATCAATCGCGACGTGAGCTATGCGCAGTACGAAGATTCCACCGGGTGGCACGACAGCAGCTTGCACGCGCTCGAGAGCCAGATGTATCAAGTCGCCCTGCAGATCACTTCCGTTGGCTGCTCTGCCTGGTTTGGCGGTACCAAGATTGCCGATGAAATCACAAGTTCAATCGCGAATGCGACGAAATGGAAATTGAAGGCGGATCAAGGATCGTACTTCGATCAGATCATCGTCAAGCGCAAGAAGGACAAGCGGCAAACGACAACGGTGACATCGAGCTTCACCGATAACACAATTTCTTACAGCACGGATCACACAGCCACCTACGAAGCGACGCAAGACGGCAAGCACGAAATGGCGCAGAATGACGTTTGGAAACTCGACGTCAAGATTCGCGCGAAGCTGACCTCGAGCTCGGCCGGTTCCAGTGCCAGCTTCCACGTGTGGGTCTCCAGCGGCGCAACCTACGATGCGACGAAAGCTGTTGCCAACTCGACGGCCACGATTACGAATCTGACCACGAGCTTCCAGAGCACAACCGTTTCATTTGATTTGAAGGCGCTGGGCTTGCCGCTGGGTCAGTACTCGGTCAAGGTGGATTATTACGCGGTCACTGTAACGACATCGGGAAACGTCACCGCCGAAATCGAAGAAATCAAAATCTACTGGTGGGATCTCAACCCGGTCATCGATCTGCAGCCGGAAGAGGTTGCGGGCTTCACGACCGATATCGCGCTACTTGGCGCCGGCGTCGAGCAATTCACGATCGACATGAAGCTGGACAAATACTTTACGCGATCAACGGCCGTACTGGCATCCGAGAATAATAGCGCACTTCAGACGCGCTCACTTTTGCCAACGGAGTTGCGCGGTTCATTGCAGGCACGATCAGGAATGTCGGTAGAATTCAGCGCAGCATTGGTTGCGTCGCTAAAGCAGTATATGGAAAGCCTCGCGGCGATTGCGATCGCGACAAAATTACCCGACGAATACTCCGGCTCGCTCCAGGCGAAGATCGCCGTGCCGGTTGAAGCCAACAAGCAATTGGCGACTGCCCAGCAGATATTCTCCGAATGGCGTTCCACGCTGCAGGCGAGCACGCCGCTTCCTGTCGATTCACTCGCAGGGATCGAATTGCGAAGTATGCTGCCGGCAGAGTACAAGGGCAATGTCGCGATTCTTTTCACGTTGCCGCTTGATTATGTCCGCTCGCTGTCCGCAATATCGGGGATGCCGGCGGATCTGCTGCACAGCCTGGTTACGCCGGCAGGAATGGCGGTCGAAAACGCACGCGGTTTAACAGCCGCGGTTCAACTTCCAATCGAGCTGCGCGGCGGATTCGCAGTGGTCTTAGTCGCTCCAGTCGAAACGCTGCGGCAACTTGCTGCGGCGATGACGTCGCCGGCGGAGATCAATAAGCTGGTAGCTGCCGGGCAAATCGTTCCGGTCGAATCACTGCGCAGCGTCGCGAACGCGGTCAGTCTTCCCGTTGAGTGGACAGGGCAATTTCAGGTAGCGATGACTCACGCGTTGCCGGTCGAATTCCTGGGATCTGTTCAGATTAGCGGCATCGTCCCGGTAGAGACCAACAGGGCGATTGCGGCCGGGCAAAAACTCGCTGTCGATTTCTCCGGATCTCTGATAGTTAAAAGCGCAGCCGCGGTCGAATGGTTGGCCAGCACGCAGATTGTCACGCGGCTACTTACCGAGCACCTTCGCACTCTTCAAGCGGCGAACAGTGTACTGGTCGAAGTCTTGATGCAGCGGTTGTCGATGGCGAAGGCTCCGGTTGAGCTGGCGGCCACGATCACCTTTGCCCAACAGATCGCCGTCGAGTGGTTGGGAGCACAGAACTTCCAAGTGTCGGCGCAGCTGCCGGTCGAATGGCGCAGTTCGGTCGACGCCCGCGGCCGCGTCGAGATCGAGTCGCTTTCAGTCCGGACGCTTTCGGCGTTGCTGCCGGCGGAATCGCTCAAGTCTGTTTCCGGCGGATTGAATGCTCCGGTTGAATTAAGCCGGGCGTTGGCGGGCGTGATCGCTGGCATGAATACCGAATTCCTGCGTAAGCTTGCCGCGCAGAGCCAATTTCAAATCGATACGGGCACGATTGTCACAAGCGTATTGAAAACCAATATCGAGCACGCGCTGCAAGTGATTCTTGCGACAAAGCTGCCGCTCGAATTCTCCGGCGCAACGGTCGTCTCAATGAGTTCCGCGATTCCGGTTGAGTGGAAAGCGTCAGTCGCGGCCAACACGCGGTTGCCGATCGAATCGCGTGCGACGATTAACGTTGTCGGCGGAACTCTTCTGGTTGAGACCGGCAAGGCCTTCGCGGCTTCCAACCGGCTTGCCGTCGAGCATAACAAGGCAATTTCGGCCGCCCAGGGTATTCTCGCGGAATGGATGGGGAGAATTGGCGCGACGGGCCACATGTCGATTGACTTTGTCAGCCCGGTGTCGGGATCTATCACAACTCACATTGAATTCAATCGCGCCTTCAGCCTGCGTTCGCGGCTCGAGGTCGAAGCCCTGCGCGGAATCATTGCACAGTCGCAACTTCCAGTTGAATACATAGGCGTCTTTCTGGCGGTCCTGGCGATTGCCAACGCCAGGCTGTTTGTGCCGGAGCTCGGCGGCGCAATGTTGCGGACGCCGGAGCTAACGGAAGTTCTGTTGCAATCCCTGCAGCTGTCCGGCGCTGCGATGAAATCCGCATCGCTCAATGCGGCCATTACGCGAGTCACAGAACTAATCAAAGCACGAATTCGGAGGCAATGACAATGCCGATCAACGTAACCGGTTCAGTCCGCGAGGGAAATTCCTTCGACCTGTATTTCGATCAGGAATTGAAAACCTCGGATGGAACCGTCGTCGTCCGCTCGATGATCGCATCGGCGACGGGAAAAATCACGGTCGAGGGAAAACCTACAGCAGCAGTCAACGGTCGCAATGCAATGAACTTGATCGAATGCTTCAATGAAGATGGAGAATTTCTCTTGGAGCTCACTCCGGCTGATGCGGTGATCGTGTACAGCGGCGGAGCCGAGATCTGCGAGGAAACGCACGTCCTAACTTTGACCGTCGTCCTTGCGGGCGCTGAGCCCAAGACCTTTGTCGATGAACTACGGTTCAAGATTACCAATCTGGCCACAGTCTAAATTTCAGCAATCCCAACATTTCGAATAGCGAGGTAGAGCATGAGCGTTATTAAGCGCGACATCCGGTTCTATGGTTCTGCTACCATGCCGGACGATGACACAGTGCAGCAAATCGGCGGCGCGATTGACACCGCCAAGAAAGTCGTCTGGGGCGAATTGAGCTCGGCTGTGCAGCTCAAGGCCGTTTCGGCAAACGCCGGCGACACGACACAGAACATTGCGATCACCGGCCGCTCGTCTTCCGGAGCGAAGATCACCGAAACGATCAACCTGAACGGAACAACGGCAGTCCAGGCCGGTACGCCGAAGACGTTTGCGCGCCTGTTGAAGGCGGTCAAGTCCGCCACTTGCGCTGGCCATATTGCGCTGATGTCCAATACGGCCACACGATCGAACACGGCAACCGGCGGCGGTGTTGACGCCGATGGCCAGCCCTACATCGATCTCGACGCCGGCGCTTCGGCCACAGACGATATCTACAAGGGCCAGGTCGTCCGCGTAACTTCCGGAACCGGTGCAAACGGGCTTAACGAGATTGTCGCGTACAACGGCACGTTGAAGCGTGCTTATGTCCGCAACGATTGGGGCACGGCTCCGGCCAACGGATCCGGATTTGAAGTGGCTCCGGGAATGTTTTTCGAGAAGACACCGACCGAAATCATGCAGTGCCGTCGCATTCACTTCGACGAAGCCGCGGCCGCGACCGGTGGCTCGAACGTCAAGAGCTACGACAAGATCTTCGCCAAGAATACCCACGCGACGCTGGCGCTCTCCAACGCAGTTGTCAGCGAAGTCGTGTCGGGTATTTCGACCAAAGAAGCATTCATGCTCGAAGGCTCGCTCAACGCCTCGGGTACGAACGGTTCCGGCAATAACCGAAAGGTTGCGCCTTCAGGAACCTTTGACTCGAGCAACAAGAACGTGCCGACCGGAAACCTCGAGCCCGCTGATGCTATCGGCATTTGGTGCGAGCTAACACTCAACGCCGGCGACGCGGCGCAAAATAGCTTCTACGAGTTGCAGGTCGCCGGTACCACGACTTAAGCCATGGCAGAATTCAAATACGCTTGGGAGCAAACTTCCAAGCACGAGGGCGGCTATTCAATCGATCCCGCCGATCCAGGCGGCGAGACGTTTCGCGGCATTGCTCGCAAGCGCAACCCACAATGGCCGGGGTGGGTGAAGGTCGACGAGATGAAGAAGGGGCCCGGCTTCCCGCGCATGCTCGAGCTGGACCCGGATATCAATGACGAGGTTGAGACATTCTATCTCGACATCTGGGAGCGACTGCGCTGCAACCAGATTATCCACCAGCGAATAGCCAACGAACTTTTCGACGCCGCTGTGAATATCGGCGCCCAACGGGCTGTCATATTTTTGCAGTCAGCGTTAAACGTCCACAACAAAAGTCCGCAGTCGCGCATCGATGTCAAGATCGATGGTGTCATGGGCGATCAGACGATTGCTGCATTGACCGCGGCAAAGTCAGACTACGCTTGGATCGCCGAGAGCCAGGTGGATTTGCGGCGGGCCTTCTATACGCAGTTAGCAATCAACAATTCACAGTTTCGCAGGTACCTCCACGGCTGGTTGTCGCGGACGGTGCTATGATTGGAGGGAATTTGAAACACATGAGAATCCTTTTCGTTCTGGCACTGCTGATCATGCCAGTCACTCTCTGGGCTCAGCAGACCATTCCGACTAATGCCGTGCCTGCAGTCGGAACCGTAACCGCGAGCAGCTTCGACTCGACTGTTGTGGATACGACTATCGTCACACCGTCGCCGTTCGACTTCGACAAAATTCTCACGATCGAGTCACTGGCGCGGTACTTTGGCGCAAACCCGTTTCTGTTCGCCGTGCTTGTCGGCATGATCTTCGTGTTGACGGAATTTACGAAGCGCAAGGTCAAGAAGAACGGCGAGCTCTTCTTTGTCGACAATCGGTCAATAGCATTGCCGTTCGTGATCGGCATATTCCTGGCCTTCATCTCACCGACCGGTTTCGGGTTTTGGTATTCAATACGGTTCGGTCTGCAGGGGGCAGTGGCAGCGATCATCATCTACATGGTCGGCAATTTCATCTGGGGCGGCTCTCCGCGGCGCGGCGCGTAAACCTCGCAACACTTTCGTTCACTCACCTCAAATCCATAATCAAAATCACAGGAGATAACTATGTCATCTATTGATGCGACATTCCTGAAAACGGAATTAGTCAAATATCTCGACGTCGACAAGATCAAGGAGTTGGTCGGCATGGTCGGCGTCGAAGGGTGGAATCCGTTCGAGCTCGACGACACCGGCAAGATCGTCGGCTTCGACAAAGCCGTCACCGGCAACATGCTCGCCGTCGCAGAGATCTCGCGCACTGCCGGTTGGCTGATCGAGAAGATCGCCAAGGACACCGGTGCCGTGCTGATCAGCAAAGAGAAGCGCGACGCTTTGGTCGAGATCATCAACCGCGTCATTGACATTCCGTTTGTCCCGGAATCGATCGAGGGCTGGATCATCGGCAAGGGCGTCGACGCCGCGATTGCCTGGCTGAACAAATTCAAAGGCGCCGACTGGCTCAAGAAGGTGGCAGCACCGACCTTGGTCAAGGCGGCCTAACAGAACTCCGCATCGGCGGTGTGCTTCTTCTTTAGGGTGACCCCGGTCGGAAACGGCCGGGTTTTTTTTGTGTTGAGAAATCGCTTGACTACGGCAGGAAACTGCTATCTTACGGCTGGGGAGCGACCGTGTGGTATCGGGAGTTTCCTGCCCCCTCTCTCGATGCCGGTCGGTCCCCTAAAGCGACATACCCCGTCGACTAAAGTTGACGGGGTTTATTGTACTTCCAAATAGTTCTTCATTTCAGCGACATCAACCGTGAAGTGATTATATTTCCACCCTGCGCGACGAAAGTCCGACACGGTACTTAGCTTTAGAGCTTCGGTGGCGGGGAGGTACACAGCGACACAGCTCGAATCATCACGCTCATACACCGGAATCAACTTCAAAACAAGTTGCTTTCCAAAGGTGGCCTCAGCAAACACTTCACATTCGGTAAGTGGATTGGCGCTTGGAGAAAAAGTTGCATCTCGCCAATCTCCAGTCCACCCTGTTCTCACCAAGAAGACCTGGAGATCAAGGCCCGCAAGGTCAGATATTTTTGATATTCGAAGTTTTGGATTCTTAGGACCAGCATATAGCATGGGATTTTCAATTATGAACCTCAGTGTAGTATCGCTGTGTTCTATTTCAAATGGATAAGTAGGGGGGCCACCCGTGACCCATCCCGAATCTCTATCATGGCAGACCCCGCCGAGCATATGTACGACGGGTGCGAATAACTTCATGTTAGCGGGTGTAAAAGCCTCTATATTGAAGTTGGCGCTAAAAGTCGGGAAGTCGCTAAGCTTCTTGCTGTCCACATGAAATTCAAACACCAAATTTCTGATTGGAAATTCCTTAAGAGTACTGAACTTATTTTCAATTTGATTCTGACGTTGAAGGCGGTCTTCAACAAAATGATTGTAAACCTCGCCTGCAGTGATCATTAGCAGGCCAACAATCGTGCTCAACAGAAAGAGCCGACCCTTAATGTTGAGTTCACCCATATACCGAGTTTCGGCAAGAGATGTTCCTACCCCTGCTCCACCGACAAGTAAAGCACCAATCCACCTGATCAATTCATCCCACATTTTTACTCCTTCCTAATTCGAGCCTAAAAATGTAGTATGAGGTTGACCGATCATAGCTTATTATTGACAAGAATTTCTTGGAGTGACACTGCGGCAGTTACACGATTCGTAACTCTATGACAGCAAAGCTGTCCGAGCGACTCAAAATCCGGCGGGCCATAAACCCGTGGGGGTTCGATTCCCCCCTCCGGCATTTACTAGCCAACGAGTTATCATGATCTTCACTAGCCCGCCCGGAGTCCGAAGACTCCGGGTGTGCCATTTTTGTGCCTCGGTATTGTGACTGACATCGGAACGTAGCTATCCGGGTGGACCCAACTGAAGAACTCCACACTTCCAACTGAACGGGTCGCAAGAAAGTCGTGCGGACATGTCGCTTCCAGGCACTATTGATTCCTTCTTCTTTCATGGACATTATCGAGCTTCCCAGAATCACCATTGCAGCTCACTGCAAAGACCTCTTTCAAAATGACGCTTCTCCAGAGCGCAATTCGCAGGGGGCGGTCGTAAGGACTGCAGGCTCGCGCCAACAGAGCTTGACTTAATCGATAAAAGGGGTTATATTAGTACCATATTCGACAGTCGTGATCTTTGACCGACCAATAAAACTGGGAGGAGTTTTGGCCCGCAGTCTGGCCATACTAATCACGGTTCTGCTATCTACAGCTATTTCGCTCGCAGAGCAAAATGATTGGGTGTCGCGCCTCGCGCTGGCGGAGCGCTTGTCGTGCGACATTTCCTTTGCCCGCCAGCGAGCAATATGGCCGAGCGATTCTGCTAAGCAACTGGCGTGGGAAGCCTATGCATTGGTCAATCCGAAAGCGCCGGATGCTGATAGCGCGCGAGCCGCAATACTCATCTGTCTCGGCGATTATCACATGCGGGACAGTTCCGTCGCCCAAGCCGACTCGTCTTGGTCGGCAGCAGCCGCATTCGCGGCGAAAATTCATCCAACGAATGTTGCGCTTCGTCGTGCAATCGCCTGGCGCCAGATGATTATGGCAGAGGAGCAAGGCGACGAACGGCGTGCAGACTCTCTGGAGAATCTTGCGCTATCAGACACTTCAGTAGACGCATCTTTGGTCAATCGCCTCACCTATCTGCACGAGTTGGTTGGAGTCTATGTCAGACTACTTCGTTTCAAAGATAACTGGCGCATCGATGCCCAAATCGCCCAAGAGTGGCGGGCGAATCAAAGGGGAGATGCCAAGGTTGTTGTCATCGCGCTGATGGATCTTGCCGAGGGTGCCTCCAAATTTCTTCTTACAAATGTCCAGAGTCGGTTTGCCGAGCAGGATTCCGCCATCAAACTCGGAGAGGAGGCGTTGCAAATCGCGCGAACCAGGTTGGGAACTGCGGATGCCAGTGTCGGCTATGTTCTCAATCGGCTGGGCGACTACTACGTACGACGTGGTGATCGCGCGAGGGCGATTCAGTATTGGAACGAAGCGTACAAAATCAACTTGGCTGCTTTACCATTGGAGCATATCGAATGCCAAGGAAGTATTGATCGGCTGGGCGGCGTCGCTGCTTCCGAAGGCGAGTACTCGCGGGCCATAGAACTGATTACACTTGGCATAAAATTGAGAAAGCAAACCCAGGGCGAAGGGCATCAGGAGGTCGCTTCCTTGACGTCAAACCTTGCCGGTCTCTATCGCCAGATGGGACAATTTGCGCGCGCCGAATCCCTTTACAACGTAGCGCTGGAAATCCGCAGAAAGGCTCTGCCGCCGGACCATCCGGATATCGCTTCAAGCTTCAATTCTCTGGGTAAAGTCTGCTTCGATCAGGGAAGGACCGCCGAGGCGGAAACCTATTGGCGACGGGCGCTTGGCATTCGTGAAACTGTACTTGGCGCCAATGATGCCGCGACGGTGAGCATTCTTCAGAATCTTGCCGTGCTATATGATGAGTGGGGGCGAAGCGACGATGCTGAAGAGATGCTGGATCGGGTTCTACGAGTCAAACGCAAATTTCTGGGTGCGGACCACCCGGAGGTCGCATTCGGTTATCTCGACTTAGCCAAACTGCATATCAAGCAACGCAAACTGCCGCTGGCACATGTTGAAGCGAACAAGGCGCTTGCCATCCTTGGGGCTCGCGGCGACAGTCTCGACAGTGATGCGCTGATGACAATCGCAGAAATCGACAAGACCGAAGGTCAATTGGACAAGGCCGACAGTCTGGTGCGCCTCGTAATAGACATTGTTAACCGCCGGGATGGCGAGAGCAACTTCCGCCTAATTCGACCTTTGGTCGAACATGCCGAATATCTCCGCGATCGCGGCGATCTTGTTCAATCGGACACAGTTTATCAACGCGCAATCGCGATTGCCGAATCAGTTGAAATAACCAAGAGCACACGAATGAGTGAATTGCTATCCAGCTATGGCGAATTGCAGCTGCGGAGCAATCGAGTAAAAGAAGCGCAGCGGTCTTTTGCCAGAGCCTACCAAATTGCTCTTGCAGGATTTCAGGATGCTGTGCAGGTATTGCCGGAATTGAAGGCGGCTCGTTTTGCCGGTGAAATTAACAAACTGCGCGACAAATTCATTTCTTCGCTCTTTGCCGATGACGATCAGCGACGGCAGCCCGAAAGATCCGGAATCGATCTCAAATCGGTCGCTGTCGACGAGTTTGCAGCCGTGATTCTTTCCGGGAGGGCGATCGTGTCGGAATCTGTGCTGGAGCACCGCGCCCACCTGATGAATTCGAATAACAAACGAGTGTCTCCATTGCTTGATTCGTTGCGGGATGTTTCACTTCAATTGGCGCGAGCGCAAATTGAAAACGATGCGGACTCCTCTTTTGCAAAATTCGACCGTCGACTCAAGCGCCTTGCCGCTCGAAAACTGTTCTTGGAAGAATCGCTGGTGCATCTGGGATACGAGATTGGCGACGACCCCGGCACCCTAATTCTAAGCGAAGATAAAACGATAAATTTACTGCGCGAAAATTCGCCGCTCATTGAGTTTGTCAAATATTATTCAGCAACTCGCAGAGTATCGCAATATGCAGCGTTCATCGCGAACAGAGGATCTTTGCGGGCGATCAACTTGGGCGCGGCAGAGCCAATCGAAGACGCCATCGGACGGGTCGGTTTGCAGATGAGCGCAATGTCGGAAACCGGCGGCGATGCTGACTCAAATTCGCTATTGGTTTACCTCGCGGTCGGTCAAAAAATAGCTGCCAGCGTGTGGCAGCCCTTGAGCAAGTTCATGCCCGATTCGGGACAGGTGTTTGTCATTCCCGACGGCGCGCTGAATTCGCTTTCGTTTGGATCACTCCCGACTTCAACGAATTCGTTTCTGATCGAACAATATCAATTTTCCTACCTGAACAGCATTCGCGATCTCAATCGAGATGTTGCCCCTGCAAATCGCCAATCGGGATTGCTGGCGCTCGGCGACCCGAATTTCACTGCTGATCTGTCGAAACGTTTCGCCAGCACGAATCCGGAGATTGCCTCATATGCACCGGGTTCTAATAAAAATAGTGTAGCGCGCGGCATACTGGCAAATTGTCGAATTCCGAGGGAATCATTGACGCCATTGGTCGCCTCACGCAGCGAGGTAAAAAGCGCCGCTCGAATATGGCGAGCCGCGCATTCGCAGCCGGTATATATTCTCGTAGGTGACGCAGCTTCCGAGGAGAATTTCAAACGGCTGGCGAGCGGAAACGAGATTATTCACCTGGCAACGCATGCCTACTTTCTCTCACATGATTGTTTTCCAAAAGCTCTTGAAGAAGTCACGACGGCAAATCCTCTTTTGCTATCTGGATTGCTATTAGCCGGAGCGGCAGTGCTCGCGCCCGCGGATTCAGCCTTGGTCGGGGAGGATGGAGTTCTGTCCGGCGAGGAAATCGCTGCGATGGACTTACATGGCACGAAATGCGTGGTCCTCTCCGCTTGCGAGTCGGGTCTTGGGACTGTGAACGATGGCGAGGGCGTCTATGGTCTGCGCCGGGCATTCCAACTGGCCGGAGTCGAGACCATCGTAAGCACGCTTTGGAACGTGCCCGACCAATCAACAGCACGACTAATGCAGCGACTCTACACAAATCTTCAAGAAGGTTTTGCATCGGCTGTGCGAAAAGCGCAGCTTGCCACGCTACGTGAACTTCGCGAAGCAAATATGCCGCCGCATCCATACTCGTGGGGAGCCTTTATTGTGGTTGGAAGATAGTTGCGTTGTTCGACAACTTTGCTGGCGCTGAAAATGCTAATCTCGAATTTTGAGATCAAAGATGAATGAGGTGGTAAGAGTATCGGGCAGTAACTCGCGTCCGACATCGAATACTGTAAGCTCATACCGCCCTTCGGGGAGATTGGCGGCCCCAATCAACGCATCGATCTTACCGGCTTGCGAAAATCTCAACCAGACCGGCGGTGATTCCGCGCTCATTGCTTCGGCACCGTGAAGCTGCACAAAATAGTGACGCGTGCTGACTTGATAAGGATAGGGCAGAATGAGATGCAGATAGCTGCCATCGGGCCGCTTGAGGATAGTCTGTATGCTTCCGCCCGATCGGCTCGGTTCTCTTAGTTCTATCGCAGTTGGTATGCCTGGAACTATCGGCGCCGAAAGTTTGGCTTGATCTCGCCACATCAGATACAGCGGCGTCGCCACGACAAGAAGCACCGCCGCAGCAAAAACCGGGTGGAGGACAATCGCCTTAGCGTGTTGCCAGCCGCCGTCATTGCCGGCTGTTTTCTGTCCTGCCGTAGCTGCCGCAAGCATTTCCTGCTCGACCTGCTCGAACAATTGCAATTCTTCGCGGCACAAGGCGCACAGTTCCAGATGCGATTCAATCGATTGCAAAACGGCGGGCGCCAAGCCGGCGCGCTCCGAGTAGTATTGCGTAATTTCGTCGTTTGATGGATGCCCGCCAAATTCCTTAGTCAAATCTTCGTGGTCCTTTCCTGCCAAAATCGCGCCGGCCCTGAAGCTCTCACGGCAAGTTTGACAGCTGCGCAAGTGGCTCTGAAGCTGGAACATCTCGCCTGGCGACAGTTTGCCCAATGCGGCATCAGCCAGCAAGAATTGGTAGCGCGGATCGTTGCAAGCCATAAGCTATCTCCACGCCTCCAACATATCGGTACCAGTTCCGATGCTATTGTTACAGAAGTCCATTGTCCCTCAATACTTCTTTTGCGCCCTCGGTGCAACGATGAATTCGAACTCTAACTGTACCCTCGCGCAGTCCCAGTTTCTCTGCGATTTCGGAATTGTCCAAATCTTGCAAGTACTTGAGCGTCAGGAGCTCACGGCATCCGGAGTTTAGGCGACCGAGGACAAATTCGACCACGTCCTTGTCGGCAAACCGCTTGAACTCGTCGCCGTTGGTGGCTTCCGGCAACACAGACTCCGAGCTTGGCTCCAGCCTTGCTTCGCTTTCAGCCGCTTTCAAGACCGTATTCAAGACGATCGAGCGCAAATAGGCGTTAAACTGCTTGATATTTCCACCACGGAATGTTCCGCGCTGCAGGTTGTGCACTAGTGCTGCGAGCGCTTCCGCCTGCAGGTTTTCGGGATCTGCTAATCGATGGCCCCCGAAACGGTGTAGATAGCGACTAATTGCGAGGGAAGTATTAGCGACAATTTCTCGGTTACCTATTAGGAGCTGCCTAATATAACTGCGGAATAATTCGAGCTCGTCGGTCATTGTATTCGTGCGTGAAGTCGGTCGGTGTCAATGAACCGACCGTGAATTCAATTATCTCCGGAACGTGCCAATTCTTCGATACAGTCGAGCATTGCGTGGTGTCGCTTCTTAATAGGATAAATTTTAGCCAAGACTGGCATTATTGCAAGTTAAAATTCACCGTTTGACTCCCCCATTCGCTCCATGATTTAGAAAAAAGTTGTCAATTGTGTAACAAAGCTCGGGCTACAGGTACTAAGTAAGTAACGATATCGAATAAATACTTGAATCACCACTATTGTCCAATTTCAGCTCCTCCAGTGTCGAACGCGTTGCAAGGAGGCTGACAGCCGGGGCAGAGCTGTCAGCCTTCGCGGATTGGCCCGGGTAGATCAAGAGGACTCAAATAGGACTGAACCTAAGCAAAATATCAAATCATGGGAGGAACAATGAACAAACTCGGAACGACGATCATCAGCCTGATTCTTTTGGCTGGGTTACTTTGCAGTGCAATTGGCGCTAACATTGCACCGAGTCTGGTAAACTATCAGGCTCGGCTAACAAACCCCGGCGGAACTCCGCTGAACGGAAACTACACATTGGTCTTCACTCTTTATGATGCTCCCACAGGCGGCAATATTATATGGCAGGAAACACATTCATCTGTTGCGGTTAGCGACGGCTTCCTAAGCGTACTGCTCGGTTCGGGTACTATTCCGGTGCCGCTAAACGACGTTGCTTTCGGGACGGATAGCCGGTATCTCGGGGTCAAGATTGGCGCTGATCCGGAAATCTCCCCGCGCAGTCGTATGGTAGCTACTCCATATTCACAACGGGTCAATACTGTTGATCAGGCCCGCGGTGGCATTATTTCCGGGCAGCTTCAGATTCACGACGATGCCTCCAAAGAGGGTGACCTCGTATCTGCTGCAATCAAGGTAACCGGCGCAAATCTGCGAGTCGTCAGTATCCAACCTAGTCTTAACATAGCGCTTTTGGCAACCTCAACAGATGGAGACGAGGTCGTTCGGCTTGATGCGCTTGACACCGGCGGCGCTCTAAGAATCAGTGGAGCAACTAACAATCAAGTAGCATCAGTATCCGCGACCGGAAGTGGCGGCAATATCGCAGTCAATTCGGTTGCTGGCGATGTTGCGGCGCAGTTGAGCGCGTCACCAAGCGGCGGCCAGGTCGAACTCTATAACAGTGCCAAAGATGCCTTACTATCATCGCTTAAGACCAAGATAACTCCCGAAGAGCTGATTCAGTTTGGCGCAACAGCTTCAGAAAGCCTCATTGTATTACGGCACTCTTCCGCTGCGGTCGGTGAAATCGTGGTCGCAGATTATACTAATCCCACGCCGGCAACAGTCTCAATTGGAAATGGCACGGCGCTGTCCATGAAGAATTCCATCGGGCAAACGGTCGTGGACGTCAACGCAGCCAGTGCGTCGTTTTCGGGCAATTTCAATGTCGAGTGGTCTGCCGCGAAAGCGCCAGGAGACGGCCTCATTAACTACGGGTTAGGTAACACATTTAACTTCAATCTTGGGGGAGGCGATCCGGCACATGCCGAAAATGCCTTTGTTGTCGGCGAAAACAATACCGTTGACTCAAAGAATGTTTTTGTTGTAGGTCACGACAATCTCATAGATGACGATGGTTCGGATCCAAATCTCAATGGAGATAATTCCGCAGTTTTTGGGCAAAGCAATATCCTGAAAGGCGATGATGCGTTCTGTTTCGGCAAGGGAAATTACGTCGGGGCAAACCGCTCGGCGACTTTCGGGCGCCTCAACTACGTTGACGGCGGTGGAAATTGTTTTGCTTTCGGTGACAGTAACTATGTCACTTCCACAGGCAATTCCAGCATTACAGGTGGCAATTACAACCTACTGACCTGGTCCCCAAACTCGGTGATTGCAGGCGGATTTAGTCAAACAATGGATCTAAGCGGCTATAGCTTCATTGCTGCCGGTTATGACAACAATATTGTTGGTACTGACGAACCCACAGATCGCTACAACGCGATCGGCGGAGGTTACAGCAACGATATTTCCTCTGCGGGATACGCTACCGTCTCGGGCGGTCGTGAAAACGTCGCCAGGGGTGACTATTCAATTGTCTCCGGCGGTAGGCTCAACGAAGTCGATGGTGACTATTCCTTTGCAGGTGGTCGCAGGGCTAAAGTAGGTGCTGCACACGACGGAAGTTTCATTTGGGCAGACCAAACTGACGCCGACTTCAGCTCTTCGGCAGCTAATCAGTTCCGCGCACGGGCGACCGGCGGGGTGCAGTTTATCGCGGGCATCGGACCCGAAACCGGCGTTGAGCTGATCCCCGGCAGCGGATCATGGAGTACGCTTTCTGATCGTAACGTCAAAGACAATGTCGAAGAAGTAGACGTCGATGAATTGTTGGAACGACTTGCTGCTATGCCAATTGGCACCTGGAACTATAAGACTCAAGATGCCTCGGTGCGGCACATCGGTCCGATGGCCCAGGATTTCTTCGCTGCATTTGGAGTCGGCGACAAGGAAACACTTATCAGCAGCGTAGACGCTGATGGCGTCGCGCTCGCCGCAATCCAGGCACTCTACAAGCGCACGCAACAACTCCAAGACCAGGCTGAAGAGATCGAAGTGCTCAAAGCACAACTGGCAGAAGTACAGTCATTACTGGCGAAGCTCGCAGCTGTGAAGAAGTGAGGGGTTGATATGAAGTTGATGTTAATCACTTTATGCCTGTTGCTTGCGGCGGCGGTTGGAGAAGTGCTCAGTGGGACAGGGGAAGAGCATAGCTCTTCTCCTGTGCTGTCCGAATCGCACACGCCATCGTCTGGTGAATTGATTAAGCGGCAAGTAGTCGCGGTCGGTGGCATACGCGGCACTTCGACTAACTTCGTTCTAAGTTCAGTTATCGGGCAGGCTGCTACGGAGTCCGGAACCTCGACGAACTTCAGATTGAGCGCCGGCTTTTGGAATTACCCCAGCACCGGCTGCATGTGCGGTGATGCCGACGGCAATTTGATCTTTACGATATCCGATGCTGTCTTCCTGATAAACTACATTTTTGCGGGCGGGCCGGCGCCTTTTCCGCTTTGTAGCGGCGATACCGATGGCAACGGCATCATCACGATCTCCGACGCAGTTTATCTAATCAACTACATCTTTGCCGGAGGTCCGCCACCGCATTGCTAAACTCTTCGGGAAGGGAGCACTCTCTCGAATGCTCCCCTCCATTTTGCTTAAGCGGACTCACCCGATCGCCTTGGCTCGTCTGAACGAACAGTCAAGCGTGAGGCACGCAGTAGAGAACAAGTTCCACCAAAGTGGGGGATCCAATCGGAGCAGGCTCGACTAAGTTCGGGCCTGTTCACTTTGTTCGTGACTTGAGTTTTCAACTTGATTGTTGCAGCGAACGAAACGCGAGCTTTTCACTTGCATTTCATCGTGTAATCTCTAAATTGCATCACAAAATCCGGCGGGCCATAAACCCGTGGGGGTTCGATTTCCCCCTCCGGCAATAACTTTTCCGCGTCAATCCCGTATACCTTAAACGAGTCTTTCCGCCCGTGCATCGGCAAGGTCGATTGGCGAAACTTGCAGTGTGTCGGCAGCGCGGCGTGATTGGAAATAGAGCAGACATCAGGATCAAGCATAGATGAGTACGTTTACCCGATGAGCAAATCGCTCGAGATAACAATGGGCCGCAGCATGGAGGCGACAGCGGATCTTCACGACCGCTGCGAGAAGTGCCTGAAAGAAAATGCGGTGCCGGAAGACGATATCTTTGCGATCCTGCTCGGTATTGAAGAGATCTACACGAATTTCGTAAAATACAATCCTAATGGGGGGGACCGGATCGACGTTCAGTTGGACTGCGAACCAGACCGGGTTATCGCGAGTTTGACCGACTATGAGGCGAATCGTTTTGATCCGCGCGAGGCGCCGCCGGCGCGGCTGGAAATGCCGCTTCACGAACGCAAGCCGGGCGGGCTGGGGATACATATTATCAAGCAAGTGATGAACGGCGTCGAGTACTCGTACAAGGACCGGGTCAGCAAGGTGACCTTGACGAGATTGATCACCAAAAAGTAGCGGGCGAATTCTATCCATCTTCAGCAGGTCATCTGAAAGTACAGTAATAACTGCTGTACGGGCTGTATGGCCGCAATTCAGTTTAAGAATGTTTCGACGCAGAGGTTTTCGTTGTTCGGTCAGAATCCGCTTAGATTCGTTTGTGCCAAAGTCATACGGCCATGAATGCCTACTTGTGCCAAAATTCACTTATGGGACGGGTTGCATTAAAAATGAGGGAGAAA
>CAZIBI010000010.1:107944-117579 GCA_964537215.1 uncultured Ignavibacteria bacterium | reverse complement strand
TTGACCGGCGGCAATTCGATCTGGTATATCGCTGTCTGGTACATCATCGCTTTGGCGACTTTGGTGGAGCCTTCGTTTTTCCAAAATTGTTATGCCGCCAAGGATGAATCCACCGCCCGCCGCGGCATCCTCGTTTCGATCTGTTGCTGGTTCGTCTTCGATTTTCTCACCACGACCTGCGGCATTTACGCCCGCGCAATTCTGCCTGCCGATATCGACCCGATTGCATCGTTTCCGCTTCTGGGGCAGGCTGTGCTGCCTCCCGGATTGTGGGGGATATTTGCCGTCTCGATGCTGGCAGTCGTGATATCAACCGCAGACTCGTATTTGTTCATCGCAGCATCGACTGTGGGGAAGGACCTCATGGTCGGCTGGCTCGGGCGGCATCCCGACCGCGCCAATTTCTACACCCGCTGGGCACTCATCGGCGGTGCGCTGTTGACTATTCTGTTATCGACTCTACTCGAATCTGTCGTCGACATATGGTATGGATTCGGCTCCATCGGCACACCGATCATGTTGATTCCGTTGGTCTCTACCTTTCTTGGTTCGCGACTGATGCCGTCGCGCGTCGTGATCGTTTCAATGATCACTTCCGGTCTTGCTTCGGGCCTCTGGCTTTACTCGGCGAATCTAACTCCCGACGGCAGCTACTGGTTTGGCTTGCAACCGATTTTCCCCGGACTGATTATTTCGCTGTTATTCTACCTCGGCGGAGCCCGTCGCGTTATTGCCGACGGCACAATTCAAGGTTGACTCTGCTGCAAAATTGCAGTAGATAAGGCTGCAAATCAAGGCGTCTAATCTGGAATGAAATCACTTAGCAAATTCATCAGTCCTATTGCCATATACTTTGTCTTGACCGCAGTCCTACTAGCCGGCTTTTTCGAGCTCTGGCGATTAATCGCGTTGTTCATTCTGTCCGACCGCGCAGCGTCAGTGCCGGGCGGAACCCTGGCGCAGTCGTTTCTGGTCGGATTCCGTTTCGACTTCGCAATTGCCTGCTACATCACGCTTCCGCTGGCTGTTCTCGGAATCCTGCCGATGATCGACGTCGCTCGATCAAGAATCGCGCACGTAGTCAACACTGTGCTGTTGTGTGTATTGGCAGCGGTTGCTTTTTTCATCCATCTGGTCGACATCGAGTTCTTTCGCTTCTTCAACACCCGGCTCAACGCCATGGCGCTGGAGTGGAGCGACTCGCCGAATTTCATCCAGGCGATGGTGTGGGAGAGTTTTCACGTCGTCTGGTATCTGCTGCTCTTTGCTGCGGTAATTGTCGCGTTTATGTATTGTGTACGCTATCTGCAGAGGCGCACCATCCTGTCGTCGCGTAAGTCGACTTTGCTGGCAAGTCTGATTTCGTTTCCACTGCTCGCAGCAGTGTTGCTGCTCGGAATTCGCGGCCGGATCGAAGAAAAAGCGCCGCTCACTTGGGGGCAGGCTTATTTCAGCGACTATGCTTTCGCCAACCTGCTTGCCCTAAGCCCGGTCTTTACTTTTGGCCGCGATTTGCTTTACGATTCCGGCAGCAAGCACAATGTCGACCGGCAGATGCGTGAGCTTCCAGTAAGCGGCGCGTTTGCAAAAACATCAGCGCTGCTAAATCTTCCGCAGGTAGGATCCGACTCGCTGCATCATCGCATTCATCGCGAAGTTCATTTCGACTCCACCGGCACGACTCGTCCCAATGTCGTACTAATCCTGATGGAATCGTTCGCCTCGGCCGGCGTCGGATGTATGCGCTCACGCGTCGGCTACGAACTAACGCCGCAATTCGACTCGATTGCGCAGCACGGTGTTCTCTTTACAAATTTCTATTCCGCCGGAATGCACACTTACGCAGGTATTCTCGGCTCGATCTACGGCTATCCCAGCGTGCCCGGCAAATCGCCGATGAAGCAGATTTCCTCGCAGGACAACATGTGGGGGCTGCCTTCGATCCTGCGTGAATATGGCTACCATACCATGTTCTTTACCACGCATGATCCGCACTTCGACAACATGCAGGGATTCCTGAAGTCCAACGGCATACAGGACGTCTACTCGCTCTTTGACTTTGACGAGTCGCAAAAATTGTCGACGCTCGGAGTTCCTGACCACGTGATGTTTGATGCTGTCATCGACCGCATTCGCGCAAACGGACCGCAGCCGTTCTTTGCCGCCATCCTGTCCGGCACCAATCATGGTCCATGGTTCGTCCCGGATGTACCGTTCGGTGCGTTACCCGACTCGGCATCCGACAAGAAACGCTTCGATGCGTTCAAATATTCCGACTGGGCGCTGGGGCGATTTCTACGTGCGGCACAAGATGATTCTACCTTTACCAATACAATCTTCGTTGTAACCGGCGATCACGGGCTCTTAATCGACCCGATTTACGATCTCGATCTTAGTCTCTTTCAAGTGCCGCTGCTCATTTTGGACAGGAACGGCAGGGCAGGGGAGCCGCGCAAGATCAACCGGATCGGCTCGCAAGTTGACATTCTGGCGAGCGTGATGGGACTTCTGCAACTCGACTATCACGACTACACGTTTGGCCGCAACTTGCTCGCTCCACCGACATCGACAACTGCTGACTGCGCGATCTTCTCCGAGGGCTACAATGTCGGCATCGTCGCGGACGGTTACTATGCGATTGTCCGTCCGGGGCACAGCGGCTCGCTCTATGATTTGACTGAAGCGCGAATCGATATCGCCGCCAAAGATTCGACGCGATACGAGATTCTCGCCGACCGTGCGCTGGCGTATTTTCAAACCGCTTATTTCAATTTGCAGCGTCCGCTCAACGGCGGACACGCGATGACACTTCGGCAGGAGAATTAGCAAGATGACATTTGGACAGGTTCTTCTATTTATCGCGGCTTTGATCGTGATGTTTGTCGGCCTGGTCGGAGTGATCGTGCCGATCATTCCCGGCCTACCGCTCATTTGGTTTGCCGCGCTCTGCTATGCATTGCTTACGGATTTTCATGCGATCAGCCGCGAATTCCTGTTCTCGTCGGCGATTCTCGTACTCGTTATCACCGTTCTGCAATACTTATTCACGCTTTACGGGGCGAGACGCCTCGGCGCCTCCCGGTGGGGAACATTCGGTGCATTCGTCGGCATGGTAGTCGGCCTGTTTCTCGGCTCGATTGTCGGCGTAATTATCGGTCCGTTGTTGGGTGCCGTTGTTTTTGAACTGTTGGTCGGTAAGAGTTTCGCGCAAGCTTTCAAGGCCGGACTCGGCACATTTATCGGCTTTCTATTCGGCACGATCAGCCAATTGATCGCATCTGCAATTCTCATCGGCATTTTCATTTACCGCGTCTTATTCGCCTGAGCTGCATCCACTGCGCAAAAAAATGTGGAGATCCTTTCGGATCTCCACTGCTCGAAACACTGGTATGGTACCAACCGTTTATGTCAATGCCGGAACTCGCACCGGTTCGTCGCCGGGTTGCCAGCCGCAGCCGGTGAGCTTGCCGGTCTGCAATGCCTGTAGGGTCCGCAGCGTCTCGTCAATCGAGCGCCCAATCGCTGTATCATTCATTACAACCGATTTCAGCACGCCGGAAGGGTCAATTATGAATGTCCCGCGCAGTGCAAATCCCTCGTCGAGAAGCACCTGATACGCGCGCGAGATATCTTTGGTGATATCCGAAAGCAGCGGGAATCCCAATTTCTTGAAATCGCGCTGAATCCAGCTTAGGTGCGAGAAGTGGGAATCAATCGAGCAGCCGATTACTTCCGCTCCAGCAGCTTTGAATTTCGGGTAGGCGTCATTGAATCCGCGGATTTCGGTCGGGCAAACAAAAGTAAAATCCAGCGGATAGAAAAACAACACCACCCACTTGCCCTTGTAATCCGCCAGCGAAATTTCGCCAAATTCCTGGTCCGGCATTACTGCAGTGCCTTTGAAGTCCGGAGCCGGTTTACCAATTTGCATATATCCTCCATTAGAAGTCACTTGGACTATTTTGTCGATGGAGAATATACTATGTAGCTTGATTAGGTCAAGATTAACTTGTAGTAATTAGTCTACTTATCTGGTGCATGTTGTGTTGATTCAGCGGAGCCGCGTGATTACTGCTCCGGATCGATGTCGGTGGGATAACGCTTCTCGCCGCCGAGACCCATCGTCTCGTCGCCCGGTTGCCAGCCGGCGCCGGTCAATTCACCGGTCTGGATAGCCTTGAGTGTCCGCAGGGTTTCGTCAATTGATCTGCCAATGGAAGAATCATTGACAACAATGGACTTGAGTATGCCCTCCGGATCGATAATGAATGTCCCGCGCAGGCTAAAGGCATTATGCACGAGCACGCCATATGTAAGCGAAATGCTCTTGGTGATGTCCGACAAGAGCGGGAACTTGACTTGTCCGAGTTCTTTCTCAATCCAGGCTTGATGCGCGAAATGCGAGTCGACAGAGCAGCCGACAATGTCCGCATTTACGTCTTTGAATTTATTGAACGCCAGCGAAAATGCCCGGACTTCAGTGGGGCAGACATAGCTGAAATCGAGCGGATAGAAAAACAGCACCAACCATTTGCCGGTATAGTCATCAATGGAAATCTTCTTGAACGTTTTGTCCGGCATGACCGCCATGCCTTTGAAATACGGCGCTTTATCACCAATCTGCACAGAGGTCTCCTCGCGTGTTGCCCCGTTGCTTGAGCCTGAAACGTAGCAATCCTTACTGGTATAGTCAAGCCTGAATTCGCAGCGGCGACAGCGCATTTAATCCCCTTGACAAAAACTTGCCCTTCGATAGCTTAACACATTAATCAGACGCCCTAACTTAGGAGAAATTGTTATGAAGCAGGCACTTGAGTATATAGACAGAAACCGTCAGAATTTCGTCGACAACCTGGTCACTTTGTTGAAATTCAAGTCGGTGTCCGCCGATTCGGCGTTTAAGAACGACCTCCAGCAATGCGCCGAGCACGTCAAATCAAAATTCGAGTCGCTCGGTCTGAAAGCGCGCATCTATCCGACCAAGGGCCACCCCATCGTTTTTGCCGAGTACAACAATCCCAAAGCCAAGCGCACGATGTTGATTTACGGCCACTACGATGTTCAACCTGTCGATCCGCTTAGTCTCTGGCACAAGCCGCCGTTCGAGCCCAACATTGAGGGCGACACCATCTATGCTCGCGGCGCTACCGACGACAAGGGCCAGTTCCTGATTCACGTCCTTGCCGCCGAATCGTATCTCAAGTCGGGTCTCGACATTCCGGTCAATATCAAGTTCCTCATCGAGGGCGAAGAGGAAATCGCTTCAAATAATCTCGAAACGTTCATCAAGGAAAACCACGAGCTGCTCAAAGCCGACGGTGTGATCGTCTCGGACACGGCGATGTATGGACGCGGCATTCCGGCAATTACCTACGGTCTCCGCGGTATTGCTGCCGCAGAGCTCAAAGTCACCGGTCCCGACAAAGACCTGCATTCAGGTTCATTTGGCGGTTCCGTTGCCAATCCGGTTGTTGAACTCGCACGCATGATTGCCAAGTTCCATAACGAGGACAAGCATGTGCTCATCGACGGTTTCTATGATGATGTCCGCGATTTGGAAAAGTGGGAGCACGACATGTATGAAGCCCTCAAGTACGACGACACCGATCATCTTCGCAAAACCGGATCCGCAGCAATCATCGGTGAAAAGGGCTATTCGACCCTCGAACGCGTCTGGGCGCGTCCCACCTGCGAGATTAACGGCATTTACGGCGGCTATGCCGGCGAAGGCAGCAAGACGATTATTCCATCCTGGGCCGGTTGCAAAGTAACCATGCGTCTGGTGCCGAATCAGACTCCGGCTGATATCCTCGAAAAGTTCGAGAAGTACGTTAAGAAAATCGCACCGGCCACCGTCAAAGTCGAGGTCAAGAAACTCGGCGGCGCCAAACCGGCCATTGTCGAGCGCGAGAACTTCATGGTCACCGCCTGTGTCGATGCGCTCGAAAAGGGCTTTGGCCGCAAGCCGGTGTTCATTCGCGAAGGCGGCTCGATTCCGATCGTAAATACATTCAAAGAAGAGCTTGGTCTGGAAACTCTGTTGCTTGGTTTCGGGCAACATGATGACAACGCCCACTCGCCTAACGAGAAATTTTCGCTGTCCGATTTCCAAAAGGGAATCGTCACGGTAGCGCATCTCTTCGAAGGGCTGAAATAGTGGACCTTGGTCTCAAAGGCAAAATCGCTGTCGTTGCCGGCGCTTCCGCCGGCATCGGCAAGGCGATCGCAGCTTCACTCGCAAATGAGGGTGCAACTGTCGCCATACTGTCGCGCAGTAAGGCGAATCTCGCGGCTGCGGCCAATGACATCATGCGCAGTTCCGGCAACGCCGTGCATCCGTATGTCTGCGATGTCACCCGCAAAGCGGCGATTGATGCCACCGTCAAGAAGATCGCCGGGAAATTTGGCCGCATTGACATCCTGGTAAATAATGCCGGTGGACCGCCGATGCGCCGGTTCCTCGATATCAAGGATGCCGATTGGGATGATACCTATCGCCTCAACCTGAAATCGGCAATCCTGCTTTGTGCTGCGGTTGTTCCGATGATGAAGGAACACAGGTGGGGACGCATCATCAGCATTACTTCAATTTCGGCAATCCAGGCTTCCGAAACACTGATGCTTTCGAGCGTCATGCGTCCCGGTGTGCACGGGCTCACTAAGGCTCTCTCCAACGAACTGGCTGAATTTGGCATCACCGCCAATGTGATCTGCCCCGGCTATACTCGCACCGAACGGTTGGAAGAACTTGCCGAGGCGACACGCAAAGCTACGGGCAAGTCGGTCAAGCAAGTTTATGCCGGCTGGGAGCAAATAATCCCGGCCAAGCGACTCGGCAAACCGGAAGAACTCGGCGACCTTGCCGCTTTCCTCGCCTCCGAGCGGGCTGCCTATATCAACGGCGTCGCGATTAATATCGACGGCGGCTTCATCAAAGCTATCTAAGCAAGCGCCAATTGACAATCAATCGCAACAGACTCGTCTACCCGCTGATTGTCGTCGGACAACTCATCGCCGGAGGTACTTTCCCCATCGCCAAAATCGCGCTCGCGCACTTCGAACCGTTCACGCTCGCGGTCACGCGATTTGTCATCGCATCCGTCTGCATGTTTTCGATCGTGAAATTCTCCGGTCGTCTGCAAAAGATCGAAAATTCTGATTGGTGGCGTTTCGTTTGGCTGGGACTATTAGCAGTCCCGCTTAACCAACTGCTGTTTCTCTACGGCTTGCAATTTACGACGCCGGGACGTTCGGCGCTTTACTATGGCGCCACACCGGCCTTCGTTTTCATCCTCGCCATTTGGTACCTGAAGGAAAAGATCAGCCTGCTCAAGATTCTCGGTATTGCCATTTCCTTCGCCGGAGTTGCAATCATACTTCGCACCGGCCGGTTTGATGCCGACACCCTTTTCGGTGACAGTCTGGTAATACTCGCCGTCATTGCTTATGCCGGATATACGATCTTCGGAAAGCCTCTGATTCTCAAATACGGACCGCTCACGACCACGGCCTATGCGCTTGTCGTCGGTACGGCGCTCTATCTGCCCATTGGCGCTGTTTACGCAGCCAGATTCGACTATGGCAGCGTTCCGGCAGCCGGTTGGCTCTCGCTGCTCTATATCGCGATTGTCACTTCCGTGATTGCCTATTCGATTTGGTTTTGGGCACTGGGGCGAATGGAGGCTTCCAAGCTCTCGATCTTCCAGAACTTGCAGCCGATTATCGCGGCGATTCTTTCTTTCCTGTTCTTTGGTGAATCGTTTGGCTGGGACTTCTACATCGGCGGCAGCATGGTCATTGCCGGCGTCGTGTTGACGCAACGCGGCTAATTCAACGCGGCGGGCCCGCGCCATTCTGCAGCGGACCCCTCCACGAGTGCCCCACTTTGGCATAATCGCTCCACCCTCCCAGATCTGAAAAGTCACGGCCGTGCAGGCATACCACGACCTTGTCACATTTCGCGGCCGCAAATTGGCTTGTAACTGTGCGATGGAATTGAAAGACTACGTCACGGCGTTCAAGTCGTCAGAATCAAGCGATAGCTTCTCCTGAAAGGTCTTGTGAGGAAAACCCGGAGTGCGTATCTGTCGTGACGTAGTCTTATCGTGCTTGATTAATCTCTGCCGGCAGTCGCCTTTGGCGTACTGCTGCACTAAATATGGTGTCATAGACCGTTTTTAGCAACTCTTTTTTGTAATCGATTCCAAAAGCAGTTCTACGATACCAGCATATCGTTGATTCGGGTCCGCACTTCCGCCAATGCCGACAAAGACGCGTCGACACCAGCCGTCAAGCTGGCATTAAGAGTTACCGTCTCGCGGTACCCATGATCGGTCAGCATGGCGCAAACTTGCTGCCAATCGGCAATACCCGTGAATGGAACCAAGTTCCTGGCCACCTTGCCGTCCGTGTCGGCAAATATCACCGCCTTCAACCGCCCGCCAAATTCGTCCAGCAGCATGTAAGGCTCATGATCGGCCAGCAGGTCCAGCGCTGTGTCGTAGCAAAGGCCGAAGCGCGGCGACGAGTACTCCCGCAACGCAGCAGCCAACGACTCCAGCGATTGCTTTTCGATCAAGTTGCGCAGCGCTAGGTTGATTCCCATGATCTCCGCCGTCTCAATCAACCCTTCCAAGGCATGAATCAACGAGCGCGTGTCGCTGCCGTGCGGGCTCGGCAGGGCATGAGTTGCTGACAAGATCACAGTTCTCACGCCGAGCACCCGTGCCGCGTGCATCGTGTTCGCTACATTACACACCGCGCCCATGCGGCTCTCGGAATGCTTGCTGGTGATATCATAGATCTGATTGACCGGCACATGCAGCGTATCGAAGGATAGTCTGTGCTCATGCGCATAGGCGATAAGTTGCAGTCGGCCTGTATGTTCGTCGAAATCGCAATGCTGCGGGTTATTCGTTAGGGCGAGTTTACGGAAGCCGTGATTTGCGACTTTCGCGAACAGCTCTACAAGAGGGATTCTCTCATCAATATTGACCGGTATTGAAAATTCCATGACTCCCCGAAAATGCCTCCATTTCGACGGCTGTCAAGAATAATTTGACACTTGCCCGCCGACCCTGTAACTTTCATCGTATGGAATAGGAGCAACGATGAAAGTTCGCAACTATCACAAGGTCGAAAAACGCGATACACTTCCAAGGGAGAAATCAGTCGGCGTCGGCGTGCGCGTGGCGATTTCTGTCGAGGACGGCGCATCACAACTGGCGATGCGCATCATCGAAATCGAAAGCGGGGGGCTGATCTCCAAACACGCCGAAGAGCACGATCAGGCCATCTTTGTCACGAAGGGCAACGGTATCGTGACCGACGGCAAGAAGGAATGCCAGCTTGCCGCCGACGACGTTCTTTTCATACCCGCCAATCAGGAACACCAAATAAAGAATACCGGCGATACCAGACTTGTTTTGGTCTCGACCATCCCGATCCTGCAACAGGATTGATTTTTCCTCTTTGCCTATTCCTAGAGGCAATGGCCAAGTTCGACGGCAGGTCTGCAACGGGCCTGCCGTTCGCATTTGTGCGGACTTCGGAAGTTCACCTGAATATCATTGCTCAAAACAGGAGCGCCGCCGAAAATTGCCATTCGGCGGCGCGACACTCATTTCCCCTCTTTT
>CAZIBI010000010.1:71317-107844 GCA_964537215.1 uncultured Ignavibacteria bacterium | reverse complement strand
AGGAGCGCCGCCGAAAATTGCCATTCGGCGGCGCGACACTCATTTCCCCTCTTTTGCTTCTATATCAGCAGAGACCAACTACATGGCTATTCCCACCACATTTGTAATCTATACATCATCGAGTGAAAAGTCCAGTAAATAATCGAAATTATCGACGATGACTTGATAGCTCGACAACGCTACAGGGAACAAAGAGAAACGCGGCGGATGCTAACACCCGCCGCGTCGATATTGAAGTCGTTGACTGCTTAGAACTTGATCGTGAACGGCTGCGAGCCGGAATGCCGCTGCAGCGTGTTCTTCATAATTGCCAGCGTCGCTTGATATGATTGCCCGACTGTAAACGTTACGTCGTCATCAGAATGCGGAGCAGCCAGGCTGCGCCAAAGTACCACATTCCAGCGTCCCAACTGCGGGTCATACTCGGATTTGGCGTTGACATCATATCGCGACGAGTTGCCGGTGCGGAAATCATTGAAATGAACATAGCCCGGAATACCGTCGCCGTCGGTCCAGACTTCACCGAACAGCACCAGGGTCGTGGTGTCGGTGGCGAAGAGGAGATTGCCGGTAAACTGTCTGCCCGTTGTATGCATCAAACGCGGCGAACTGACATTATCGCTGCTGATGGCATTGCGGATATATAGCGGCGCATCGAAGTGGTCATACTTGCTGTTATCGGTCCAGAAGAAGTCCTCGGCGACTCCCATCGGATCGGTCCTACCTGCACGCCATACCCAAGCATCGATGTTGCCATTGCCTTGCGTGTAATGCTCTTTATCATCATTGGTTGTGTCCGCATCGCCATAGTGGCAAGTCAGAGCGCAATTGGCGCCGACAGTACCGTTGCCAAGACCAAAGAAGATCGACAACACGTCTTCGTTCTCCCACAGCTGCTGGAAACGCTCTTCCGAATTGTAGGCGAAGTTTCCGAACTTATTTTTGACCGTGTCCATTTCCTGCGAGAAAGTCGGATCCTGTCCCGGAAGGTTCCATTTCCAGCGGCCCGGCGAGTTCGTCTTGCTCGAATCGGACCAATTGAAGCGCATGTAGACATTGGCGCCATCTTGGATTGCCTGAACGCGCACAATGCCGACACCGAAATAATTAGTATAAGTCGAGTCAGCGCCGACGCGAATCGAAGCGATATCAACGTTGTCCCAGACCGGGTCGTTGACGATGTCCGCCAGATTCGGAGCCGTCGTCACCGCTTTGACAATCACTTCATTGTCTGTGCCGTCGACCGGATCCTCGCTCTTGTCACTGCAGCCGACAAAAAGGAGTCCGGCGACAAAACTCAAAATTAGTAGATGAATCAAAACTCTCGGGTTCATTACTTCTCCATTTGAGAATGTTAGATTATCAGCAATCTAATGAAATTTCATTTCTTGGGAAAATGGTTTGCGTCCTTAAACGGCTTTTATGATGACGATTGTCAGGTCGTCCGGCTGCGAGACCGGATCGCGGAATCGGATAACCTCATCAATTATCGTCTCCCGCATTTCCTTGGCAGACCGGTGCCTATTTGTTTTTACAAGCTCTACTAACCGTTCAGTTCCAAATAATTCGTCGGTCGGGCTTTCCGCTTCCGTGACCCCGTCGGTATAAAGCACCAAAATGTCGCCATCCCTGATATGTATCGGCCTTTCCTCGTATTCTCTTTCCGTCATAATTCCCAGCGTCCAGCCGCCGGTCGTGAGAAATTCGACCTCGCCGGTGGCCCGCAAGAGAATTGGCGGATTATGCCCGGCATTGGCAAATGTGAAGATGCGGTTCTTCATGTCCAGCACGCCATATACCGCGGTTACGAATTTGCCTTTTTCGACCGATTCGCAGATCAGGTTATTGACTTTACGCAAGATCGTGCGAATTGCGTAATTGTTCCGAATTTCGGCAATTAACGACGCCCGAAACGAGGCCATGATCAGCGATGCCGGCAGGCCCTTTCCCGACACGTCTGCAATCGTCACGCCGAGCTGGTTGTCGACGATCGGGATGAAATCGAAATAGTCGCCGCCGACTTCCTCCGAAGAAATATTGACTGCATCGAAATCGTAGCCGGGGTACTTCAGCGGCTTGCTCGGCTGGAACGATTTTTGAATCTCGCGGGCTACCTGAAGTTGCTCCGTGATCTTGTTTTTTTCGAATGTTTCCTGAATCAGCCGCGCGCGTGTGATCGACAGGGAAGCCTGATTTGCGAACGCCGTCACCATTTCCAGGTCGGAAGGGGAATAGGCGTCCAGATGATCCGATTCCAGATTAAATGCGCCGATAACCTCGCTGCCGGAAAACAGCGGCACGACCAGCTCCGACATTGTCTCCGGCCGCGCCGGCACATAGCGGCGGTCTTGCTGGACATTCGGCACGATCACCGGCTCGCCGGTCTTGGCAACCCAGCCGACCAGTCCCTTGCCGGCTTTGAGCCGCAGCATTTCTCGAGAGGTCGCATCCCGGTACCCCGAGGAAAACAGCTCGTCGATCGTCTCGCCCTTTTGGCGCAGGATATAAATCCCGACTGCGTCAAATGAGATCAGCTTCTCCAGTGCCGCGACGATGCTCTTGAACACGTCCTCAAGCCGAATCGTCATCGACAGAATCGTGCCGGTCTCCTGAAGCAGTTCCAGCTCCAACTCAATCCGTTGCAGCGAGTCGATGATGATCGCATTCTGAAGGTTCAGGCGGATTTCTTCGAGACGGTTAGTGATGACTCCCGCCAGTCGTCCAAAGTCATTATTCCCAAAGACGAACAGCAACTCGGCTATCGAGGCTGTCGCCATCGGCGGGAAAGCGAACACCTGTCGTTTTGCCGGAAGCGACTCCAGCGTCCCGGCAAGATTCTGCAGCACCGGATTGTCCTCCGGCGGCAGTTCCAGCGTCATTGCTTCGTATTCGCCGGGCGTAACATCCCGCATCGAGTAGACACTCGCGTGGGTCGCCGTGACGAGATGAATCTCCAGCTCCAGCCGTTTGCGGTGATAGATAACTACCGCCAGTCCGGCGTCGCCGAGATTCGGCTTTAGCTCGTCAAAGAGATTGCTGATGTATTGCAGCCGCCGCTCGGAGAATCGTTTCTGCCGCGCCGACTGTTTGGTTTCGATCAATGTCATATCGTATTGTGTCAATTGCTCTTTCTGCGTTTGCCTCAAGTTATTGTTCACGGCTAATCCTCCCGGATATATCGACACACCCGGCTGTTTCCCGCATATGAGGCGAGTAAGAGAATACGGCTAACATAGACTCCCCGCAACAACAAATCCTAACCCGACGTTTTAGCTAAAGACGCTGCGTTTTGCACCTTCGGAAGTGTGTCATTCCGGCGAAAGCCGGAATCCGCTTGGCCCGAGCAGCAAATCTCGATTTCTCACAAAATCTTCTTCCTTGACACTCTTCCTCCCACTCCCTAAACTACTCCCACATAATCACCGATTTTCGGCGCGTTTACGCTTAATAGGGAAGCGGGTTAAATCCCCGCACAGCCCCGCTACTGTAAGCAGCTACGAAATCCCGACCATGCCACTGGGAAACCGGGAAGGCACGGGAGATTAGATCTGAAGCTGACGAGTCAGGAGACCTGCCGCGAATCGCAACTTTCACTTGTTCCGGCGCGGGTTCGGGAAAAGTACCGTCGAGCAGCGTGGTTGCCCGGCGGATCTGACCGATTCCGACTTAGAAATGAGTCGGTTTTTTGTTACCCGCCCAAGGAGATTGCACTATGCGACTCATTTGGGCTCAATCGTTGGCGCGACTGCCAGGTCAGTGCCTCCGATGTCGTCCGCTTTCGCCTGTCCGGCGAATCACCCGGCGATTATTCGCCGCCTTTATCCCCATCATCTTATTCATGGCGCTGCTTTCACCGCGCGCATACTGTCAGGACTTCGTCACGATTTCCGGTATCATCACCGACAGCCTGCTTAATGAACCGATCGCGGGCGTGATTGTCACGGCGCTGCCGGATGGTCACGCGACACTTTCCAACACCGACGGCGCGTTTTTGATTACGCGCATTTCGCCGGGTCCGGTGACTTTGCGGATCGAATCCGCTTTCCACATCGCGCGTACCATCGGTCCATTGCAACTCCGCGAAGGCGACACCCGAAAATTCGCCGTAGTCCTGCAACCGCTAGTCCTGACCGCAGGCACGGCGGAAGTCACCGCCGTACGCGACGCCGCTGTCGGTGTTACGAACTACCCGCTCTCCGAATCAAATCGCGCCGCGTCAAGCAATGTCGGCGATTTCTTAAGCAAGAGCGGCTTTTACCTTGAATCTGATGGCAGGACGAAATACGCATCTCTGCGCGGATTCAGTCCGCAAACGATTCTCGTTCTCATCGACGGCGTGCCGATCAATCCCGACGGCTCGCCTGCCGATCTGGCTGCGATCTCAACTGAATCGGTCGAGCGCGTCGAGGTGTACACTTCAGGTGCAGCTTCACGATTCGGCGCCAATGCACTCGGCGGTGCGATCAACATCATCAGCCGTAAAACGCCCGCTGCGTCTCGAAGCGCCGAGGCTTCGCTCGCACTCGGCAGCTACAATCTGCAGCGCGGCGCGACGAATCTTTCGGCGCCCGATCTGCGCGGTCTTGACATCGTCGGTAGCTATGATTATCAACAGCAGAGCAGCGATTTTAGATTCGATCATCCCTACAACGGCGAGCAGACGCGTATCAACAATTCGTCTCGGAATTACGGCGCTTATTTTTCGTTGCGCCCGGCCGAGTGGCGCAATCTCTCGCTTCAGGCGCGCTTTGCCAATTCCCACTCTGAAATCCCCGGCGCGATTTTTCAGGAAACCGGCGGCGGCGCTATGGCGAAGCGCCACAACAGCTCGTACACGCTTGCCTATTCGACGGCCCGGCTAGACGTCACCGGCACTTTCCGCGAACTGCGCCAGAGCTTCGCGGATCACAGCAGTTTCATCGTCTATGACAAGGACTATCTCCAAGCCGCGCGAATGGCGCACGCCGAATACCGCGTCTCGCCGTTCGGTAATGTTCTGGCGGCGATTGGTGGGGATTTTTCATCGGAGAGCTTCTTCAATGATGACAACTATTCACCCACGCGCTCGCTGCCGGCCGTGAGCCGCAAGACGGCGGCCGTTTACGGCGGAGTTAGCTATGACCACTCGATCGGCAAGACGAACTCGACCATTCAAACCCGCTACCGCGTCGATCGGATTTCCGGAAAAGATCACGGTTCGCCTTTTGCGGGCGCGTCTTTCAAAGTCAATCTCCCGATCATAGTTGGCGCGGAAGCTTCCTATTCCGAGTCGTTTCGGTTGCCGCCGATTGATGCAACCTTCTGGCGCGGCGACGTTTTCAGCGAGGCTAATCCCGACCTGCGTCCAGAGCGTGCGATCACTCGCGATGCCGGCATTAGTCTCAAGTATGAACGCGCGATAGTCGTCAACGCCGCTCACACCTGGTTTCGGAGTACGGTGGATGATCTGATAATCTGGCGCCGTCAATTCGACGGGAAATACAAGCCGGTCAATATCGACCGTTCGCGTTATTCCGGCACCGAGTCGTCTGTAAGCGTAGCGCCGCACAACCACCGCTTTGGGATTGCGTATCACCGCACTGCGCTTGAGGCCGTCAACCTTTCACAAGCGAGCGGATACTACGGACAGACTGTGCCGTTCAAGCCTGACTTGGTTGAACGTCTCTCGCTCGATCTCGATCTCAAGCTCTTTAGTCTGCAGTATCAATACAGCTACACCGGCGAACGGCAGATTCGCGAAGCCAACACCAAGCAACTTCCCGGGTTTGCGCTCCACGACCTGGCGCTGGAAATTCCCGTGCCGATTTGGTCGCGCCAACACAGCTTGCGTGCGGCAGTTTACAATTTCACCGACACGCGCTACGAATTGCTCGAGCGCATGCCGATGCCGCCTCGTTCATATTCACTTACTCTCAACGTTGAGATATAAACTGGAGAATTATCAATGAAGATTGTCAATATACTGATCCTGGCGTTGTTGCTTTACACGGCTGCATTCGCTGCTCCTCGTGAACTCGCCGTCGTCAACGGATTGGGCGAAACGCTCGACATCGTCAACCTCGATGATAGCACCGTCACGTCCTTTGTGGATGCTCTCGGCCTTTTCCCCAATGATTTTGCGGTCGCTGCCAACCGCGGCATCGCCATCAATTCCGGCAGCAACGATCTTTACTTCTACAACATGGCTACCAAACAACGCACCGGCAGATTGTTCCTCGGCAACAGCCGCAATCCGTACTATGGCGCGTTTCTCAACCCTGACACATTCTATGTCACGAATCTTGTCTCTTCGTCTGTCACCAAGGTCAATGCCGCCGACAGCAGTATCATCGCCGAATTCCCGGTAGGGGACGGAATCGACTCCGACAGCCCGCAGGGAATTGCGATTCGCGATCGCCGTGCTTACATCTGTTTGACCAGTTTCAATGCGTTGTTTGAATATGATGCCGGCAAGCTCGAAATCCGCGACTGCAACAACGATACTTTGATTGCGCGCGTCACCATCGGCGTCAATCCGCAAGTCGCCGAATTCGGCTACGATGGCTATCTCTACATACTTTGCACCGGCAACTACGCCGACATTCAAGGCTGGCTGTTCAAATTCGATCCGGCGAATAACACCGTTGTCGACAGCCTGCTTGTGGGCGGAACACCGGGTGGCCTTGCCGTCACCAAGCAGGGCATCGCGTATCTGGCAGCCGGCGGCTGGCCGCCGCCGGTCAAGATGACTGCGTCGGGACTTCAATTTGTCGACCGGCGTTTGGAGTTCGCGCAAAGCAGAGCCGGCGGTCTAGTCTTCACTGTCAATCTCCAGACTTTTTCCAATATTCACAGCGCCGCCAATCCGCTCAACGGCGACTGGGGCGTTACGACTTTGCTCGCGATTTCTGATTCAACCGTTGTCACTTGCAACTTCGCGGATGACACGATCACTGAAATCGACTCCGCTGGAACAGTGCTGGCTCGATTCAACGTCGGCGATGGTCCGCTCGCCGTTGCAAAGTATCCCGAGTGTTTCGCCATTAAGGGTGATGCCGACAATAACGGACTTATCACGATTTCCGACGCCGTGTTCCTTATCAACTACATTTTCACTGGGGGATCCGCTCCAGCAATAAAGGGCTGTGGCGATATGGACTGCAACGACATCGTCACAATCTCCGACGCCGTGTCGGTAATCAATTACATCTTTTTGGGCGGTCCCGGCTCATGCGGCTGCGCGGATTAGGGAAGAGTCTGATCGTCGCTTAAGTGCAATGCGTTTTGTAGGGCAGGTCTCCTTACCGGAAACCAACCGGAGTTAGAGGCATGTGATTGGAGACCTGCCAATTTTGGAGTCGTAGCAACTTCAAGAAACACGGCAGGTCTCCAGCCAGCATTTCCATGAGATCGCGAGATTTCGGCAATGAGACCTGCCCTACGTCAAATGCCTCCCAAAGGTTGAAACGGCTCTCAATTCAGCAACTTATTGCACAAATCGTGTACGGATATATCTACTCCAAATTGGCGCGATTCCAGCTGCGTAAATCTTATGACAACTGCGCCGTTATCTCTATTGAACGCTTCAGCATACCTGACTACAAAGTCGATGATCACCAGGAAACAATTGGCACACCATTTGCATGACAATCATTGGCCTTCGGCCACAAGCGCAAGAATTTGGGAGTGGTGTGCGCTGGACCAACCAGCCGCCTGAAGGAGACTTCGGGTATCCCCCCTCCACCACTCCCTTTAATTTTCTCGCCGCAATCCAACGGCTTGCCCTCGAACCGATTCAATGCTATAATCACTTATGTATCCTTTCTCTCCGCCGGAACAATTCACTCTTGATGGTCGTAGCGGAACGCTGGCCGAGCATCTCGGTTATTCCGCCGCCGACAAGCTGTTGATTATCAACGCCGATGACCTCGGTCTCACCGCCGGTGTCAATCGCACGATTCTCGAATTGTTTTCACAGCAGATGATAACTTCCACTACCATCATGGTGACCGCCGGCGATTATCGCGACGCTGTCAATATTCTCGCGCTCAATCGCTCAATCTACTGCGGAATCCATATCACGATGACCTCTTCGCTGCCGGAAGCGCTGATTGGGCCAATTTCACCGCCCTCGCTTGTCCCAAGCCTGGTGGATTCGGACGCCAAGTTCCACTTTGATCGCGATCAATTCTTCATGAATGCTAACCCCGATGAGGCGCTTGCCGAAGCCTCCGCGCAGATCGAACTTGCACTCGCCGACGGCATCGATGTAACCCACATCGACAGCCACGAAGGCACCATGCAACTGCGCCCTGAATTCGCCGACCGCTACCTCAATCTCGCGGCTCGTTATCGCTTGCCGTTGCGGATGGCTTCGCGGGCATTGCTCGACCAGATCGGGTTAGGGGAGGGCTGGGTCGAACGCGCGCGCCGACTGAATTTGCAGTTCCCTGACAATTTTGTGTATCTACCAATCGACGGTTTTGCGAGCTTCGCGGAAAAAATGCATTACATGTCGCGCCTGATTGAGTGCCTTCCCTCCGGAGTCACCGAACTGTATTTCCATCCGGCAGCGCCGCAACACGAACCGCGTCTTGGCCAAGCCGGCCGCAGCGATTTCGCCATGTGGACAGTGCGCCAATGGGACTATGCGATCCTGAATTCTTCCGATTTTCGTTCCGCCATCGCGGCAAATAACATCAAACTGATCAGCTTCAAAGACCTTCGCGACTTGATGCGCCACTCCTAAATACCATTTGTGGGTTCGACCCAAAGTGCTGTAGCGGCTAACTGCGTTCGCCCATTTTTGTCTTCAAAATCGCCCCAAAAAGGAAGACGGGCCGCTTCTTTCGAAACGTCCCGTCCGTTGGGTACAGGGTAGGATAAGGAAGGGTCCCCAGGGAGCAACCTGAAGCGATCAACCCCAGGCCCTTCCGGTAGGATTACTCAAATGTCATCAGCATCGGGCGACGCTGTCTGAACTATTTTCACTACTTGTTCTAACGCCTGTAACATTTCAAAGTTCCAAACTTCGATTACTTAATTTGTGACTTTAGCCACTTGGTGGTAACCGATTTTGGTCTCTCGATTGGCCATCCAAGCGCCCGAGCCACAACGGCTTGCGAGCAGACGCCCAATGCGCGAGAAACAGAGAACAAGACAGTATAATAAGCGAATTCGGTCAGTCCAAAATGGTACAGCAAAGCACCCGATCCGGCGTCGACATTCGGCCACGGATCTTTGATTTTCTGGACTTGCTGCAGCACCGTCGGCACTACATCGAACACTTTCGCGACCAACTGGAACACCGGATCGTTCGGGATGTTCTTTTTGCCCCAATCTAGGAACGCCGCAAAGCGCGGGTCCGTGATACGAAGCACGGCATGTCCGTAACCCGGGACTACCTTGCCCGAATTAAGAGTTTCCCAAGCGAAATCCTTCAACTGTTGATCAGTCGGGACGCCGCCGAATTTTTCCTTTACCATCAAAATCCAGTGCAGGCATTCCTGGTTAGCCAGACCGTGCAACGGACCCGCAAGACCATTCAATCCGGCTGACAGGGAATAGTAAAGATCGGAAAGCGCCGAGTTGACGCAGAAAGTCGTGTGCGCGCTGACATTGCCGGATTCATGATCGGAATGCAGCACCAAATATAGTCTCATGCAGTCGGCGAACTTGCCATCCGGATCGGGAAGACCCAGCATCTTGACATAGTTCTGCGACCAATCGAGCGACGGATCATACGGAATGCGCGGGCCTTTACCGAACTTCATCCGATAGACACCGGCGGCGATTTCCGGAAGCTTCGCAATGATATCCAGCGCATCTTCCAGCGTCCAGATCCAGTATTCGCTCTTCGGCATTCCGGCATCATAGTGCGCGCGGAATTTCGATTCGCGTTCCATCACCAATACGGCAGTGTCGAACATTGCCATCGGATGCGAATCCTTCGGCATGGCTTCGAGAACTTTCCAAACGTATTCAGGAACCTTGGCGCGCGCCTTAAGATCGCGGCTCAAATCGGCAACCTGATCCTTGGTCGGCATTTCGCCGGTCAACAGCAACCAGAAAACCTCTTCCGGTGTGTTGTTGACAAGATCCGCAACCGGACGTCCGCGAATGATCAAGCCCTTATCCGGCGGAACGTCGGAAGTATCACAAACTAATCCCTTTACTCCACGCATGCCGCCGTAGGCCTGCGCGATGGTGACATCCGAGATCTTGACGTCGCCATACTGCTTCACCAAATCGTGGATTTCTGCCGCTTGCTTTGGAAACTCAACGGCTAATTTGTCTTTTAGTGCTGTCATAGCGACTTCTTTTGCTATAGTGGCCATTGTCCTTGAACCTCCATCGTTCGGAGTGAGCGGTGGACGATTCATCTATCATCACGCAGCGCCCATTCCGGGCTAAATGTGAATTAATTCACAATTCTGTCTTCGCTATATAAAGTCCAATTGCAGACTTGTCAACTATATTTTAGAGAAAAAAAGTAGAAATATCAAGCAATTATCCCGCAACTGGCTCAAAAATAATATTGAATTCCTCCTCTTACCTCTAATTCGGGTTTCTACCCAATTATCTTAAGCAGAATCTAATTAAAGGTAGATATTGCGGAGAATGGGGGTGATCCGAAAGTAAAATCTCCCGCAATTCAATCAACTGTTTTCCAACGGCTCGGTGGAGTGCTTTGTGGATTGGTACGGCAGATGGGGCGTTACCGAATTTCATTAATCCTCATCGACTTCGGGCAAGCCGAATTGAATTTCCAATTCCTTGTTGATCTCGATTTGTTGCTGCTGCGTTAAGCCGCCCTTTGAGGCACTATCGTCGGCTCCCCGGGGCGCGGAACCCCGGCCGATGAATTCAGAACAACTCATGACCTGCGCGCTGCACGATTTGACGTACGCTTGTACTTCGCGGTCGTCGGTGACAACGACAATCTGCCTTGGCGTGCGGCTGCGCCCGACGATGTTCTTAATCTCTTGGTCGGCATTGGTCTTAATCGCAAAGATAACCGCAAGCCCGCGAGTCTCGGGCACCGACATGTAATAGCCGGCCTTGCCGTCAAACACGACGGTGACTTTGTTGCGTTGACTGCCGTGAGGCCGCTTATTGATGATGAAGCGCACCAACTCACCGCGCGCATCTTCAAGCTTCATCTTGGCGAAAGATTCCGTGCGCTTAATAACGTTGTATCCGTCGAGGATGTAATGGAGAGGCATAAATCGCTCCTTTTGATAATCTACCAAATGTACGGAGTCGGTGGCAAGAGTCAAGTTTCTAGGTCGTGTTCCGAACCGTACCCCACCGCCCCGGTGGGTTCATTGATCCGGGCGGCAAATCTCGTCAATTAAGAATCGCTTCCTACTCAGGTCTCGTGTTTCCTTGACTCTTACCCTCCTCGGCGCTAAATTCCCCCCATGCCCTGCATCTTTTGCCAAATCATCGAAGGAACAATCCCCTCGAAAATATTCTATCAAGATGACGACATCATCGTCTTCCACGACATCGCGCCCAAAGCGCCGATTCATTTGCTGATCTGCCCCAAACAGCATTATTCCGACTTCCTAAGCGCGCCGCCCGAAACCCGCGCGACCCTATCCGCCGGCGTCCAAAAAGTCAGCGAGCTGCTCGGCGATAGGGGCAAGGATTTCCGCATCCAAATCAACAACGGCCCCGGCTCCGGCCAAATTGTGTTTCATTTGCACTATCATTTTCTTGCCCGCGGCTAAGCAATCGCGCCCCAATTCCGATTTATCTACTGTGGATCAACCAATCTGCCGCATCTGCGGATAACTAGGAAATGGCGGAATGAAAAAGTTGTTTCTGGTCGCGATAACTGCATTGATGTGCGCTGCGCAAGTTTTTGCCGAGAGCGTTCCCGTATCCAAGCCGGGCGCGTTTTCGTGGAATCTTGCCTGTGGCGGTGGCAGTGCTGCTGGACCCAATCGCAGCACCGCGTTTCAAGTCGGCAGCGGTTTCGTCATCGGCGCCGGTCGCAATCTTTCACTGGGAATTTCCGGTTCATATACTCGCTTCGCCGGGACCACGCCCAATGATGCTTCTTATTTCGCGGATATCCCCTTAAGCCTGACTGGTTACTTTGTCGCTGGCGGTTCGTTGCCGATGGCCGTCTCGGGCGGTGTCGGCGCCGGTTTCTCCGACCTGCGCGAGTGGCGCAAATCCAACCGCGCGCTGACCGGGCATCTCGCTGTCGCCGCGAATATTCACGAACAATTCTGGACCGAATTGCGCATGGTCAAAGCTGCGACGAGCACCGGCAATGTTACTTTCGGATTCCTCGTTCTGCGCTACTCGATCGGCTTGTAAGAGTCAGCTTAGAAATCTACCGAATCAATTGCTCTTCGGATTCTGATCGCTCGTTCCGTTATCGTAGATTCCCACAAACGTCGTCACATTGCCACCTTCGCCGCGCACGAATTGCGCGCGGAAATATCCGACGCCGTTAAGCATGAACTTGTCGTTGCCGAGCGGAATCAACTTGTTCTGCGGATTCTCGCCCCGCTTGTACATCAGCTCGCCGTTTTCCACCCACACTTTTCGCGGCCCGTAGGTGCCTTCATATTCGCGCAGTTTGCTCTCATCGAGTTGGACCGGCTTAACTCGCGCCGACAATTCTTCCGCTGCCCACTGAAGTCTCTCTTTTTTGCGCATGTCGGTCGCTTTAGCGGAAATCGCCTCCAATGCCATCATCTGCGCCACGTCGAGAGCCTGCTCCGGATCGACATCAACATCCGGCGACACGCCGACACCTTCCCAATTGGTGCCGGTAATCGGATTTATCGCGCGGCCATAGGGCACCCTTGCTTCGACATTAAGGCTGGCAAACAAGTGGCTTTCCACCGGGTGTGCTCCGCCTCCGGTCGTCTTGCCAATGATCGTTCCGCGCTTAAGGTTTTTGAGATTGTACGAAAACTCCTCGGCGCCTGAAAACGTCATCGGACTCGTGAGGACAAATACATCTGCCTGATCGAGCTTTTTTCCCGGGACATAAGCTTGCGTCCAAAATTGCTGCATCGTGTCGAGCGAGCGGATATAGAAGCTGTTCAAGTGCACCGGCTGATCGAACAAGTAGCTCGAGATCAACTGAATCATCGAAGGATCGCCGCCGCCGTTCTGGCGCAGGTCAAAAATCACGGCATCGCAGTTGCCGAGGAAATTCATTGCAGCGATCGCGGTGCTGCCGCCAATCTCCGCGGGCGCAAATCCACGCAAGTCGACATAGCCGATGTTGCCGTCCAATACTTCGACTCTTTTGAATCCCATGTTGCTTTGCTTCATCTCTTCCATGAACGGATTCTCAATCGTCGAGTCGCCCTTTTGCTGCATTTCGCTGATCATTTCATCAGGCACGAAGCCGATTCCTAGGTGAAGATCGTGTGATACCGAACGCAAATCCTGGGTCAATCGTTGCGTAAACTCCTGGTAGTTCTTAATGTCCCTATACAGTCCCTTTTTCAGATTGCCGCGAATCAGCTTCTCCATCGCCTGGGCTTTGTCGAGGAAGATGTAGTTTTCGATCAGGGCAGTCGAGACACTGTCGACTATCGCCGCTTGCGTCTTGGCAGTCAATTCCTTGTCCATCGGCGGACCGCCGACGATGATCTGCGCATTCGCCGCCTGCACAAACGTCAGACAAATTGCGATTGCGAGTATTGTGATCCATGACTGTTTGCCAATGTGTAGCAAAACGCTTCCGGCAATTCGACAATGCTTCTTCATCTTCTCAACTCCCGTTACTATTTATGTCCGCGCACCCGGCGCGAGATTTAATCTCATGTATATCGTATCGCGCGCATAGTCGGGCGCCCAAGCCGGTTTGCCCGCTAGCTTTCGAAATCCGCTTTTGCGATAAAGTTGGTTTGCTGCTTTCAGGCTGACGCTTGTCCCCAGCACCAGTTGTTTGGCGCCGGCAATGCGTGCCCGGTGAATCGCCGTTTCCAGTAAACGGGCACCGATGCCGCGGCCGCGATGCGATTCTGTCACCGCCATCTTGGCCAGTTCGTACAAGTCGCCCGAATGACGAATCAGCGCCGCCGTACCGACTATGCTGCCTTCGACTTTCGCGAAAAACACCGCGCCGCCATGGCGAATGATCTCGCGGTCCGGATTTTCCAGCATCGTCCGGTCGCCCGGTTCAACGCGAAAATAGGTATTCAGCCACTCTTCGTTCAATTCGCGAAATTTGTCCGCCCAGCGCGGCTTGAAGTCCACGATTTCGACCGTCGCGGCTTTCTTCGGATACAAAATCTCCGAGACGCGCGCGTACATTTCTTTCTCATCCAGCGCATTCTCGATTTTTTGCACGCTTTCGAGAAATCCGTCGTCGACCGACTCAAGCAGCTCTGCAGTACATTTGCGGATGACCTCCCACAGCGGCTGCAGTTGCTTGACCGTTTGCTTGCCCTTCTTGGTCAGACTGATCAAACGCCGGCGGTCGTCATTGCGGTCGCGTGACGACACCAGCAGGTCGCTGCGTTCCATCTGGCCGGCAATCTGGTTGACCGCCGGATGCGTGAATTTGAGTTGCTCGGCAATTTCCGTCACCGATAGCGGCGACTTCTGCGAGAGCAAACATGCCACCGGAAACCAGCGCGCCTCAAATTGCACCTGATGCTCCTCATACACTCGTGAGATATCCCGCGCCAGCCGGTCGCTCAACCGTTTCAGACGGCTTGCGAATGCCAACGCGCCCAATTCCTTGATTGTGTCTTTACCTGGCCCTGTCATTGCACAATCCTTCCCGTTGCCAAAGGTTTACGTAAGCGCTTACATAAATGTTGTGTTAAAGTTCGTTAATTCGAATTCGGCTCCTGTCTGTGAATTGTGCGCAAGATAAAGCGGGGCAAAGGGCACCGCGACAAGAATCGTGTTGTTGTGCGAGGGAATTTCGTGCGTATAAACTTGTGCCGGCTCCGCGCTGGTCATATAGATATTAGCCTTGACATACTACTTGGACGCCCATATATTATCCAATTCTGGTGTAATGGGGCAGATCAATTTTAACGGCATTGAGAGGAGGTTGAGCCAGGCTTGACAGGAGTAAAAGTCCGCGACGACGAGTCGTTTGAGAAGGCTTTAAGAAGATTCAACAAGCTGTGCGAAAGATCGGGCATCTTGTCGGATATCAAGAAGCACCAGCATTTTGAAAAGCCGTCCGACAGACGCAAGCGTAAGATGAACGCAGCCCGACGCAAATCGCGCCGGTTCAATCGGGAAGACTAAAGATGTCGCTCTTAGATACCTTGAATGATGATCTCAAAACCGCGATGCGCGCCGGTGATAAGGCTCGCCTCGAGGTCGTTCGAGGGTTAAAATCTGACATCAAGTATAAAGAGATTGATTTGAAGCATCCGCTCACGGAAGAGGATGTTGTGGCCGTGTTGTCTTCGGCTGCCAAGAAACGCCGCGATTCCATCGAGCAATTTCGTGCCGGTGGCCGCGAAGACTTGGCGAGCAAGGAAGCTGCTGAATTGGAGATCATTTCCCATTATCTCCCCAAGCAACTTTCCGACGACGAACTTACGGCGCTGGTAGTTGCTGCAATTCAATCCAGTGGGGCGGCGGCGCCCGGCGATTTGGGCAAGGTGATGAAAGAAATCATGCCCAAGGTCAAAGGCCGCGCCGACGGCAACAAACTGCGTGAGATTATCGCCGCCAAATTGATCTCATAGTTGACATTTGTATAGAGCCGAATTATCGTGTGGCGATTAACTAATCGCCGCACGATTTTTTATGTGCGAAAGGAGTGGGGATGTTCATCAAGAACAGCTGTATCGTCGTTATTGCTCTGCTAACAGGTTTCTGTCGTTTGCAGGCTGGACAAAGTCCCACCTTTTATCGGGCGCTGGAATTTTATACGGACAATCGCCTCGACAGCGCCGAGGTCATGTTCGCGGAAGCAGCAATAGAAAATGGGTCTGATCCCATAACCCTAAGCTGGTACGCCGAGTGTCTGCGTCGTAACTCAAAGACGGATATTGCGCTCAAGATAGCGTTTCGCGCACTTCAGTTTGATTCCTGCAACTCAATGGCATGCGGTACGATTGCCGATGTCATGTCGCCGCAATTTCGCGAGCACTCTCTAACGAACCGTGATAGTTCACTTGCCTACAATCTGCGTGGAGTCAAATGTGATTCAACTAACGGCAACATCTGGTGCTCAATTTGGTCGCACGCCGTTAGTGAAGATAACGAAAATCTCGCGAAGCAAGCAATTCAACGGTTGTATCAATGCAATTTCCTCACTCCAGCTGTGCTTGAGCAGAATCGATTTTACCTAGAATCACTTCCGAAGGACGCCATCCTGTTGACCAACGGAGATTTTGACACGTACCCCGGATTGGCTTTGCAGCTCGTCAAGGGGTTGCGCCCCGATGTTGCCATCGTCAACACATCGATGCTCAACCTCCCGGCTTACGGAAAGTTCGTTTCGCGAACAAACAGCATTCCCGACGCATTTCCGAATGGTGGCTGGTCTAAGATCGAGTACCGCTGGGACGACACACTCCTTGTGACCATCGCACAGCAGGTCATTGCGAAGTGGACAGAAATGGCTGCTACAGGTCAATTGAAGCGCCCCTTGGCAGCTTGCATCACTACAGCGGCATCCAGCCTACCGAGTGGCTTTTACGACAAGTGTTCTTGGAAGGGGCCGTATTTTTTATGGGACAAATCCGCTCAAGCTGAAACCGACGATGCTCTTGCTGCGCGCAAATCGATTGAGAATGTCGACTTTGTATTGGCCTGCGGACGCACCGCAGCCAAGCAAGATTACAGTGCGATTCACATTTATGCATCGAAGAATCGAATCATGGGTCAAAACCTCCTGCAGGTGGTGAAGCGGATCTTTGATGTTGAAGTAGAAACCGGAGAATGCTCCGAAGCGGCGCATGATCTTTCCCGGCTTGAGAAAGCTATCTCGGAAACGGACTCAAGATCTGCGTGGAGTGATGTATTGAGTGACATGCAATCGCGTCTCGAAGCCAAATGCCCTAAATAATCGAATTCGCAGTTGCTGGCGAATTTTCAGAATCCCGAATCAGAAAGTGCTCGTCAACCAGACAGTATGACCATCACTTACGACGACTTCCGCAAAGTCGATATCCGCGTCGGCGAAATTCTCGAAGTCCTCGAATTCGAGCGCGCCAAGAATCCTTCCTACAAAGTGCGAGTCAACTTCGGCGCCGAGATTGGCGAGAAGTGGTCCAGCGTCCAGGCAAAATTAGCCTATACAAAAGAAGAATTGGTCGGCCGCCAAATCCTCGCGGTCGTGAATTTTCCGCCCAAGAACATTGCCGGTTTCCAGTCCGAGGTTCTGATTCTCGGCGTCGAGAAGGAAGACGGCAGTTTATCCTTGCTCGAACCCAGCCGCAGACCCGCTGCCATCGGTTTCCGCGTCTATTAACGCCCAGAATATCCACTTGCATTTTTCCGGACTGGAAAGTATAATTGCTGTTCTGTATTGGTTAACGGTGGAAAATGTTTGATTCACTTTCTGAAAAATTAGAGAAGGTATTTAAGACCCTAAAAGGTCAAGGAAAGCTGACGGAAGATAACGTCCGCGAGTCGGTGAAAGATGTCCGGCGCGCACTGCTTGATGCAGACGTTAACTTCAAGGTCGTCAAGCAGTTCATAGCCGGCGTCGAAGAGAAAGCCTGCGGTCAGGAGACCCTCCGGTCGGTCTCGCCGGGTGAGCAGATCGTCAAGATTATCTATGACGAACTGGTCGGGATTCTCGGCGGCCAAAATGCCCCGATCGAATTTCGCGGCACACCGGGAAAACTCCTCGTTTGCGGTCTGCAGGGCTCCGGCAAAACTACCCTGTGCGGCAAAATCGCTCTTCACTACCAGAAGAAGGGACAGCGCCCGCTTTTAGTCGCGGCCGACATCTACCGTCCCGCCGCCGTCAAGCAACTTCAGGTGCTTGGCAAGCAGATTGATGTTCCGGTATTCCACGTCGACAAAAAACCGCCGCAAATCTGCGCTGACGCCATCGAATATGCCCGCGCCAATAATCTGACGCTGATCATCTTCGATACCGCCGGCCGGCTCCACATCGATCAGGAATTGATGCAGGAGTTGAGCGACATTAAGAAGAAAGTGTCGCCCGACGAAGTGATCCTTGTTGCCGACTCCATGACCGGCCAGGACGCCGTCAATGTCTCGCAGCAATTCAACGAAACGCTTGATATCACCGGCGTGGCGCTCACCAAGCTCGATGGTGACGCCCGCGGCGGCGCAGCGCTTTCGATTCGCCATATCACCGGCAAGCCGATCAAGCTCGTCAGCGTCGGTGAGAAACTAAGCGACCTCGAGCTGTTCTACCCCGAGCGCATGGCTTCGCGTATCCTCGGCATGGGCGATATTGTCTCGCTGGTGGAAAAGGCGCAAGAGACAATCGATGTCAAGGAAGCCGTCAAGCTCGAAAAGAAGCTGCGCAAAGAAGCATTTACATTCGATGATTTCTATCAGCAACTTCAGCAGCTCAAGAAGATGGGTTCGCTGGAGTCGATTCTCAAAATGATACCCGGCGTCGCCAGCCAGATGCGTAATGTCGAAATCGACGAGTCGCAAATGAAGCGCGTCGAAGCAATTATCCTGTCCATGACCTTCGAAGAGCGCAATCGTCCGCAAGTTCTCGACGGATCCCGCCGGGCGCGCATTGCCGCCGGATCGGGAACTTCGATCCAAGAGGTCAACCGCTTGATTAAACAATTCCAGCAAATGCAGAAAATGTTCAAGCAGATGCGCGGGGGGAAGCTAAAGCGGATGAATATGGGTAACTTTTTCAATTAGGATTCATGTTAACTTATGCGTATTGTATTTAATGGAGGAACGACTTGTCAGTCAAACTAAGACTTAGAAGAATGGGCGCGAAGAAGCGTCCGATTTACCGAATCGTCGCCATCGATTCTCGCCGTGCCCGCCAAGGTCGCTTTGTCGACATGATGGGTAACTACAATCCGATTGTTACGCCGGCGAAGATAACAATCGACGAGAAGAAAGTTTTCAAGTGGTTAGGTGAGGGTGCTACCCCGTCCGACACCGTTCACACCTTGTTTTCGCAAATCGGCGTAAATGAGAAGTGGGAATTGCTCAAAGCCGGCAAGGATGCGTCAGGCGTTGAGATCAAGACCACCATCACCGAGCGAAAGAAGAAAACCAGAAAAGCTAAAGCGGCATCAGCGGCACCAGCCGAAGGCGCCTAATCGTTTTCTGCCAGTTCATTTGACTAGTTAACCAAGACTGAATCTCTCCCGGTAGGCAGACAGGCGGTGCAGGCACCGCCAAGGAACTTGTTTTTTCATGTTGGATTTTGACACGTTTTTCAGACTGGAGAGAGTTAGTGAAGGAGTTTGTAGAGTCGATTGTTAAGGCGTTGGTTGACAATCCTGACGCAGTTGTACTCAAGGAAATCGAAGGGGAACGCACGACGGTCTTTGAACTAAGAGTCGGCCCTGGTGACCTTGGCAAGGTAATCGGGAAGGCAGGAAACACGGCCAAAGCCATTCGAACAATTATGTTAGCCGTGTCGGCCAAGAAAGGCAAACGCGCGGTGTTGGAGATACTCGAATAAGCGAAGAACTGATAGCGATCGGCAAAATTGTAAGAGCACACGGTATCAAGGGCGAACTTGCGGTTCATCCGCTAACCGATTTTGTCGACCGCTTTGAAGATCTCGAATCAGTATTTGTTGACGGTCGGACCAAAGCGCGTTTCAAGATTCGCGACATCCGCTTCCATAAAAACCAAGTGCTGATCATCCTTGAGGGCATTGAAACTCGCAATCAGGCCGAAAATCTCATCGGCGATTTCGTCTGTGTCCCCAAATCAGAGCTAATCGAACTTCCCGAGCAGACATTCTTCCAATTCGATGTGATTGGAATGAAGGTTTACTCGGAAGAGGGTAGCTATCTCGGCGAGATTACCGAGATTATCGAAATGCCTGCCAACGATCTCTGGCGGGTCGAGGGCGACAAGCCGTTCTTGCTTCCGGCGGCAGAGAATATCGTCCTTAGTGTTGACAAAACGGAACGCAAAGTCGTCATCAGATTGTTGGAAGGCCTGTTGGACCTGTAGTCATGAAAGTCACCATTCTCACCATATTCCCGGAGTTCTTCGCAAGCCCGCTTGAGCAATCGCTGCTGAATAAGGCAATCGAAAACAAGACTCTCGAGGTTGAAATTGTCGACATCCGCAAGTTCTCCGGCAATAAGCACAACACCGTCGATGACGCGCCCTTTGGCGGCGGCGGCGGTATGGTTATGAAGATCGAGCCGCTTTATGATGCGCTCTCTTCGGTGCTATATAATGATACCAGCAAGAACCGCCGTATCGTCCTGACCTCGGCGGCAGGCAAAAAATACGACCATCCGGCGGCAGTCAAATACTCGCTTTTCGACCATTTGATCATTGTCTGCGGCCGCTACAAGGGTGTCGACGAGCGAATTCGCAAGTTTTTCGACCTCGACGAAGTCTCAATCGGCGATTATATCATTAATGGCGGCGAAACGGCGGCTTTGGTGATCCTCGAATCCGTTTTCCGGCTCCTGCCGGGAAGTATGCACGACATAGATTCGGCCTTGACAGATTCGTTCATTGATGATATCCTCGGTGCTCCGGTATGGACACGCCCGGCGGAGTTCCTGGGCGAAAAAGCCCCGCAAACTTTGCTCGATGGCGACCATGCCCGAATGGATGCGTTCCGGCGCTTTGCTGCGCTTAAACGCACGATGGATAACCGCCCCGATTTGCTCCGGCGCGCCGATCTCTCAAATGACGATCGCGCCATGATCGAGCGTATCGCCGGCGGACATGATTTTGATAATTAATTTGATTGGAGGATAGAAATGAACATCGTTCAGAAAATTGAGGCGAAATATCTCCTCGAGCAGAAAACCGATTTCGCTCCCGGAGACACCATCGCCGTTCATCAGAAAATCATGGAAGGCGACAAGGAACGCATCCAGATTTTCCAGGGTGTCGTCATGGGTCGCCGCGGCGGCGGCAGCGCTACCGGCGCGTCGTTTACCGTCCGCAAAGTCACCCAGGGCATCGCGGTTGAAAAAGTTTACCCGCTGCATTCGCCGAATATCGCCAAGATCGAAAGAGTCCGCACTGGCCGCGTTCGCCGCGCCAAGCTGGGCTACCTTCGCGATCGCTCCGGCAAAGCCGCTCGTATCGACGAGAAGAAGCAAGACCTCACCGGCGAATAGTTTCCGCGAACATATTATCCAAATTGAAAGGCTGCGCATGCGCAGCCTTTTTTTGTTGGCTACGGCTTCACCCAGAGCCTTCAACCATTCGGACTAACTCCCTTTTCAATCTTTCGGTCGATTGTGCGAATGCGCGCATTGTGGTTCACTGTTATTGCTGGCCAAGCATGTGCCATTGTCACAACGAACTGGGCGGGTTCTCCCGCCCGCCCGTTCGGTTAACCCATTAGGAGGAAACGTGAGATCATTGAAAAGCTGTTTGAAAGGCGTCGCCATTGTTGCGATGGCTCTCGGACTAATGAACTGTGCCGCAAACAATCGCAATGTGCCTGCAGCCGAGAAATCGGTCGTCCCGGCACCAACAAGCGTCGAATTAACAAAGGGCTGGTCTATTCACTTTTGTACAGGTGAGACAATTGATGACAATGTCTCGATTGAAATCGGCCGCGCCGGTGATGACAAAAGTCATCGCGTCTGGCGTGCGATCAATCCGCGCATTGACCCGAAGTCGCTTCTGCCGGAAGACGTCCGCTTTGTGGACAAACTCTGGATTAAGATGACATCCGAAAACAATCGCGAAGTCGAAGCTTGCCTCAAGTATGACGGCAACACTGCCAAGAACATACAATTCAACGATTCCAGGGAAGAGGAAGTCGATCGCACGAATAGCGAAGATTGTGGCTGTTAAGGCTGCATTCGACCACTTAAGGGGACTCGTTACCATATTCGGGACGATGTCGTCCGGTCCTTTGAAGCCGTGAAACGATTGATTGAGAGAGAAATCAGTCGATACTGCTGGCGCACGACCGAAGAGGGACCAACAAGTTACCGGGAGGAACTTCACTCCCGGTTTCTTTTTGTTCATTGCCAAGTTACAACGCAAATTTGCAGCGTCGATTTAACCCGACAGGCAAAAAAAGACCCGGTTTAACAACCGGGCCTTTACTTGTAACCTGAACTGGAAAGGTGCGTGAGTGGCGTTTGGCCACGCGTGGGTGAGTAGAGCTCCCACGCTGCTCCGAAGTGTCCTTCTGAACAATGTCCCCAAGGTTTCACCGGGAGCGAAGTCAGTAGTATCAAAAGGCTTTCGCCGAAAAAGGGTTATTACAAAAACCGAAAAGAGATCAGCATCTAGGACGCAGTCTGTGTTCCGAATGCCTATGAGTTAATAGATCGCCTTTCGGGATTTGAGCAATTGAGTTGATGGCCCGAAATAGAACGAGCTCAATCGGTCGAAAACGCCCCGGAATTTCGGCCGCATTATTGTTTGTTCCTGCGCGAACGGCCCAAAAAGAAGCCGACGAGCATCGCGCCGGCGGCAGCGCCGCCAACATAAGCCCACGGATTTTTGTGCACACTCTTGTTGACACTTACTGCCGTATCAACCGCCTTTTGCTTGCCCATCTCGTACCCGTCGGTCACCCGGTGTTTTAGTTGACCGGTGATCGATCCGAGCATCGAAGTAAGATGGGAATACTTATTCTCCATCGCGGATTGAAGCGCCTGTTTCCTGTCACGAGCAGTCGCATCCAACATTTCCAATGCCTCGCTGATTCGTCTGTCATCAAAGTGGTGCGTCCTCGAATCTTCCGAATTCATGCGTTTGCCCTCATCCTGCGCCATTTTCGCATCGCCGGAAGCGATTCGTTTTTCGTCAAGTTGACTCATCTTTACATCCTCCATGTAGTATTGTGTGTGGTGAAAAGCTCTTTCGAGTATCTGTTTCTACTTAGGCATACGGAAACGGCCTTTGACATAATCTCGCTCGGTCGGATGGAAATGGGACTAGCTCAAACGGTTGACTTGCGAGTTTGTAATTCGGGCGGTCAAGACGGAGTGTATTCTTATCAAATCCAAGTTGCGCAATTGTTGTTGCGTCAGGTCTTCTTGCACGCTGCAGACTAAGGCATGAGATTCGACTGACCGCGCAAGGCGACCTGACGCGATTTGACGCGTTCCTCTAATGATCCACCCCCCCCCGCAAAAACCACTTGCCGAACAATTTGCAACTCGCCAAAATTCAGCATGAAACGTTGGGGAGAAATCGAATCCAATTTGCGCAAGAGCGGTTGCACCTGCATCTGCGGTGTCGATGAAGCCGGACGCGGTCCGCTCGCGGGTCCGGTCATCGCAGCCGCAGTCATTCTCCCGCCCGGATTCGCAGCGCGCAACATCGACGACTCCAAACGCTTAAGCCCGCAGTTGCGCGAAGAACTCTACGATTACATCACCGAAAACGCCCGCGACTACGCGATTGCGTCCTCGTCGCCGGCGATGATCGACCGCATCAATATCCTGCAAGCGACATTCACGGCCATGCGCAACGCCGTCAAGCAACTGCGCCATCACCCCGATTACATTCTCGTCGACGGCAACATGCGCATCCCGCGCGTCGAGGTTTCGCAAAAGGCCATCGTCAAAGGCGACCAGACTGTGCTGGCAATTGCCTGCGCCTCGATTCTCGCCAAGGTCACCCGCGACCGCATCATGTGCGAGTATCATCGCCAATATCCGCAGTACGGCTTCGACCGCCACAAGGGCTACCCGACGCCGCAGCATCGCGCGATGATTGAGCAATACGGCGCGATCGATATTCATCGCCGCAGCTTCACGCTTCTGGCGGGGCAGTATGAGTTGACGCTGGCGACTTCCAACGACAACTGATATTCGATAGACCAATCAGTACGCGAGTATTTTGGAGAGAGCCAATGTCGGGACCCACTAACTTCCTCATTTGGGATATTCTTATCTGGATAGATGGAGTGCTTACTGCAAAGACTAAACGCTCCGACCGCCGGGCCTTAACCACTCCGGTGATAGTTGGCGGTGCTGTAGTCGCCGTCTTGACAATCGCTGTCGTAATCCTCGCAACGGCAACAAACTTGTTTTCAAACATCGGTGTCTTGATTATTGCATTCGTTGCGATCTTCTCACTTATGGTGCTTGTTTATTTGGGGCTTTACCGTTTGCAGAAGCATGAACAAAAATACGGGCCTCATAAACGGCGTAAAGGCAAAATGCCGGACAGCGGCGACGAAGTTTAGGTCTCAATGCCCAATAACCGCCAAACCGGGACGCGCTACGAAAATGCCGCGCGTGATTTTCTTATCGCGCACGGCTACGACATCATCGCACAAAACTACCGCTCCGGCCGCAACGAAATCGACATCATTTGCCGCAAAGACAACCAACTTATCTTCGTCGAGGTCAAAAGCTCCACCACCGACAGCTTCGGCGATGCCGCCTACAAGGTCAATCTCACCAAACAGCAGTCAATCATCGCCGCCGCGCAGGGATTCATTCAGAATGCCAACGTCAACTATGAGTCGTATCGCTTCGATGTGATCGTGATTAGAGATAATAGGGGAGAGCTCGCAATCGAGCACCGCGAGGGCGCGTTCACTCTTTAGTCGTATCGATTCCGGAAGGCAGCCCCAGCGAGTCGCGCCGCGCCTTGAGACGCAATTCAATATTATCCCAAATTTCGGTGAGATGATCCGGGTCCGCATTGAGTTCACGCTTGAGCGCCAACAGCGACGAGTCGGTCAGCGCAAATTTCGCAAGAATCGAATCACGCTGAAATATGTAAGCCTCGCTCGAGGAATCACTGCGCGCCGAAAGTAGCATCAATTCAACGTATGCGTCAACGAACAAGCCCTCGCGCGGATTCTTCTTGTCCTGCGGTCGCACAAAGTAAGCGACTGCAAATCCGACGACAATGACGAGAATGATTGTTACGACCGGGCGCATGATTCGAAGATGCTCCTTTGTTGGCTCAATGTCAATCCTGCTCTGTGGCAGTCGCCGGAAGCGCCGGATCGACAAACAGCGACTTTACGTTTTGATAGATCACTTGCCCCGGTCCGCCTTTGCGCATCTTACGCACATAGCGGCGCTCGGCGTAGATCACAGGTACATTTGTCACGCGCCGCATGTCGGAGTAATACGCCGCGATACGAGCCGCTTCTTCAATCGATGCTTTCGACGGCGCACGATTCTTGTCCGGCAGCACAAGTATCACATGCGACCCGGGAATGTTCTGGCCGACATGAAACCAAACATCCCACGAGCGCGCGGTCTTGAAAGTCAGCACATCGTTGCCTTCGGAAGATTTCCCGACAAGAATCTTTTCACCGGCTGATGATTCGAAGATGCGATAGTAGGGCGAAGACTGTTGCTCGTCGGCAGCGCTCTTGCTCGCAATCGCCTTGAGATCGTACTTCGTAATAATTTCAGCCAGCGCAGTCTCATCAACAACTGCGTCAAGCGCGGCACCGGCTTCGTTGAGTCGCTCAATTTGTTTCTGTGCTTTCGCGATCCGTTCTCCCAGCGGCTTAATCGAGCGCTGGAGTTTCTTGGCGCGCTTGTAGTAGATCCCCGCCGTATCGATGACGCTTTTGCCCGGTTCGAGCGGAATCACGACTTCCTGATTGGTGTAAAAATCTGCCACCGTGAGACTGCCATCTACCGGCTTGGTGTGCGGATTTGCCATCAACAGATCGCCGAATTGGGTCAACCTCTCGGCTTGATTGCACTCATCTAATTGCTTTTGCAGTTGTGCGATCAGTTGGCGTTGTTTGCCGATCAAACGCCGGACCCGGCCTTTGTAGTCCTTGAGCTGCGCTTCGAAACGCATCCGCTCGTGGAATTGATCTTGAATACTCTGTAGCAAAGCTATCAGCGGCGTCCGCGAATTTGCGGCTGCGACTTTGTCTTGCAGCGAGTACTTGTCGCCGTCGTATTGAATAGTGTAGCGGTTGCCGCCAAATTCAGCGACCAGTCCTGTTCCTAAGCTGGCAACGTCGGCGAGCGCCGGCGGTGCAACATACTGCGAGCGCGGGCGCAGGTCGCGATCGTCGCTGACGACGCGCGCTGCCTGCACGATGGCGCCGTCGGCGTCAATCAAGAACGCATTGCTCTGTGCGCCGAATAGCTCGAAAACCATCCGGTACAATTGCGCTGCCATGCCTTCTTGCGGGCGCTCGCAGTGGAAAGTAATCAAGCGATTGCCGCGCGACCCTTCGACTTGCGTGATCGTCGCCGGCGTCAATTCCTGCCAAATGGCAAAAGAATCGCCCTGTCCGGGCCAGCCCTCGAGACACAAAAATGTCGCCGGTGCGAACGAAAACACCAGATGTTGCTTTGTATCGCCGGCGAAGAGAAAGCGAAATGTTTTCGAAGTTTTGTCGTATTCTACCTTCACCAATGTCGCTCCGTGCAGGAGCAGATCAAGTTCGCGCGCAAGGAAATACGTCGCTATGGCGGTCTTGGGAATCATCGTGCAGGAAGCTATTGATTAACGGTCCTAAAGTCAACCATGACACTTTTCGGTTGACAAAAGTTGCTAAGACGTGTTTTATGCCAAGTTTGTTAAACGACGAGGGCGTATGATCCGCAGTATGACGGGCTATGGCAGGGCCACAGCCAGTATCAATCGCAAGAAAGTTGCCATCGAAATCAGTTCGGTCAACAACCGGTTTCTCGAACTGTCGGTGCGGCTGCCGAAAGTTCTCTCCGAGTACGAGAGCGAAATTCGCGAAGCGGTCGCTTCGCTGGTCTCGCGCGGCAAACTCTCGATGACTATCAACATCGAGGACAACGGCGCGACGCCGCAAACACTCGTGCTCAACGAGGAAACCGCGCAGCTTTATTACAAGATGTTCGTCGACCTTAAGAAGAAATTCAAGCTCGCCGGCGAAATCAGCCTGGCGGACTTCACGGGACTGCCGGAGCTTTTCAGCGTCGTCACTTCAGCGCCGCTGCCGAAGTCCGAGGTCGCCAAATTGCTTGAAGCCGTGCGCAAAGCCGCCTCGTCGCTCAATAAGATGCGGCAAACCGAAGGCAAAGTTCTCGGCGACGATATGATGGCGCGCGTCAAACTGATCACCAAGGCGCTCGAAAATGTCGAGAAGCTTCATCCCAAGAGCATTGACCGCTACAAACAGCGTCTGCACGAAACGGTGAAGAAGATCGAAGGCGAAGGCATCAACTTGCATGGCAGCGACGAGATGCGACTGCGCCTGGACATGGAACTAGCGATTCTAGTCGACAAAGCCGACATCACGGAAGAGTGCGTGCGCTTGCGCAGTCATTGCGATGCATTCAATGCCGCGATCAAAGCCGAAGGCGACACCGGCAAGCGCCTGAATTTTATTTTGCAGGAAATGAACCGCGAAGCCAACACCATCGGGTCGAAGGCTTCATTATATGAGATCTCCGCTGAAGTCATCAAAATCCGCGAAGAAATAGAAAAAATGCGGGAACAGGTGCAGAATATCGAATGACGCGAATTGATGCGAACCATCTGGACAAGCTCAACTCGCGCAAGCCTTTGATCGTTGTTCTCTCCGGGCCTTCCGGCGTCGGCAAATCGTCGATTGTCGAAAAGCTCCTCAAGTCCCACCGCGATTTAATTGAGTCGGTATCAGCGACCACGCGTAAAAGACGCACAGGAGAGCGCAATGGCCGCGACTACTTCTTCCTTAGCCGGGATCAGTTCCGGAACAAAAAGAAGAACCGCGAGTTCATAGAGACGGCGGAAATCTTCGGTGAATTCTACGGAACACCGAAAGAACCAGTGTTAGAAGCGCTTTCCCGCGAACGCACCGTGTTGTTCGACATCGACATAGTCGGCGGGCAGGCGATCAAACGCTGGTGCAAGGATGCGGTCTTGATATTCATCATGCCGCCCAGTCTCAACGTCTTACGCAAGAGATTGGTGGGCCGCAAGACCGAATCAGAGTCGCAAGTCAAACTTCGACTCGGACGAGCGCTAAAGGAAATGAAAGTTTGGACGAAATATGACTACGTTGTCTGTAACGATGACCTCAAACGAGTCACGGCTCTGATTGAGAACATCATCGCAGCCGAATCGCAGCGGGTCAGCCGGAACAGAACAATCAAATTTACGGAGTAAACGATGGATAGAATGAAAGATCAAACGCTCCTGATGAGCAACCTCGACGACATCACGCTCAATCACTACGAAGCGGTTTTGATAGCTTCCAAGCGTGCGCGCCTGGTTAATGTCAAGCGCTTGCAGCAGCTCGAAATGATGAACGAGGACAGCGAATACAATATCGATTACCGCAAGGTAACCACTGTTGCTCTGGAAGACTTGCTGATGAATAAGATCAAATTCAACTACAAGAGCGAGGAAGCCTAACTCTCATGGCAAAGAATCTGGTTATAGTCGAATCTCCGACCAAGTCGAAAACCCTGGCCAAGTTCCTTGGCAAGGATTTCGCCATTAAGGCCTCGGTGGGTCATGTTATTGATCTGCCCAAGTCGAAACTTGGCATTGATCTGGAGAACGGCTTCCAACCAGAGTATCAGGTCATCAAGGGCAAGGCTCCGATTATCAAGGAGTTGAAAGACGCCGCCGCCAAGTCGAAAGCGATCTATTTGGCTCCGGACCCTGACCGCGAAGGCGAAGCGATCGCCTATCATATCGCTTCCAAGCTAAGCGTTTTGAAGATTCCGATCTTCCGCGTGACCTTTAACGAAATCACCAAGAAGGCGGTATTGGCGGGAATCGAGAATGCCACCGAGATCAATCAGAATCTCGTGGATGCGCAACAAGCACGGCGAATCCTCGACCGTTTGGTCGGCTACAAGATCAGTCCGGTGCTGTGGCGCACGGTCTATCGCGGTTTGTCTGCCGGTCGCGTGCAATCGGTCGCGCTGCGCATTATCTGCGAACGCGAAGCCGAAATCGACGCCTTCAAGCCGGAAGAGTACTGGAAATTCAACGCCGAATTCGAAACCGCCAAAAAGGCCCGTTTCACGGCGAGACTTTTCAAAGTCGACGGACAGGATTTCAAGATTTCGAGCGGCGACGAGGCCGAAGCGCTGAAAGCCGACATGATCAAGCAGAAGTATGCGGTTTCGAGCGTAGAGGTCGACAAGAAAAGCCGTCGCGCATTGCCTCCTTATATAACGTCAACTCTGCAGCAGGATGCCTCCATCCGTCTCGGCTACGCTTCGTCAAAAACGATGGCGGTGGCGCAATCACTATATGAAGGCGTGGAAATTGGATCCGAGGGCCAGGTTGGTCTCATCACTTATATGAGAACCGATTCAGTTCGTGTTGCTGATGAGGCAGTTGTCGCTGCGAAGACATACATCGTCGAGAATTTCGGACCGGAGTTCTATCCGGAAACGCCGAATGTCTATAAAACCAAAAAGAATGCGCAAGATGCGCACGAAGCGATTCGTCCGACCTATCTTGATCACTCGCCGGAAAAAATCAAAAAGAATCTCACGCGCGACCAGTTCCGACTTTACGAATTGATCTGGAATCGCTTTATGGCGTCGCAAATGGCGCCGGCGCAGTTTGATCAACTGACGGTCGACATCAACGGCGGCAAATATCAGTTCCGCGTCACCAGCTCGAAGGTCACTTTTGAAGGCTTCCTCAAAGTCTACTCCATGACCGCCGAGGAAGACAACACCAACGGCAACGGCGATGTCAAGAAGCTGCCGAAGCTCGAAAAGAACGACAAGTTGACATTGGAAGAGTTGCTTCCGTCCCAACATTTCACTAAAGCGCCGCCGCGATTTAGCGAAGCCTCGCTAGTGAAAGAACTGGAAGCCAACGGAATCGGACGCCCGTCGACGTACGCGCAAATTATCTCGACTCTGAAGAATCGAACGTATGTCGAGATTCTTCAGCGCCGGCTGATCCCGACCGAACTGGGCAAAACAGTTAATGGTATTTTGGTCAATGAATTCCCGGATATTTTCTCGGTACAATTTACCGCGCTGATGGAAACCGAACTCGATCGCGTCGAAGACGGCGAGATGACATGGCGCGGCGTACTCGAAGAATTCTACGAGCCGTTCTCGAAGCGCCTTACCGAAGTCGAAGGCAACCAGCAGGAAATCAAAGCATCGATGCAGAAGGTTTCGGACATCGCCTGCTCGAAATGCGGCCTACCGATGGTGGAGAAGTGGGGACGCAACGGCAGATTCCTCGCCTGCTCCGGCTATCCAGAATGCAAGAACACCCAGCCGCTGGAAGGCAAGGAAGAACTCACAACCGACGAAAAGTGCGAACTTTGCAGTTCACCAATGGTGATCAAGCAAGGACGATTCGGCAAGTTTATGGCTTGCTCGGCCTATCCAGAATGCAAAAACACCAAGCCGCTCTCGGTCGGCATGAAGTGTCCCAAGGAAGGCTGCGGCGGCGACGTCGTCGAGCGCCGGACCCGGCGCGGCAAAGCGTTCTGGGGCTGCGGCAACTATCCCAAGTGCGATTTCGCATCCTGGTACAAACCGGTCGACAAGAAATGCCCGCAGTGCGGATCCGCCTACATGGTCGAAAAAGACACCAAGAAAGACGGTCAGCATTTCTATTGTCCGGAATGCCATCACAAGTCGATCAAGCAGGAAGAGCCCGAGACGACTCCGGTTTAGCTTGCGACCGCGCAAAAACTCCCCTACATTCGCCGCATGTCTGATGCCCTGACGAGCAATGTCGAGCGGTACGTCGAATACCTGCGTCATGCGCGAAAATACTCCCCGCATACGTTGCGCGCATATACGAGCGACTTGACGCATTTCACGGAATTTCTCAAATCCCATAACGCGACCGGCGCGACCCTGACGCAATCATTCTATCCTGTTGTCCGCACCTATCTATTCCAGATGAAAGCCCAAGAGAAGAAGAACCGCACGATCGTGCGACGGCTCTCGGCGATTAGGAAATATCTCGCCTTCTTGTTGCGGGAGGGCTTGATCAAGCAGGAGGTCGACTTGGACTTGATTGGATTCAAACTCGACAAGACCCTGCCGCAGTATCTGACTGAAACTGAAGCCAACGAACTCATGGAAATGCCCAAGGGCGACAAATTCGCAGCACTGCGCGACGCCGCGATACTTGAGTTATTCTATCAATGCGGTCTGCGCCTTGCCGAAGTCGCTGCACTAACTGACAGCTCCGTCGAATGGAACGCGAGATTACTGCGTGTCATCGGCAAACGCAACAAGATGCGTCTTCTGCCATTCGGCGACATAGCGTATGACCGTTTGAAAACTTACATTGAATCCAGAAATACCAAGTTCGGTATGGGTGCCAAGGCATTGTTTGTCAACAAATCCGGCGATCCGATTTCAGAGCGCTCAATCGCCCGTCTGGTCGAAAAATACACGCGGCAACTCCGCGAAGGCAATCGCGTCTCGCCGCATAAACTCCGTCACTCATTCGCGACGCATCTGCTCAACAACGGCGCGGACTTGCTGGCGATATCCGAAATGTTGGGACACGCCTCGATCAGCACGACGCAAATTTACACGCATGTCTCAACGGCGGTCATGAAGAAGGAATATTTGCAGGCGCACCCGCGAGCGCAGAAAAAATCGTCCAAGGCGAAATAGTGCCGCGGGACGTATCATTACGATAGCGAGGAGAATTGATGTTTAAGGCAACTACGATATTAGGGCTGCGTCACAAAGGCAAAGTCGCCATCGGTGGCGACGGCCAGGTGACGTTCGAAGACACAATCATGAAAGCCACAGCGCGCAAGATCCGCACTCTTGGCGCCGGCAGCATTCTTGCCGGTTTCGCCGGTTCGTCTGCTGATGCATTTACGCTGTTCGAAAGATTCGAAGCCAAGCTCGAAGAGCACGGCGACAACTTGCCCCGGGCTGCGGTTGAATTGGCAAAAGATTGGCGGCGCGACAAGTATCTACGGCAACTGGAAGCGCTTCTGGCAGTGATGGACGCCGACCACGCCTTCGTCATTTCCGGCGCCGGCGACGTGGTCGAACCCGATGACGGCATTATCGCAATCGGCTCGGGCGGACCGTATGCCTTGGCTGCTTGCCGGGCGATGGTCCTGGAGACCAAACTTTCCGCCGAGCAAATTGTGCGTAAATCGCTGGAAATCGCCGGAGATATCTGCATTTTCTCCAATAAACACATCACAATTGAGACGCTAAAATAGCTTTGATTTCAGAGCTTGTGCGCGTTATACTTACCAGCTTCAGGCAGTGATTGTGCGCGGAGGAAAATTGAAGAATCATCTGACCCCCAGGCAGATTGTCAGCGAATTAGATAAGTACATCATCGGTCAAGATAAAGCTAAGAAAATGGTGGCCATCGCCTTACGCAACCGTTGGCGCAGACAAGCCGTGCCCGACGAGTTGCGACAGGAGATCATGCCCAACAACATCATTCTGATCGGCCCCACCGGAGTTGGCAAGACCGAGATTGCCCGCCGTTTGGCCAATCTGGCCGGAGCGCCGTTCGTCAAAGTCGAAGCTTCCAAGTTCACCGAAGTCGGCTATGTGGGCCGCGACGTCGAATCGATGATTCGCGATTTGGTCGAGTTGTCGGTTCAAATGGTGCGCAAGGAGAAAGCGGAGACCGTTCAGGGTAAGGCCGAAGAATTGGCCGAGGAACGCATCATTGAATTGCTCCTGCCGCGCCCGCGCCGCACCCGTTCGACTGACGCCGCAACCGAAGATTCAATCGTCGAAGAAAAATATCAGCGTACAATGGAAAAACTGCGGCAGCAACTTCACGACGGATTACTTGACACGCGCACCGTCGACATCGAAATCCCATCCAACCGGTTTCCGGTTGTCGAGATCTTCACGCCGCAGGGAATGGAAGAACTCGGCGTCAATTTCCAGGAAATGTTCTCGGGCATGATGCCCAAGAAAAAGAAGATTCGCAAACTGACGATATCCGAAGCCAAGCGCTATCTCATCCAGGAAGAAGCTGCGAAACTAGTCGATATGGACGAAGTCGTTGTCGAGGCCATGGAGCGTGTCGAGAACTCCGGAATCGTATTTATCGATGAAATTGACAAAATTGCCGGACCGGAAGGACAATCAACCGGTCCCGACGTGTCGCGCGAGGGCGTCCAACGCGACATCCTGCCGATCGTTGAAGGCTCGAATGTCAGCACCAAATACGGTATGGTCAAGACCGACCACATTTTGTTTATTGCTGCCGGCGCGTTTCACTCCAGCAAGCCTTCGGACTTGATTCCCGAGTTGCAGGGACGCTTTCCAATTCGCGTCGAACTCGATTCGCTCAACGAAAAGGATTTTGTGCGGATTCTCAAGGAGCCGAAGAACGCGCTGCTCAAGCAGTACATTGCTTTGATGGAGACCGAGGGCGTCAGTATCAGTTTTGACGCCGCGGCCATCGACGAGATTGCCCGTTTGGCGGCGCAGGTAAACGAAGCGACTGAAAACATCGGCGCGCGGCGCTTGCATACCTTGATGTCGAACTTGCTTGAAGATATCATGTTTAATGTTCCGGACGAAAAGACGGCCAAAGTCAAGATAACCAAAGCCAAGGTGCAGGCGACCTTGAAGGAAATTATCGAAGATGAAGATTTGCGGAAGTACATTCTCTAAGCTGATTGCGCTCTTATCTATCGTCGTGGGACTCGGTGCTGGCAGCGTTACGCTGGCACTCGACTACCCCAAGCTCGCCGAGGACGCAAAAAAGGAAAACGCCGAGAAAACCCAGACTCCATCGTTGGTGCCGAAGCTTCTCGACAAAGCCATCAACGACAGTCTCTATGTCGTCGGTCCCGGCGACGTTTTCGTCGTCCAGGTTTACGGAGTCAGCGACCAACCGTTGATGCTCGAAGTCCTGCCGGAAGGCGTTGTCTCGATCCCGCAGGTCGGCGTTGTCAAGCTCGGCCAGATTTCTCTGGCAGAAGCTAAGAAGCGCATTGCCGATGCGATGATGACGCGCGTGCGCGACCGGTCAATCGACGTCAATCTCGCGCAGGTCCGGTCTTTCAAAGTCAGCGTAACCGGCGGCGTCGAAAAACCGGGAGTCGTCGTAGTTTCCGCAACCGACCGCGTTTGGGAAGCTTGCATGCTTGCCGGCGGATTGCAGAAGAAAGCCTCGCGGCGCAATATTCGCCTGATCAAAGAATCCGATACGACACTTGCCGATCTCGATTATTTCAATGCTACCGGCGATGTGCGCGCCAATCCGTATCTTAACGAAGGCCACGTTGTCTTCGTGCCGGTTGTATCCGATTCCTTCAACAAAGTTGAAATCTTCGGCGCCGTAAATGCTCCGGGCGCTTTCGAGTATCGCAGCGGCGACCGCGTCTCCGATCTTATCACTCTGGGCTTCGGACTGGCAACCGATGCCGACCTTAACGACGCCGAATTGGTGCGATTTGATCCTTCGGGTGCCGGTAAGCAGTCGATCATGCTCGACTTGGGCGCGATTGACAGCGACAAGAATTCGACGGCGAATATTCTCTTGCAACCCGATGATCGCGTTTTCGTTCGAGCCATCGCCGGATTTCGCAACAAAGAGCAAGTGACCATCAGCGGTGAAGTCAAGTATCCCGGCGTCTACCCGATTCAGCCGGGCTGCGAGACACTTCAGCAATTGGTGCAGCGCGCCGGCGGTATTCTCGAAAAAGCCTCATTGTCCGAGGCCGAGATGTACCGGTCACTTCGATTCTTCCGCGAAGACCGCACCAGTTTCGAGCAGTTGCTGCAACTGTCCACCGACAAGCTTTCGGATTTCGAACTGCAATACTTCAAGGAAATGTCTGCCGGACGCACCGGCAAAGTTGCGGTTAATTTCGATGGGCTCCTCGCCCATGGTCGCACGGAACTTGATATCAAGCTTGTCGACGGCGACTTCATTAAGATTCCGCAAAAGAGCTTTGCTGTGACAGTGATGGGCCGCGTCGTCAATCCGGGTTTGGTTCCATTCCTTGAAAGGCAGTCGGTCGAATACTACATCAAAGCTGCCGGCGGTTACGGTTACAAAGCCGACAAGGGCGATATTCGCATTATCAAAGCCAACACCGGCGCGGTGGTCAAGTCGGGCAACAACGCAGAGGTCGCCATGGGCGATCGGATCATGGTCCCGCAAAAGAAAGCTGTCAATGTCTGGGGATTCATCAAAGATGCGGGGCTGTTCCTCGCAAATATCGCCACCGTTTATATTGTGGTTGACCAAGCAGTTAATTAGGTCTGGATATTGCTCTCCCCGGTGGAGAATTGATTCGATAAAGGAGACAGTATGAGCACAAATATGATAGCCGCAAGCGCGCGAGTTTCTGCCGATGTCAAGCTCGGCCACTTCTGCGTAATTGGTGACAAAGTCGAAATCGGCACCGGCTGCGTGCTGGGATCAAATGTGGTCATTCACGACGGCACCAAGATCGGCGCCAATGTGCGCATCGACGACGGCGCTGTTATCGGCAAGCAGCCGATGCGTGCCGCTAATTCCGCGGTCACGAAAGAGCAGACTCTGGATCCGACAACCATCGCAGACAACTGCATTGTCGGCACAAACGTCGTGATTTACGCCGGTGCAGTCATCGGACAGAAGGTCCTGATCGCGGACTTGTCTACGGTTCGCGAGAATGTCTCAATCGGCGACTTCACGATTGTCGGCCGCGGCGTGGCAATCGAAAACTTCTGCAAAGTCGGAAGCTACTGCAAACTGGAAACCAATGTTTACTTGACCGCCTACTCGGAGCTGGAAGACCGCGTCTTCATGGCGCCTTGTGTCGCAACTTCAAATGACAATTTCGTCGGCCGCACGCAGGAACGCTTCAAGCATTTTAAAGGTATAACCGTGAAACGCGGCGGACGCGTCGGACTCAATGCAACGATTCTTCCGGGAAAAGTGGTGGGTGCCGATGCGCTGGTTGCTGCCGGAGCGGTATTGACCAAGGACGTTCCCGATCAAATGATCGTCATGGGTTCGCCGGCAAAACCGCTCAAGCGCGTACCGCCGGAACAGCTTCTCGAAAATCAATAATCAGCGAAAGGACTCTCCGTTGTTGGTGCCACTTCTCGACCTCAAGCGCGAATACGCCTCCATCAAATCCGAAATCGATGCCGCTGTCGCCACGGTGATGGCAGAGACCAAATACATCAACGGCCCGCAAGTAAAGCAATTCGAGGATGCCGCCGCGAAGTATCTTGGCGTCAAATACGCAATCGGCGTCGCCTCCGGGACCGATGCGCTATTGATTGCTCTGCGCGCAGCCGGAGTCGGCCCGGGCACGGAAGTCATCACCACAAGTTTCAGTTTCTTCGCGACAGCCGGGACCATCGCCAATCTGGGCGCTACGCCGGTGTTTGTCGATGTCGAAGCAGACACATTCAACATCACAGCCGAACAAATCGCGCCGCGGATCAATTCCAAGACTCGCGCCATCGTGCCGGTACATCTCTTCGGGCAGTCTGCCGACTTGGACCCGATCATTGCACTGGGCAAGAAACATGGCATCGCAATCGTTGAGGACGCCGCGCAGTCGCTATCGTCGAAATACAAAAACCAGATGTCCGGAACAA
>CAZIBI010000010.1:51728-71217 GCA_964537215.1 uncultured Ignavibacteria bacterium | reverse complement strand
GAGGACGCCGCGCAGTCGCTATCGTCGAAATACAAAAACCAGATGTCCGGAACAATCGGCGATTTGGGAATCTATTCGTTCTATCCAACCAAGAACATCGGCTGTCCTGGCGATGGGGGCATGATTACCACGAATTCGGATGAGCTGAACGAGAAAGTCCGGATGCTCAAATCGCACGGCGCTAAGACGAAATACTTTCACGACCTGGTCGGCTACAATTCTCGCCTCGACACGCTTCACGCCGCTGTGCTGCTTGCCAAGCTGCCGCACCTTGACGGCTGGTCAGCGAAGCGTCGTGAAAACGCCGCGTATTACAATCAGCGTTTCGCCAAAGCGAATTTGATTCGCCCGGTCGAAAAGCCGTTCGCTTATCACATTTACAATCAGTACAGCATTTGCGTGGATAACCGCGACGGCTTGCGCGACCGGCTCAAACAGGAAGGCATTGGCTACGAGATTTACTACCCGTTGCCGTTGCATCTCCAGCAGTGTTTCCGGCCGCTTGGTTACAAAGAGGGCGACCTCCCGGTATCCGAGAAGTGCGCCAAGAGCGTGATTTCATTGCCGATCTATCCGATGTTAACCGAGCAAGAGCGCGAGTTTGTGGCGGACACGGTCCTCCAATATGTCTCGTAAACTGCGCATTGTCACAGTCGTCGGCGCCCGGCCGCAGTATATCAAATTGCTGCCGCTGCACCGCGAATTGGCGAACCTGCAAGTTGACCACCGCATCATCAATACCGGCCAGCACTACGACTTTGCGATGGCGGGCGTCTTCTTCCAAGAACTTAAGTTGCCCAAACCCGCAGCGAATCTCGCCGTCGGCTCCGGCATTGCAAGTGAGATGACGGCCAATATCATCGATGGCTGTAGCCGGGCTTTTCGAAAACTAGCTCCCGACTTGGTAGCCGTTATTGGCGACACGAACAGCACATTGGGTGGCGCTATTGCCGCGAAGCAGTCTGGGTTGCCGCTCGCACATATCGAGGCCGGGCTTCGCTGCGGCGACATGTCGGTGCCGGAAGAATTGAATCGCGTCGTGACTGATCATATCTCTGATCTGCTCTTTTGTCCGACGCCGCAGTCAGTCGCCAATTTGAAGGGTGAAGGGATTCGCAAGCGTGTCGCGCTTACCGGTGATGTGCTTTACGATGTCCTCGTGCATGCCAAACCGACGACCTCATTCCGAAACTCGTTTCTCAACAAATTGCAGCTGGCCGCTGGAGAATATTTCCTGGCAACGATCCACCGTGCGGACTCCGTCGACAATCGTGAGAATCTCTCAAAGCTCGTTACCATGCTGACTTCGCTGAAGATTCCGGTTCTGTTTCCAGTACATCCGCGCACACTCAAGAACCTGCGCAAGTTCGGTTTGCTTACCAAGCTAAGCGACGCGCGGACAATTCGCATGATTGAGCCGCTGGGATATCGCGAATCATTGGCCGCAATATCCGGCAGCCGGATGGTACTGACGGACTCGGGTGGACTCCAGCGCGAGGCTTATTTCCTCCGTGTTCCGACGCTGCTTTTGCGCGAGGTCACCGAGTGGGTCGAAATCAATCGCGGCGGCGGCAGCAAGATCATCGGATTCGACAAAGCCCTTTATCTGCGGGGAATCAGCAGCCGCAATTTCCGGTTTGACAATCGCAATATTTGCCGTGCCGGTGCCTCGCGGCGCATCGCCCGGCTGATGGCCGACTTCGTCCGCTAAGCAGCTCTGCGCTGTCGCAAATCGCCGCAAATTGCAATTGACTGCATGCCAAGGTGGTCGTAAACTAATAAACTATGCAACAAAGTGAACCCAAGTTGATGAGCCGAAGACGGCGCGAAGTCATCATCTTCCTCGCGGATTTGGTGATGATCCAGCTCTGCTTCCTGATCGCAGTCGTGCTGTTCCACAATCTGCGCGAAGTCCGCAACAGTCTTGGCGAAACTTTGGGTTACTTCTATGGCTGGCCGAATCTGGTTGTCACTGCGTATTGGCTCGGATTGCTATACCTGTCGCGTCTGCTGAAGACTTTTTTCCCGCAGGGACTCTATGGCGAATTCCTGCGCATCTTCAATGTGATCTCCCTGGGCGTCGTGTTGATGATTTTCCTGATGGTGGATTCATCCGACCCGGGGTCGTTTTTCTCAAATTCAAAAGTCTTGATCTTCGCCTACTGGGCTTCGCTAATTTTGACCCTCTGCTTGAACCGGATGGTGATGTACCAGACCTCCGAGGGCGGCGCCGCCGAGACGCCGGAGGGTGTAATCTCGCCGCTGCTCCTGCCGCGCCGGCTGATCATCGTGATGCTCGATTTGATTATCATTGCCGCCGGATACTATTTCGCGTTTTTGATCCGCTTCGAAGGCGAAATCCCCAGCGCCGACTTGACCAGCCTGCAGCAAAGCCTCCCGGTCGTCATCATTTTGCGCTTCAGCATGTTGCTGTATTTTCGGCTTTATTCGGGTTACTATCGCTACGCATCCATCAGCGACTTAACGCAAATCCTCAAGGCAATCACCGCAGGCAGTATTCTCATCGCCATCCCGACCTATTTCTTCGGTTACGGCAATATTCCGCGCGGCGTCTTTGTGATTGAATGGTTGCTGCTGGTCGTCTTGCTGGGCGGTTCACGCTTCATGTTGCGCGCTGTTCGGGAGTTAATGCCGCAGATGTGGCGCCAAGGTCGCCGCACTTTCATCATCGGCGCCGGCTCTGCCGGTGAAATGGTCTTGCGGGAATTGCGCAAGACGCCGATGGGGCTCAAGCCGGTCGGTATCATCGATGACGATCAGCAGAAGCACGGCATGCGCTTGCACGGAACCACCGTGGTCGGCGCAAGTGAAGATCTTGAACGCCTCGCGCTCAAATACAAAGTCACTGATGCGATTATCGCGATTCCCTCCGCAACAGGTCCGCAGATGCGGGCGCTCATCGATTCCTGCCGCCGCGCGCACGTGAGCTTCAAGTCATTGCCGCCGCTGCGGGAAATCATCGGGGGCCAGGTCGAACTAAGTCAGGTGCGCAACATCAGCGTCGAGGACTTGCTCGGGCGCAATCCGGTGCGGCTCGACAGCCAGCGGCTGGCAAACTTTATCCAGGGCAAACGCATCCTCGTCACCGGCGGCGCCGGTTCGATTGGTTCGGAAATCTGTCGGCAAGTGCTGCGCTTCCATCCGGAGCGAATTGCGATCATCGACCGCGCCGAAAACCGACTCTACGAAATGCTCCATGAACTGCATGCGACGGCCGGCAACGAGGCTATCGATCCGCATGTCGCCGATATCAACGACGTCGCCAAAATGGACCGTATCTTCGAACTGGTGAAACCCGAAGTCGTCTTTCATGCGGCCGCATACAAGCAGGTTCCGTTGATGGAAATGTTTCCCGAAGAAGCCACGCGCAACAATATCTTCGGCACCAAAACGCTGGTCGAGCTGGCGGACAAGCACGAAGTTGCAGCGGTCGTCATGATCTCAACTGATAAAGCGGTTCGGCCATCGAGCGTGATGGGCGCGAGCAAACGCATCGCGGAAATTCTCGTGCAATGCTTCGCCAAACGCTCGCGGACATCATACATTACCGTGCGATTCGGCAACGTGCTGGGTTCCGATGGATCAGTCGTCCCGATTTTCCGCCGCCAGATCGAGCAGGGTGGACCCGTGACTGTAACTCATCCGGACATGACGCGCTACTTCATGACCATCACCGAAGCCTCATTGCTCGTGATGCAAGCAGCGACTATCGGCAAGTCCGGAGATATACTTGTACTCAACATGGGTGAGCCGGTACGCATCGTCGACTTGGCGCGCGCGATGATTACATTATCGGGCAGAATTCCCGATGAAGAAATTCTACTCGAATTCACCGGACTAAGGCCCGGAGAGAAATTGACGGAAGAGTTGTTCGACGAGGAAGGTTTGCAGTCCTCCGAACATGAAAATATTTTGGTGGCGCGGGCAACGGAATTTGAATGGGAAACCATCAAAGCCGAATTGGCAAGACTCGATCGCGCGGCGCGCGATCAGGACCGCGAGCAGATCATCCAACTCTTTCGCGAAATTGTGCCCGGTTACCAAAGCGTACCAAAGCAAATTAATCTGTAAGCATAAAGGACAAGCGAATGCTCGATATCAAGTTCATCAGGGAGAATCCCGATCTGGTCAAAAGCGGTGTGGCGAACAAAAACAGCAAGGTCGACATCGACAAGATTCTCGATCTCGACAAAAGCCGCCGCGACATCGTGACTAACATGGAAGCCCTGCGCGAGAAACGAAACAAGGTCACCGGCGAAATCGCGGTGATGAAGAAGAACAAGCAGGATGCCTCGGAGCAAATTGCCGCCATGAAAGCTGTCGGCGACCAAATTGGCGCCGACGAAGAGAAGCTGCGCATAGTCGAGGATGACCTGAATCTCTTGCTGCTCATGGTGCCGAATCTGCCGCATGAGTCGACGCCGGTCGGCAAAGATGAGTCCAGCAATATTATTCGCCGTCATTGGGGCGAACAGCCGAAATATAACTTCGCACCACAGGCGCATTGGGATCTGGCCAACAAGCTGGGGATGGTTGATTTCGAACGCGGCGCTAAGATCTCGGGTTCGGGTTTCATTCTTTACACGAATGCGGGCGCCATGCTCGAACGCGCGCTGATCAACTTCTTCATTGACATCCACGCCACGCGCCACGGTTACATGGAAGTCTTCCCGCCGTTCATGGTGAACACCCAAACCATGACCGGCACCGGCCAGCTGCCCAAAATGGCGGAAGATATGTATCAGCTTAGCGATCAATCGATGTGGCTGGTTCCGACCGCGGAAGTGCCGGTGACGAACATCTATGCGAACGAGATCCTCGCGCCGGCGGATGTGCCGAAATATCTCGTCGCATACACACCGTGCTTCCGCCGTGAGGCCGGCGCCGCCGGCAAAGACACGCGCGGTTTGATCCGCGTGCATCAATTCGACAAAGTCGAAATGGTGCGGATTGTTCGTCCGGAAGTGTCGTATCAGGAGTTGGACATCATCACCGGCCATGCAGAAAGCATTCTGCAGCTTCTGGGTCTGCACTATCGCGTCACTGAACTCGCGTCAGGCGATCTGTCGTTTGCCGCGACCAAGTGCAACGACCTTGAAGTCTGGGCGCCGGGCGTTGGCAAATATCTCGAAGTATCCTCATGTTCCAACTTCGGCGACTTCCAATCGCGGCGCATGAACCTGCGCTTCCGCCCGGCGGAAGGCGAGAAGCCGATCTTTCCGCACACATTGAACGGATCAGGTGTGGCGCTGCCGCGCACAGTGATTGCAATTATCGAGAACTATCAGACGGCCGAGGGTACAATCATTGTGCCCGAAGTCTTGCGTCCTTACATGCGGGGGCTTGAAGTCATTCGATGAGATTGCCCTTGCTGAATAATCAAAGCGGCTTCACGACCATGCCGGGCGTGTTCAAGGCGTTCATTTTCTTCGGGACGATTGCGGTCGCGGCGCTGTTCATGGTCTACACGCAATTCCTGATCAACGGCCTGCAGGAGAATATCAAACGCGATGTTCGCATGTGGGCGAAACTGTGGGAATTGGCCGGCGCCGAGGATTCTTCGCCGCGCGTTAACGCGGTCGTGTTCGAAGAGATTATTCAGAAGGCGTACTTTCCGATCATTGTCACCGATCATCATCGCAATCCGGTCTTGTGGGCGCGTATTCCCGGAATTGCCGATACAGACACTTCCAAAGCGGCGCTGCAGACGATTCAGGAATATCGCGACCGGATGCTGAACGAAAACGGCGAGACTCCGGTAGCTTGGAACGGCCAGATAATTCAATATATCCTCTATGATTACCCGCCTTTAGTTCGACAATTGCAACTAATGCCGATTATCGAAATCGCCGTCGTGGGAGTATTTTTGATCGTCGGATTCGTAGGATTCCGAAATATCCAGCGCGCCGAGCAGCGTAATATCTGGGTCGGCATGGCAAAAGAAACCGCGCATCAACTGGGAACGCCGCTGACTTCGCTCATGGGCTGGCTTGAGGTAATCGAGACCGACCTGCGCGAAGGACGGCTCAAGTCGGCGGAAAATTCCGTCAGCTCACTCGACAACGTCATCGGCAAGATGCGCAACGATGTCCAGCGGCTTGACCGCGTGGCAAACCGCTTCGGACAGATTGGCTCAATTCCAGAGACGACTGTCAACGAGATCAATCCGTTGGTTCAGGAAGTGGTCAGTTATTACACCCAGCGCCTGCCGCATGGCGGCAAGGGAATCGCGCTTCGTCTGGAAGCAACTCCCGATATCTACGCCAAAGTCAATCCCGAGCTTTTTACCTGGGTGATCGAGAACTTAATCAAGAACAGCCTGCAAGCCTGCGATCAGAAAAGCGGCGAGATTATCGTGCGCACCGCCCGCGACAAAGATGCCCGCAACATCTGCATTTCCGTGACCGACAATGGTCCCGGAATTCCAATCAAGATGCAGAAAAAGGTCTTCGAAACAGGCTTTACTACAAAAAAACGCGGCTGGGGACTGGGTTTGACGCTCGCGCGGCGTATAATTCAAGAGTACCATCAAGGCAGGATTGAACTCAAAGAGTCGATACCCAACCAAAGGACGACCTTCCAAATTACACTTGCCTCCACCGAGCCGAATAAGCGGTCGAAAGGAATTACTGAATGAGCTTAGACGTCAAGCGGGTCCTGTGGGTCGATGACGAAATCGACTTGCTGGAATCGCATCGAATAATTCTCGAAGGCAAGGGTTTTCAAATCACGCCGGTATCGTCCGGCGAGGACGCACTCGTCGAAGTCGGCAAGACTGCGTTTGACCTGATATTACTCGATGAAATGATGCCGGGCATGGACGGGCTGACAACGCTCGAAGAGATCAAGAAGATCAAGCCGTATATTCCCGTAGTCATGGTGACCAAGTCGGAAGAAGAACAATTGATGAACCAGGCGATCGGAAAGAACATCGCCGAATATCTCGTCAAGCCGGTCAATCCGTCTCAAGTGCTCGCAGTTGCCAAGAAAATTCTCGATGCCAAGCGCCTACAGGGCGACGCGATCACCCGCGAGTATGTGCCGAAACTGAATCAATTGCGTTCAAAACTTTACGGACCGATGGCGCCGGAGGACTGGGTCGAAGTTCACCGCCTCTTGTCGCAGTGGGACGTCGAATTCGACAAGATCAATGACGACGGTTTGAAGCAGAGCCACTTGTCGCAGAAGCGCGAATTCAACATCGAGTTCTATCGCTACATCGAGCGCGAATATCCGCGCTGGCTCAAGAGCGGCAATGGTCCAACTTTATCACCCGATGTGTTCAAGACATTTGTCGCGCCTCACATCAATGACAAGAAACCAACCTTCTTCATCATCGTCGATTGCATGCGGTTGGATCAATGGATGGTGCTGGAGCCGATCATCGCCGAGTACCTTGATATCAGCCTCGACTACCACTACTCGATACTTCCGACGGCGACGCCGTTTGCGCGCAATGCAATTTTCTCCGGCATGTACCCCGATCAACTGGCAAAACATAAGCCGGAGATCTGGGAAGGCGGCACCGCCGACGAACGCAGTTTGAATCGGTTCGAGGATTCACTCTTGGTGGAGCAGTATAAACGCCTCAAGCTGAAATCACCCGGCGACCCAAAGTATTTCAAGATGAGCGATCTGAAGGAAGACGAGAGCTTTCTCAAGCGACTCGGCAGCCACCAGCATGTGCCGGTTTTGGCTGTCGTGTTCAATTTCCTCGATATCCTCGTGCATGGCCGCTCGCAATCGCGGGCGCTGCAGCAGATTTCGCCCGATGAGGCCGCATTCCGCTCGCTGATTCTCTCTTGGTTCAATCACTCGACGCTGTTCGATATCATCAAACACGTTGCCGCTACCGGCGCGACTTGCGTGATAACGTCCGATCACGGTGCGATTCTCGGCACCCGCGGAACAGTCGCTTACGGCAAGAAGGACACCTCGACAAACTTGCGCTACAAGTACGGCGACAATCTCAATTGCGATCCCAAGGAAGCCTTGCTAATCAAGAATCCCGATATATACCGTCTGCCGCGTTTCAATCTGGCGACGACCTACATCATCGCGAGCGAAGATTTCTACTTCGTCTATCCAACCAATTACAACGAGTACAATCGCCAGTTCCAGAACTCCTTCCAGCACGGCGGAATCACACTGGAAGAAATGATTGTTCCGGTGGCGACTTTGCGGCCGAAGCAGTAAATGGACCTAACGCGGCACGTCACAAAGTCCGAGCAGGAGACAGCAGCCATCGCGCACGAATTGGCGGCACGCCTTGTCGCCGGCGATGTCGTGCTCTTCTACGGGACATTGGGCGCCGGCAAGACAGCCTTTATCCGCGGCATACTCGCACATTTCAATTCAGACATCGGGGTGACTTCACCGACTTACACGCTGATCAACGTCTACCCGACCAATCCGCAGGTATACCACTTCGATCTTTATCGCTTGCGCGACGAAAACGATTTGGTGGATGTGGGGTTCGACGAGTATCTTGACGCGGGCGGAATCATGCTTGTCGAATGGGCAGAAAAATGCGGCCGCCTCAAACCGGCCAAGGGTTATGAGATTCATCTTGAGATCCTTAGCGAGACGACTAGACAGATTACGATTGGGCGGATAGAGGATGCGCGTCTTAGCGATTGATGCTGCCAGCGATCGGTTGTTGCTCGGCATCGCCGATGCTACCGGAATTCGCGCCGAATTTACCGGCGCGCCGGATCGCTCGCATTCGGAGAAACTTATCGCGACGCTTGACAGTTTGCTGCGCAAGGCAGATATTGCGGCATCCGCAATCGACCAACTCGCAGTGACTACCGGACCGGGCTCGTTTACCGGACTGCGGGTGGGAATCGCGACTGCGCTCGGACTGGCGCAGGCGTGGGACAAAGATATCCTCGCGATTGGGAACATGAGGCTGGCGCGGCTGTTCTTCCGTGAACATGGCCGCGAGCCGGTCATAGTCACGCATTGCCGCGGCGAGGAATTTTATGCTGCCGCAGCGGGTGAGGGAGTGGAGATATTGTCGGCGACATCACTGTTTGAAAGATATCCGGAGCGCGAATTCGCCGGATTCGGTGTCGAACGGTTGGCGGATTTAGCCGGCAAACAAGGCGTTGCATTGAAAATAGCCGTCCCGGCAACCTGGACCGGCGGCGAATTGGCCGCACTGGCGCTTAAATATTCTGCCAATTTCGAAAAACTCAATCCGATCAATCTCGATGTCAACTATGTGCTCAAATCGCAACCGGAGCAGAAGCGCGATGCCGCCATGGATGCGATCAAGGTCGTCGATATGCAGCGCGAAGACCTTGATGATGTCGTGCATATCGAGCGCGAGGCTTTTACGGATCCGTGGGATGAAGAAAATTTTGTCGCGGATATCGAAAATGAACATGTTATTGTGTTGTCAGCGCGATCGGGCGCAGATTGCGTCGGGTATTTGAGTTGCATAGCTTTGGACGACTATGGTTATGTCGCCAACGTCGCCGTCGACAGCGAGTACCGCTCGAAAGGCGTCGGGCGGGCGCTGATGGACGAACTGCGCATTCGCCTCAAGCAGCGGGATATTCACGATATCGTCCTGGATGTGCGCGTCTCGAATGCGCGCGCAATTTTGTTCTATGAAAGATATGGATTCAGTGTCATTACGCGGCGCAAAGGATTTTACACGACGCCGCCGGAAGATTCATTTACCATGCTGAAAAGTCTGGAAGAATAAGAATGGAATGGTTCAAACGCAAACCGGCGCCTCCGCCAACTGAACGCAAAGAAATCCCCGACGGGCTCTGGACCAAATGCAATTCCTGCGGCGAAATTATCTATGTCCGCGAATTGGAAAAGGACCTCTGGGTTTGCCGCAAATGCTCCTATCATTTCCGCATTCGGTCGACCGACTACATGGATATCCTGCTCGATCCGGATAGTTTTACCGAATATGACGCCGGACTCGTGTCGCTTGATCCGCTGCAATTCCGCGATTCAAAGAGGTATCCCGATCGTATCGCCGAAGCCCGTAAAAAGACCGGCCGCAACGACGCCGTCATCAGCGGCATCGGCGCCATTGACGGTCGGCAGGTATCCGTCGCGATTATGGATTTCTCGTTCATCGGCGGCAGTATGGGTAGCGTCGTCGGCGAAAAAATCGCCCGCACGATCGAGCGCTCGCTCGACCGCCAGGTGCCGCTGATTATCGTATCCTGTACCGGCGGAGCACGCATGCAAGAGGGTATTCTCTCGCTGTTGCAAATGGCGAAAACCTCGGGCCTTTTGGCGCGTCTCTCGGAAACGAAGGTCCCGTTCATTTCGATTTTGACAAATCCGACCACCGCCGGCGTTATGGCAAGTTACGCTTCATTGGGCGACGTCATCATCGCCGAGCCGGGCGCATTGCTCGGTTTCGCCGGACGCCGCGTGATCGAGCAGACAATCGGCCAAAAGCTGCCGGATAATTTCCAGACCTCGGAATTTTTCAAGGATCACGGATTCCTTGATAAGATCGTCCATCGCCACGAACTGCGGCACACGGTGGCTTTGCTGCTCGATTATCTCTGCCCGTAGATTATGCGTTACGACGACGCAATTAAGTTTATCTACAATCTTGAGTTGTTCGGCATCAAGATGGGGCTGGACAATATCACGCGCTTTCTCGAACACCTCGGCAATCCTCAAAATTCGTTTCAGACTATACACGTTGCGGGCACGAACGGCAAAGGCTCCGTTTCCTCGCTCATGTTTTCCGTACTTTGCAAAGCCGGATACAAAGCCGGAGTGTTCACTTCGCCGCATCTGGTCGATTTCCGCGAACGCTTCCGTACTTGCGCGGGCAACATTGACAAGCGTTCACTGGCGGAATTTGTCGGCGCCAATAAGCAATTCATCATCGACGCGCGGATCACTTTCTTCGAGATTTCCACCGCGCTGGCATTGTGGTACTTCCGCAAGACCGGTGTCGAGATTGCCGTTGTCGAAGTCGGTCTTGGCGGCAGGCTCGATGCGACTAATGTCATCAAACCGAAAGTCTCTGTGATCACGCACATCGATTTCGACCACACCAAAAATCTCGGTCCGACGCTGGATTTGATCGCACGTGAAAAAGCGGGTATCATCAAGGCAAATGTACCGCTGGTGACCGGCGAGAAACGGCCCGAATTGCTGGCGTTGTTTCAGCAATACTGCAATGATCGCGGTACCAAATTGCACAAAGCAACCAGACTCAATCGCAAATTCGACTATGTCGCCGGCGGCATGAAATTCCGGCATCGTTTGAATGGCTCGAGCGAACATACTCTCACCAGTTCGCTTGCCGGCGCACATCAGATTGACAACATCGGAATTGTCTTAAAATGCGTAGAACTATTGAATCGCAACGGCGTTGCGATTGGAGAGAAGGCTGTCAGGAACGGTTTGCGCCATTGCCAATGGCCGGCGCGATTTCAGAAAGTCGCTGCCAATCCGACGATTATCCTTGATGCTGCCCACAACGCCGACGGCACCCGCGCGCTGGTGGCTACGCTTGAGCGGGCATATCCCGGGCGCAAAGTGCTCTTGCTGTGCGGGTTTCTCGAACGGCCCGACCATGACATTATCATGCGCGAGTACGCCAAAATCACACAGCGGGCAGTCCTGACCAAGCCCGGTTCGACACGGGCGGCGGAAATCGAAGGCGTGATTTGGGCTGCGGTTGCGGCAGGAATCGACTTTGACGTCAAATTGAAAGTTGCGGATGCAGTTGACAGAATCTTACATATCGCTGCGAAAGACGATATCATCCTAATGAGCGGGTCGCATTATACATTGGGCGAGGCAATTACGCGCTTGCACCAATTGCGCGACCGCAAACAATTAAAGCTGCTAACTGCCGATATTACATTAATGAATGGCTAAACAGGTACGACAAAACAGTGACGACTCCAGCGAACGCTTGAGTCCCCCGGCACAACTTGCGGAATTGACCGAATCCAACAAACGGCTCAAACGCAAGATTTTCGACCTGTATACGATTTTCGAGATTTCCAAACATCTCAACTCCGTTCTTAATACCGAGACACTGTTGGACGGTATCATTTTGACTTGTATCGGCCAGATGGGTGTCAACGGGGCGGCAATCTTCATTGTCCGCAGCCACGAAAATGATGATTTGACCTTGGCGAAATTTAAGGGCCTTTCGGTCGAACCGACCGCGCACATGTTGATCAAAGAAGAGAGCCCGATTCTACGGCTGTTCCAGAGCATGCACGGCAAGCCTCTATCCTATCCGGAAATTCGCAATCGTCTCGGCGATACACCCGAGGTCAAAATGCTCGGTACGCTTGAGTGTGAATATCTCATCCCCATGTCGCTGCAAAATCGCGTCCGCGGTTTGCTTTCGGTGACTCGCAAAATTTCTGGTACCGAGTTCTTCGAAGACGACCTGGAGTTCCTCGCGATCTTGGCCAACCAGCTATCCGTCGCCGTTGAGAATGCGCGTTTGTTCGATTCGGAGAAAGAAGCGCTGGAACAACTGCGGGCAGCACAGTTGCAGTTGATGCAGGCGGAAAAACTTGCCGCGCTTGGGCAATTGTCGGCGCGTGTTGCGCATGAAGTCAACAATCCGCTCGGCATTATCAAAAACTACCTGCTCATGATTCGCGAGCACGACTCGCAAGACAAACTATCAGCGGAATACGTGCAAATCGTGACCGAAGAAGTTGATCGCATCGCGCGCATTGTGCGTCAGCTTCTCGATATGTTCAAACCGCGGCAGGATGGATTTTCGGATACTGATGTCGAATCAGTCATCGATGAGACTTTGCTTCTGCTGTCGCTGCATACGCAGCGGGGAAAAGTCACGATCTCCAAACAATTGCCGAGTCCTTTGCCGCATGTCCATGGCTCGTCCGAACAACTCAAACAAGTATTTCTCAACTTGATGATCAACTCCTGCGACTTCATGCCGGATGGCGGGAAAATCGAAGTTACCGGCGACGTGGAAGACCATCAATTGCATCTTCATTTCACCGATTGGGGTCCGGGAATTGCCCCCGAAAACATCGAGAAGATCTGGGAGCCGTTCTTTACGACGAAATCCGCCGGAAAAGGAACTGGCTTGGGCCTCTCGGTGTGTTATAGTATCATCAAAGCGCATAACGGCGTTATCACCGCGGGAAATGCGGAAGGTGCCGGCGCGCGATTTACCATTACGCTGCCGACAAAGAACTAGAGCATGAATATGTCCGATACTCCCAGAATCCTCGTTGTCGACGACGAGCAACGCATGTGCGACTCGCTCGATACTCTGCTGACAAAAGCCGGATATCAAGTCCAGACTGCAGGCGATGGCAAGAGAGCGCTTGAGCTCTACGGCGAGAGTGATTTCGACCTGGTCATCAGCGACATCAAGCTGCCGGAAATGACTGGAATCGAATTGCTGCAGGCAATCCGCAAAGGCGACCCGAACGCGATGGTCATTTTGATGACGGCCTACGCATCGCTCGATACGGCATTGGCTGCGATCAATATGGGCGCCTACGACTACCTGATGAAGCCGATCGAGTTCACGCAGCTTAAACTGGCCGCCAAACGCGCGCTGGAAAAACGCGAATTGGAAATCGCGCGCCAAAAACTATTGGCGGAACTGCAGGTGAAAAACGATCTGCTCAATCGCCGCATCGCCGAGGTCGACGCGCTTTATCAGGCCGGCGTGGTGCTTTCGCAGTCGCAGGAACTGAAACCGCTTTTGACGCGCATTATCCGTCTGGCGCTCGACGTAATTGGCGCCTCCGTCGGATCGGTCATGTTGGTCGATGAAATCCGCGGCGAACTGCTGGTGTCGGCATCGGTTGGACTATCGGACGAAGTGAAAAGAAAAACCCGCGTGCGCATCGGCGAATCCATTGCCGGCCACGTCGCCCAGACCGGCGAAGCTTTGCTCATTCCCGACATTTCGTCCGACCCGCGTTTCGCCAAGTACAGCAAAGGCAATTACGAAACAAAATCGCTGATTTCGGTACCGCTGAAGATTAAAGATCGCGTACTCGGGGTGCTGAATCTCTCCGATCCACAGCACGGCACGGTGTTCGAAGAAAACGACCTGCGACTCTTGGCGACTTTCGCCTCGCAAGCGGCGATTGCCATCGACGACGCGGAAAATTTCGAGCAGCTCAATAAGAAACTCAATGAATTCGCGGTGCTCTACCAACTCGCTTCCGAAATCACCACCGTCGACAATTCGCAGGACATGACCGACCTGATCTACCGTTCGCTCAAGCAGATCATCGATATCGACTTCGCGATGTGGCTCTCTTGGAACGAGCGAGCGCAAACGCTCGTCGTGAACTACTGGGAGGGTGTCGGCAAGAAGGAAGCCGGTGTATTGCGCGGCAAAGAAGTCCAACTCAAAGATAAAACGGTTTACTCATCGGCAGTGCGAACGATGGCCGTGAAAAGCCTGATTAATCAGATTCCACAATTGCGCGATTCCATCCAGACCTTCACGGCAGTGCCGATTATCACCAAGGGTGCATTGCACGGCCTGTTCTGTCTCGGCTCGCGCCGTGAGGGCGCATTCTCGGAGAACGACGAATATATCGCTTCGATCGTGGCATCACAGGCGACGTCGATCTACGAGCAGCAGCGCGCAGTCTTGAGCGCCACTCGCTTGATGACGATGGGCAAGATGATGTCCGAAATCTCGCACGATCTCAAGAAGCCGCTCACCAATATTTCCGGCGCGCTGCAGATCATGCGCGATCGCTGGCCCGAAATCGCCCAGTCGGACGATTTCTTCCAAACCGCGCAACAGGAAATCCGCCGGCTCGACGAATTGTTGAAGGAACTGCTGAACTTCTCGAATCCCACCAAGTACCAGCTTGAACAAAAGAAGGCCGACGACCTGATCAAGCGGGTCATCCGTCTGGTGGAAAATGATCTGAAGAAGCACAAAATCGAATCCATGCAGGAATTCGAGGATGACCTGCCCGGCGTGCTGGTCAATGAAAATGAAATTGTCGAAGTGCTGCTCAACTTGATAATCAATGCCGTGGATGCAATGCCAAACGGCGGAAAGCTCGCTATCCGCGCCTACAGCGAGCACAAACCGGAAAACAACCGCCTCTATGTCGTTCTCAAAATCAGCGACACCGGCGCCGGGATTGCGCCGGAGCACCTGGATCGCATTTTCGACCGCTACTTCACGACGAAAGATTCCGGGACCGGGCTTGGCCTTGCGATCTGCGAGCGCATCGTCATGGCCCACAACGGCGAAATTACCGTTGAAAGCACTCCAGGCCAAGGCACTTCCTTTATCATCAAGCTGCCCTCCGCTTAATTGCGAATATCCTTCTAATCGCTGCGGCGAATTCTCGTTTGTCTAAACCCGCCCCTCACATTAATGTCAGACATGAGCCAAAGTTTCGTACTGGTCAGCGTTAGCAGCCCGATTCTGCAGGATTTTCTGATCATCCTCGCAGTTGCGGTGACCGTGCTTCTGATTTGTAATCGCTTTCGCGTTCCACCAGTTGTCGGTTTGCTGCTCACCGGTGTCCTAACCGGCCCCTACGGTTTCAAATTAATCAATGACGTCGGCAGCGTCGGCAATGTCGCCAACATCGGAATCGTCCTGCTGCTATTCAGCATTGGCGTGGAATTGTCTTTGAAAGATATGCTGCGAACCAAGCGCGTAATGTTTGTTGCCGGACCGCTGCAAGTCATCGCTACCACGGCAGTCGTTGCCGTCGCCGCTTCAGCTCTGGGCTTGCCGACTAACGAAGCCGTTTTCATAGGCATGATGGCGGCCATGAGCAGCACCGCAATAACAATGAAATCGTATCAGGAACAAGGCGAGGCCGACAGCCCTCATGCGCGGTCAGTCGTGACCGTTTCCATCTTCCAGGATATTGCCTCGATTCCCATGCTACTCGCCATACCTGTGCTGGTTGGCGCATCCGCCGGTGAAGGCGACGAGTTGATGCGGCTACTGATCTATGGCGTCGGAATGATAGTGTTCGTATTTGTCGCGTCTCGCTGGATTGCGCCTTTTGTCCTTGAAGCTGTCGCCATGACGCGCAATCGCGAGCTGTTCCTGATCAGTATCGTTTTGATCTGTCTCGGCGTGGCGTGGTTTTCGTCGGTGGTCGGTTTGTCGCTAGCACTTGGCGCATTTCTGGCAGGGTTGATAGTTTCCGAATCTGACTATAGTCATCACGCGCTGGGAAACATCGCGCCCTTTCGCGACCTCTTCACCAGCTTATTCTTTGTCTCGGTCGGGATGTTGCTCGACTTCCGCGTCGTCTTCGAACAGCCACTATTTGTTTTCCCGTTGGCGATTGGAGTCGTACTGCTCAAAGCAATCCTGGTCGTTCCGATCCTTCTGCTGATCGGCTACCCGCTGCGCATTGCCGTATTGACCGGGGTGGGACTCTCGAATGTCGGCGAATTCGCGTTTATACTCGCCAGCGCCGGACTGTCCGCCGGGCTGCTCGATCACGGCCACTATCAGATCTTTCTCGCGGTTTCTGCAGTCTCAATGGGCTCGGCGCCATTTTTGATTCGGCTGGCGCCGCGCTTGACGCAATCGCTCAATCGTCTGCCGTTTGCCGGATTGGGGAAATCTGCAGCTCCCGCCAATACGCCAATGAAAGAACATCTCGCCGATCATCTGATTATCGTCGGCTTCGGTGTCAATGGTAACAATCTGGCGCGCGCCTCGCAGGCAGTGTCGATTCCATACGTCGTTTTGGAAATGAATCCGGAAACAATCAAGCGCGCCCGCGCAGCGGGGGAGAGGATATTCTTTGGCGACGCGACGCAAGCCTCGATTTGGGAAACAATCAACGTCAAATCGGCGCGAATGGTCGTAATTGCTATTTCCGATCCGGACGCTACCCGCCGCGCCGTCTCGGTGGTCAGATCGATCAACGCCAAGGTCAGAATTGTCGCCCGAACGCGATATCTAAACGAAATCGAAACTCTCGCACGCCTCGGCGCCGACGAAGTCATTCCCGAAGAGTTTGAAACATCAGTCGAAATCTTCACCCGAGTGTTGCGCTATTATCTCATCCCCGAGGAAGAAATCAATCAGATCGTCCACGAAGTCCGATCTCACAACTACGAGATCTTCCGCACCAAGAGTTCCGAATCCGCTCTCCAACGTATCGAGAGCGACCTGTCCAACATGCAGATGTCGACCTTGCGCGTCGCTCCCGATGCACCGGTCGTGGGGAAAAGTCTAGCCGCGTTGCGGCTCCGCTCGGAGCACGGGGTTACTGTACTCTTGATAAAGCGCGACGGCACGGGCATGAATAACCCGGATGCTGCAACTATTTTCCAGGTCGGGGATGTTGTGGTACTGGTGGGAGAATCGGAAAACCTGTCGGAAGTTTCGCATCTCTTTATGTAACAGCAGTTTACGACTTTTGGTGAAGTTGGCACTTTAGTCATAACTAATTGGCAAACACCGAGATAAGCTACTTATTCCTTGCGCAGTCCGCTCAAAAAGTGTTGTTTGTTCGTGCAACATCTTGCATGAAAATAGCACGGACTTGCTAAATAACCCGTGTAATCTGCCGAATATATCATGTACAGGGAGTAGTAATGGCAGACGACAAAACAAAGCTATTAATCATTGATGACGACCCCAAGGTTTCGTGGATCCTCCGCGAAGGCCTCCAGTCCGGATATGACATAATTACCGCCAGCGACGGCATTGAGGGCATCCAGATCGCTTCCAAAGAGAAGCCGCCGCTCATATTGCTCGACATAAAAATGCCGGGCATGAGCGGGCTGGAGGTGCTCAAGAAGCTGAAGAAGGCGGAACTGCCATCTGATGTCATCATGCTTTCGGGCCAGGGCGAAACCGAAACCGTCGTGGAAGCTGTTCAACTCGGCGCATTCTTCTTCATCAACAAGCCATTCGACGTCCGTGAGGTCGATCTGCAATTGCAGAAAGCGCTCGAACGCCGCGGTCTGATCAAGAAGATCGACGATATGGAGCGCACGCTTGTAGAAAAGAGCGCCTGGGATGGATTCATCGGCGATTCGCCGCGAATGATCGAAATCAGAAATCTCATCGAGCAGGTTGCCGACAGCGAACTCTCGGTCTTGATCCGGGGCGAATCGGGAACCGGCAAAGAAATCGTCGCGCGCTTGCTGCATCAATTGTCCGCCCGTCGCGCGCATCCGTTTATCAAAGTCAATTGCGCTGCGATTCCACGCGAGCTTCTGGAAGCTGAACTTTTCGGCTACGAGAAAGGCGCCTTCACCGGCGCACATAAGAATAAGCCGGGGCGCTTTGAGACGGCAAACAAGGGTACGATTTTCCTCGACGAAATCGGCGACATGTCCTTCGAGCTTCAGGCGAAATTACTGCAAGTACTCGAACAACAAGAATTCGTACGCGTTGGCGGAATCAGTACGATCAAAGTTGATGTCCGCATCATCTGCGCAACCAACCGCGACCTTGAAGCCGCCATCTATGACCGCCTTTTCCGCGATGACTTGTTTTATCGCCTGAATGAAATCACCGTCTCGCTGCCGTCGTTGCGCGACCGTTTGCAGGACGTACCGTTGCTGGTTGACCATTTCATGCGCAAATACGGCGAGGTCTACCGCCGCGAGCACGCCAACGTCAGCACCGGCTGTATGGCTGCGATGAGCGAGTACAATTGGCCCGGAAATGTACGCCAATTGGAAAACCTCATTAAGCAGCTTGTCGTACGGCAAGATGAGGCGGTAGTCTTCGAAGCGATCCGCAATAGCCCGGATGCACCAACTGCCGAGCGGCCGCTGCGTCAGGCGCGGTCTAATCAGGGCTACGTCCAGCCACAACCGGCAAGTGTCGCCGTCGCAGTCGGCGATGACAAGAATTTTTCGCTCAAAGACCGCCTGACCAAGACCATCGAGTCCGAAGAGAAGAAGCTGATTGCCGAAGTGCTCCGCAAGACCAATTGGAACCGGCGCAAAGCGGCAACAATCCTCGAAATCTCTTATCGTTCATTGCTTTACAAGATCAAAGAATATCGGCTCAACGAAGTCGAGTAAAACCGCGTCTTCCGTGTAGCGGGCTGCATGATATATGAACACTTATGCATAGCCCGCTAAGGTCTAACGGACTTTATTCAGGTTGTTGCGCTTTTACAAAAAACTTTGTACCAACGAAACCTGAAGTTGGACGGCTTGTGCAAGCCGTCAGAGCTGGATTGGCCCAGGGAACAAACTGATTCGGATGTCAGTTCACCTTGTGGCACCGATATTGCTTCTTTCAATCGAATGTGAAGCAATCGATTCCAGCAACGGGCCCGGAAAAGACCGAAGCCCAAATTAACAAAGCAGGAAGCACATTGAATCAGGATAACAACCACAATTTCGTTAACCGCACGAAACAGGAACTAAGCCGCGCCGAACGCTACTGCCTGTTTCTTTCCATGATTCTCATCGACATGAACGACGTCAGCCGCGCTGTCGCCAAACGCAATATCGGCGACAAAGTCGACCTCGA
>CAZIBI010000010.1:0-51628 GCA_964537215.1 uncultured Ignavibacteria bacterium | reverse complement strand
TACTCCTGATGGAAACCTCCCGCAGCGGTCTCGAGACCGTCAAGCGCCGGGTCGACGTGTTTGTGCGGGAATATCTGCGTGCAGCACTTAAACTGCCGTTTGATCCGGAAGTTGCAATCAAAGATGCTTCTTTCCCCGAAGAACCGGATCAGTTCTCCGAGCTTGCTCAGCGTCTAAGCCGCAACCAAGTGGCAATTCAGACGCAATCTTAGAATTCTCAATTTAGATTAAATCAGATTGAACTCGCGCAGTTGTCGCTCGTGGCTATTAGCTCGATAGCAGCGCCTGGCCCTTGAAGAATATCCCGGGGAATGATACCACGAGTTGGAAACCGTTCTTGGGTGCATTCAGTTTGACGATTTTCACTTCCGCATTGCGCTTCGTTGTGAACATCTTGATGCCGTCCGAATTTTGATTCATTAGAGACTTAAAATAACGCTGGAAAACAACAATGTCGTAGAGCGTGGCAATCTCTTTGACCAGCATCGTCTTGTTTTCCTTGTGGACGATCTGCGGCTGATTGGCGGAAGTCGTCTTCAACTCGCTCTGGCGTTGCGCGACGACGGTCGAACGATTCTCGGCATCCATGATTTGGGAAGGTATTGAAAAGCCGAAGATGTGGCTGCTCAATGTCCGCGGGATCGGTGAAGCAAAACACTCGATGCCGTTGAGGACTTCGGTCAGGTCCTGCATCTCGACTTGCTGGCTGACATGCTTGTACACGGTCTCGACAACATCAAGTAGATCTTCCAGCGACTTGACGAAGTAGCGTGCAAGATTGGGCTCGCCGTACTTGGTAAGTAATCGTGCGTCCATTGCTTATTGCCCGGCCTGCCCGGTGGCGTCAAGCATCAACATAATCGAAGCCTTCAGGTCCTGCAGTGCGACCGGCTTATGCACAAACAGTTCGCCGGAGCATTTGCTGAACTGCAGGTTGTCGTCCTGACGTTCTTTTCCCGACAGGAAAATTATCGGAATTGCGGCAGTGCGGGAATCGGCTTTGAGACGCCGCGCCAGTTCGTACCCGTCAACTTGCGGCATCATGATATCCATCAGAATGATTTCCGGCTGTTTGCGCGCGATGCTTTCAAGCGCATTTTCGGGCTGCGAACTGCCGTGAACCTCAAATTCTTCGGCTTCAAAATACTCAACCATGATGTCGACGATTTCTTTTTCGTCGTCGATGATAAAGACACGATGCATCGCTTCCTCGCGGACGGACTGCCGTAAGAATTTCCTCGCTCGCCGGATGCAACTGCCGACGGGCGCGGTGTGAGCATTTCCTGCCTGCTGAAGTTATCGTCAAATGTGGACAATAGTTGACCGGGTCAGCCTGCTTCTAACTGGAACGCTTCTTGAATCGCGCTGCCGCCAGCGATAGCACCAATATCCCGAGAACGGCGAGAGGAATTATCTGGTCGAGCAATCCCAAAAACGTCCCGCCTTTGAGGAAGATCGAACGGATGATCACGATGAAATAACGTAGGGGGTTCAGGTAGGTCAGGTACTGAATTGAAACAGGCATATTGTCGAGCGGGAAAGCGAATCCCGAGAGCAATATCGCCGGCATCATGAAGAAGAAAGCGCTGATCATGGCTTGCTGTTGCGTGGTCGAAATCGTCGAAATCAATAGCCCGATCGCAAGTGTCGAAAGCATGAAAATCAGCGAAGTGCCAAACAGCAAAGTCAAACTGCCAACTAGCGGAACTTTGAAATAGAATACCGCGACCGTGCAAATCAGCGCGATGTCAACCATACCAATAAAAGCATACGGCAGTGCCTTGCCCATAATCAATTCGCTCGGCCGGATCGGCGTCACAATCAGTTGCTCCATCGTCCCGAATTCCTTCTCGCGCACAATCGCCATCGAGGTCAACATCAGCGTGACCAGCACCAAAATCTGAACGACCATCGCGGGTACGTTGAAGTTCCGGCTCTCCATGTCGGGGTTGTACCAAACGCGCAATTTATTGCTGACCACGCCGGTCAAGGCAATCGATCTGCCTCCCGACTGGCCAAGACGTTGCGCGAGTATTTCTTCGTTGAATCGCGCAATGGCTCCGGCGAGATAATTTGCCGTGATTGCAGCGCTGTTGGAATTGGACGCATCCAGCGCTGCGCCAATCGCGACCGATTTGCCGGCAGCGACATCCTCCGCAAAAGCCGCTGGAATTTCCAGCACGCTCCAGACCTCGCCGTGCTGGAGCAAGGTGTCGATCTGGGCGTCAGAATCGAGCCTGTATTCAACCGTAAAGTAACCGGAGTTTTCCAGCGAACGCACCAGACGGCGGCTCAGGTCCGACCGATCATGATCGAGAACGGCGAGCGGGATGTTCTTGACGTCATACGTCGCCGCATATCCGAAAATCAGCAGTTGCACAATCGGCGAGACGAAAATAATCGCCAACATCTTGCGGTCGCGGAACAGCTCCTGAAATTCCTTGATGAGCAGTGTGTATGTCCGCCGCCAGTTCATGCGATCTTCTTTCTGAATTTCTTGGTCGCCAAAAGCGAAAATGCAGTTGCAAAAAACAGTAGCGCCAGCCCCTGTGCATAGAGAATCTCAACTCCCGAGCCTTTCAAGAAGAGACTGCGGATGACTTCAATGAAGTATCTGCCAGGCAGAAGATAGCTCACGAACTGAATCGCCTTCGGCATCGAGCTAATCGGGAACAACAGCCCGGACAGCAAGAATCCGGGAAGGAATGACGTCAGAAGCGAAAGTTGATATGCCAACTGCTGCGACTTCGCAACGACACTGATCAAATAGCCGTTGGCAAGGACCGCCGCCAAAAATACGCTCGAGAACAAAAATAGCAGCCAGATGCTGCCGCGGAAGGGGACCTCGAAGATCACGATCCCGACGTAAGCCGCCAGAAACAAATCAACGATTCCGATTATGTAATAGGGCAGCAGCTTTCCGAGCGCCAGCTCGATCGGTTTGATCGGCGTCGAAATCAGTAGCTCCATCGTGCCGCGTTCCCATTCGCGCGCAATTGTCAGCGAGGTCAAGAGCGAGCCGAGGATAGTCATGATCAGCGAAATCAAACCGGGCACGAGAAAGTTTTGCGAGTCGAGATCCGGATTGTACCAGAAGCGCGGTTCGAGATTGACCGGGTTAAGGCTCATGCGATTGCCAAACCGTTGCTGCAAGCTCTCAAGGTTGAACTGCGAAATGATCAGCGATGTGTAGCCGACGACGGATTGCGTAGTGTTGGCGTCGGCGCCGTCAGTAATAGTCTGAATTTCAGCGGTACCGACAGCGAGTTGATCCGCGAAATCGACCGGAATGACCAGCCCGACCTTGGCTTTGCTGCGATCGATCAGTTCCGTCAAGCGTTCTTGCGCCGTGGTGCGCTCGATCTCAACGAAATAGCCGCTATTGGTGAACTTGCGAATCAATTCGCGCGAGTGTGTTGAGTTTGAGTAGTCAATGATGACCGTTGGTATCTCGCGAATGTCGAGTGTGATCGCATAGCCGAACAAAAATATCAGCGTGATCGGCAACAAAAACGCCAGTATCAACGAACGCTTGTCGCGCAAAATCTGCAGCGTCTCCTTGCGTGCAATTGCCGCAATTCGGTGCGCTTTCACTTTGGCCCCTCGTTGATCAGAGCAATAAACAGATCTTCCAGCGTAGCGTCAATCTGGCTGACGTCCGAAGCACTCGCGTCGGCTCTGCGTATCGCTGCGGCCAGTTCTTCAAAATTTGCCCCTTGTTTGATCGTGACATGCAGTTCGGAGCCAAATAACGCCACGTCCCCGACATCCGGTCGTGCGCGCAAGACGTCGGCGATCTCCCACGGATTGCGCGAATTGAACTTGTAGATCTTTCCGGTGAAGCGGCGCTGCTTTAGTTCGTCCGGCTTGCCGATAGCCGCCAAAGTACCGCCGAAAATCATGCCGATGCGATTGCATTCTTCGGCTTCGTCGAGATAGTGCGTCGTGACAAAAATCGTGACGCCGTGGTCGGCCAGTTGGTTGATCTGCTCCCAAAAATAGCGGCGGGAAATCGGGTCTACGCCGGCGGTCGGTTCGTCGAGAAAAATAATCTCCGGCTCATGCTGGATCGCGCAAAACAACGCGAGCAACTGGCGCGTTCCGGCCGGCAATGATGCTACCAACGTCCCGCGGACTTCGCCCAGAACGGTCTCTGCGAAAAACTTCTGCTTCCGCGCCGCGTGCGTCGACTTGTCCATCAGATAAACACCGGCGTAGAAGTTGAGGTTCTCTTCAACGGTCAGTGTTTGATACAGCGAAAACTTCTGCGACATGTAGCCGATGCGGGTCTTGATTCGCTCCGATTCCTTCATGATGTCAAACCCGGCGACAGTGCCGGAACCGCCGGTCGGCCGCAGCAGTCCGCAGAGCATGCGAATCGTCGTCGACTTGCCCGCACCATTTGGGCCGAGAAATCCGAAGATCTCCCCGCGGTTGACGCGAAAGGTGATATTGTTGACCGCCGTGAATTTGCCGAAATCGCGGCGAAGATTGTTGACGTCAACTGCGAATTCAGTCATTCTGCATCCTTCGACAGGCCGATGTAAATGTCTTCAAACGATGGAATGATTTCGCGCAATTGTGTTGCGTCGACGCCTTTGGCAGAAACAATCGCTGCGACTTCTTTCAACGCCATCTCGCGCTTGGCCGCGATGTGAAGGCTCTTGCCGAACAGAGATACCGAGAAGAAGCGCGACTCAGATTCGAGCAGCGACTTGGCTGCACGCGCTTTCTCAAGCGGCAACTCGAAAACCGCCTGCTGGAAATTGCTGCGGATGTCGGACGGCACACCCTCGGCAATAATCCCGCCCTTGTGCATCAGCATGAATCGACTCGCGCGTTCGGCCTCGTCCATATAGGACGAACTGATGATGATTGTCGTGCCGTCGCGATTGAGATCATACAGAAGCCGCCAGAATTCGCGCCGCGACACCGGATCGACACCGTTTGTTGGTTCGTCGAGCAGCAGAATCTTGGGACTGTGAATCAACGCGCAGGCAAGGCCAAGCTTCTGCTTCATGCCGCCGGAAAGTTTCCCTGCCAAACGGTCCGTGAATGGATCCATGCGCGAAAACTCAAGCAATCGCTTGACGCGCGTGCGCCGTTCTTCGCCTTTGACGGAAAACAGATCGGCGAAGAAATCAATGTTTTCCTGCACAGTGAGATCTTCGTACAGCCCGAACCGCTGCGGCATATAGCCGATATTGGCCTTCTTCGACTCGAAATCATGGGAGTAGTCGTCGCCGAAGATCGCGATCATTCCGGCGTCGCGGTCAAGAATGCCGGACAAGATACGCAGCAGCGTTGTTTTGCCGGCGCCGTCCGGTCCGACGATTGCGAGAATGGATGCGGTCGGAACGGTAAACGACACATCGCGCAACGCTACAGTTTGCTGGTAAGTTTTGCGTAGGGAGCTGGCGGTGATTGCCGGTGCGCTCATGACTTTTTCAGATAAACATCAACCGGCAGCCCGGGTTTGAACGCGCCCGAAGAATTGTCCACCTTGATACGCACCGCGAAGACCAGCTTGATCCGCTCCTTCTTGGTCTGAACATTCTTCGGTGTAAACTCCGCCTTTTGCGAAATGAACGAAACGTTGCCCTTGATCGCGCTGTCGGGTCGGGCATCGAGAAACACGTCAGCCGGGTCATTGAGATGGATATGCGGCAGGTCGGATTCGTTGATGTAAATTTCAACCCAGGTGTCGCTCAAATCAACAATCTCGAACAAGGTCGAGCCGATTTGGGCAACTTCGCCGGTCTCAACCGGGTCCGCCTGCACAAAGCCGCCGGTCGGGCTGGTAACCGCTGTGTATCCGCGCTGGACATCCAACGATTGCTGCTGTGCCATGATCGTCGCCAGCCTAGATTCCAGTCCGGCGAGTCGGCGTGTGCCGGAATCGTAGCTGGTTTGGAGATTATCATACTCGCGCTTGGGAATCGAGCCGACTTGGTATGCTTCTTTCATCCGTTCAAGATTGGTTTTGACATTGGCCAGCTCGATACGGGCGGCTGCGATCTCGTCGCGCGTGGCAGCGATGGTGGCGTCAAGTTCCTGTTGCTTGGCGTCAAGCAGAGAACCCTCAATAGTTAGCAGCGTGTCACCTTCGTGTACAACATCGCCTTTGACAAATCGCTTCGCCGTAACTTTTCCGGAGGTCTGTGCAGCAACCGTGATGGCATTGGCCTCAACAGTGCCGGAGGAATAAATCACATTCTCGGGAAGAATATTGGATTGCTGGCGGCGATAAATCAGGAAGACCAATAGAATCGAGACAAGAATCAATATCGGGATGATTGCCAATTTGCGCACAGTCGCCCTCGAGAGTTAAGCAGTTTTACTGCTCGGAAGATATAGATTCAGCTATTCTCAAGACAAGGGAAAACAATGTGCGAGACCCACCTTAGAATATCTTCCCCGGATTTACCAAGTTGTACGGATCAAACGCCGCCTTGACTTTTCGGAACAACTCCAGCGTTTCCGCCGAGACTTCGATAGGGAGATAGTCTTTCTTTGTCGTGCCGATTCCATGCTCGCCCGAAATCGTGCCGTCAAAGGTCACCGTGATCTTGAACAACTCAACCACTGCCGCATGTATCCGCTCTTGTACTTCGGTACTGTCGTCGGTCGCCAAAAAATTAACATGCAAATTGCCGTCGCCGGCATGACCGAACGAATTGACGCGCAATCCGTACTTTGTGCCCAAGCCGGGAAGCGTCGCGACGAGTTCGGGCAATCTCGAGGGCGGCACACAAACATCCTCCGAAACGCGCAACTTCGCCGCCGCCGTGATGGCGCGCGAAATCGAACGCCGCAAAGTCCAGAGATAGTCGCGGCGGGCGTCATCCTCGGTCTCTTCGAATTGCGTCGGATTGTGCGACTTAATAATCGGGACGATTGCCGCCGTCTCGCGATTCACTGCGGTGAACTCGCCGTCAAGCTCGATCACCAGCGCAGCGGCAGCGGGGATGACATCGGTCCATTTGAGATATTCGAGAGTACAGTCAATAGCGTCACCGTCCATAAATTCAAGCACTGCGGGAATCACACCTGCAGCCATGATTCCGGCAACGACTTCGGCAGCATCGGTCTGGTTCGCGAACGTCGCGAAGAACGTCCGGCGAAACGCCGGCGGGTCGATGAGCTGAAGCGCGATCTTGGTGATTACTGCGAGGGTACCTTCGGAGCCGATCAGAATCGATCCGAGGTCATAATGCTCCCTAGCGGCGAAAATCCCGGTCTGGATCAGCTCGCCGTCGATATCGTAACCCTCGATTCCGAGCACATAGTCTTTCGTCAATCCATATTTCTTGCAGCGCAAACCGCCGGCGCATTCAGCAACATTGCCGCCAATGGAAGATTCCTTCACGCTGGCCGGATCGGGCGGGTAGAAGAGACCTTTGGCCGCCGCACTGTCGGCAAGAACTTGCGTGATGACACCCGGCTCGACGATGGCGATCTTGCGGTTGGTGTCGATTTCGATAATTCGATTGAATCCGATGAATGCCAGAACCAAGCCGCCATATTCCGGCGTCGCTCCGCCGGTGTAGCCGGTGCCGGCGCCGCGCGCAATGATCGGCACGCGATGTCTCTTGGCAGCGCGCAGAATCAGCGGTACATGAGCTGCCGAAGTGATTGTAATTGCCGCCAGCGGCGGACGCACGATATCCGTCGCATCGTGCGAGCAATCGTCAAAGCTGGCGCCTTCGATATGAACATTCTCCGCTCCAACTATCGCGGCCAGTTCCTGATAAAGCGGTTCTGCTGCGCTAAGTCGGGCGGGAATCATCACTCGCTCTTTGGTTTGGTCTTGGTTTCGGTCGATGGCGTGGGAGCCGGCGAGCTGCCCTTGTCGGAACTCTCGGCTTTCTTGTACGATTCCTTTCGGTGGTCCGTGATGTAGAAACCGGAGCCCTTGAAGATCATGCCGGTACCGCCGGTAATGACGCGCATAATGATCCCGCCGCATTTGGGGCAATCGCGAAGCGGAGGATCAGACATCTTCTGAAATTCCTCAAATTCGTGGCCGCAAGTTTGACAGCGGTACCAATATGTCGGCATTGTTGCATTCCTTTCGTTTTTGCCCTCGCCTCCGACCCCTCTCCGAAACGGGAGAGGGGAGGGAGCGAGATGATGTCCTACAGTCCGCCCATTGTCATCGCAATGGCAGTCACATTGACGATATCGTCGGCAGAGCAGCCGCGCGACAGGTCGTTGACCGGCTTGGCCATGCCTTGCACGATCGGTCCGATCGCCTCGGCTTTCGCCATCCGTTGCACCAATTTATACGCAATGTTGCCGGCATCCAAGTCCGGAAATATCAACACATTTGCTCTACCTTCGACCGGCGAATTCGGAGCTTTCGATTGCTGGACTTTGGGAATGATGGCCGCGTCCACCTGCAGTTCGCCGTCGATGATCAGTTTCGGCTCAATCTTCTTAACCAATTCCAGTGCCGCAAGAACCTTGTCGACATCCGGATGCTTCGCCGAACCTTTGGTGGAAAACGACAGCATCGCTACGCGCGGCTCTTCGTTCATCAAAGCCCGATATGACCGCGAAGTCGAAACAGCGATTGCCGCAAGCTGCTCCACCGTCGGGTTGGGAATTACCGCAGAATCGGCAAAGAAAATGACCTTCTCCTTTTCACCGAGAAATTCCGGCAATACCATCATAAAGAAGCTGGAAACAGCCGTAATGCCCTGACCCAGCCCGATAACCTGAATTCCGGCGCGGAGTACGTCGCCGGTCGTATTGAGCGCACCGGCTACCGAACCGTCCGCGAGGTTCTTGCGGACCATCATCGCGCCCCAATAAAGCGGCTGGCGGATAGTTTTTTCGGCTTCCTCAATCATCATGCCCTTGGCTTTGCGCAGTTCAAAAAGCTCCTGCGCGAATTCCTTGTGCTGATTCGAAGTCGCCGGATCGCTGACAGTAACCTTGCTCAAATCGAGCTGGTGCTCTTTGGCAAGTGCTGTAATCTTTGCGGTGTCACCCACCAAAATCACCTGTGCAATTCCTTCGGCGACGACCGTTTTGGCGGCAAGGATCGAACGCGGTTCCTCGCCTTCTGGGTATACTACTCTCCGTTTAAGAGATTTGGCTTTATCGCGAAACTGCTGGAGCACGGACATATAACCTCCCGACTACTTATCTTTCCAGTTTAGATAAGCAGTGATAAATTCATCAATCGCGCCGTCCATAACCGCCGATGTATTCGACGTTTCATGCGACGTACGATGATCCTTAACCATGTTGTATGGATGAAAAACGTATGAGCGGATTTGGCTGCCCCATTCGATCTTCTTCTTCGTCTTGACGTACTCTTCCAGCTTTTTTTCTTCTTCCTCGCGAGCGCGTTGATACAACCGCGCCTTCAGCACCTTCAGCGCCGATTCCTTGTTCTTAAGCTGCGAACGCTCGGTTTGGCATTGTACGACAATATTTGTTGGCATGTGCGTGATGCGAATTGCTGACGAAGTCTTGTTCACATGCTGTCCGCCCGCGCCGGAAGCGCGGAAGGTGTCGATGCGAATATCGTCGGGATTGATTTCGATTTGGATTTCTTCGCCGACTTCGGGCAGGACGAATACGGAGGCGAACGAAGTGTGTCGCCGTTGATTGGCGTCAAACGGCGATATGCGCACCAACCGGTGCACACCGGACTCCGATTTTAGATAGCCGTAGGCATAATCGCCGCGCACTTCGAGAGTGGCGGATTTGATACCAGCTTCATCACCTGATGAAAAATCGATTAGGTCGGCTTGATAGCCGTGCCGCTCGCACCAGCGCTTGTAAAGTCGAAGCAGCATCTCCGCCCAGTCTTGCGATTCGGTGCCGCCGGCGCCCGGGTGGATCGACACAATCGCATCGTTCGGATCATCCCGGTCGGACAGCAAAGTCCGCAGCTCGAAGTCGGCAATCAGCCTTTCAAGTTCGACGTGTTGTTGTACAAATTCGGCTTTGAGTTCGGCATCTTCGGAAGACAGTTCTTCCAACGTTTCGATGTCGTTTAGCGCCTTTTCCAGTCGCGAGGTCTCTTCCAGCCACTTTTTCTCGAGCGATATCTCTTTCAGGACGCCTTGGGCCTTGGCCTGATTCGACCAAAAATTCTCGGCCAGCGTCTGCTTCTCTAATTCCTTGAGTTTCGCAACCTTCTTATCAAGGTCAAAGAAACTCCTTCAGCCGTTTGAAATTCTCGGCTAATTCCTGAATACTCGCAACTTCAGCCAAAACTCCTCCAAATACCCGTTGCTAATCGGCGTAATTATAGTTGTTATTATGACAATGTCAACTGCAAGAAAGATCAACATTTTCGGCCTTTCGCTTAAAGGGATGGAAGAGCTTATGGTTGCGCACGGCGAGAAGCCGTTTCGCGGCCGCCAGTTGTTCCAGTGGATCTACCAGAAGGAAGCCACCGACTTCGCCAAGATGAGCAGCTTCAACAAGCCGCTGCGCGATCAACTCGATGCTAAACATGACATTCGCCTGCCGCTCGTCGTGCGCAAGCAACGCGATCCCGACGACGGCACAGCGAAGTTTCTTGTCAAATTGACCGACGGCGCCATGGTCGAAATGGTGCTGATTCCCGTGCGCGACCGCTTGGCGCTCTGCATGTCGAGCCAGGTCGGCTGTACAATCGGCTGTAAATTCTGCGCCACCGGATTGGTCGGGTTCAAGCGCAATCTCTCGGCCGGCGAGATGATCGGACAGTTTATGCTGGCGAAGAATCTCACCGGCGAAAAGGAACTGGCAAATGTTGTCATGATGGGAATGGGCGAGCCGCTCTTGAATATGGACGCGGTCATTCAGGCAATCACTACGATCAGCTCCGAACAGGGGCTCGGATTTTCCGCGCGCAAGTTCACAATCTCGACCGTTGGTTTGGTCAAAGAGATTCGCAAGCTGACCGAAATGCGCCTGAAATCAGGACTCGCGCTCTCGTTACATGCGCCGATCCAGAGCCTGCGCGAACGCTTGATCCCCGCCGCGAAGGACAACCCTCTGGACCAGTTGATTCCCGCCTGCCGCGAATACGCGCTTCAATCCGGCGACCGCATTACATTAGAATACATCCTGATCGCCGGCATCACCGACACGATGGAATGCGCCAAGGAACTGGCGATGCTGACCCGCCGGATCCCGTGCAAGATCAATTTGATTCCTTACAACCCCATCGTCGATGCCAAGGGAATCCCGCTTGCGCCGATCAAGGAAGTCGCCAAGGGACGAGTCGCAGCCTTGCGCGGTTCGACCGCGCGCTCCAGCGCCAAACTCAAGCCGTTTTCACCGTATGATTTCCGTACGCCGTCGCAGGACGCCATCGACCGCTTCCGCGAGTATCTTTATCCGCGCTGTCCCGCAGTGACCCTGCGCATTCCAAAAGGCCGCCGGATTGCCGCCGCCTGCGGACAATTGGTTGCGCAAGTCGAACGGTTGGAGAAGTCGGCATAACGTTGCAATTGGCACTCGACAGCTTTTGATATTTCACAAATCATTTGAATCTACTAATTTGGTCCATGATAAAGATACGCCGAGAACTTCGGCGCCGGATAATTATTGGAGGGATTTGAGTTGAAAACGTTCTGGAGAATCATTGGTTCGCTGGCGGCACTGCTGGTTGTGGCGGTCATCGCTGGCATTATTTACTTTAGCATGACCTTTCCCAAGGTTGGTCCGGCAGAGAATGTGAAAATCTCCGCTACACCCGAAATGTTGGCGCGCGGCGAGTATCTGTTTAATCACGTCGCCATCTGCGTCGATTGTCACTCGACCCGCGATATCACGCACTACGCGATGCCCATATTGCCGGAGACACACGGCAAAGGCGGCGAAGATTTCGCGCCGTTCCTCAAAATTAACGGCACTCTGCAGGCCGCTAATATTACTCCAGCGGGAATCAAGGACTGGACCGATGGTGAAGTTATGCGTGCCGTCACCGAAGGCGTCACGAAAGACGGCAAGGCGCTTTTCCCAATCATGCCTTATCCGAACTACGGCATGCTCGATCGCAATGATATGGAAGCGATCATCGCTTACACGCGCACGCTGGCGCCCATTGAGCATCAAATCGCCGAATCGAAACTTCCGTTCCCGCTCAACATCATCGTGAAGACAATTCCGGGTCCTGCGAATTTTCAGCCCCGGCCCGACACTACCGACTTGGTTGCCCACGGAAAGTACCTCGTTACCATGGCTTCCTGTGGCGAATGTCACACTGTTCGCGTCAAAGGCGAAGTCGTCCCTGGAACTGAATTTGCCGGCGGAATGGAGTTCGAATTACCTTTTGGTATCGTCCGGGCAATGAATATCACGCCCGATTCCGTGACCGGTATCGGTTCTTGGACCAAGGAAGAATTCATCGACAAATTCAAAATGTACAGCCCCGAAGACTACGTCTCTCCCGAAGTCGGCGAAAAGGGCGCCAACACGATCATGCCTTGGATCCAATACGCGGGCATGAGCGATTACGACCTGGGCGCCATTTACACCTACTTGCGTACCCTCAAGCCGGTAAAGAGCCAGATCGAGCGCGTCTCGCTTAACCCGATGAATTTGTGATTCTTCGAAGCGAAAATTCTGAATCAAAAGCTGGAGTGTTCTGCACTCCAGCTTTTTTGTTGTCCCGCAGCTTACGAAAGTGTCGCCTCGCAGTGAGAAAAACACAACCAAGTAGACCATGATTTGTAAGAAGTAATAGACACGACGAACTTTTGTGCGCCTAAGAGTCCACCGAAGATCCAAAACGAACGGAGTCGTTATGGCAACCACAGCACAAACAAAAGCAGCCAAGAAGAACATTGTCAAAGCGCAGAAGAAATGGAACGGGATGACCAAGCGCCAGCACAGCGCGGCGCAGCCCGAGGGCCGGGCGCGCAAGAAACCCGGCAGCACCGGCAAGGACGAGTATTTTCGCATTGTAGTGCGCCCCAAGTCGGAGTTTACGACTTTTCGCGTCCAGGATATTGGCCGCACCGGCCGCACCGAACGACTTGCCGGAAAACGCTCCAGCGGATCGTGGGACACGCTGGCCTGGTTCATCTCCAAGCGCGATGCGCACATTTCGGCAGGACGGTTGGTGATCGATAGTCCGCGTGTGCGCTCGGTTCTCAAGCAGATCCGCGGACCTATCGTCCACACCAAGGGCGACATCTTCACCGCCAAGCCGCGCAAGAATATGCCCGAGAAAGCCAAACCGACTTTAGCGCAGAAGCGTGCGCGCGCGGCGAATATCAAGAAGGCGCAAGAGGCGAAGAAGACGACAAAATAGCTAGCCTAACTCGGACAGGGCGCGAAAGGAGTTCTATGAAAGGCGAAATCAAACTTAGAGCTGCGGTCGAGCGCTGTGTTGCCGACTGCCTTAAGTGCTACGAAGTCTGCGTTCGTACACGAATCCACTGTCTGGATTTGGGCGGGCGCCATGCGGAGCGTCACCATATCGGATTGTTGTCTGCCTGTGCGGACGCCTGTTCAACTAGCGCAAATGCAATGTTGATGGAATCGGAATTCGAGAATCGCTACAGTATGTTGTGCGCGGATATTTGTGAACGCTGCGCAGCTACCTGCGAGCGTTTTGTTGATGACGATATGATGCAGACGTGTGCCCAGATCTGCCGACTCTGCGCCGAATCTTGTCTGGAAATGACCAAATCGCCGGCGTAGCGCTCCGAGTTCAATAATGGAGTCTCCGTCGAAGTTCGCGCTTCGCTGTGTGTCCTAACTAGCTCTTGAATGAAAACTTGATAGCGCCGCGGTTGCATGTATCCAGACACTCGCCGCAGGACGTGCAGTCGGGCAGACCGATAGAGTCGCGCTTGATCAGCTTTTGAATAGTCGGACAGGGGGACTTGATCACGCAAACACCGCAGTCATTGCACTTGCTGTGGTCGACGCGAATGCGTCCGGGCGCGACCTTCTCAAGCAACCACGTAATGGCGCCAATCGGGCAGATGAGATAGCAAAAGGGCCGGTAAATGATCAGGCTCGCGATCACCAGTATCGACATCATGATGATCCACTGTGTCTCGATGCTCCAATGCAAGTACTCGAAGTAGTTGACCGGATCGTAAATGTTGTAGGCGCTATAGGCTTTCCAGATCGGCATGTCGAGATGTCCAAGCTCGGCACCGAGCGCGTCCATCGATTCCTTGACATAGTAAAATGTCAAAAAGAACATTGCCAATAGCCCAATCCGAACCGAATTGAATGCGGTGAAATTAAACTGTTTGACCCGCCACTTGAACGGAATCTTATTGACCAGTTCCTGAAATGCGCCCAATGGACAGACCCAGCCGCAAAAGGCCTTTCGGTAGATCAAGCTGGGAATGAAAATGACCAGACAAAATGCGAGGAATCCGACAAACCATTGCCCCCACGTAAATCGAAACATAAACAGCTTGGTGACGGCGCACATGGGACTCGGATGGACAGGCAGAATGACATCGGTGCCAAACAGCACAAAAATCACCGCGAGCCCGGCGAGGCGAACCCACCGATTGATCTTCAATACTAAGAGGAGGATGATTCCCACCAGCATCAGCGACAACATCGTCAAGTGCTTGGGCGTAGACAGCATTTCCAGCAGAGTCGGCTCGCGCTGCTGCTCCGCTTGTATCGCTTCGTGATTTTCTGTGGCAGTCTGATTTGAAGCGCCAATCGAGTCCGTCTGTGCTGCGACCGGATGGTTATGTACTATGCCGCTGTCTTGAGCGGAGGCAAGGGAAATAGTGAGTGCAAATGCTAATGCGACGAATACCAGAAGTCGAGCGAGTTGTCCACGTATCATGTGCCTATGATACGCACTGGCCACCAAATGTCAAGAGGAAGAGAGAGCATTTTGTCCGCTAATCCCGGCCAATCTTAGCGGCTCTTTGGACGCAGTGAAAGAAACTTGGCGAATTGCGGCGTCAATTCGCTCTTTGGTGACGCCCCGGATGTGCCGGAAAGGATATCCTTGCCAACAGACATCATTGCGAGTGTCAAGGCGGCGCAGACGTACCAGTGGGCGCGAAAAAGCGAGTGCCCGAACACGGAAGTCACAAACAAGGCGGTAATCGAACAGGTGATTGCGTAAGAGACCCAGACGAAGGGATGATCGCCCATGCCGGCTGACTTGAATTGTTTGCGTAGCCGGAAGTTTGAGCGCATGATATACCAAATCAATGCACCGAACGCTACTAACCCGAAAAGACCCAACTCGGCGATTATCTGGATATACATGTTATGCGGACGCAGCAAGGCGCGTGTGTCGGAATATTGCCCCGATGAGTAAGCGTACGGAAAACAGTCGACGCCGATTCCAGTCACAGGGTTGGCTTTGAACATCCCCCAACCGGCTTTCCAAGCGTCGATGCGGCCTTCCGAAGACGAGTCGCGTTCTTCGGAGAAGATCGTCGCATAGCGCTCTTTGTATTGCGGCGGTAATGCAAACCAACCGGCAATCAGAATCAGTATCGCGACAACCGCAGTAATCATCTTCTTCTTTGTCACCAGCCAAATTGTGAACGCAACTATCACCAAACCAATGACGCCCGAGCGCGAACCCGTTATTGCGATCGTGAAGACTCCCGCAATCAGGAAAATCAACGGTATCAATTTGAGGAAATTGTTTTTGATCCACTTCAACGCAAACAACAGAAAGGGAAGTGCCAGCATGATCGAAACCGCCAGCGTGTTCGGATCGGTGCCCGCAAGACCTTCTGCGCGCTCAATCCCCTGGGCGACTATCAATGTCCCCGACATATAGGCAATCGCCGAACTAATCGCATTGTATCCGCCGGCGAGCATAAACAGCCAGATAAATCCCTTGATCCGAAATTCGGTCGTGAGAATGTTGATGAGCAGGACATAGTAGAGAAACAGCCAGAGAAAATCGACGGCGAACCAGAACGACGTGTCCTGCCAATACGCCAGCGGCACCGAAGCAAACAGCGCCGCCGCGAAAAAGCCCATGTGTTTGCTCATTCTGTCTTTGAAAACAATGAAACGTTCGCGGTTGTACTTGCGGTGAATCAGGACGCTAAGCAAGAGCGCAGCTGAAATCAATCTGGGTGGCCGCAGTGCTTCAATTTGTGTCCAGAGAATCTCCGGCCGGACAATGATCACCAGATAGTAGAGAATTAGCCCAAAATAAGGGTACAACGCTATCATCACCCCGGCAAACAACACCATGAGTATGCCGGTAATGATGAGCGGCTTGACAACGAGCGTAATCAACCCCAGCGCAATCGCGAGTATGACATAAATCGCGATGCCAAGCCCGCGCGCAGTGATTAATGCCGGTGCAGGCGGCGTGACACTATAGGTCGATTCGGATCGGGATTCTTCGGGCATATACGAATTAAGCGGTTGATGCGAAATTGAACAATATCAAATGTGCGGCGTTACGAAGCGCGTCGCGAAGGTCTTTACGGCGCGATAAGCCAATCCTTGAACTTTGCCAAGGCGCGGCCGCGGTGCGATACGCGGTTCTTTTCTTCAAGAGTCATTTGAGCGTAAGTTTTCTGCAGAGGCGGATAGAAAAAGACCGGGTCGTAGCCAAATCCGTTGACACCCATCATTGACTCGGCAATGACGCCGTCAACTTCGCCGCGATGAGTAAAATCGCCGCCATCAAATGAAATAGCAATCACTGTGGCAAACTTGGCGATCCGGCGATCAAAGGAAACATCGGTCAGTTCTTTCAACAGCTTGCGGTTGTTATCCTCGAAATTGCAGTTCGGTCCGGCATAGCGCGCCGAATAAACACCGGGTGCGCCGTCGAGTACTTCGACTTCCAAACCGGTATCGTCGGCTACAGCCGGAACGCGATAGTGAGAGAAGATCAGGCGCGACTTTAGCAGCGCATTCTCTTCCAGCGTCGCGCCGGTCTCTTCGATGTTAGGGAAATCTTCCAGATCGTCGCGGGTGAGAATCGTAATGCCCGTGTCTTCGAGCATGGCGGTCATCTCGGCAATTTTGTGTTTGTTATTCGTGGCTAGTATCAGTTTGTCGAATTTCATCGTGCTTCCAATTAATATTTCGTGATATCGATGCGCATGGCATTGCGGACCGTGTCGCCAAGAAAATGTCTGGCCGTCTGCGCAAATTGATCGGGCACATCCGAGACGTAGAATTTCCGTTCGCCGTCGGTGCCTTTGGGGTTGAGCTTGCTTTCTCCGGCGAGCCGCTTAGCTACCACCCGCGCCGTCTCGCGCGCCGAGTCGATAAGTTGAACCGTTTCACCGAGGACTTGGCGGATTACCGGCTTCAAGAGCGGATAATGCGTGCAGCCCAATATTAGCGTATCGATGCCGTTATTCTTGAATGGCGCCAGATATTCCTCTGCAATCAGATACGTCGCCCGCTTGTCGACGTAGCCCTCTTCAACCAGTGGCACGAACAGCGGGCACGCCATGCTGAAAACCCGAATCTTCGGATTAATCTTCTCGAGCGAACGCGCATAAGCATTGGAATGAATGGTCCCGGTCGTGCCGATCACACCGATGTTCCCGTTCCTCGTTGCCCCGGCGGCGCTGACCGCTCCCGGCTCGATCACGCCGATGATCTCGATATTGTAGTCGGCCCTAATCGTGTCCAGCGCGAGCGCCGAGGCCGTATTGCAGGCCGCGACTACCAATTTGACTCCCTGTTCGATCAGGAAATTGACATCCTGCCGCGTGAACTGCGTGATGATTTCCTTGGAGCGCCCGCCGTACGGCGTGCGACCGACATCGCCGAAATAGACGACGTCCTCGGAAGGCAGTAACTGGAACACCTCGCGCGCGACCGTGAGTCCGCCGAGTCCGGAATCAAATATGCCGACGGGGCTATTGAGATCCGGCATTTGCCCTTGCCTCTTTGTCGTAGCGTTCGACGAACTTCAAAATTCCCGCATAGATGCTTTCGGCGGCGAGTTGCCGGAAATCATCTTGCCCGAGCAGTCGCTCCTCAATCTTGTTGGATATAAACGCAACCTCGACCAAAACCGACGGCATGCGCACGTGGTTCAACACGCGGAATCCCGCCTGGTTGATGCCGCGCGAGCGGATATTCAGATTCTTCTTCATTTCGTCCTGAACAGCCTCGGCCAATTGCTGCGACTGCGCCAGATATTCCGTTTGCAGCAGGTCCATGATAATGAAGTCAAGTTCCTCTTTGCCCTTGCGCGGTGCGTCCGGCGCCTGAACTTCAAAATCAGAGTTTTCGAGCAACTCCGTAATGCGCGCTTCGTCGGACTTCGCCGCTGCAAGGAAATATGTCTCCGAGCCCGACGCCGCCTTTTCTTCCGACGAGTTCGCATGGATCGAAACGAACAAATCGCCGTTCGCGTCATTGGCCATCTTGGCGCGGTCCTCGAGCCCGACCGTTTCATCTTCGTCGCGTGTCAGCAGAGGCTTGAAACGCTTGTCCTTGCCAATCAGTTTTTCCAGACGCAGCGCGATATCAAGCGTGACATCCTTTTCGCGCAGTCCGTTTCGTCCCACTGCACCCTCGTGATCGCCGCCATGTCCGGCATCGATGACGATTACATCAATTGGATTGATGCTGTCGTGACGGACTGTTGTAGTCGTATCCGACTGCGAATTCAGAAAAGTCGTGTTCTCCAGCGAAATCTGAATGCGATGCGGATCGGGAGCATAGTTCGTATGAAAGCCGCCGATGTTTTGGCGCATCTGAATCGAAAGCTGCGCCGTATTGTCAAACTGGAATGCGCGGCTCGTGATAACCTTCTCGGATTGGCGGTCGAGTCCAAAATCGCGCGTGTCGACCAGCCCGCCCGGAATCGTGATATTGATCCAGTTGCCTTCGCTGACGAAAACTTCGAAATCGAGTTTGCGCGTCAGGTTGATTTCAATCAAGTCGCCGTTGACTTTTTCCTGAATCCCAACACCGACGATATTGTAGCCCTTGCTGGTAGCTGTTATCACTCCGCGCTTCTTGTCATAACTGATTGCTCGTTCCATGACATCTGAGAGCAAGTAGAGCGTTTGACTGACCGGGACATACAGGTCGTCGGTCTGAAACTTCGGTGCATGCACGAGGTTGTAGGGATGGTCGTCGACGGTACAAAATTCATTGTCGCTCGTAAACTCAATGCTGTGTCCGGAAACAGTCGCCTCAAATTTGGACGATTTGTCATTCCATTTCCCGCGCGCCTGAAGCGCCGAAAACAGGTCGGAAGCCGACATAAAATCGACCTGCTCGATAGTTGTCTTACGAATCGGCGTCGACCTGCCGATGCCCTTGAGCGTGAGGGTTCCTTCGGCGGCAAAGGCGACATTGGCGACAATTAGAATTATCAGAAGTGTCTTTTTCATATCCGCATTTATACCAGCGCCTTAGCGGCCATGTTCCTTCATTTTGCGGTCGATCTCGCGCCGCGCATCACGATCGGCGATTGAACTGCGTTTATCGTGCATTTTCTTGCCGCGGGCAAGACCGATTTCGAGCTTCGCGACCTTATTCTTGAAATAAATCCGCAACGGTACGAGCGTCAGCCCGCGTTCGACCGCCCGAGCATGGAGTTTCTTCAGCTCCTGTCTGTGCATCAGCAGCTTGCGTTTGCGCACCGGTTCGTGATTATGAACATTACCGTGCTCATACGGCGTAATGTTCATGTTATGCACCCACAACTCGCCGTTTTCCAGCGTGGCGTAAGCATCCACGAATTGCACTTTGTTGGCGCGAAGCGATTTGACCTCGGTTCCAACCAACACAATGCCGACCTCGAACGAATCGAGAATTTCGTACTCGTGGCGCGCTTTGCGGTTTTGCGCGATGTTCTTGATGCTGGCTTCTTCCATGCGCAAGATGATACGATTCGCACCCGCAATGCGCAAAGAGTTTTGGACAGTTTCGCCGCCAAGTTTAGCTTGACCCAAGGCGTTGATAGCTATATCGTTCGCGAGATTTGACAGAAGCCAATTTGCTGCGTCATAGAAGTGAGATGAATTTGCGCCTTCGCCTTACAATCTTCAGTCTGATAATGATCCTGTTCTCGCCTTGTGCGTTCGCCGGCAACTTGACGGGCAATGTCTATGATCGCGTCACTGACAAGCCGGTAGCGGCAGCGACTGTCACAATTCAGGTTCTCAACAGAACAACTCAAACCGATTCCGCAGGCTATTTCGAATTCCATGATCTCGACGGCGGCATCTACGACCTGGAAATCACGCTCGCGGGCTATCATCCCGGCAACCTGCGGCGAGTGCGACTGGGAACAAGACAAGATCAAGTCGTAGAAATCCGGCTCAAACCAATCACTGCCGAAGAGATCGCCAAGAATCCAAATCCGGCATTCCGGTTTGGCCGCATCACCGGTAAAATCACGCGCGCCGGATCGACCGACTTGCTCCCGGGCGCAGTCATCAAAGTTGTTGAACTGGCGCAAGGCGCCGTCAGCGACGTCTACGGAACCTACACGGTCGACAAAATCAAACCGGGTCGTTACACCGTCGACGTCGTGCTGATCGGATACAAACAGGTGCGCAATTACGCCGTCGCCGTCTATGCCGGTGACGACACCGAGCTCAATTTCGAACTCGAAGAAACCGTCCTGCCGCTCGGGTATGAAGTCATCGTCTACGGCGAACGACCGTTGATGGATCCTACCGTCCCGGCTGCAGTGCGTTCGATCCAACCGCAGGAGATCGCGCGCGGGGCAGTGCGCGACTTGGGCGAAATCCTCCGCGAACTGCCGGGTGTCGTCGAGATCGACAAGGAATTGCACATCCGCGGCGGACGCACCTACGAAACGCAGTACTTGATCGACGGCGTTTCCGTGACCGACCCGCTCATCCGGCGCGGCTACGGACTCTCGCTCAATGTCAATTCAATCAAAGAACTCAACCTTTATTCCGGCGGCGCCGACGCCGAATTCTCGCAGGCGACATCGGGTGTTGTTGAAGTCACCACCAAAGAAGGCTCTGACAAACTCACTGGCTCGCTCGATTACAAGAATGACCACTTCATGGGCAAATCGGGATTCAATACCGACATTCTGGAAGCAAGTCTCTCGGGTCCCGAACCGGTGACTTCCAAGCTGTTGACGAAAGTCGGACTGCCGGGGCAGACCTTCTTCTTCTGGTCAGGCAATTTTTCCTTGAGCGATACCTATCTGCCATACTCGAGAAATCTCTATTCAACGACTCTCGGCGGCAGTTCGTTCGCTCCGCGCTCCGATAATCAATATTCGATGCTGGCAAAACTGACTTGGAAAATTTCGCCGCTCGTCAAACTGTCGCTGTCTCATTCCGCCGCGGCAAACATCAATCAAGATCGCAGCATTCTCGAAACGCGCATTCGCACGATTGACTACTCGTACGGTTACGCTTTCGACTACAGCGGCATACTCGACAGTTACAACACCTTCACGCAGAAATCGAACCAACAAATCGCCAGTCTCGACTACCGCATCTCGCTTACCCGGCAACTGCGGATCATTGCTTCCAGATTCTTCACGACCTTGCGTTCGGATGTTCACGGCAAGAACTGGACCGACTATCAACAACCGGCTGACAATTTCCCGGACACGATTATTGCCTTGCCCGACAGCTCGACTTACGAAGTCATCAAAGGCGACGGATTTTGGGATTCCGGCGACGGCGACAGTTGGTATGACCATTTCATCGAAAACTACGGATTGAAGGCGACCTACGAGACCGAGGTTGAGTCTAACTACAAAGTCAAATTCGGGATTGAAGGCGAACGCCAGACCGTTCAGGTCCTCGATATTTACAAGCCGTGGTTGGGCGAATCCGGCTTTGGCCTCAACTACGATGCCTATCAGGCGAAGCCGTCGACCTATGGCGCCTTTGTGCAGAACAACTTGAATCTGCAGGGCATGGTCTTCGATTTCGGCTTCCGCTACGACCTCTGGTTTGTCGGAAAGTACGCCGAGGACGCCCTCGCAAACGACAGCATTTCAGTTTTGAGCGACGTGCTGCGGCAACAGTTCAATGAGCAGACCACCGAAGTCCTCGGTCGCCGTGCCCGCGGTACGTTTTCGCCGCGATTTGGCATTGCGAACTTGATCAGTCGCAATCTGACCTTGTTCGGCTCTTATTCGCGCTTCGCCCGTAAACCGGCGCCGCAATATCTCTACGCAAAGCTCTACACGCCCTCGCAAGCGACTTACCAGCTATATGGAAATCCCGCGCTCGACTATGAGAAGGTGACCAACATCGAAGTCGGCGTCAAGTATCTGCCGAACGACAAGAGCGCCATCGGCGTCAGCGGCTATATCAAATACATCGGCGACTACATCGCCGCCACCGCCGTTGCACCCGATCCGCGTTTCCCGGATGAGACTTATTTTCTCTATTTCAATTTGGATTATGCCACCAGCCAGGGCGTAGAGCTGGAATACCTTCACGATTACTCTGATGTCTTCAGCCTATCGGCGAATTGCGCTTTTAGCAGAGCCCGCGGTGAGCGCTCGCTGCCCGCAGATATTTTGCGTGGATTGCAGGCGCGCTCGGAGGGTCAGATTTACAACGACGTTGCCTTTGACTGGGACAAGCCGTGGCAGTTCGTCGTGAAGGCGAATTTCAATGTACCGGCGGGCAGGAAAACAAGCTTCCTCGGCCTGCCGCTGCCGGGCGACTGGAATCTCAATATCAAGGCCTGGGGACAGGCCGGTAAGCGCTACACACCGTACAAGCAGACTGTCGACGAACTCGGCTTCACGCAGTTTGTCGCAGATGGTGAAGCCAACTCCAAAATCGGTCCGTGGTGGAATTCGCTCGACCTGACTTTCCAGAAATACTTCCGCAACGGCAAATACACGCTGACGCTTTTTGTCGAAGCAACCAACATCCTCGATCACAAGAATGTCACCCTGATCAATCCGTTAACCGGTAAAGAATATCGCTCGGGCGACACCATCCCGAAAGGCGGCAATCTTTTCGAATTACCGCCGCTCTCATACGAACTGCCGCTGTGGGATAATCCCACCAAATATCTTGCGCCGCGGCAAATCAAATTCGGATTGGGGATGAGTTTCTGATGCGCCGCATAATAGCACTCATATTGGCAGCGACCGGAGTCACAATCTGCTTGATCTCCGCCTGCGCCGACAAAACGCCGTTGCCGACAAATCTGCCGGCGCCGGTCTACGGCGGCATCGACACCAACTATGTTGTGATTTCTCCCAACTGGACCGAATTCAACGGCCGCACTCTCGACCATCCGAATGATGTCTACGTCGGCTACGATCAGTTCATCTACATTTGCGATACCAACAATGACCGTGTAATCAAATTGGATATCGACGGCACTTTTCTTGCCGAGTATCCGGTGGTGCATCCGGTCGCAATCACGCAAGACCGCGGACTCGATCTGCTCGTCGTTTGCGGCGATTACTCGCGCCCCGAGGTCGTCGACGGCGTCGACACGGTGATCAACTACGGCGATTCTGTTTTCCGCAAGCGTTATCGCGGCGACCAGCCGTTCGTGCGGGTGTTTCAGGCGCCATATCCGTACTATATTTTCAATGATCGCCCCCAAGCTGCGCAGTTCTGGTCGATTGCGGCTTCGTTCTATCCGACGAAAGATTATTACCTGACTGATTTCTGGTTCGGGCGGTTGGTCGAATTTTCGGCTTCAGATATTCCGGTGGGCTATCACCTAAGCGACGGCATCGGATTGGGACTGACGCGCTTTCCCGTCGATCTCACTATGTACCAAATCGCCGGGCAAAACTACGTCGCTCTTGCTCAAGCCGCCGGCAATATCGGCGTGCAGCTTTTCAGTTTCCCCAACTGGGTCGGTCTCTACGAATCGGGCGACACGTTGCCGTCGCTCATCCGGTTTACCGCGCGCGCTTACAAAGATATCGCCGTCGATGAGCTTTCGAATTTCTACCTGTTGCTTGACAGCACCGATCCGCTTCTTGGCACCAACTTCTACTTCTACAAATTCGACCGTCGCGGCGATGTGCTGCTGGCCTTCGGTGAATTCGGATCCGGAGAGAAACAGTTCCGTAGCCCGCAGGGAATCTGCCACTTTGAGGGCATCCTGTATATCGCCGATGCCGGCAACAACCGCATCGTCCGTATGCAGTTGACCACGGAAGCCCGCCAGTAACCGCGGGTGGAATTTTCGCTTGCGTTTGCGCAGGCAGAATCTATATTGGCAATCCCAAGCCAATGCCGAAGTGGTGGAATTGGTAGACGCGCTGCGTTCAGGGCGCAGTATCCGCAAGGATGTGGGGGTTCGAGTCCCCCCTTCGGCAGATTAATTAGATTTCACGAGATTTCAAGATTGGATTGAAGGGCGACATAGGATGTCGCCCTTCGACGTTGTGTGCCCAAATTACATCGGCAGCGGCTGCAGCATCCCGACGCGGTTGCCCTCGGTGTCAAGAAACGACACATATGATCCGACCCCTGGAATCTGCATCGGCTCATTGAGAATCTTGCCGCCGGCATCCTTCACCAGCTTCATCGATTCGGCAATATCGGTAACCGCGATCACGACTGAAGGCGAATTCGAAATAGCATCAGCCGTCTTCTGGTAGAAACCGCCGTTGATCATGCCGCCTTTCCTCGGCGTTCCGTTCTCGTCCGAGTCACACGTGGTCGCAAGGACATATTCGCCCATTTCCGGACCAAGCATCTGCGTCTTCCAGCCGAAGGCGCGGGTGTAAAAATCAGCCATGCGTTTCTTGTTATCCGCCGGCATTTCGAAGTGTACGACAGGGTTCATTTTCATGGTAATCTCTCCTGTGATTGAGTGCGAATTTGCTTTTTGACTGGATTACATACGAATCCGCTGAAGCTACGATTTGCAGGTATATTTTGGGGTTCGATGCAAAAGTGATTGACGGGCGGTGAGGATGCTAACGCAGAAGAACGAGCTTGCGCGTTTCAACCCCGCTGCTCGATGCTACCCGCAGTAAGTATACACCTGACGCAGCCGAATGCCCCGATTCGTCTATACCATCCCATTGGAAGACGTGGCGACCAGAACCGACGGTCTCATCGATGATGTTTCGCACGTGTCTGCCAAGGACATCGTAGACAGAAATTCTCAAAGGTCCGGTTCGCGTCGTGACAACTTCAATCGACGTACCGGAATTGAAAGGGTTGGGGTATGCTGTTGAAGTTTGCCAATTAGCGTTCTGCAGGTCGAGATCATCCTCGACCCCGACGCAGTAGTAATACAGAGGATCTACGATTGGAACATATGTCGAATGTAGCTTGACAAACATCGTCGACATAACCGGCGCTATGAAGGTGGTGTCAAACCAACGCCCGGCTTGACAATGTGCTCGTTCCGTAAAGTAAACTGTCGCAAGATCAACGCCACCAAGCGGCAATGTTGCTTCGAAGTTGCCGACCCATACGACAGCAAAACGCCCTTGATCAGGGTAGTTGAAAAATTCGAGACTGGAGCCAGGCAGGTCCTTGATCAGCGGCCCCGGACTTGCTGATGTTGCGACCATTTCCCATGAATTGTATTCTATTACCGCTGACACAAAGAATAATGTGTCATCTGTAAACACGCGCAGGAATAGTTCGAAACTGTCGGGCGGCGGAGCGGAGAAATAGTGATTCGTTATGATCAGGGAATCGCGAATGCCCGTGTCTTGCGCTTGGGCAAGTGGAAGAGCTGCAATGAGCACAATGGCGGCAAATCGCGCGCTCCACAGTATCCTATTTGTCCAATTACGCTTAGGAGTCATTGCTCGTAAATTCTACCTCCGAGTCAATGTTCTAATCTAAAATTAGAGCCGGGTCCAATTTTTAGCAACTGTTTTCTGTGTATCTTGAGTTATGTTGTCCCTCGAGGCCAACGATGCACGAACTGTCAATCGCCGATAACATCATCAATTGCGTCAAAGACGCCGCTGCCGCACGCGGTATGAAGCAACTATCCAAAATCGGTGTCCGCATCGGCACCTTAAGCAGCGTTGACCCGGAAGCGTTGACTTTCGGCTTCGACGTGCTCAAGCGCGAGAAAGGAATGAGCGACTGCGCACTTGTAATCGAGTCGGTTGCCACGAATGCAAAATGCCGGCTCTGCGCGAATGAATTCGCGGTCACCGATTTCGTGTTTGTCTGCCCGCAATGCGGCAGCTCGCAATGCGATTTGTTGAGCGGTCAGGAACTGGAAATTGCGTACTATGAGGGGGACGAATAGAGGAACTATGTCAGAGCGTGTCGCGATAGAAAAGAAAGTACTCTCCGAAAACGATCAGCTTGCAGCGGCGATCCGTGCGGATCTCGCCAAGCGCAAGATATTCGCCATCAATCTCGTAAGTTCGCCGGGATCAGGGAAGACGAGCCTTATCGAAACGACGATGGCTGCGCTCGGTAAGGAGTTTCCGATAGCCGTCATCGCCGGCGACGTGCAAACCGAAAACGACGCCAACCGGATTATCAAAGCAGGTGGCACTATGGTTAAGCCGATCGTTACCGGCGGCGCCTGTCACCTTGATGCGAAAATGATCGGCAAGGCGCTTGAGCAAATCAATCTCGACAATATTCAACTCCTCATCATCGAAAACGTCGGCAACCTGGTTTGTCCCGCCAGCTATGATCTTGGCGAAGCCATGAAAGTCGTCATCATGAGCACGACCGAGGGCGACGACAAGCCGCTCAAGTATCCTTCGATGTATCGTCGCTCCAGCGTTGCAATCATCAACAAAGTTGACCTGCTCGGGCTTTCAGATTTTGACATGCAAAAAGCACGCGCAAACGCGCTCCAGATAAACGGCGACCTGATCTTCTTTGAGACTTCAACACGTGCCGGCACCGGGCTGGACAAATGGTATAACTGGTTGCGCGAGTCTGTTAAGGCTACTCGTCGCTAGTTCTATTCGTTGTCAATTCCTTTGTAACCTGTTATATAACAACGGCCGATAATAGGATTAGCCCGCTTGTTGCCAAATTCGCGACAAGAGGGGCATAGACATCTGTAAGGGAAGACGCAAGGTACCATGTATCAAAGGATTGTCGAAAGTCTGCTTTATCCTGTGCTGGTTAAGAAGCAGGGAAGCAAAGAGTTAGCCGTATTGGCGGAGCTTCAGCGTTCGGAGAAAATGAGCGCCGATGAGCTTCATTCGATCCGGCTGGAGCGGCTCAAAGGTATTCTTAGCCATGCCCATGCGCATGTCCCGTTTTACCAGAAGCGCTTTGCCGCTTCCGGATTCGACGTTCTCGCCCTCAAAGATTTTTCCGATCTCGAAAAGATTCCGGTTCTCACCAAGACTGATATCCAGGAAAATCGCGAAGAGCTGATATCCACTGCCTACAAACGCCAGGACTTGATTGCCAATCGCACGGGCGGTTCGACCGGATCGCCGCTGCAATTCTATCACGATAAGTTGCGCTGGGACGTCCGCCAAGCCGCAACTATCCGGCACAATCTCTGGGCCGGACAGCGCGTCGGCAGCAAAGTCGCGGTTTTGTGGGGGCATCAATCGGATTTGTCGGCGTTCAAATCGATCAAATCCAAATTGCGCAATATCTTCATCGACCGCCTTCTGATCTGCGATAGCTCGAGCTTCTCCGAGGCATCACTGCAGCAATTTGCGCTCGATTATCAACGCTTCCAACCGGACTCAATTCTTGCCTATGCCAATTCGCTTGCGCTGGTGGTGGACTTTATGAAAGCCAATAATATCGAATTACCGCCGCCGAGTTCGATTATCACTTCCGCCGAAGTGCTCACTCCCGAAAATCGCGCTAAGATCGAATCATATTTCGGTCAGAAAGTGTTCGACCGCTACGGCGCGCGCGAAACGTCAGTCATCGCTTCTGAATGCACAGCGCACGACGGAATGCACATTGGCGCCGAGTATCTGCATCTGGAATTTGTGCAGGACAACCGTCCCGTCAAGCCGGGCGAAAACGGCGAAATCCTCGTCACGATTCTCGGCAATCAGGCGTTCCCGTTTATTCGCTACAAAATCGGCGACGTCGGCTCGCCATCGGCGGCTGTACCGTGCAGTTGCGGCGTGACCCTGCCCAAAATGCAGATGGTCGCGGGACGCACGACCGATTTCCTTTTAGCCCCGGACGGTCGCAAAGTCTCGGGCGCCGCGCTCACGATCTACTTGGCGGCTCAGGTCCCCGGCGTTCGGCAGGCGCAGATCATCCAGCGCCAGCATGGCCGTTTGAAATTCAATCTGGCCACCGACTCGCGCTTCAGTGAAACGTCGCGCCGGATGATCGAAGAAAAAGTCCGCCACTTCTTCGGAACCGATATGAAAGTCGAATTCGAATTTGTCAGTGCAATTGCCAAAGAACCATCGGGCAAATATCGTTTCTCGATTTGTGAACTAAACGTCGCGGAGCGCTGAAATTGGGACTGACCGAGATTCTCATTCGCACCGTCGGAAATCCGCTGCTGCTTGCCTATCGTGGTGAAACTGCGATCTTGCGCCATTACGGCCACTTTGCGGCGATGTGGTCGATGTCCAAGACGCGGCTGGAGCGGCACCGGCTTAGTCGGTTGCAGCGCCTCCTGCGCCACGCCGAAGCGACTTCGCCTTTCTATCGCGAACGGTTCCGCAAGGCGGGAATCGAGGTCAAGTCAGTGAAAGCTGGCAGCGACCTAGCGGATTTGCCATTTCTCACCAAGCAAGACTTGAACGCCTCAATGGACGACATCCTGTCGACTGCGTTCTCTCGCGAAGATTTGATTATGTCGTCAACAGGCGGCTCCTCCGGAGTGCCTTTGACATTCTATCGCGACCGCGAAGTCACTTCAATCCGTCGCGCCCAGGATTACTTCTTCAATGCGCGGCTGGGAATCTATCCCGGCACCAAACGCGCCTGGGTGTGGGGCTCGCCGCTCGATGCTTTTCATCTCGACAAATTCAAGGCACGCGTCGCCAATTTCTTAAGCGAACGCGCAATCTACTTTTACAGCTTCGATGCGACCGCCGCTAGCTCGGCAGAGTTCTTGGAAAAGATTAATCGCTTCAAACCGAAAGCCATTTTCGCTTACCCGAACATGCTCGCCGCTATGTCGGAGCTGGCGCGTGATAAATCGATCAAACTTCGCAAGGTCGGCAAGGTCATCGTTACCGCCGAACCGCTCTATGATTGGCAGCGCGAGTTATTCAAGGACGTATTTTCCGCCGAGACCTTTGAGCGCTACGGCTCGCGCGAAATCGGTACGGTGGCATCCGAAGGTCCCGATCACGTCGGCATGTACATCTTCGAGCCGTCATATTACCTCGAAGTTATCGACGACAAGGGCAACCCGACTCCGGCCGGTCAGATGGGTGAACTGGTCGTGACTGATCTGTACAATCGCGCGATGCCGCTGATTCGTTACCGCACCGGCGACATGGTCCGCATCGAAGAGGCCTCTGCGCGGACAAACACCTGCTGGCGCCGAATCACCGCGGTCGGCGGGCGCGTCGTGGACTTGGTCTATCGCAGCGACGGCTCGCGTATTGCGGGCGAGGCGATTATCATGTCACTGCGCACAGCTGGCGTCCGCAACAAAGTCCAGGTCGTACAGCACAACCCGAGTTCGCTCACTGTTAAGCACCTCTACAGTGAAGCGGTGCTGCCGGAAGTGCAGGCGAAATTCCAGGCACAGATCAACGACATACTTGGCGGGACAGTAACAATCGAATACGAAGGCGTCGCCGAATTGCCTTATGACAAATCCGGCAAGTACCGCTACATCACCAGCGAATACCAAAAGGACGTCCATGCCGACAATCGCTGAACGTCTGGCGGGTGTTCGCATTCTTCTGGTGGCGCCGTCATTGGCGATCATGGGCGGGCAAGCCGTGCAGGCTGACCTGTTATTGCGAAACTTTCGCGCCGAAAATGTCGAGATCGGGTTTCAACCGCACAACCCCGTGCCCTGGTGGCCATTGAGTTATCTGACTAAAATTAAATATATCCGCACTGCGATTGTGTCTGTGTTCTACATCGCCGGGCTCTTCTTGCGCATCCCGCGCTACGACATCATTCATATTTTCTCGGCGTCATACCGATCTTTTATTCTCGCGCCTGCGCCGGCCATACTCGTTGCAAAACTCTTCGGCAAGAAGTGCATCCTGAACTACCGTTCCGGCGAGGCCGACGATCACTTCACTCGGTCCGGCAAACGCATTTTCTGGATCATCAGAAAGGCTGACAGAATCGTTGTGCCTTCTGGATATCTGATTGATGTCTTCAGCAAGCACGGATTCCAAGCGGAGTCGATTGCTAATATCGCCGACCTGACCATGTTCCACTTTCGCGAGCGCAGTGAAAACGGCTTGCGCATTATTGTCCCGCGCAACTTGGAGCCGCTCTACGATATCGAAACCGCAATTCGCGCGTTTGTTATCTTCAAATCAAACCATCCGCAAGCGGCCATGAAGATCATCGGCACTGGTTCGGACGAAAAGCGCTTGAAGCAACTCGTCCAGAAAGAGCAGATTACCGGAGTCGAATTCACCGGCCGGATTGAACGCAATGAAATCGCCCGTCTCTATGACGAAGCCGACATCTTTCTCAACACTTCGATCATCGACAACATGCCGGTGGCAATTGTCGAAGCTTTCCACGCCGGTCTGCCGGTCGTGACCACAAATGCCGGCGGCATTCCTTATATCGTCCGTGATCGCGATAACGGGCTTCTTGTTCCAATGAAAGATGTCGCTGCAGTCGCAGGCGCTCTGGATGTTGCCCATGCCGATGCCGCCTTGCGCCGCAAGATCATCGCTGGCGGACGCGCGGATGCAGAAAAATACAGTTGGGAACACGTGAAAGACCGCTGGGCGGCGACCTATCGCGAATTGGCGGGATCCGGTGAGTAAGGCGATGAAGCTGCTCAAGAAACTTGCGACCGGGCAGTTTGCCGAATTGGGTTTTCGCGCGAATGAGGAACTAACTCGCCGCTCGGAGCGCCGCCATCATGCGCAAAGCGGCGACCATTTTGCCCCGTCCAATTACGCAAAGTTGTTCAAGCCGGAGTTTCTGCGAGAAAACAGGCTCGCCGATGGCTCGATCGACTTCGCCCGCGCGCTGCGCAACAAATCAGCCAAGAAGTTCTTCGCCGGATTCAATAGCAAAGACAAGTTCCGCGATTTCGTCGAAACCAACTGCCCGGATTCGCGCGACAGCATTCTGTCGTATGCACAGAAGATTCTCGCCGGCGAGTTTCCCGTCTTCAACCACGGCTGGTTTAATATTGGCGATCCGCCCGATTGGAATCTCGATCCGATCATGAACGTACGCGCACCCGAACAATTCTACGCCGATATTGATTTCCTTAATCCGAGGGTCTCGGGCGATGCCAAAATCGTTTGGGAGCCGTCGCGCTTGCAGTTTGTCTACGATTTGGGGCAAGCGTACGCGTTGACTGGCGATGAACGTTATGCGCGCCACTTCTTCGATTTGTTGAATCACTGGAATCGCCGCAATCGTGACTATCATGGAATCAACTTCTGCTCCGCGCTGGAGTTCGCGTTTCGAGCCAACTCGGTCGCGTGGGGAGTGTACTTCTTCAAAGATTCGACCAGTCTCGACCAGCAAGCAGCAAATGATATCTACCGGTTGCTTTACGTATCCGGACGATTTCTCGCCGATCATCTTTCACGCTATTTTTCACCCAACACACATCTCTTGGGCGAAGCATACGGCTTGTATCTGATCGGCCTGCTATTTCCGGAATTTGCGTATTCCGAATCGTGGAGGGCGACCGGTCGAAGGATTCTCCAAGAAGAACTCCGCCGGCAAGTCAGCTCGGACGGCCTCCACGCTGAAGTCTCGACCTGCTATCACGCATACTCGCTTGAATTCCTGTTCTCGGCGCTCAAACTCGCCGAGCGGAACTTTGACAAGTTTGAAGACTCCGAACATGCTCGCGTCGAGTCAATGACTCTGGCGCTCGGGCGCCTCCAACTCCCGAGCGGGCTCTGGCCGCACATCGGTGATGATGACGGTGGTCGCTTGATGTTCTTAAGTCGGACTGCACCGTTTGACTATCGGCCGCTTCTCAATACGGCGTTGGCTGCATTCGGCCAAAGCACACCCAACATGCAAATTTGGCCCGACGCCTTTTGGCAGAACGGTCCAACTGTCGACGCCAATTCAAAAGAGGTCCGCTTCGACAACGTCGCGGTCGGGTTTCCCTCGAGCGGAATCTTGGTGGCACGCAGTAAGTTGCTAGCCGCCGTATTTCAAGGCGGCCCTTTTGGATACCGTGATTGCCCGCATTCGCACGCCGACCACCTGCATCTGGACTTGAGCTTCAACGGCGAGCACTTGATCATCGACCCGGGAACATTATGTTACACTGCCGATATTGAAACCCGAAATCTGCTGCGCGGCTCCGCATCACACAATGGCCCGAGATTGATCGGCGGGGAATTCTATGATGCCGCCGACCCCTTCGCCTGGCTCGTCAAACCGAACTGTCGTCTCCGCGAGTATTACGTCACAAAGTATTTCAGCAGCTTTTCTGCAGGGTATCGGCTCCAATTGCCCGACGGCACAACCTGTAATTTCGAAAGACGCGTTTTGCAATTGAACGACGTCGGCTGGATGATCAACGACCGTGTCGCCTGTAATCGGCCGCAAACGGTAGGGTGGGACTTAATCACTCCGGGGCGGCTCGAAAACTGCGGCGCATTCATTGCGGTTGTGGGATTGAAGAATCACTTGCGCATTCGTTCACACCCGCGCATCGCGGAAGCTACGATGGGAGAGCGTTTGATCTCGGACGACTATGGGCAGGCGTATGTCGGAAACTGTTTGCGGGTACTCTGTCCGATTGACCAGGTCTTGACCTTGACGCACACCGTTGAAGCCCACTCCGGCATCGATCTGACACCGATTGCTGACGAGCGCTACAGCGACTCGGGGCGATCGCGGAAAGTACCCGGCGGATACGTGGCGTTCATCGAGTCAGAAGCCGCTGGTGTTAGCAAAGGAATCGATACGGATGCGCATTTTGGCGCGATATTCGTGCATGACAATGGAGACGTTTACGCCGCGCTGTGTCGTGCGACGCGATTAGTAATGGGGAACACGATTTATTTCGAATCTGAATCCGAAGTGGAATTCATCGAAATAGTACTAAAAGACAAAAAGCTCACGATCTCGGCGCCGGCGACTGCGAAAATCATTCCGCCGAAAGATATGCAGTACGAATTAGTCAAACTCAAATCCTTGGTGTAACTCGATCATGTGCGGAATCTGCGGCATTATCTATAAGAATCAAGAACGCCCGGTCGAACGATCGCTGCTCAAGCGGATGAATGATGTAATCTCCCATCGAGGTCCCGACGATGAGGGCTACTACATCCACAAGAATACCGGCTTCGCTCATCGGCGTCTTTCGATCGTTGACTTGAGCCACGGACACCAACCGATGTCCAATATCGACGCTTCGATGTGGATAACATACAACGGCGAAATCTACAATCATCTGGAAATCCGGCCCGAACTCGAAGAACGCGGATTCAAATATCGCACCCGCTGCGACACCGAGACAATCATACATTGCATCGATGCCCACGGCAGCGCCGGACTGCACAAGCTGCGCGGCATGTTTGCTTTTGCAATTCACGACCAGCGCACCGATCGGGTCTTCATCGCCCGCGATCGGCTCGGCGTCAAGCCGCTTTATTACATCGATACTGACAATTTCTTCGCGTTCGCATCCGAGATCAAGAGCCTCCTTGAAATCCCCGAAGTCACGCGAAGCGTCGACTTCGGCGCTCTCATGCAAGTGCTGGCGCTCAAGTACACTTGTGACGACTCGACCCTGTTCGCCGGAATCAAGAAACTCGAACCGGGCCACTATCTCGAATACCATCGCGGCAATGTTAGCATCGTCAGGTACTGGGACTGCGCGCACATCAAGGTCGATCCCGAAATCACCGAGGCCGATGCTGTCAAAGAAACCCGCAACCTGATGGATACCTCTATCAACCTGCGTCTGATGGCTGATGTCCCGCTGGGAATGTTTCTGTCCGGCGGAATCGATTCGACAATCATCAGCGAGCGCATGTCCAAGATGGTCGAACGCCGTATCGCAACATTTTCTGTCGCATTCGGCGAGCGCGAAGCCAACGAGCTCGAGTATGCGCGTCTGGCCGCCCGGCACGCCAACGCCGACCAGCACGAAGTCACAATGACCACGCAGCAATTCTTCGAACTTCTTCCGCACATGATCTACCACGAGGACGAACCAATTGCGCATCCCTCGTCGGTGGCGCTGTACAAAGTGTCGGAATTGGCAAGCAAGCACGTCAAAGTCGTCCTCACCGGCGAAGGTTCCGACGAACTCTTCGGCGGCTATGAACGCTACTACCAGACGCTGGCCAATATCAAAACCGATCGTTTGCTCTACAAGTTTCTGCCGCGTTCGCTGCGGCGCAACTTGTTCCGGCCGATCATTGATTCGCTGCCCTACAAATTTCCGTTCCGCAACAAGGCGCTGCGCACAACCGTTTATCTCGAACCCGATCTTGAATCAATCTTCCTCGATAACTACTCGACATTTTCCCGCGATCAACTCAAGCGCCTGCTTACCGGCGCAGCTTGGGATTCTCTTGATGTCGCCGATGTCTACGTTGGCTACTTTGAGCACTTCAACCGCTCGAACAATTCAACGCTGCTCGGAAAGTTGCTCTATGCCGATATCAAAACGTATCTGCTCGAATTGCTGATGAAGCAGGACCAAATGTCGATGGCGGCTTCAATCGAATCGCGCGTTCCCTTTCTCGATCATCAATTGGTTGAATTTGCGTTCGCGCTTCCCGATGAATTGAAAATCAAGGGTTTTCAAACCAAACGCATCCTGCGCTCGGCGTTTGCCGATGATATTCCCAAGGAAATCCTCACGCGTCCCAAAGCCGGATTTCCGGTTCCAATCAAGCGCTGGTTTGCCGGGGAATACTATGAAATGGCGCGCGGAATCGTTCTCGGTTCAGATTCGTTCTGCGGCGAGCATCTCAATCGCAAGCTGATCAACCGCCACTTTGAGCTGCACCGCGAAGGAAAATACAATTACTCCGACCAAATCTGGACGCTGCTGAATATTGAGCTTTGGCACACCATGTTCATCAAAGGCGTCGCCCATAGCGATTTGCGGGTGGCATTGTGAGAGTGCTTTGGATCAAATCCGACTTTCCGCTTCCCGCCGACACCGGCGGCAAAATTCGCACCCGGCACCTATTGACCGAACTTGCCAAGCGCGCCGAAGTGACCTTTCTCTGTTATGCCTCGCCTGATCTCGATCAACGCTACCTCGCCGAAATGCAGGGGTACGGCGTCACAGTGGCGACCGTTACTCGCCCGGAGGAGAACAAGCAGGGCATTGCCTTCTATCTCCGCGTCCTGGCAAAACTCCTGTCGCCGCGGCCCTACATCGTCAACAAATACATCACAGGCGAGATGAAAGCGAAAGCACAGGAACTCACAGCGTCCGGCAAATGCGATGTCGTGATTTGCGATTTCCTCGAAATGGCGTGGTGCCGCGAATTCGTCGGCAGGGTGCCGACCGTCCTGTTCGAGCACAACGTTGAAACCATGATCTGGCGCCGTTACCACGAAGTTGAAACGGACCCGCTTAAGCGAATGTACTTTGGATATGAGAAGCAGCGGCTGGCTCGTTTCGAAGCCGACGCCTGCGCCAGATTCGACCACGTCCTGACCGTGTCAGAGCAAGACGGCGAGCAACTCAAGCACGAGTTTGGCTTGCCGCGTTACACTGTTTTGCCGACCGGCGTGGATATCGAGTATTTCCGTCCGCTAGCAGGAGCGGTCAATAACCGCGTGGTCTTCTGCGGCTCGATGGACTGGATGCCGAACATCGACGGATTCTGGTGGTTCTACGAGTCAATCTATCCGCAGCTTCGGCACGAGGTTCTGGACATTAGCTTCGCCGTTGTCGGGAGGCGTCCGGGTGAGGATATCAAGGCTGTCGCCGCTGCGGACAACAGCATAACTATCACTGGAACGGTCGATGATGTCCGGCCTTACGTCGCTGGCGGGCAGGTGTATATCGTGCCGCTGCGCGTGGGTGGCGGGACCCGAATCAAGATTTACGAAGCTATGGCGATGAAAAAATGCGTTCTCGCCACGTCGATCGGCGCCGAGGGCTTGCCGGTTACAAACGGCGAAAATATCGTTATCGCGGACGGCGAAAAACAGTTCGCCGAAACCCTAAAGGAATTGTTGCGGGACGACTATAAACGCAATAGAATTGCCGACGCAGGTTATCGGTTGGTAACCGAGAATTATGGCTGGGGCAGGGCCGCCGATATTCTTTACAACACCCTGCATTCGATCACGGTCGAGCATAACGCCGGGATGGCACTACGAGGCTAGAATGAAAATATCGATATTCGGAATGGGATACGTCGGGGCAGTTACCGCTGCTTGCCTTGCCAAAGAAGGGCATGAGGTCATCGGCGTTGACATCAGCAAGGACAAAGTCGAGCAAATCGCTGCCGGCAAAAGCCCAATCGTCGAAGAAAAAATCGGCGACATTATGGAGGATGCCGTCAGACGCGGCAATCTCAAAGCCACCCTCGATGCCCGCGCAGCGATCAACGAAACCGAAGTCTCGATGATTTGCGTCGGGACACCCTCGCGCGAAAACGGCGATGTCGATTTGAGCTTCGTCACCCGCGTAACCGAAAAAATCGGCCAGATTCTCAAGAACAAGAAAGAATTTCACACGCTCATATATCGCTCGACCATACCGCCGGGGACAACGGAGGACGTCGTCATCCCCATCCTCGAGGAGACCTCCGGCAAGAAGGTCTACATCGATTTTGACGTTTGCTTCAACCCGGAATTCTTGCGGGAGGCTTCGTCGGTCGACGACTTCTACAACCCGCCATTCACGGTTGTCGGTGTCCAATCGGAAGCCGCTGCCGAAGTGGTAAAAGAGATGTTCGCATTCTTGAGCGCACCATTCGAAGTGACAACCATTCGAACCGCCGAGATGGTGAAATATGTCTGTAATGTTTTCCACGCACTGAAAGTCTGCTTCGGAAACGAAATCGGCTCCATTGCCCGCAAAATGGGGATCGACGGCCACGAAGTCATGCGGCTATTCATGATCGACACCAAACAGAATATCTCACCTATGTATCTGCGCCCCGGATTCGCCTATGGCGGCTCGTGCCTTCCAAAAGACGTGCGCGGCCTGCTCTATCAGGCAAAAAAACAAGATTTTGCCGCCGCACTTATAGCAGCGATTCCGGCATCCAATGAGCAACAGCTAAACGAGGGATTCAAATTGGTCACCTCGTTCAAAAAAAAGCGCATCGGCTTTCTTGGCTTGGCATTCAAGGGCGGCACCGACGACCTGCGCGAATCGGCGCTTGTGCTTTTGGCCGAACGACTTATCGGCAAGGGCTACGAATTGCTCATTTATGACCGCAGCGTAAATATCGCGCGCATATTTGGGTCCAACAAGGCGTATATAGATAAGGAAATACCGCACATAGAGAAACTTTTTGCGACTTCGGTTGCCGAGGTCGTACACAATTCGGACGTGATCGTCATCGGAAACGATGACCCGGAATATCAAGGTGCCCTTAAGGGAGTTAAGGACAGGCACATTGTCGATCTGGTGAGAATTACGGACAACCCGGGTGCAATGGGCGACAATTATCATGGAATCTGCTGGTAGCAAGAATATCATCGTCACGATCGTCATGCCGGTTCGCAATGAGGGCCGCTTCATTGGCGGTGTGCTGTCCGACTTGCGCGCTCAGAAATTCCCCTTTGAGCAAGTCGAAGTCTTGATCGTCGACGGCGCATCAACCGACAACACTGTTGCCGAAGCCACCAAATTCAAAGATCAGTTTCCGAACTTCCAGATAATCGAAAATCCTGGGCGACTGGCCTCGCGAGCGCGCAACCTTGGCGCAAAAGCAGCAAACGGGAAATACATCGCCTTCATCGACGGTCATTGCCATCTGCCGTCGACAACACTAATTGCCGACATTGTCGAGTTGTTCGAGCGCTCCGGTGCGGACGCGCTCTGCCGCCCGCAGCCCCTGACGCTCAAACCGCAAACGCTATTCCAGCGCGCAGTATCTTTGGCGCGCGCCTCCGACTTGGGCCACGCGCTCGATTCAACGATTTACACACAGAAAGAGCGTTTTGTCAAAGCGGCTTCCTCCGGCGCTATTTACCGCCGCGAAGTCTTCAAGAAAATCGGCTTCTTCGATGAATCGTTCGATGCCTGTGAGGATGTTGAATTTAACACGCGTCTGGACAAGTCCGGCATGAAAGCCTTCATCTCGCCGAAACTGACCGTCGAGTATGCCGCGCGCAAGAATCTCTCTTCGCTATTTGTGCAGTTGTACCGCTACGGCGTTGGCCGCTGGAAATTGTTCCGCAAGCACCCGTCCACGCTCGGCTCGGGTACGCTTATCACGACGGCATTCACTGGCTTCGCCGTGATCTATCCGCTGCTCTGGCTTTGGTCGTCCAAGATCGCCATCGGCGCTACAATCATCGCCGGCATCTATCTTCTCGCGGTGCTGTTAACCTCGCTATCGATTGTCCGCAAACCGGCACACCGAATTCTGGTGATTTACCTGCCGATTATCTTCTTCACCATACATTTTGCCCTCGGCTACGGTTTCCTCATTGGAATAATCCGCCATCGATCGTAGGGACCGGTACTGATGGAGTCCAACAGACGGCTGGTCATTCTCTACGTTATCGGCTCGATGGGCGACGGCCGCGCCGGTACCGAACACAATCTCCTCACGATCATCGACCATCTCGACAAGACGGCATTTGAGCCGATTTTGATAACTTTGCAGGACTGCCATTATTTTCGCGCCGGCAAGTTCAACTGCGAAACACTCTGCTGGAATATCGACCGTATGTTTACGCCGCAGATGTTCAGCAAACGCGCCGAGCTTGCGGCCTTCATGCGCGCTAGGAAAGTCGACATCGTCCAAACGTTCTTCGTTGAGGCGCACCTCGTTGGCGGCGGGGCGGCAAAACGCGCCGGCATCAAAGCAATCGTCTCGTCGCGCCGCAATCTTGGGTATTCCTACGGCCTCAAGGAAAAGATCTATCTGAAAATCGCCAATCGCTACCCTTTGCGTTTCCTGGCGAATTCGCAGGCAGTAGTTGATACTATTAGCACTTTGGAAAAGCTCGCTCGCTCACGTTTTGAAGTCATCTACAACGGCGTCGAATTGATGCCGGCGCTGCCGCCGGATCGCCACCAGGTCGAGACCGTTGTCATGGTGGCAAATTTGCGACCGGTAAAGGCTATCCCAACCTTTATCCGCGCAGCCGCACACGTCGTCAAACAGCGGCCGAAAGCGCGCTTTCGAATCATCGGCGAAGGACCCGACCGTCACGAACTGCTTGCATTGATCAATTCACTCGGCCTTCAGCGCAACTTCGAAATGCCCGGAAGCACCAGCGACGTTCATGCAGCTATTGTTCACGCCACGATCGGAGTGCTGACTTCGTCTTCGGAAGGCTTCTCCAATTCTTTGCTCGAGTACATGCGCGCCGCCTTGCCGGTAGTCGCAACCAGAGTCGGCGGCAATGACGAAATCGTCGAAGAGGGAGTAAGTGGCTTCCTGGTCGGCGCCGACGACGATGTTGCGCTCGGCGAACGCATCCTGCGTTTGCTGAACGACGGCAATTTGGCCTCCCAGATGGGAGAAGCCGGGCGCCGGATTGTCGAAGAGAAATTCTCTGTCGCGACGATGGTCGCACGGCATCAAGAATTCTATCGCCGTCTTGCAGCCGGCGACATCAAGTAAGCCATCTTCAGCAGCCCAGCTATTTTATTTTCCCGTCTGACTCAACAAGCTATTATCCCGGTTCATGGCTGTCTTTGGCGTTATCAAATATTCCCGATTCATGCGCTTTTTCGCATTGCTGGTCTTCGTGCTGGTGCTGGCTGCGGTCGGCCACTTGCTCTGGACTCACGACTATGTCAAGAGCGCCTATCAAGCCAGCGTCGACGGCAAACCGGTATCTTCGCTCGTTGACCACACCCGGCACGACCTCGACTATTATCTCCAACGCGTCGACTTGATCTTCTGGCAGTACATCTTCTTCGGAATTCCATTGACGATTCTTTTCTGGAGTTTGCTCTGGAAAATGATCAAGACGCTGATCGCAATGACGCGCGCGAACCTGCCCGTGTTGGAGCAATCGGGCTCAATTCGCGGTGACACTTGGATCGCACTGGGGCTTTATTCAATCATTACCGTCATCTATTTCTTCCCATCGCTGTCAACCTTTAGCACCGCGATTCTCGGACCGCCGGGCGATAATATGGCCGGGCTTTGGAGTCTGTGGTGGGGATACGATATGAGTCTCCTGCAGGGACACCAACTGTCGTATTCCAACTATCTCTACTTCCCGGAAGGCTCATCGCTGTACTATTTCGCATGGTCGTTTTACAATCTTGGGCTGTCATTTCTATTCCAGTTCTTCACCAATCAGGTCGCCGCATTCAATCTGGTGATGCTGCACGGCTATCCGATCGCAGGTCTTGGCGCCTTCCTCCTCGTCCGGCGGCTAACCGGCAATTCGCTGGCGGCGATTGTCAGCGGATTTGTTTTCGCATTCAGTCCGACTCACTTTTTGCGCTCGCAGCATCACATTCACATCAACACGATCCAGTTCATTCCCTTCTTCGTGATGTACTTCATCGACGCCATTCGCGATCGCAGCAAACGTTCGCTCACCTTGGCGGCGCTGTTCTTCCTCCTGAACACGCTCGGCGACTGGAGCTACATGATCATGGCCGGCTACTTCATGCTGTTCGGATGTCTCTATCTGTGCCTGAAGCAACGCCGCTGGTGGCTACCCGACTATCTCGTGCGCTCTGCTATTGTCGTACTCTGCACGGTCATCGTACTCTCCCCATGGCTCTGGGGAATGATCAAGATCGGTATCTCCAACCCCGAGGTCGATGTCGGCGGGCGCAATACCTACGTGACGGATGCTCTCGCACTTGTGATTCCGGGCATGGAACATTGGGCGAGCCACTGGCAGCCCGTTGCCGCGATCAACGCAAGCTATACCGGCAATGCCACCGAGTCGGCGAACTATCTCGGTATAATCGCCATTGCGGTGGTTGTCTTCGCCTTTCGGCGGACATTGCGCGAGTCGGCAAAGTGGTGGCTCGGCATGGCAGCTTTCACTGTGATGAGTCTTGGCCCGCAGTTGCACGTACTTGGTAAATCGCTGCCGATTGGTTTGCCATACACATTGATCGCGTATATCCCATTCCTATCCAACGTCCGTGCACCGGCGCGATTCATAGTCTACGTCTATTTATTCTGGAGCATCCTGCTCGGCCTCGGTCTTAATGAATTGTTCAAGCAATACCGCGGCGGTTGGCGCAAGGCCTTTGTAACCGCGCTTATACCGCTGTTGCTATTTGTTGATTTCCTGTCGATTTGTTCAGCCACGACTGAAGTCACCGCGCCGGAATGTCTGATGGAAATTCACCGCAACGACCCCGGCAGCGCAATCCTGAACTTGCCGCTCGATTATCTTGTTACATGCCGCTCCATGATGGAGCAGACTCTGCACGGACTTCCGATAGTCCAGGGCGCGGCTACCCGCAAGATTGGCAAATCTCTGGAGGATCACCTCGAATACAACGACCTGGTGCTGCAAAGACAACAGTTGGTCGCAGCGGGAGTCAAATACATCGTAATTCATAAGCAATTTGGACCGATACAGTCGCTCAATGTCGACGCTTATCGGGCCGGTTACGAGCTGATCGGCGAAGACAACGACTGCATTGTCCTTCGCGTTTATTAATTGTAAGCTAACAGCTTAGGGCAGGGGACCATCGCAATCGTTGCTAGCGCGAATGCTCAATTGGTGCGATTGTTAGATAGCATTGTAACAAAGATGACTTCGAAATTAAGGAGAAACGCTATGAAGAAACTAAATACGATTTCGGGCGCAGCCCTCATATTCGCGATCATTGTGATCGGCGTGAGCAGCCATGCCTATGCGCTGACCGGATTGGGTATCGGCGCAAAGCTAGGGCAGGTGACAAAATATGACAATCCGAGCTTGAAGTTGTCGGATGCCAAATTCTCCGACTTCACCGCCTACGGCGTATTCGCCAAGTTTGGCACCAAGTCGGTTGATGTTGAATTTGGCGTCGACTGGTCCAAGGACAAACAGGAGCGGGTGATATTTGGCGAAAATGTGCAAGTTGAGGCGAAGAACTTCGCCTATCACGGCACGGTGAAATATGTCTTCCCGTTTCCGGTGTTGCGGCCCTTCATCGGCGGCGGTATCGCTGCGCACAAAGCGACCTACGAGTATTCCGGTCCTCTGGGTGAATTCGACGAAGTGAATATCAAGATTCCATCCGACGACACTTTCTTCGGCTTTCACGGCGTGGTCGGAGCCAAATTGCAGCTCGGCGTCTTGCCGTTCCAGCCGTTCATCGAGGGCAAGTTCTCGCGCGTCAACAGCGACCCGGCGACGAATATCACTGTAATCTCGGGCGGCTTGATATTCAGTTTCCTGTAGCCTGCCTTACGCTGACCGAAAGGGTGCCACATTGCGAATAGTGATTGTCTCGTCGCCGCGACTTGATTAGTTTGTCACTGTTCGCTCAAACGCCAATGTCCGGGGAAGCATGCCGCAAATAGACTTTCACAAAACTTATCGAAATCTCGGCCGGTACCGCCAGGTCATCGGCGTGCTGGTGAAATACGGCTTCGGTGAAATCCTCGACCGCATGAACATCGCCGGTTACCTGACTTTTGGCGGCCGCAAGTTGTTTGCGCGCCACCAGGAAATCGCATCACTTAGTTGGGCGGAACGTATCCGGCTCGCGCTGGAAGAGCTCGGCCCGACCTTCGTCAAGATCGGCCAGATTCTCTCTACCCGACCGTTTCTGATCCCGCCGGAATTGACAATCGAACTCACAAAGCTGCAAGACCAGGTTACGGCGTTTTCCTTCGCCGAAGCAAAAAAGATCATCGAACTGGAATTCGGCAAGCCACTCTCCGAGTTGTTCAGCCGGTTCGATGAGACCCCGTGCGCATCGGCTTCATTGTCGCAGGTTCATCGCGCGACCACGATCAACGGCGACGTTGTCGCAGTCAAGATCCAGCGGCCCAATGTGCAGGAGATCATGGAGAAGGATCTATCAATCCTCCAGGATCTGGCGGGTCTGCTCGAACGCTACGTTCCCGAGTCCAGAACATTCGACCCGGTTGCGGTTGTCGAAGAGGTTCGCAAATCCGCGCTGCAGGAAACCGACTTTGGTTTTGAGGCCCGCAATCTGGAAATCTTCGCCCGCAATTTTGTCGACGACACTCGCATTGTTCTGCCGGAAGTCTTCTGGGAACTATCGACGGCCAAGGTCCTAACGCTGACATACATCGACGGGATCAAGATTTCTGAAGTTGACAAGCTGATAGAAGCCGGGATTGATCCAGTCGAAATCACCAAGGTCGGCGGCGAATTGGCCGCCAAACAAATCTTTGAGCACGGATTCTTCCATGCCGATCCGCATCCGGGCAACCTCTTTGCCCTTCCCGGGAATCGCATCGCGGTCGTTGATTTCGGCATGATGGGAAGACTCTCGCGCAGTTCGCTTGAATTAATCTCCGACTTGTTGATTGCTGCTGCCAGCGACGACACGCGCCGGCTGGTGCGCGTATTCCAAAATCACGAATTGTTGAGCGACAACATTCGCCCTGCCGCACTCGAAACAGAACTGTCGCTGTTCTTGCATCGTTTCCACGGCGTGCCGCTCTCGCAACTGAATATGCGCAGCCTGATCTCCGAAACATTCCGCATCGTCACTACCCATCAGATCAAATTTCCGCCGGAATTGATGATGCTCGGTAAGGCGCTCGGCACCTACGAAGAACTGGCGCGCAGCCTGAACCCGCAGTATGAGTTCATTACCGCGTTGATGCCCGCCATCAAGAAGCTCTCGACGCGCAAATTCGAACCGCACAATATCTTCTCGGAGATCGGCCAATACTTTGGCGACGTGCGCGAACTATTGCTGAACGTACCGTTCGAATTGCGCCGTATTACGCGCAAACTGCGCAAGGGCGAATTGTCCATTTCGCTTCAGCACAAGGGCCTTGAGCGCCTGATTATCGAGTTAGAAAAAGCCTCCAACCGTATCGCCTTTGCAATGATCATCGCCGCCATCATAGTTGGCTCGTCGCTCGTCATGACGCGGCAAACCGGCGCGATGGTCTATGGATTTCCAGTTCTTGGCTTAGCCGGATTTGTGACCGCGGGAATTCTCGGTATCTGGCTCGTGATTGCAATTCTTAGATCAGGGAAGTTGTAAGATGTCGGAAAAAGGGATGGTGTTCTCGCATTCGCGGCTTGAAACCTTCGAGTCGTGCGCGCTCAAATTCAAATTCCAGTACATCGACAAGGTCGACATCCCCAAACGCGACTCTATCGAGGCGTTTCTCGGATCGCGCGTTCACGAAGTTTTGGAAGCTCTCTACAAGCACAAGTTGATGGGGAAGTCATGGGACAAAATCGAACTGCTCAAATACTACTTCGACCTGTGGGAAAAAGAAAAGCACGACGACATTTTCATCGTCAAGAAAGATTACACCATCCAGGACTACTACCAACAGGGCTATGAAGCGCTAAGCAAATATTGGGATCGCTACCATCCCTTCGAATCTGAAAAAACGATTTCTCTCGAGCAGCGCGTCTATTTGTCGCTCGATGACGGCGATCGCTATCGCGTGCAGGGCTTCGTCGACCGGATCTCAAAGACGCCGGAGGGTGTCTGGCAGATTCGCGATTACAAGACCAAGCGCAAATTGCCCACGAAGGAAGAAGCCGACAAAGACCGCCAACTCGCCCTGTATCAGATCGGTATTCAAAAAATGTGGGACAACACCGAAAAGGTCGAACTGATCTGGCACTACCTGTTATTCGACGAAGAAGTCAAGTCAGTCAGGAAGAAGAAAGACCTCGAACGACTAAAGATCGATACGATTCACACGATCCACCAAGTCGAAGAGGCAATCAAGACCGACACATTTCCTTACCGCGAATCGGCTCTCTGCGACTGGTGCGACTTCTTCGATATCTGTCCGGCGAAAAAACATCTCGCCCAAATTCTTCCGTTGCCGCCGATTGAGTTCAAAAAGGACGAAGGTGTCGCGCTGGCAGATCGCTACAGCGAGCTTCATCTCAAGCGTTACGAACTCAAACAGCAAATCGCTGCCATCGAGGAAGAAATGGATTTGCTTCAAGAGGAGATCGTTCGCTATGCGCAGCAATTCGGCATGACCCGCGTCTACGGATCAAGCCGCTCCTTGAATGTCAAAATTGACGACACTTTTCGTCTGCCTTCGAATAGCAACAAACTCGAGAAACCCCAGCGCGAACAACTCGAAACCTATCTCAAGAACGCCGGGCTGTGGCAGGATGTATCCCAATTGACCCCGGCACGATTAGTTAATTTGTACGAAGCAGGAAAACTCGCGGACAAACAGAGAGACGAATTGTCCCGATTCTTGATCCCCCACGTCGTTCGGCAAGTACGTGCCGGCTCCACCAAGGACTACGACGAAAACTTTGAAGGATGACCGGATTTCTAACCAACTTGCCCGCAATGGTTTGAGTGGTCAATTCTGATTTGAGGGTTTATGTCAGATTCGGAGTTAGCTCGTCGCTAATGTGCTGAAATGGTACAGCCGCAAATGCCCGATTCCCCTTGACTTTGCTGTCCCTTTTCATATATTTCCCCCGTCTGCGTATGTGTACTTCTCGCGGTGCTCTATACAATTCTGAAGAGCCGAGCAAGATCATTCTATACTTTTGAAGAAAGGTACCAGCTGTAACCGCATAGCTGGAATTAAAACGCGAGAATGAGTTCTTCCACCAAGACCGGAGAGCCATTGTGAAATTCCCACGTCTCATTGCGATTCTTGTACTCTGTCTGGCGCTGTCTGGGAGCAAGTCCTACGCGGCTGGCGGCGAGTATCCTTGGAGTGATTCCTTAAGAGCGAAGACCGCTCTCGAGGGTCCATCGCTTCAGGAACTTCTTAGCACTTTCGGTTACTCGATAAATGTAGCTACAGATGAAATCAGCGCTTCCGTCTTCATGCCGCAGTTGCACGCGACCCAGGCGGAAATCGTACTCAAGAATAAGGGTACGGCGTCAAATTCGCCCATCGGCTGGTATCTCAAGAACCAGACCGGTACGCGGACCCAGTTATTCGCTGGTACCACCGCGGCCGGTGCGACCGTAACTGTCCCCACTTTGGCGGATTCGGTCGGCATCTACATCGGGCCGACGCTCTATGATGACATCTGGTACACGCAGAACCCCTACAACTGGGACGGCTTCGATCATGCGAAAGTGTTCTCGACCGGTGAAGTCGGACACTATGTCATCGCATTCGAAGACCTTGCCGACGGCGGCGACCAGGATTTTCAGGATATCATCCTCGATCTGCGCTTCATCGACCCGGATGCACTGACCCTTTCATTCACGGGCCAGACAAATTACCTTTTCTGCACCGAGCAGGAAATCTGCTTCAATGCCAACGTCGGCGGCGGTATCGGTAATGTCACACTGGAACAGAAAATCAATGGCAATTTCCAGATCGTCGCGTCGGGACTCGCGCCGCTTTCATTTCAGCACTGCTTCCTGCCGTGGCCGATCGATTCGACGCATAAGTTTATCTTCCGCGTGACCGATTCCGAAAACACTTCGATCACCGACACCTTCTCCGTTCGCGTTGAGTTCCGCACTAATCCGGAATTGACTCTTGAGGCCGATATCATTGATACCACTATCTGCGAGATCGATTCGATTTGCATCGATGTGGCCTCCGCTTTCGATTATGACAACGATCAACTGAAGTTCACACTGTTCCAAAGTGCTCCCGCGACCATCGATTCGCTCACCGGCATGGTGTGTTTCCTGCCGTTGAATCTCGATTCGGCAATGTATCAGTTCATTATCGTCGCTTACGATTCCTGTTGCGCTTCGTTTGGTTTCCCGGGCGCCGATCCCAAGGAATTGCTGCCTTGCCCGCGCGACACGCTAACTGTAATCGTGAAAGTTCGTCCGCGTCCGGTTATCACGACCATCGCGGATTCTTCAATTACATTGTGCAAGAACGCACCTACGCAAATCTGTTTCCCGGTATCCGCGGCGACAGAGGGCAATCCCGTTCCGGTCATTCAAGAATGCGGCCCCGGCTCAATCAATAACGGCCAGCTCTGCTTCAATGCAACAACCTCGGGGTTGTACACTTTCTGCTTTGCCGCAGCCGATGATTGCGGCGGCTATGTCCGCGACACCGTCCGTCTCAATGTCACCATCGACGACGTCCCGCCGATTGCAAATGCCGGTCGCGATTCGACCTTGACGCTTTGCGCCGTGCAAGCCATCTGCTGGGCAGCCGGTTGTTCAAGCCCCACCGGCGATTTGGTTTCTTGCGAAATGATCGCAGGCCCTGGGACATTCAACGGTTCACAGATTTGTTTCACTCCGGCCTCAAGCGGCAGCTACAAGTTTGTGCTTCGTGCCGGTGATGCCTGCGGCAATTTCGATTACGATACTGCCAATGTTGTAGTTACTCTGAAAAGCCCGCCGGTTGCGCTCGTACGCGACACGACAGTATCCTACTGCGTGACGCAACAAATCTGCATTCCCGCATCCTGTAGCGACCCTGATGGCGACCTGACATCGTGTTCGATGATTAGCGGCGCCGGATCTTATAACGGCACTAATATCTGCTTCACACCCGATACCAGCGGCACGTACAGATTTATCATCCGTGCAATGGACGCCTGCGGCGCAACCGACCTCGATACCGGCTTTGCGATCGTCACTCTAAATCGCAGACCTGACGTCATTCCTGGTGGTGGAAGTTACACTCTCTGCGAGCCGGGACAGATTTGTGTCCCGATTAATGCCACCGATCCGGACGGCAATCCGTTGACCTATACGACTACCATGGGCACGATCAGCGGTAACACCGTTTGCATCAACTCTGGTGTCGCCGGAACGCGCGTATTCAACTTCAACGTCGTTGCCAAAGATGGCTGCGGCGCGGCCGATACGGCGCTTTACACTGTCAATGTCAAAGTCAATATGGTGCCTGTCATCACTGTGCCGGCGCCGACTCCGCAAAATCTCTGCGCGGCGACGCAGCTCTGCTTCAACGTGACGACGGTCGATTCGATCATCGCCAAGCTTCATTACTCGCTTCTGTCCGGACCGGGCTCAATCGACCCGAACACCGGCCGCGTGTGTTTCACGCCGACGGCGGATGGCACATTCAACTGGTCGATTCTGGTCGCCGATAGCTGCGGCAAAGCCGACACCGGTCTTGTGAGCTGGAACGTCAATTTTGTCGATCCGCCGCAAGCCGTCGTCGTTCCGCTGGACGGCGATACCGTCGTCTGCGTTGGTACACAGCTGACCGGAATCTGCGCGAATATCACCTATGCGAATCCGGCGAGTACCACGATCACCGCGACACCGACGAATTCAAGCGTCAATTACACGTTTAACTATTCCAACGGTACGGGCACGCTCTGTTTCGATCCGTTGCTCGACCAAACCAAGTCTTACACCTTCGAAATCAAACGCACCAACGAGTGCGGTGTTACTGTCTCAAGCTTCTGGCATTATGCCGTGACTTACGATGACTGCGACTCAAGTTGTATTGTCGTGTCGCTGGAAAAGACCGACTGCGTTTTGCTTGGGTCGACAGTGTCCGTTGATATCGACTACACCGGCTCCGTCCGCATCGGCGGTTATGATATGCTGGTCAAATACGATGTCTCCGCATTCAGCTTCCTGTCAGCCACCCTTGGTCCTGCAGTAGGCGGCTGGGAATATTTCACCTATCGCCTTGGGCCTTTCGGCAACTGTACCGGATCGTGTCCTTCCGGACTCGTTCGCTTGGTTGCAATTGCGGATGCCAACAACGGCGCTAATCATCCGCCGGCAGCGCAACTGTCGCCGACCGGTGTGATTGGCCGAATCAATTTCCGCGTGACGAGCAACAACACGTTTGAAGGCCAGGTTTATCCGCTCGAATTCTTCTGGATCGATTGCGGCGACAACGCCTTCGCCACAGTGAGCGGCGATACTTTAATCGTCGACAAGATCATTTTCGATCCGTACGAGACAATCTTGTGGGATGAAGCCGACGATGACCTGTTCCCGGAGGCTGCGCGCTACGATCATCTCGGAGCGCCGGACACCTGTCTCGCGGGCGACAAGTACGTGCCGATTCGCTGTCTCGAATTGCATAACGGCTTTATCTGCATCATCGATAACGATTCCATCGACGCCCGCGGCGACATGAACCTCAACGGCATTGCCAATGAAGTTGCCGACGCCGTGCTCTACACGAATTACTTCCTAAGGGGCATGGCTGCCTTCACGATTTCGCCGCCGGCACAGATTGCCGCCAGCGATATCAACGCCGACGGCATCACGCTGACGGTCGGCGACCTGGTCTACTTGCTACGCGTCTTGATTGGCGATGTTCAGCCGATTCCGAAGCTGACACCGTTTGCCAATAGCGTGGCGTTCAGCGTTGAACAGGAAGACGGCATGACCAGCATCTGGTCGAGTTCGAGTTCGAATCTTGGCGGCGTGTATATGCGCGCCAAACTGAACGGAGCCGATGCCGGCGCTGTTGTCGCAGGATTAGCGGCATCGTCGCTCAAACTGGAATACACCATTGAGGATGATGTTCTCAATGTGCTGATGTACTCCGATGCCATCGGCGCCAGTGTGGCTGCGGGAAGATCGCAACTGCTGACGATTGATGCCGACGTGCAAATCGAACATATCGAGGCTGCCGACTACGACGGCAATCAGCTCAATTCGAGTTTCGAGAAGATGGTTCTTCCGGAAGCTTACGAACTGACCCAGAACTTCCCGAACCCGTTCAATCCCGAGACGACGATTTCGTTCTCGCTGCCGAAAGCCTCCGAATGGACGGTGACGGTGTTGAACATCAGCGGACAGATCGTCAAGCGCATCTCCGGCAGTTCCGCTGCGGGAACAACCAGCGTTGTCTGGGATGCCACCGACCAGAGCGGCGCCAGCGTCGCCACCGGCGTGTATTTCTACCGTCTTGATGCAGGCGACTTCAGCAGCACGCGCAAGATGGTCTTGATGAAGTAATATCATGGTTTTGATGAAGTAAGATCACATTCACGGAAAGTCGCGAATCGTATGCGGTGATTCGCGGCACCTTCGCAATGAGACACGGCGTCCCGGCCACCACTGGGACGCCGGTTTCGTTTGTGGGGAAAGAGATAAGTTGGGTCGTCGTGTAAATCAGTTTATGACCAAGGTTACAGTATTCTTACGGAATTCCCATTGGCCACCAACTCTTTCTAAGTGAATGAAGCGATGTTCACCGCTGACAATGCGGTCATCGTAGGTGTGCATCCTCAGGACCGAGACTAGGGCAAAAAGATGCTCCGTGTCGAAGCCGACCCGGGAAATCTCAAACTCGACGGTACACCGTTCGGTCGCTGGATGTCCGTAGTCTTTCCATCTGTATGGTATACCAATTGGAAAACGAGCTTCCCAGCGATAGCTGACACTGTCGTTGGACTTGGTGGCGAAGTCTTGAACCAGCAGATCTATTCTGGCTGAATCCACAACATCGACATAGTAACGCATTAACGACTTCGTTTCCCAATTGCCGGGCAGAGCCTTTCGATGCAATTCGATACAGTCAAGTTCAGAGCGTTCGATCTCGTTGCGTGTCAGTTCTCGCAACACGACAGTCGCAACCTCGTATTCATCTTGATCTTGTATTGGCGGAAGGCTGTCGATGGGCAAGTTCTGACACAACGCAGATGCGGAGATAGAGACTATAAGTATTGTCATCTGATATAATTTCATGTTTCACCGACTTTCACGCTCATTGTACGAACTTTGCAGTCCGAATGCAAACGTAGATCATTCATACAACGAACTTGCTCTGCTTAATGAGACGCCAAGGAGGAGTATTTGTCAAATTACGCGTTGCGTTAGGTCTTCTCGGAGATAACGCTTTCGAGGTCTCCAGGCATTTTCACTTTGCTTTCACGGGACGAGGGCGACCTGACGCACGCAAACTGGATTCTCCTGCCTTTCGACATCACTAGCGTTTCCATTTTCAATGCTCTTCCGTAGGGGCGCGGTTCCCTCGCCCGCAATCACTCAATGCGTCGCGTCTTAGTTCGTCGGTCAAATCCCGAATCCCTGTTCATCACTAATCCGTCTCATGACAACGAATGAAGGTTCGAATCCGCCCGTACCCGCCACGCAGGGATTTGACATCTTAATTGATCCGAAGACGTCAAAACCCTCACCGTTCGCCAATTTCGTCCGACTTGGCAACAGGAATCAAACCGCAACACTTTCCCACTTGTCACCATGCGGGTTTTGACCTACGACTTCTCCCCTCTCCCGTTCACGGGAGAGGGGTCGGGGGTGAGGGCAATTCTCGTAGGTCGAAACCCCTTATTGCCGACTCTTTCCATTCAAATCACATCGCGCGGTTTCGACATTATTGTTTCCGCGCACCGCCATCATCCCGTTTCGTTATTCCCCCTTAGCAAAGGGGGTTAGGGGGTTGTATTCCAACTCTCCACAACCAAAAACTTGTAGCAACCTTAACGACATTGTCTCGCCGCGCCTATATATGGGTAGCAGTGTG
>CAZIBI010000009.1:0-120487 GCA_964537215.1 uncultured Ignavibacteria bacterium | reverse complement strand
AGACGACAGCGTCGGGGTCTTTGATGATATTGTCGCGGCTGCCGGGGGTGACTTTTTCTTTTAGTTTCAGGAGTAGTTCTTTCAGCCGTGTCTTGTCGGCGGGTTCGATGATGCCGAGCCAATTCGTCAATGCGGCAAACGCAAGCAGCAGCGGGAGTTTGAGTACGCCGATGACGGCGAGATAGAGCAGCGGGTAAACCAAGCGGCCGGCGATGCGCCAATATTCGAAATACTCCAATTCATACCATTCCATGAGGTAATTGCAGAGATACAGGCCGATGCCGATCAGCATCATTTTGGTCAGCTTGTCGAATTCGTATTTCATCGGATAGACGCGAATAGAGATGTACCAATTAATGCCTGCCAGGACTACGTAAGTTCCCACCGATGCCCACGCGGCACCCATGCCGCAATAGCGCGGAATCAGCACGAAATAGAGTGCAATGCATATAGCAGTCGTTACGCCGTGCCAGATTTTGAGGTGAGTTTTCTTGCTGTAGTAAATGCCGCCGTCGACAAAACTAGAGAAGCCCTGGAAGAGGTAGCCTAGCACTACCACAGGCACGATGACATAGCAGGCGAAATAAGCTGGTCCGACGAAGATTGACACCAGTTCGCGGGCGTAGATGCTCAATGCGAGTCCGGCGGCGCAATAGGCGAGCATCGAGTAGGTCGTGAGCCGTGCCAATTGTTTGGGACCCTCACTGCTGCGGAGTTGCTCGACCAGACGCGGACTCCAGGCGCGCAAGATCGGGCTGAAGATCAGAACATTCAAGACCTGCGCGATGCGATAGCCCGCCGAGTAAACACCAACTTCGGCCTTGCCGCAATATTCGTTGAGCACGAAGCGATCCCCGGAGGAAATCACAAAGGCATAAAATCCGAGAAATGAAAACGACCAGGTGAATTTGAGAATCTGCACTGTGAGAACGCGATCCATCACGCGCGCCGATTTGATAAACACCCAAACGCCGACCGTCAGCGCGAAAATGGCGACGCTGATGATTTGCGCCCAAAGTACGGCGGCGACTTTGTCATTCATCAGAGAGAGGAAGACGATGTTCAAAATCAAGGTCACGGCGAAACGCGACGAAGATATGATGATGTACTTCGTCGGTTGCTCGGTGGCCTGATAATATAAGAACGGCACGACAAAGCTCATGTCGAGAACGTAACGAATAGCGACCAGCACGATGTATAAGCCGGAATTGGGCGTGTCGAACAGTAACTGCGAAAGGGGCACGCGCAACAGCGCCATTAGGGCAGCGACGAGAAGCGCGATAATCACGACGACGTACATCGAGGTCGAAGTCACACGCCGCTGGTGTTCGATATCCGGTTTGTCTCGGAAGAAGCGGATGTAGGTTATGCCGTACTGCGTGAGCAGAAGCAGCGAGACGATTTCGATGGTGCGGTTGAGAATTTCGAGCGTGCCGTATTGATCAGTGGGCATCAGGCGGCTGTAGATCGGCAGCAGGATGAAACCAATGCCGTAGTTCAGCGCCAATCCCGAGCCGTAGATCAGGATCTGCGAGAAAAACGAGACCGGTTTATTCTTCGCCATCGGGCTCGGTTTCCGCTTGGACCGGAGGTTTTTCGGCTCGCTTGAAGCCCGGGAGAAGTTTTGCCTTGACCAAGTAAAGAAGTCGCGACTTGAGGCCGGAATGGAACAGCCAGAACTGCGAATGCGGGCGGGTCTTCTTGGTCCAGAAAAGTTTATAGTCGTAGACAGTTCCGGCAAAGTCATAGGTTGCCATCGAGCGCTTGCAGAGCTGCTCTAACACAAGCGAACGCAAAACTGTCCCGGGCGAAAACTGCCGGAACTCGGGATCGTAGTCGGCGGCGACGGGGAGAACATAGCCGCCGGAGGCGAAGGCGTATTCAAACGCAACATACTTGCCGCCAAATTTCAGCAGCCAGATATTGATCCAACCGTTGGCGATTGCCTGCTCGGTGATCAAGTCGTAGAAGCGCGTGCGTTGTCCGCTGCCGCCCATGTCGACGCCTTGCTGTCCTTTCCAACTGACCTTGCTGATGTCGTAGCAGTGGCGGAGCGCTTCGCGGACATCAGCGGCGGCGGTGCATTCGATCAATTCGAAACCGGATTCTTTGCTCATGCGGGTTTTGGCGCGGTTGAGGTTGCGGCGCAGGTTTTTTCCGAACGAGGCGAACACCGCACCCCAGCCCTCGGACAAATCGATGTAGGGCGAGATGCGCTCGGGGAGTTCGACGTTGCGGATGTTTTCTGCCTGCAGATAGTCGCGCCAGATTGTGTAACCGCGGGAGTCTTGTTCGAGATTGGCGAGTATTGCCAGATCCCACTCGCTGGAATGCCGGAAAACTTCCGTCCAAACCGCTTTCAGCTGGCCGACAGAAATGTCCGGCATGAGAAAATTACTGCGCGGCGTGATGCCGTTGGCGATGAAGCGGAGCACGCGCTGGCGCAGCCCCTTGATGCGCATCGGCACAATCATCAGCGGCAGCGCGGCGACGAGCCGGCCGTCGTCGGACATGGTCAGCACGAACATTTGGGCGCCGGCACCGAATGCCTGCCACCAGCAATCATACCATTCATGCCGCAGCCAGACACCGGTTGTGTAGTTGCGTGCGACCAGTTGGTTCCAATCGTCCTTGAGTTCGAGGAATTGGCGGTAGTCGCGGATGATGGTGAGGGTGGTATTCGTGTTCTGCATGTTATTAGAGTGGAAAACCCACTATACCGCCTTTGCTCCGCGAGTTCTCTTGCCAAACGAGAAAGTCAATTTCTGATCGGTCTTCGGCCAGTTCTGAAGCAAAGTTATGTGGAGACCGAGAATTACGAAATAACGGGCCTCGCCGGCCGGCTTCAAGTTTATTCTTCCGTTTGCTTTGAACGAGGATTCGTTAAGCAAGTCGATGATGCCATATCGTACTGTGCGGCCATCTTTTTTGTAATAATCACATACTGCACTGGAGCAGCCACGGTAAAGGCTGTGTCCCCGGAGCTCGGCAAGAGTAAACGAGTTGTAAACGTATACGCCTTCCGGATCAGTTTCCAATATGACGCCGACTCCTTCGAGATAGAGTCTTCCCGTTGACGCCCAGACCATTGAACAGATCATGCCGTCGCCTCGAACCGCAACGCCGCAGTGAATTTCTTGCGAGAGTCGTTTCCGAACAGTTTCAGCGCTGACTCCGAGCAACTTGAAAGATTCGGCATCTGACGGAACGGCCATGCGAAATCGAAAGTTTTCAGAATCAGGCGGTACAACATTCAAATCATGCGCCGCCACAAGTATTGCGTGCGTATAACGGAAGAGCCACTTAGGTAGCCGCCAAGATAGAGAATAGAGCAACGAGTCAAGTCCTTGCTCACGATACTTTCGGCTCCAGTGTCTTAGTCTAGTCAAAATCATCGCTGCCATTATGATACTGCTGGCTTTTCTTCATCCGTGTCACGCCGCTTATTGTATCGGTTTCTATGAGAATTGCACTAATCACGCTGCATGCATAGACTAGAATTCGCGAACGCTCATCTCCCATTGGAGTTACCGGTGCATATTCTGAACAGATCATCGGGAGAACATGCTGAACCGCAAAGATTGTCAAAACATCGTTTGGCTGAACTGAACTTGAATCTAATTGCACGGCACACATTTGCCGATAATCAAAGGGAATAAAGCTCTTGTCGCTGTACTATGAACTCCGTAACAAAAACAGTCAACAAGGATTTCAGACTGAAACGTATGCGTCAGCAATTTGACTACTCCATGCGCCCCTTCGTAGACTGGGCAACTCTTGCAGCCTTCTTGATCATGATTCACTCGGCTGTTGCATTCGGAACGCAATCGCTGCGATCAGGCGCAACGTTTGCCGGGATTGACGGAACTTGCAGATTCGAAAAGCCGGGCGATCCAAATTGGATGTACCAGCACTTCAATTGTGTCGTGCCCTACGCAGAATGTGCTGAATACATAGGTGAATGGCGATCCAAGTCTCCAGGGAGCCAGTTATTCTATTACATATCGGGCACCGATATGCCGCCGCACAAAAGTTATGGATCAAACTCCTACAATTCCGGGATGAAGTCAACTTGGATTCGAGATAGAATCAAAGCCTTAGGTGGAATCGAAGAAGAAGCGTACATGCATTTCTACAACGACACAAGGTTGAGAAGCTGGAACGGTACCAAGTGGGACACGTTGCTTATTCGCGGAACCAACTCCATGACGATTTTGCCAAAAGACTCTGTGAGCCGCGTACCCAACGGCTACACCAACTACTTGTTTATGGTGATGAACACGTACACGTATCCGGCGCGAATGGCGCCAAACTTTCCAAGTGCGCGACTTCGACAGGCTTATAAGGAATACATCACTCATATCTTCAGTCCAGAGGGAGATAGCTATTGGCCCGGTCGAACAGGATATTGGGACGGCGTCTATTTCGACAATTACAATCACACGAACCTTCAAGGGTCCGGCTTAGTTTCGGGAGGTCTTATTGTCGAGACAGGCAGTAGTCCGGCATCACTGTTGACATACACAACACAGGCGTACGCCGACTGGGGATGGAGCCAGATGTTGCGATTTGGCCGCGAGGTGCACGATACTCTACAACTCGCAACATCTTGGTCAATAGACCACAAAAAGAAACTACTCTCCTACAATTTTGGAAATTACCACAAGGCTATACTCGAAAATCCGGATTCTTCGGGCTGTGACATGGTGCACTATGAGTTTGCGTGGGATCCGGTCTATTGTAACAATTCGAGTACACATCGGCTGGAAAATCTCTATTCGCGGGACTCGCTTGCGGCTTCTCGCGGCGTCTCGTATTTTTGGAGTTCCGTACCACGAACGACATACGGATCTCTTGGTTCGACCACACTTCGCCAAGCTATATACGCCAACCTCTGTTTCTATCTTGCGGCGCGAACTGATTCAACCTGGCTTTTCATTCGACCATCTTCTGGAAACGCGTATGGAGCATTTCTAAATCCCGGCTTTGACACACTCGCTTGGATTCCTGCGATGGGTTACGAACTCGGGTGGCCGGCACAGCATTATCAACTAGCGGCTTCGGGACCGGCGGTCGATCAAAGCGGCGGATCCTACAAAGTCTGGTCGCGGCAGTATCCTTACGGCGTCGTGTATATCCGTCCGGTGGATGGATTCGATGCCAAGTGGGGATCGCAATCGACGCCGGTGACAGTGACGCTTGGCGGCAATTATCGCCAACTTCAAACCGACGGCACGCTCGGCACAGTGGTCACGCAGATTTCGCTGCGCGGCGGCGAGGGCGCAATCATGATTCCCGCCACCACCGGACAATGCACAACGCCGCCGACGGTACCGACGCTCAATTCGCCAGCCAATGGCGCGACCGTGGCTTCGCTAACGCCGTCCTTGTGCGTGAACAGTTCGACGATGTCCAACTGCACGCAGCCGATTCGGTATCATTTTCAGATTGCGACCGCGAGCAGCTTTGCCGCGATCACGCAGGAAAACAGCGCTGTGGCGCACAGCGCGGGAACCTCGTGCTGGGCCGTGCCGACCGCGCTGGCGCCGGGCGTGACATATTACTGGCGGGTGCGAGCGGGCAACGGCGTCAGTTGGTCCGGCTGGTCAAGCACCGGCAGTTTTGTGACGACGAATACCGCGCCTACGGTGCCGGCGCTCAGTTCTCCGGCCAATGCCGCAACGGTAAACAGCCGGCAGCCGAATCTGGTGGTGAACAATTCGACCGATCCGCAGGGAACGATTCCGACTTATCAATTTCAGGTTTCGATCAATTCAGGATTTACGACGATCGCCGCGCAGAGCGGAGCCGTCGTGCAGGGGACAAGCACGACTAGCTGGCAAGTCGCGGTGCAATTGAATAATCTGACGACCTACTATTGGCGGGCGCGATCGTACGATGGCGTGAACTATTCATCGTGGTCGGCCTCGAGGACATTCTATGTAAACGCCTCGACGTCCAATACAGCACCGACAACGCCGACGATCAACGCACCAGCGAATGGAGCCTCGGTCGGCACGCCGACTCCGCTGCTGCGGGTGAACAATTCGACCGATGCCAACGGCAACACGCTGACTTATCAATTCGAGCTGTATGATTCGACACTTAGCCTGCTGGTGGCGATTTCGCCGATGTTGGCGCAGGGTGCCGGCACAACGGTGTGGACGGTCAATATGAACCTGGTGAATAACATTCGCTATCGCTGGCGGGCGCGGGCTTATGATGGACTGGCGTGGTCGAATTACATGACGGCGGCCGATTTTCGCGTTGTGCTTACGGCAAACTCGCCGCCGACCGTTCCGGTGCTGCTGACGCCGACGAATAATCAGAGCATTGTCGGGGAGCCGATCATGCTGATGACGAACAACTCGGTAGATTTGGATGGGGATCCGATTTATTACAGCTTCCGCGTGTTTTCTGATTCGATACTGTCAAAGCAGGTTGAGATATCAAACGGGCGTCCGCAGACGGAGCCGTATACGACCTATTACACGACCGGATCATATTTGCACAATAAACCGTACTGGTGGACAGTGCGGGCATTCGACGGATCGGCCTACAGCGATTGGTCGACGGCGCGCAAGTTCGTGCATCTCGACGCCGTGCTTGAAGTAACCTACTACGCCAAGTTGGTATCGCCTGCGCACGGTTCGGAGGAGATGACTTCGGCGCCGACATTTAGGATAAGCTGGACCAACAGCCCCGACACGGTGGCGTGCCTGTTTGAAGTTTCTTCTGATTCGCAGTTCCATGAGATTTACGAGGCAGGCAGCGTAGCCGGTTTCGGTGGTGCGGCAGAATGGGTACCGCAGAGGCCGCTGGAAAACGAGTCGACCTATTATTGGCGGGCGAAAATCGCCGGCGGTGGATATTCGGAGACTGCGAGTTTTACGGTAAGCTCGCCGATCTTTGTTTCGCCGAATCCGTTTTCGTATCTTGACGGCGAGATTACTTTTCATAATCTCCCCGAAGGCTCGCGCCTGGAGGTGTACACGCCATCCGGGGACAAAGTCTACGAGGCGGAGAATCTCGGCGGCGACTACAAATGGAATGTGCTGAATCGTTCGGGCGAGCGGCTGGGATCGGGTGTCTTTCTTTATTATGTGATTTTCGATCAAGACCGCATCGGTGACAAGTTCATCGTCGTCAGATAGCTGCGGCAAGCTTCTTATTCAATACTCTCAAAATTTAGAAGAATCAAGAAAAGTCGGGGGATTGCTCGGATGAACGCGCGAGTTGATTGCGGAATTGGTTGACTGATTCGGCGGCGTGCAGAAGCGATTTGGCGATCTGCGATGAATTGCCGCGGGCGAGTATATTGTAGATGGCGGTTTCTGTTTCCTGCAGGAACTCGTCGACGTTGAATGGTCTTTGTTCGAGCTCGTATTCAAAACACTTCATCTTGATGAAATCAATGACCGAGTGGTAACGCCCGTGCGGCGAAATACCGAATACGCCTTCTTGCTGCATATAAGCCAGCATCCGCATACCCGCAACTGGCGTCGAATTCTCGACGCTACCGGCATCACCGGCAAGAGCCAGGGTCAAGTTGTGGACGTAGCTTTCATGATCGACGGCGTCGTTGATTCCGTCGGAATCAAACTGCACCGGTTGAACCGGGCTCGAGACGCGTTCAATTCGCGCCTTGAGGTCGGCGATCGTCTGGAAAGTATTTCTGATATTAGCGCTCATTGACGGCGTTTCAATCCCCTACACACTGTTGAGTTGGCACAATACTCCGTACTCCAGAGAGCAAAACTCATACCGCCGAAGTCTCGCTTGGGGGACAGCACCTTAGCGGATATTTCCCAGCGCCAACTATAGGCTGATGCCGATAGTGTTGGCACGATTCCAATTGTGAACAGTCATCGCGAAGGGCGCGCAGAAAGTCGGTTATGGGAAAACCGGGCGATGGTATGGTGCGGGCTCCCCAGTTTCTCTTCGAAACGAAATGCGGAAATAGTGAACGATTGAGATTTTCCCGGTATCAACATTCTGGCAGGCAGAGAGTTGGGCGGCGCCGGCCCTGCTGAAGCCGCCCGTGGCAAGCGGGTTGCTTGATATCAGACCGAGGAGAAGGCAAGGAGATCGAAGTGACGACAGTCCAGGGCGGAAATGCAGGCATGAACACGGTTCGCAACATCTCGCTGATACAACGCAGTATCTCCAAGACGATGTCGCACCTGTCTGCGTCCCAGGAGTCGGATGCGGAGTCTGAAGCTCCGCTGGAACTGGCGGTTTCCGAGCAATTGCGTTCGCAGATCGGGTCCTTGACCGAGCGGATCAAGAAACTCGAGCTGCAGGTAAATCGCACCAAGACCGCGGAAGGCGCGCTTTCGGATCTCTTTGAGCGGGTCAAGGAGATGCGCAATCTCGCGGTGGAGGCCTCTGATCCGGTTGTCAATACGCCCGACAATGGGAAGGAATTCCAAAGTCAATTCAGCCGATTGTCGGGGGCGTACAACCAGGCCGTGCAGCAAGCGAGCTATGAACAGAACAAGCTGTTCGATGGTTCGAGCGAATCGGTCGCGAACATCCAGCCGCTGCCGGACAAAGATGTCTCGACAGCGGATGGTGCAAAAGAGACGGTTCGCGATTTGGAAGATCAATTACGGATTCTGACTGAAGCCAAGATTGATATCGAAATCAACTCGCGCAGCGAGTACGAGACGACCGTGCAGACCTTCGATATCGCTTCCCAAAGTCCCGCTGAAACGGCGATACATGACGGAGCGGCAGCCGCTGCCGAGGCGAGAACTCTCAAGTATATGGTGCAGTACAATGCCGAGCAGGCAGCTTCGGCACAGGGCCAACTTGATTCCGACACGGTGTTCAAGTTACTGCACGCCTAACGGCCCTTTGAAAAGCCTCCCCTGTAGGTGTTTTCACACCTGATGCGCTTTCTGCCTGAGAGACCCGGGATCCCCTCCCGGGTCTCAATTTTTTGTGCGGAAATTAGTTCTTGAGCCAGCGTTCGAGTTGATCGGCGAAGACCTGCTTCTTCGGGTCATAGGTTGACTCATAGATAGTCAACGATTGCCCGACGACCAGCTGCAGCGGGAATTCGTACAACTCATGATGCTTGACAAAATACTGGAGCGTGTCGCAATAGAGCGGGAAATTGAGGCGGCGCTCGTCGTGGTATTTGGCGGCTTCGGCCGGAGCTGCGAAGCAGATTCCGATCACGACGTCCGGAGGAATCAGCTTCTTGCCAAGCAATGCAGTCCACTTGTCGGTCATGGCTTCGCAATTGCTGCAGCCCGGGTCGAGAAAGAGAATCACTTTGCCGTTTGCGAGCAAGTCACCGGTTGCGACTGCCTGGCCGTCAGTTGAGATCAACCCGGTATTCGGGAATTTCTTGCCGACTAGGAGTCGGTAGCTGTCGGCTGCGGTCTGAACGCGGTTTGCTGTAGGGGACTCGGCTTCTTCGTAATAATTTTCAAGCTTATCACCCGAGACAATCCAATAGACGATTCCTGCCGCTGCAAGAACGGTTATGAGAATGATGAGCTTCTTCATGAACTCAATATATAAGCGGTTGTTTGAAAGGAGGGAAGAAAAATGCGAGTTCTAAGATTTGATCGGTTGGCCGCATCCGCCTTTGCAGCCGGCGCAGGCAGCAATCTGCTCGGTGATGACATCGACATCGATCTCGGCGTTCATGATGGTTTCGTCGCCGTCGTAAGCAACATCGGCGACAGCACAGGGATGTCCCTTGCCGCCGGTTGAGCGCCCGGTGAGGACTTCAAGAGTCGCCTGAACGGCGAACAGATGCTTGAGGCGCAGGAATTCGAGCACTTCATCTTCGGTGCGATCGACGGCCAGAAACGACTCGGGATCGACTTCCAATAGCTCTTCGATACTCATGCCTTTGAGGATATCCAACAGCAGAGTATTGTTACCGACGCCCTGTCCGCATGATTTCTTGACAAACTGGTAGTGCTTAAGACGATCGCGGTCGTCGATGATGATCTGAATAAGTTCTACAACGCTGTTACACGGCATTTGAGTTCCTTATGCGGCCATTTCCGGTAAACCGATAAATCGCCAAAATCAATTTCGGAGAGCAACTTAGCCCTCGATTAGATACGCGATTAGTGCCGATTTTTCAAGCACAAAGTAATACTTGACAAGTTCCACCACTATTGGTAAGGTGAAGACACTCTGCACATGCCGCTTTGGCGGTTTCGGGAGGCATTATGACCGAACTAAAGCACGTTCAAGATTTCCTCTCACATAATCGCATCGCCGTCTTGGGCGTTTCTCGCGACCCGCGTGATTTCAGCCGCGTTTTGTTTCGCGAACTCGTTAAGCGTAATTATGACGTTGTTCCAGTCAATCCTCTGATATCGATGGTGGAGGAACGCCATTGTTACAACGATCTCAAGGAGATTACGCCTCCAGTCGAAGCGGTGCTTCTGATGACGCCGCCAGCCGTATCGGAAGACGTTATGCAGCAGTGCCTGGAAGCCGGCGTAAAGTCAGTTTGGTTTTATCGTTCTGCCGGTAAAGGTGCTGTCAGCGCCAATGCCGTATCGTTTTGTAAGGAACACCGCATCAAGTACATCGAAGGGCATTGTCCGATGATGTTTCTTCCCGATACCGGTGTAGTGCACCGGGTCCATCGTTTCCTCGCAAAGATGACCGGAAGCTACCCCAAGTAGCGCCGGGTACCAGCGATTTTATCGATAGGCGACCGCGGTTCAATTACTTATCATCAACCAATCAGTCTATTGAACGATTACATCCGGTTCGGCGAACCGGGCGGTAGCGACGTACAATAGCCATACGAATTGGCGCCATGAGGGCGTCGAAGAATTTGAAACTCAAAGCCATTTTCAGGAGGCTTGATGAATCGATTTCCATGGGCAGCCGGCGTGTGTTTGTTAGCAATTGCGGTCTGCTCACTTCCATTGCTTGCGGCGCAACCAGCGCCGGTGCTGAATGCCATGAAGACCGAGCTGGATCGCTCGTTCGCTGCTTTGGCAAAGGCCGACACTGTACCGGTCTACTACCTTGCCTACCACGTCACAGATACTGACCGTCATGCGCTGACTGCGTCATACGGCGCGCTTTCCAAGGAAGACGATAGCCGCAGCCGCGTGCTCGACATCGACCTGCGCGTCGGCAGTTACGATCTCGACAACACGCGCGAAATCCGCGGCGGTTTCGGATTCGATTTCAACTTTACGCAATCGCCGGAGTTGCCATTGAGCGACGACGAAAAGGCTATCCGGACGGTAATTTGGAATGCGACCGATCAAAAGTACAAATCCGCGCTGCAGCAATACACCAAGATCAAGACGAATCAGGAAGTCATGGTGGAGCAGGAAGACACGGCGGCCGATTTCTCACGCGAGAAGCCGGAGAATTACATCGGCCCAACTGTTGCCGCAGTGCTCGATGCCGAGATGTGGAAGAGCCGCCTGCGTGAAATGAGCGCTCTGTTCAAGGAATACAGCTTTGTCGAGCAATCGAGTCTGGAACTTCAACTGACCAACGACAACCGCTACTTCGTTTCAAGCGAAGGTTCGATGATTCAATCGGGCCAGTCCTACGCGCGATTATTCGTTCGCTGCGAAGGGACGGCCTCGGATGGGATGCGCATCAGCCGCTACGAAAGTTTTGACGCTTCCGATCCGGCGAATTTGCCGGGTGATGAGTTGATAATTGCGACGATTCAGCGCCTGATCGCTGAACTGGATGCTCTGCTTAAAGCGCCGCTGGCGGAGCCGTATGCCGGACCGGCAATACTGGTCAATCGCGCGGCGGGCGTTTATTTCCACGAGATATTCGGGCACCGGATCGAGGGACATCGTCAGAAGTCGGAAATGGAAGGCCAGACTTTCGCAAAGAAGGTCGGCGAGAAGATCCTGCCGGAGTTTATCGATGTGTATGACGATCCGACGTTGGCAGATTTCAATGGAATCTTTCTGCGCGGACATTACTTGTATGACGACGAGGGTGTGAAAACCGCGCCGGTGACGGTTGTTGAGAAGGGCGTATTACGGAATTTCCTGTTGTCGCGCTCGCCGGTAAAAGGATTTCCGAACTCAAATGCGCACGGCCGTAAACAGGCTGGTATGGATGCCGTCGCGCGGCAGGGAAACTTGATGGTCAAATCATCCAAGGAGTATCCGTTTGAGACGCTGGTCTCCATGCTCAAAGATGAATGCCGGAAGCAGGGCAAGCCGTACGGATTGATTTTCTACGATATCTCCGGCGGATTCACGACGACGACGCGGTTTGGCCCGCAGTCGTTCAAGGTCATTCCGCTCTTGGTCTACAAGTGCTACACTGATGGCCGCCCGAACGAGGCGATTCGCGGGGTCGACATAGTCGGCACGCCGCTGTCGAGTTTTGCGCGGATCATTGCAACGGGCAACGACTACGAAATCTTCAACGGCACTTGCGGTGCCGAATCGGGCTGGGTGCCAGTATCGGCGACCGCGCCGAGCCTTTTGGTTTCTGAGCTTGAGGTCGAGAAGAAATTCAAGGAGCAGGAAAAGCCACCGCTTTTGCCGCCGCCGTACAAGCCGATCAAGACCAGCGAAGCGGGACAGGGAGGGAACTAAGTATGCGTAAATCAAGAGACCTGTTTTCGATACTCGCGGTCGGCATCATGTGCTTGACGGCGTTCGCAAATGTACTTGCGGATGCGCGCAGTGAACTGTTCTTCAAAGTCCTCGGCGACGAAATCCAGCGCAACATGTCACAGTTGGTGATGGAGAAACTGGAGCGGCCGTATTTTATCAGCTATACCATTGATGATGTCCAGCAACTGGAAATCACCGCCAGTCTCGGGCAGCTCCTGCGTTCGCAACTGGAGCGCAGCCGCTATCTGACTACTGATCTACGGGTCGGAAATTATCAACTCGACAATTCGAATTTCGTTTCCGGGTTTTCGGGAATGGGACCGGACTTTGCGGCGCTGCCGGTCGATGACGACTATGATGCGATTCGCAATGATGTCTATCTCGCGACCGACCAGGTCTACAAGGCGGCGCTCGAATCGCTGTCGAAGAAACGTGCGTATCTGCAATCGCGCGTGATCAATGACCGGCCGGATGATCGTATCAAGTTCGCGGCGAACAGATTTCTCGACAAGCCGGAAGAGTTCGATATCGATGCCGATTTCTTTGAGGAATTGGCAAAGCCGGTTTCGGAAGTGTTTCGCACGTATCCGGAAATCATTACATCGGAATTGAACGTGACGGCATCGGTGGTGAACCAGTATCTGGTCAACTCGGAAGGCACGCAAACCTTGCGCGGTGACCGGATCTATGGATTGAGCCTGTCGATGGCGGGGCGTTCGGCTGACGGCGAGGACGTTGTCAATTCGGACCGGATTATCGTTAAGGACATCAAACAACTGCCTGCCCTCGCTGAATTAGTTGCCTGGGCGAAGAAGAACGCCGAGAAGATGAACCAGATGATCAAAGCGGATACACTCGAGGACTACATCGGACCGGTGTTATTCTCGGGCGAGGCTGCCGGCGAATTCCTACGGCAGTTGTTCTCGCGCAATGTTTCCAACCTGCCGGGACCGATGTACGAAAACGACCAGATGAATTCGATGATGGGTGACGGCTCCGATTTTGCGAACAAGCTTAATCGCCGCGTCCTGCCAATGACGATGAATGTCTACAACGATCCAATACTCGAAAAGGTCGGAGACACGCCGTTGATCGGGAGTTACGAAGTTGACGACGCCGGCAATCCGCCGAAGCGCACGACCTTGGTCGAGAACGGAAAGCTGGTGAATTTCCTGATCGCGACCGCGCCAACCAAGAAGATCAAGGAATCCAACGGCAGCGGACGCGGCGCAGTGAGCAAAGCGGTCACTGCAAAGCCGTCGAATTTGATCTTCGAGTCGACCGATAAGATCACACCCGACAAGCTGAAGAAGAATCTGATCGCGATGTGTAAGGATATCGATTTGCCGTACGGAATCATGATCACGAAGATTCGCGACATGAGTACTGCGAGCGGCGGGTTTCAGATGTTCGGGCAACAGCTCGGCGGCGGCGGCGATGGCGGCGTGACCGAGCCGTATGAAATCACGCGCGTCTATGCCGACGGGCGCGAGGAGCCGATTCGCGGTTTGCAGTTTACCGACGTCAACGTGCGGATACTGCGTGATATCGTGATGACCGACAACAGCCGCTACGTCTACAATTATCTGATCGGGAACGATTACGAGATGCCGGCGACGATTGTGACGCCGTCGCTGTTGATCGAAGAGATGGAATTGAAGAAGATCGACAGCAAGGTGAAAAAGCCGCCGGTATTACCTTCGCCGCTTGCGGGGCAGTAGGGGCTCCACTTCTTCATATTTGAATCGACGAGGGACACGGGAGACTGTGTCCCTTTTTTGTTTTCGCGATGTCTATTTGTACTCGAGAATATCACCGGGCTGGCAGTCGAGGGCCTTGCAGATAGCCTCTAATGTTGAAAAGCGGATGGCTTTTGCCTTGCCGTTTTTTAGGACAGAAATGTTGGCCATGGTGATGCCGACTTTTTCGGCAAGCTCGGTGACGCTCATTTTCCGCTTCGCCAACATGACATCGATGTTAATGATGATCGGCATACTGCTAGACGGTCAAATCGTTTTCGGACTTGATATCGACGGCAGTTTGCAGGGTCTTTTCAAACACCGCTGCCGCAGTTGCAATAACAGTCGAGCCGAAAGTAATGAGGATGCCGATGAAAACTCCGCCGGCAATGTCATCGTCGGGGCGAATTATCATTAGGTAGGCAACAGCACCGAGGACAAAACCGATAATGGTGAACGCGCAATATTTTATGATCCGCAAAGCGTTCACGGTCGTCTGCGAGAATGTCTTGTCTTGTCGGACGTAGCCCAACACCCTGAACGCCTGATACAGCGCTACGAAAAATGCGATGGATCCGGTATACGCATAGGCCAAAAAGGGGTCGTTGAAATAGATTTGAAAGAGCGTGGAGTGCGCATTCCTGCCCTCGATGTGGGGTTCCCAGAGCAACAGGGCAAGAGCGCCGATTCCGAGGGCGACTATGACAGCCTGCAGGAAGATGGTTGAGCTTCTTTTCATAAGTGGTGTCAATATACTCCCGATTTATCGTTTGTCAATATATTTTTATCGTTAATTGTCGATTCGCCAAACCCGGAAATTCATTAATAAGCTGAGCTTTGCCGCCCGGGATCATTGGCCACCGGCCCGGTGGGGTACGAGGCAGCAGATGGAGTACGAGCTAATGAAACTAGGGATGTCGAAACCTCTCGAAGTGATTTGTTTTGGAGAGAGCGGACAATTGGGGGGGGGCGACCTACGAGGTTTAGATTTGCCGCTCGGAACAATTGGCCCACCGGTTCGGTGGGGTAAAGGTGCAGGACAAGCGGGCGCGCAAACCGCGCCCCTACGGGGGAGTCGATTTTCGTAGCAGACAGGAATGTCTGTCCTACCGAAAAAGCGGGCGCGCAGAACGCGCCCGTACGGTAATTTGGCGATAGAGGAAATTAGTGCTTGGTGTGGTCGGCTTTGGATTCGAGCGAGGCGAGGGTTTCGTCCTCGGAGGTCTCGTGCACTAACGAAGCGATATGATTCAATGCGATTTGGACATTGCCGAAGCCGGTCGAGATTAACTTGATGCGGCCGGGATGATTGCTGATATCGCCGATCGCGTAGATGTTCTCGACGCTGGTGCGCATGAATTTGTCGGCACGAATCGAACCGTCGGCGATTTCGAAGCCGTGTTCCTTCAAGAATCCCAACTTTGGAGTGAAGCCGATGCAACCGAGAATGCGGTCGACGACAAGTTCGGTGACGGCGTTGTCCTTGATATTCGTGACGGTAGCACCGGTGACTTCGGGGTCGCCTTTGATCGCGAGAATCTTTGTGTCGGTCAGGAGACGGCAATTCGTTTTTAGCAGACGCTTGAGTGAGCCTTCGAAGCCGACGAATTTTGTGCTGCGGTGGATGAGTGTAACTTCTGTGGATATACCCGTGAAGAAATTTGCCCAATCGAGCGCGGTGTCGCCACCGCCGATGACGAGCACGCGTTTGCCGCGATAGTCCTCGACGTTCTTTACGACATATTCAAAGCCCTTGCCGATGTAGTTGTCGGAGCCATCGAGTTCAAGTTTGCGCGGCGAGATCATACCGGCGCCGGCAGCGATAAGGACATACTTGGCGTGGATGTAGCGGCCATCCTCGGCAGTGAGTTTGTATTCGCCTTCGGGCTCGCGCAGCATTTCAACGACTTTGAAGTTTACAAGGACTGGGACCTCGTGCTGCGTGACCTGGCGGAAGAGTTCATCGACTAATTGCGAGGCTGTGACTTTGGGATAGCCGGCGACATCGAAAATGAACTTCTGCGGATAGAGCGCGGTTAATTGGCCGCCGACATAAGGGAGCGCATCGACGACAGCGACGGATAGTTTTTTGTCGACGCCCCAAAATGAAGCGTAGAGTCCGATCGGTCCGGCGCCGACGGTGACAACATCATAGATTTTTCTCATTGTTCGGAGCTCAACAGCTCGTTGCCGTAACCTTCCAATTCCTCGAGGCCATCCAGCTTGAACGGATCGCGTTCGGGAATTTCAATCATGACGTCGCCGTGAATTTTACATTGGCAGCCGAGACGGGAAGTCGGAGTCAGTTCCGCGCACTCTTCGAGGCGGTCTTCTTCTTCTTCTTCCATCGGCGAAAGGTTTTGTTCGCCTTCGCGGACGATGATATGGCAGGTGGTGCAGCAGCAATTGCCGCCGCAATTGTGTTCAAGTTCGATTTCGTTCGCCATTGCCACTTCGAGAATTGTCTCGTCATTGTCGGCTTCGACTGTGAGGTTATGCGGCAAAAACGTGATCTTATGACCCATGACTTACCTGTTCGTCTTCCTTCTTATTTTCGTCCCGCTTGAATATGCGCTTGGGTTGGCCGGAATCACCAAAAAAAATTTTGCGCGCATGCCGGGAGAGTTCGATACCTATGAGTAGATGCACCCAGGCTGGAATAAGTTCGAGGCCGCAGGGAGAAATCCGCACGGACTTGTCGTTGAACTTGGTCCAGTCGAAGGCTTTGAATTTCTTGTCGAAGTCGTCTTCAAAGAAAGCCCCACCATCGGAGAAGTCTTTAAGTTCGAGGAGTTCCATTACTGATTATACGGAGAACGAAGTACCGCAGCCGCACGAACGTTTGGCTTTGGGATTGGAGAATTGGAATCCGCCGTTGACCATTTTGTCGGAGTAGTCGAGAGTCATGCCGTTGATATAGGGCATCGAGCGGCCATCGACAAGGACGATAACACCGTCGAAAGTGAACTCGACATCGCCGTCTTTCTTATCTGCGACAAATTCCATCTCGTAAGAAAGTCCAGAGCAGCCGCCAGCTTCGACCCAAAGGCGAAGTTTCTTGCCTTGATTTGAGGGGTCAAGCGAAATACGGCGGCGGATTTCGGCGATTGCCGGTGCGGTCAAGACAATAGATGGTAATGGTTTAGCAGCAGACGGGGCGCTTCCGCCGGCAGATTCGGGCTTCATGTATTTGTTACGATCGATTGTCATTACTTCATCCTTCGTCTAATCTAACGCAAAATCTACGAGCGGGTTCCGGTCGCTTGTTTGTTAGTTTCGGCAGACCGGGCCGGAGATTTAGGCGGTGCAATTTAATGAATTGGGGGGAATTGTCAATTAGTTGGTTTCAAGTCCCTCACCCCCACCCAGCGGGAGAGGGAAAACCGGTCTACGAGCCTATTTGATTATTCAGCCAGCATTTCTCCGATAGCTTCGGCGAGTTTGCGGTGCTCGCGGAGGGCCTTGACGTAGTCCTGTTCGCGCAGGGCGCCTTTCATGCGCATAACCTCGACGAGGTTCTGTTTGTCTCTGGTCACCCACTCCTCCAAGTGTGGGAGGCTTAGAGCAAACAAAGCGAGACGGTTGAACCACAGCCTTTCGGATGGCGGCCACCCCTCGGTTGAGCGCACTACGAGTGTCTTACGGGCGAGGGCCGGAGCCTCGCGTTCGGCGCGGTCGCGGTCGCCTTCGAAGAGCGATGCAATCAGACGAGATTGCTCAAGCGAAATCCTGCCAAGGCTGACATCGCGGTCGGTGTGCTCGCCGGGGCGTTTGAGGTCGATGCAGAGATCGGAGTCGGCAAGCTTCTTGAGAGTTGCCGGCGGCGTACGGTAATTCTTGTCAGCGGCAACTTTCTTCGCTTCGAGTTCAGCGAGTTCACGTAATTCCGGGTCGATGGTGCGAAACCCTAGTTTGTAGTAGAACCAATAGGCGCCGGAATCGAGTCCTTCCGGATTTTCGTAGCCGACCTGGTATTTGCGCAGCATCATGTAACTGCAACCGAACATCTGGTGGAAGAGTTGGGCGAACTTGCCGAAGATAAAGCCAGCTTCGCTACGGCGGAAGGTTTCGAAGATATTGATCGCGAGTTCGATGCGCTCGAAGACCATGGCGCCGATGCCGTAGCCGATCGGGACACCGTTTCGCACCAGCAAGGCGGCGTAATTTGATTCAAGCGGCAGCCGCCATTCCGGCATCATTCCCATGATATAGATCGTCATGCCGCGGCCGATTGGAGTCGCATGAACTTCGTCGAGATTGGCAAAAGTCAAAGGCCAGAGTTCGCGATGGCGCATGATCATCGCCATCTTATGCATGTCAACGACGGCTTCCGCTTCCTTGCGGGCGAGAACTTTGGGCTTGAGATCGAGCTTGCGCGCGGATTTGCGCAAATCGGGATATTCCTTCTTGAGCGGTTCATGCTGATAGAAAATATCGCGGACAGGCATTTTGACATTTGTGCGTGCAAAGGGATGGTTGGCGACATTGATGGTTTGCGGCAATTCCAGCTTATCAAAGATCAGCCGCTTGAGCGGTTCATCCTTTGCGAGACGTTCGAATAGCTTCATGAACCAGTCGAGCTTGCTGATGCCGCGCGTTTCAGTTTCGGCAGCGATTATATCAGTCAATGGCAGCCGCGGGTCGTCGACGGCGTCATTTTCGCAATGGGTCAGCAGTACTGGCAATAAATCCAGAATATGGTCATGCTCGAGTTTCTCGTATTCGTCCCAATTCAGATCGATGCAGCCGGGGAATTTCTTCAACATCCAGCGCGTCATGTAATAGCCGTAGGGGTGGTTCAACTCGCTGCCGACCACGCCGGTTTCAGCAAGCTTTGTGCGTTCGGATTTTGACAGTTCTTCGACGCGTTCGAGAAATCCGTCAAGCTCTGATTCGACAAGTTCGAGGATTTTGGCATTGTCCGGGAAAGCGCGCAGGTAGCAAAGTGATTCGTGGTAGTCAACCAATGCTGCGGTCTGGGAGATTATCGCAGCGGCGGTGCGTTTGAGGCTTTCTAGTTTCTGCGCCGGGAAATCACCCCCGAAGTTACCCTTGATCTCGGAAAGAATCTGAATGTCAGCGGTCGGATTTTTACCGGCACGTTCGGATTTGCTCAATGTTACTCCCTGGCCGAGGCCGGTTAAGATAAGACAAAATGCACACTAAAAGCTTAAGTTGCAACAGGTTTTCCGCTAATATCCAATACGGGGAGATTGTGAAATTTTGCACAAAATTTACGTCTAAGTCCGCAAATTATTGTGGCTCCCTCCGGAAAGAATACTATATTTAAGTGATTAACGAAACCCGTTTTGGGAGAAGATAAAGTGATAAAGAAAGAAGAAGCCCTACAATACCACTCGATGGGGCGCAAAGGCAAGATCGAGGTAACACCGACGAAGCCTTGCGTGACCCAGCGAGATCTGGCGCTCGCCTACACACCGGGTGTGGCGTTGCCCTGCCTTGAAATCGAAAAGAACCCAGCCGATGCCTACCTGTACACTGCGAAAGGCAATCTCGTTGCCGTCATCAGCAACGGTACGGCAGTGCTGGGACTGGGTGATATCGGCGCACTGGCCGGCAAGCCGGTCATGGAAGGCAAAGGCGTGCTCTTCAAGAGATTTGCGGATATCGACGTGTTCGACATCGAGTTGAACACGAAAGATCCACTCGAGGTGATCCGCACTTGCCAGATTCTCGAACCGACATTCGGCGGCATCAATCTTGAGGACATCAAGGCGCCCGAGTGTTTCATGATCGAGGAAGAGCTGAAGAAGACGCTCAATATTCCAGTTTTCCACGATGACCAGCATGGCACCGCAATCATCTCGGCGGCGGCGTTGTTAAACGCGCTCGAGTTGTGCGGCAAAGATATCGGCAAGATCCGCGTCGTGTTTTCCGGCGCCGGCGCTGCGGGTATTGCTTGCGCCAAGTTGTATTTATCGCTCGGCGTAAAACTGGAAAACGTCCTGATGGTCGATTCCAAGGGCGTCATGTACGAAGGTCGCGACCCCAAGTGGAACCAGTACAAGCAACAATTCGTCCGCAAGACGGATATTCACACGCTGGAGCAAGCCATGGTCGATGCCGACGTATTCGTCGGCGTGTCGGCGAAAGACGTCGTCACCAAAGCGATGGTCAAGTCGATGGCGAAAGACCCGATTATTTTTGCCATGGCGAATCCGGATCCGGAAATTACTTATCCGGATGCGGTTTCTGTTCGCAAAGACTTGATCATGGCGACCGGCCGAAGCGATTATCCCAACCAGGTCAACAACGTGCTCGGATTCCCGTTCATATTCCGCGGCGCTTTGGATGTTATGGCCTCGGCGATCAACGAAGAGATGAAAGTCGGCGCGGTCAAGGCGCTGGCGAATTTGGCCAAGGAAGATGTACCGGATTCAGTGGCGCGCGCTTATGGCGTGACGAGCTTCAAGTTCAGCCGCGAGTATATCATACCCAAACCGTTTGATCCGCGCGTGCTGATTTGGGAAGCCGCCGCCGTTGCGAAAGCAGCGATGGAATCGGGCGTGGCGCGCAAGACGATCGATATCGAAGAGTATAAGCACGAACTTGAGCACCGCCTCGGTTTGGGCCGCGAAATTCGCACGATGCTGATCGACCGCGCCAAGAAAGCTCCGAAGCGCGTCGTGTTCAGCGAAGGCACATCGGCCCGCGTGTTGCGTGCAGCGATGATCGTGAACCACGAAGGATTCGCGCAGCCGATTGTACTGGGACAGGAAGCGGAAGTCCGCGCGGTTGCCGCCGAGAATGATATTGATCTCGCCGGTATCGAGATTGTTCATCCGCATTCGTCGCCAAACTACGACAAGTACGTGAAAGAGTTCTTCCGCTTGCGGCATAAGAAGGGTGTGACGCTTGACGACGCCAAGTTCACAATGCGCAATCCGAACTACTTCGGTGCCATGATGGTGCACATGGGCGACGGCGACGCGTTTTTGGCCGGAGTCACGCAGCAGTATCCGGAGACGATTCGTCCGGCGCTGGAGATTATTGGCAAGCGCGAGGACCTCTCGATTGTGAGCGGACTGTTTGTTCTGATCATCAAGAATAAGCTGTACTTCTTCAGCGATACTACGGTGAATATCGAGCCGACCGCCGACCAGCTGGTCGAGATTACGCTCTGCTGCGCTGAAGCGGCACGGCGCTTTGGCATTGCGCCGAAGATCGCCCTGCTTTCGTTCTCGAACTTCGGTTCGGTGAAACATCCGTATGTGTCGAAAGTACAAGACGCGGTCAATATTCTCCATCGCGACTATCCAGATATGGTTGTCGAAGGCGAGATGCAGGCCGATACCGCGACGGATATTAATATCCTGCGCTCGAATTTCCCGTTCAGCAAGTTACAGGAACAGGCGAATGTCTTGATCTTTCCGGACTTGCAGTCGGCGAATATCGCTTACAAGCTGATGATCAAGCTTGGCGGCGCAGAAGCGATCGGACCGATTCTGATGGGCATGAAGAAGCCCGTCCATGTTCTGCATCGCTCGAACGACGTCGATCAGGTTGTCGTGATGGCAGCTTTGGCAACAGCCGAAGCCGGCCGTGCGGCTGCCGATCTGCCGAGTCAACCGCCGAGCAAGGTAAACGTGTAAGGTATTCTTACCAGGGCGCCGTGGGAAACCGCGGCGCCCTTTCTTTTGTCTCCGCATGAAGTGTGACGAAGGGGACAAAGTTCAGGCGCTACACCATTCCGCAGGAATTTCGTCAGGCCGCTATGCAAAAGTGCGACACCACGAGCATTCTCCAATTTGTTCTTAGCGAACGCATCAAAGAACTGACGGCGCTTCACAAAACAGCGCGTCTGCTGCAAAATGACAACAAGCCGATAGGCGAGTTGCTGGCAGAGCTGGTTGAATACCTGCCGCCGGCGTGGCAGTATCCGGAAGTGACGGGCGCGAAAATTGCTGTTAACGGACTCATCGCGACGACGGCTGGCTTCCGCGTAACACCCTGGATGCAAGCTGCCGAGATTCAAATGCGCGGAAAAGAACCGGGCACGATCGAGGTTTGTTATCTGGAAGAACGCCCGCAATTAGTTGAAGGGCCGTTCTTAGCAGAAGAGCGCGAGCTGATCGATTCGCTGGCGGAAATGCTAAGAAATTATCTTGAGCATCGCAGTGCTATGGACGAAATCAAGCTGGCGCACGATAATCTTGAACGGCTGGTAAACGACCGGACGCTCGAACTGCGCAAAGCCAATGCAGCATTGAGCCGACAGATCGACGATTATCAGCGCGCGCAACGGGAGATTGAGACTTATCAGCGACAGTTGAGAAAAGTTGCCGCTGAACTGTCGTTGACGGAGGCGCGGGAGCGGAGGGATATCGCTTCGGATCTTCACGACCATATCGGGCAGTCGCTGGCGTACATTAGGGCGAAGATCGCAGGATTTAGCGGCGATGCAGTTTTCTGCGGATTCGAGCAGAGTCTGTCGGAAATCTCGCGATTACTTGATCAGACAATCAAGTATACGCGGACTTTAACATTTGAGATTAGCCCGCCGGTTTTGTATGAGCTGGGGCTGGGACCATCGCTCGAATGGCTGGGGGAACAGTTTGCTAAGAAGCATCACCTCAATGTCACCGTCGATGCGCAGCCGCTGAACGGTAAGCTGCCGGATGCAATCGGAGTATTCGTGTTCAAGTCAGTGCAGGAGATATTGACCAATGCTGTTAAGCATGCACAAGCGAAGACGATCCGAATGAGACTGACGCGAGCGGAGAATTGTCTGGAAGTGGTCGTTAGTGACGACGGGATTGGGTTTGATGTCAGCGCGTGCGGAATTGACGCCACGAACGGTGGATTCGGATTGTTCAGCATACGCGAGCGATTGAAACATTTGGGCGGCGGGATTACGATAGATTCGGAGCCCGGAAAAGGGACACGCGTGACGGTGTCGGTGCCATTGAAATGAGAAGGAAACTGTGATGAAGTTGCGCTTGCTTCTGGTGGACGATCACAAGCTATTCCGCGACGGGTTGCGATCGATGATCGAGCCGCAAAGGGGAATGGAGATTATCGGCGAAGCGCGCGACGGGCAAAGCGCGGTCGCGCTGGCGCACGAGCTGAAGCCGGATGTAGTCTTGATGGATGTCTCGATGCCGGAATTGAATGGCATCGAAGCGACGCGCAAGATTATCGCCGACCAACCGACGGCAAGAGTCATTATGCTTTCGATGCATTCCGACCGTCGCTATGTGATCGAGGCTTTGCGCTCGGGCGCCCGGGGATATCTGTTGAAAGACTCGGCATTTGACGAAGTGGTGGCGGCGATTCGCGAGTGTGCCAGCGGCAAGGTCTACTTAAGTCCGCAAATAGCGGATGTCGTGATCAACGATTACATTTCGCTGGCAAAGAGCGCGGACGCGTCGGCATACGCGGTATTGAGTGCGCGGGAGCGAGAGGTCTTGCAGATGTTTGCCGAGGGTAAGACCACGAAGGAAATAGCTGCGCAGTTGCAGGTCAGTGCAAAGACAATCGAATCGCATCGCAAACAAGTCATGGACAAGCTCAATTTGCACAGTATTGCCGAACTCACAAAGTACGCCATTCGCGAAGGCCTCACCGAACTCGACTGATTACACAAAGCGTTCATTTCAAGATCGCTACCACTTAAGGAAAAACGAACACGATAATCAGGCTATCCCCGATTGTGTGGATAGAACAATCGACGTTTCTTGGCTTCAATAGTTGAGCCGCCGAGCGGCACGGTTTGCACTTTTATTGGAGGCAAGAGATGTTTGACACCGGCAATACCGGCTTTATGCTGGTAGCGACCAGTCTGGTGATGTTAATGACACCCGGGCTGGCATTTTTCTATGGGGGATTGGTCGGGCGCAAAAATGTGCTTTCGATCATGATTCAGAGTTTTGTTTCGATGGGAGTCACCACGGTATTGTGGTGGATTTGCGGATATTCGCTCTGCTTTTCCGGGGGCGAAGGCGGGATTATCGGCAATCTCGACCAGGCATTTTTCATGGGGATCGATCCGATGACGCCTTACGGTGCAGGGAAGATTCCGCTGTATGTGTTTATCGCTTATCAGATGATGTTTGCGATTATCACGCCGGCGTTGATCACAGGAGCTTTTGCCAACCGGGTGAGATTCACGGCTTATCTTTGGTTCCTGATTGCGTGGCTGATTTTGGTCTATTTCCCGTTCGTACACATGATTTGGGGTGGCGGTATTTTGGCGAAATGGGGAGTGCTGGATTTTGCCGGCGGGATTGCAGTTCACAACATAGCCGGGTTCGCGGCACTGGCTTCAGTGCTGTTCGTAGGCCGGAGAAAAACAACAGGTGGCGTTCCACACAGTATTCCTTTGGTAGCGTTGGGTACCGGTCTTCTGTGGTTCGGCTGGTATGGCTTCAATGCCGGCAGCGAATTGCAAGTTGACACGGTTACGGCTCTGGCGTTTTTAAACACGGATATTGCAGCGTCGTTTGCGGCGGCGACTTGGCTGTTCCTGGCGTGGCAGTTGGAGAAGAAGCCGAAGTTTGTAGGTTTGCTAACTGGTGCGGTGGCAGGATTGGCGACGATTACGCCCGCAGCGGGATTTGTCACGACGACGAGCGCGGTGATAATCGGCGTGGTCTCGGGAATCGTTTGTTATGCAGCAGTATCGCTGAAGAACAGACTGGGCTGGGATGATGCGCTTGATGTCTGGGGAGTTCACGGTGTCGGCGGGTTACTGGGAATCATAATGCTGGGGTTGCTCGGCACGACTGCAGTTAATGCAGCGGGCGCAAACGGACTGATTTATGGTGGATCGGATTTCTTCTTAAAACAACTGGCGGCGATAGTCGTCTCATCGATATACGCGTTTGGATTCACTTACGGGATGTTGTGGGCGATCAACTTCATCACTCCAGTGCGCACAAGCGCGGATGAACAGGATACTCTCGATGCTGCGCTGCATGGCGAGGTGGCGTACGAGGAGATAACTTCATAACGGTACGAGATTAATGAAATCTTTACAATCCGAGAGGGCATCTTGATTGACTGGGTCGGGTTGAAATTCGTTCCTTTGCGGAGAACGAAACGAACTTCACCTTAGGAGAGGAACAAGTGAATAGATATCGAATCATTTTGGCTGCGATTTTAATTATGGTAATCGCCGTAGCCGGCAACAGAGCGGCGAGCGCAGCGGACAAACTGACGTTGAGCACTTCGGGCGATTTTGTCAGCCGATACATCTGGCGCGGCACCGACTATGGCGATGCGATGGCGATTCAGCCGGCGCTGGCATTGAACTACAAGGGACTTGATCTTGGAATTTGGGGATCGTATTCGAGCGGGTACAAAGAGATTGATACGTGGGCGAGTTACACCTACAAGATTCCCAATTCGCTAAGTCTGTGCGCAATCGCGACGGATTATTATTTCCCGGATTCCCTTGGCGAATTGTTCAACTATAACAACTACGATGACCCGGCCGGACCGGGTGCGCATGTCATTGAATTGGGTTTGATCGTGACGGGACCGGAGAAGTTTCCGATCGAGGTTTCCGCATACATGAACGTCTACAACGACAGAGGGAATAGCATCTTTCTTGAAGCGAACTATCCAATTACGATTAATGGGACAGCGGTCGGACTATTCGCGGGGGCGACGCCGGGGAACAAAGATAATCCGTGGTACTACGGCAGCAGAGATTTTGTGTTTTTGAATGTCGGTGCGAAAGTGTCCCGCGAGATAAAGTTCAGCGAGGAGTTTTCGCTGCCGGTGTTTGGTTCGATAATTGTGAATCCCAATTCAGAAGACGCGTTCTTGATTTTTGGCTTTACGCTGTAGGCAGCAGGCAGTCGAGATCAGTAACTGCTAGAGTCGATCTTGACTTTGCCGCGGAAAATCCAATAGATGCTGGCAGTGTAAGCGAGCACTGCCGGCACACCAAGGGCGGCGATGATTAGCATGATGCGCAGGGTCTTTGGAGACGAAGCGGCATTATAGATGTTGAGCGAATTCGCGGGGTTCGGATTCGAGAAGATCATATTCGGGAACATACCGATTCCGAAAAGGGCGAGCAGAAATAATATCGCACAGCTTGAAGACAGAAACGCACGCCAATCGCGACCGTGGTAGATTTCGCGCGGGATATTGGCGATGGCGAGCATGTTTAGCAGCGGGACAATAAAAAGGATCGGATGCTGTTTAATCACGTCCGCCATTTGCGGGACATAGAGCAAGGTCGCCATTGTTGTGGTAGCATAGCAGATAATGAAGAAGATGATCGTGTTGTTGATCCAACCGCGGACTTTGTCGTGAAGACCGCCTTCGGTCTTCATGACGACATAGATGGCGCCGTGCATCATGAACAGAGCAAGCGTGGTGATACCGACGAGAATCGAATAGGGATTGAGCATACCGAGAAAGGTGCCGATGTACTCGTGGTTGGCATCGAGCGGAATGCCGATGGCGATGTTTCCGAGAGCAACGCCGATTAGGAGTGAAGCCACAACACTTGATACCGTGAACGAAACATCCCACAGGCGCCGCCACCAGAGCATCTCCTGCTTGCTGCGAAATTCAATAGCGACAGCTCGGAAGATCAGGCAGAAAAGCAACAGCATCAAGGCAAGATAGAATCCTGAAAAGGCGGTAGCATAGACCTCCGGAAATGCGGCAAATAGCGCGCCGCCGGCGGTGACGAGCCAGACCTCGTTGCCGTCCCAGACAGGGCCGATGGAATTCAAGAAGGTGCGGCGTTCGACATCGGTCTTGGTGAAAAGATGCAGCGCGCCGACGCCGAGATCAAAGCCGTCGAGGATTGCATAGCCGGTGAAGAGCACGCCGATGAGGATGAACCAGATTGTGTTGAGGTCGAAGGCCATATCAGGCGCGCCTCCGGACATTGAGGTCGTCTTCGGAAGGTCCGTGCTGGATCTTCTCATTGAGCAGATATATGAACAGAATGAACAAGAGCAGATAGATTAGGCTGAACATGATCAAAGAAGTGATGACTTCGCCGCTCGTGACGGATTTGGAGAGTCCATCTTCGGTGCGCAGCAGGTTGTAGACGATGTACGGCTGGCGGCCAACCTCGGCAGAGAACCAGCCGAGTTGATTTGCGAGTTGTGGACCAAGAACGGAAATCACGAAAATCTTGAGCAACCAACGTTGGGCGAATAATTTTTCGCGGCGCAAATAGAGGAGTCCGAGCCACGACAGCGCGATGAGGGCAAAGCCGATGCCAACCATGGCGTGATAGCTTTGGAAAACAACGTTGACGGGCGGACGTTTGTCGACGGGAATTGATTTTAATCCGGTGACCGGAGTATTCCAATCGCCGTGGATCATGAAGCTCAACATACCGGGAATGGGCAAACCGAATTCGACTTTTTCTAATTCCTCGTTGACCCAACCGAAGAGGTACAACGGAGCGGGGCCGGAGTCGTCGTAATGGCCTTCGAAGGCAGCCATTTTTGCCGATTGATTTGCCGCGACACCGACGGCGCTTTGGTGGCCGGAAACAAGTTGCAAGACCGAAGCGACAGCAGCAACGACGAGAGCGATCTTGAAAGTTGATTTGGCGAAAGCCGCGTGGCGGTTCTTGAGCAGATAATATGCGGCAACGCTAAGCACGAAGAAAGCGCCGGCTTGCCAAGCACCCATGTAGACATGCCAAATACGGTCGACGCTCGACGGATTAAAGACCATTGCCCAGAAATCAACAATCTCGGCACGGGCGGACATGCCCTCGCCGACGATGTGATGACCGGCGGGAGTTTGCTGCCAGGAATTGGCAACGACAATCCAGACCGCGCTGAAGTGCGCGCCGAGACAGACCATGATAGTCGAAAGGAAATGGACGGTGTGGCTGACGCGATTCCAACCAAAGAGGAGAATCGCGAGGAATCCGGATTCGAGGAAGAAAGCGAAGATGCCTTCGGCGGCGAGGGCGCTGCCGAAGACATCGCCGACATAGCGCGAATAAGTCGACCAATTGGTGCCGAACTGAAATTCCATGACAATGCCGGTGGCGACGCCGAGGGCGAAGATAAGGCCGAAGACCTTGACCCAGAAGCGGGTCATCTGATGATAGAGCGGGTTTTTGGTTTTGAGATACATGCCTTCCATGAAGACAAGGATCAAACCCAAGCCGATGCTAAGCGGCGGGAAGATATAATGGAAGCCAATGGTGAGTCCGAATTGGACGCGGGAGAGCATGAGCAAGTCCATCTGGAAGACACTACGAAGTGTGGAGTCAAGTTGATAGAGAAATAATTCACATGACTTCGATGCTTGTTCGACGTCGAGGTCCTCTTAATGAAGAGCGAAGAGAGTGCTGATGACCGACTCGCGATGGCGAAAGATTTTCTCCAAGTCGCGGCGCACAAACGCAGCATTGGCGATCCGCCCGAGAAACCAGAATGGCAGGGCATAACGCACATGGTCGACGATCATTGTGCCGTCTTCGACCGAAGTAAACGAGTGCGTGTGGTGCCACATGGCGTAGGGACCTTGCAGTTGTTCATCGACGAAGCAATGCGGCGGGTCGTAGGTTGAAATCAGCGTCTTCCAGCGCATGCGAAATGAGAAGACTTTGATGGTGTAGTCGATCACGGCGCCGGTTTTCATTTCAATTGGCTGCGGTGTCGTGATGACAAATCCCAGTGAGTCCGGAGTAATCTGTGCAAGGTTTTCCGGCCGCTCGAAGAAAGCAAAGACCTCCTCAAGCGGGCGCGGCACGAATTGTTCGGTGCGAATTTCGTAGACTTTCATAATGCGGAGCCGCCTTCGGGCAGATGTTTGCGAATGTAAGCGGCAACATCAAACTTGCGGGCGCAGCCCTGATAACTCATGTAGCGGACCATACCAAAGATCTCGCGGTTTGCCCACGGGCGGTCATGGACGCCGCCGATGCTCCATGCGATGCCGGCATAACCGTTGGGGTCGCGGCCATCAAGCTCGTAGCGATCGTTGAGGTAGATCGCGGTTGCGAGAGCGTCTTCGGGTGCAGCCGACCATTCGAGAATTTTCTTCGCCCAATACATGCGCAAATAGCCGTGCATCTTGCCGGTGAGAGTCATTTCCATTTGCGCCGCGTTCCAAAGTTGGTCGTGCGTTTGTGCTGATTCGAATTCTTCGCGGGTGTAAACGAATTGGCGCAGATCGCTGCGGTGCTCGTTGAGAGTTTTTTGCGCCCAGGCCGGAAATCCAGCGAAGGAGTCATAGTGCTCGCAGTAATGGCAGAAGTTGTCCGAGAGTTCGCGCCGGACAATTAGCTCTTCGATAAATGATTCTTGCGCCGCAGCGTCGGGATCATTGCGCTGCAGTTCGAGCGCAATTCGCTGCGCAGAAATTTGGCCGAAATGGAGATAGGGCGAAAGATTGGACTGGCCGTCGAGATGCGGCAGATTTCGGTCGCGGTCATAGTGCGACAACTTGCTTGCGATAAAGCGCTGTAGTGTTTTAGCAGCAGCCTTTTCTCCCGAAGCAAATGTTGCGACTTCAGCTACCGAACGGTCGACCTTGAGCGACTTGCGAGCGGCAGTCCAATTGACGGGACTATCAGAGTCGCTCCATGGGATCGGGTGTCGTTTCAATTTCGGGAAATCTGTGAGATAATGCGAAAGCTGGCGATGGATCTTTGGCCGAATTGTACGGGCGGCGAATTCCAATTTATTGGATGCCTGCAGGCAAGGCACGATGTTGTGAGAGTCAGCTTCGAAGAGCGGAACCGGAAGTTGCTTTGCGAGTGTCATCTTCCATTTGCGGTTGATGCGCAAGGCAGTGAAATCGGTGACGACGGCGCCGATGCGGTGCTTTGCGGCATAGCGCAATAAGTTTTCTTCGGGTTCACCGAGAAGCAGCGCGAAACCGATTTGCTGCTTGCGACAGCCCATTTCGATTTGTTCGAGCCCTTGCAACATGAATTCATATTGTCGAAACGTTGCACCTGCGAATTCCGGGACAAGGCAAAAGATGATGCCGAGGGGCACCTTGCGTTCCAGAGCAATTTCCTGTGCATAGAGCAATGCCCAGTTATCGGCGAGACGCTGGTCGCGGCTCATCCAATAGATTATCGCTCCCGGCGCCATCGGGCAGCTGTTTAGTTGATTAATGCGGGAGGGATCGACAGTCTGGCTCATCAGTGATATTTGATCTTCAGCGACAAGATGGTAATTGTGATAAACAGCGCGACAGCGTTGGCGACAATTATCGGTACGTCGTTAATTAACAGGCCATAGATTAGCCACATGAGAATACCGGTGGAGAAAACGATATACATCCAGAGCGAAATGTCGGCTGTTGAGCGGGAGCGGAGTATCTTAATCAATTGCGGCACAAAGGAGAAGGTTGTGCAAGTGCCGGCCAGAAGTCCCAAGAATGTTATTTTGTCCATCGGCAAAAGTCCTATCTTTATCGGTCGACAATGTTGTCTGCAGACGGACGAAACGCAAGCTGAATTGCGGGTGTAGAAGCTATATCAGTTTGCCGGCAGTGGTTTGGAGACCGTATTTAACTGGGGCATGTGAGGGCCAAGATATGAGTGAAAATTGTTGTTACAGCTTCTTTGATTTGTTTCTCGCTGCGAACGGTCGCTCTTGGACCGAGACGGAGCGTGAGACTTTCAGCAAGCTGGATCAGGAGCGGAGAAATCTGGAAGTTCGTCGATTGGTCGAATTGACAAACGGCGGTTGGGCATGTGAAGATCGCGAGTGGAGCGATGGCGTGACCTACACCGCATTTTGGAAAGTAGCTCCGACGGTTTCAGTCGAGCGGCAATAGGCGCGATTGAAAAGGATCCTTCTAAGCACTCGCGATATACGCGACAATACAGAACAAAAGAGGGGATTGCGAAAAATATTACTTGACAAAATCGTCCAAGTTTGGTATTCATTTGCGGTCAAGGTCGACAACAAACTCAAAGTTTGTGATTGGATTGGTGTGTTATGTTGCCATCATCGTCGAGCTATGTCTGCCGCGAAGATTTTCTCCTCCAACAGTCATATCGCATCTCGCTTTCAATTATAGAATTCTTGCCGGAATCGTACCGGCGCCTTAGCGCGTGGATTGAAGGGGCTCCGCCGAATTTGTCGTATCATCATTTCGTTGATACGTGTGAGCCTTCCGCTCACATAACTCACATCTTACGTTCCAACAGGAGGGAGTCGGATGATTTATTTGATCGACCCCATGGATGCCACAGTTGAAGCTTGCCCGATCAAGTGCTTCTTGAAATGCACTGGCGTATGCGGGATTAAGCCACTCTATGGCGTACCCACGGAAACCGAATAACTTTCGGTGATGAGTATGGAGGGAGCCAGTTGCTCCCTCCACGCTCGATCGATCAACCGACTCAAACATGACCAAGATATCGCATTACAATCATTTCCAGCCCTGGCGCAACGGGCATTACATCGCTTACAATGCGCGCTCGGGCGCGGTCGCTGTGATGACGGCCGAGAATTACGAAGCATACCAGGAACTGGCAATCAAACTAGTTCAATCGGGCAGCGCCGCGTTGCTTAGCGATTCCGAGGCGGAATTGTTGAAGCAGCTTGAATACGGAAAGTTTGCTTACCCGGACATAGCGGACGAATATGATGCGATCAAATTCCAGCATGGCATGAGCCGCTATGATACGGCGTCGCTCGGGATGGTCATCGCACCGACCATGGCTTGCAATATGGCCTGCGAGTATTGCTTCGAGAGCAACAAGCAAGGAAAGATGTCGCATGACGTTCAGGCGGCGATTCTGGAATTCGTCGAAAAGAAATCCGATGCGCTGAATTCGGTTGAATTCTGCTGGTACGGCGGCGAACCGCTGCTGGCGATGGACGTAATTGAGAATCTAACGGCGCCGCTGATCGAAATGGGGCAGCGCAAGAATTTCCACTATGTCGCGACAATGATCACCAACGGCTATCTGCTGACGCGCGAGGTGGTCGACAGGCTGGTGCAGCTCAAAGTAACGATGGTTCAGGTGACGCTGGATGGACCTGCGCGCATTCACAACAAGCGACGACCGTTGAAGAACGGCAAGTCGAGCTTTGAGCAGATAATAGCGAATATCACGTATGCTGCTACAAAGTTGGCGGTAAGTGTGCGCATCAATGTCGACAAAGCGTTTGACGAATCGCTTATCGAAGAGTTGCTGCTCGAATTGAAGGCGGCGAAGCTCGAGCGCAAAATCGGAGTTTATTTCGGGCAACTTGAGCCGGCAACGACGGTGTGCTCGAACATTGCTGACAATTGCTACAGTTCCACCGATTTCTCACAAGCGGAGATCGACTATTTCCGGTTGCTGTTGCAGCACGGATTCAGAATCGAGAAACTGCCGTCGCCAGTATCGGCCTTCTGTATGGCGCAACGCGTGAATGCGTTTTTGATCGATCCGGACGGACACATGTATCGCTGCTTCAACTATGTCGGTGATCGCAGTCGTTCGATGGGTACCATCATGCAACCGCCCGATTATCAGCACCCGAATTTTACGCGCCTGTTCAATTTCAACGCTTTCGAGAGCGCCAAATGCCGGAGTTGCAGTATCCTTCCGGTTTGTCTCGGCGGTTGTCCGGCGCAGCGAGCCGACCGTAATTTGAGCGAAGACGAACTGTGTCAGGGCTGGCGGCATAACCTGATACCGATGCTTGAAATCATAGCCTGCTCGCGCCAACAAAAAATGCAATCTGCCATCAAGGAGCAAATATGACCGAGTTCAAGATGTTTCCGCAATCCGTCGTGTGGGAAATAACATTCGCCTGCAATATGCGCTGCATACACTGCGGGACATCGGCGGGAAAGCAGCGTCCTGACGAGTTGACGACCGATGAGGCTTTGAATCTCGCGGATGAATTGATTGCTCTGGGTACGCAGGTTGTGGCGATTTCGGGCGGCGAGCCGTTGATGCGCAAAGACTGGCGGGAGATTTCGGAACGCTTCGTGAAGGCGGGAGTCAAGACCTGCATAATCACAAATGGACTCGCCGTGACTCCAGAAATCGTCGATGATTTCAAGCGCATCGGATTTACGCGCGTCGGATTCAGTTTTGACGGGACGAAGGCGACGCACAATTACATCCGCCAGCGCGATGACAGCTACGACAAGGTAATTAATGCGATGCACCTGATGGCCGCAAAGGGAGTACCGTTTTGCGCCGAAAGCCAGATCTCGAATATCAACGTCGATGAACTCGACGAGATGCGAAAGATACTGATCGATGCCAAGTGCCCGATTTGGCGGATCCAAATGACAACCAGCACCGGACGGATGATGGAGAATCGCAACTTGATTCTCTCTCTGGACAACTACGAGCGGCTGGTGCAGAAGATGATCGAATTCAAAGAGAACAATCACGAGATTGCAATCGACGTCGGAGAGAACATCGGCTACTATGGCTGCTATGGCACCGAACTATGGGAAGACGTGCCGTACTTCGGCTGTTTTGCCGGAACCCGCGTCGCGGGCATCGAATCCAACGGCAACGTCAAGGGTTGCCTATCGATGCAAGAACAGTTCGTCGAAGGCAACATTCGCGATTCGTCATTTACGGCGATTTGGAACGACCCCAACGCCTTTGCTTATAACCGCCGTTTCACGCGCGACACAGCGACCGGATTTTGCCACGACTGCAAATATCTGCCGCTCTGCCGCGGCGGCTGCACGACGACTTCAGTTTCCGCTTCCGGATGCCGTGCCGACAACCCATATTGCACCTATCGCATGGAGCAGGAGCGCGGGGTTACGCCTCCAATTGACAGCCAATTGGTGACAAGCCTGCTCGACCGGTTTAAGTCAGTTCGCGTGAAAGGATAGTGGTGGTCGTTGCCTGGAGATTCACAAACGCGGTCGTTACCTAGATCGCGCACAATGGGGGTATTTGCGTCATGAAGCTGCGCTGGGATCGTATCGGGCGGCTTTGGGCTTACCTGCGGCCATATTGGCGGCTGGAGCTAATCGCTTTTACGGCAATGGCGGCAATCGCAGTGCTGCAATTGGCGCTGCCGGCAAGTATCCAATATCTGATCGATTCACTCATCCCCGAATTAACCAAACAGTCGGCTGATCCTTCGCGCTGGCAGCAGGCGGCCATTTTTGCCAGTGTACTGATTTCCGTATATGTCGTGATACTTCTGTTGTCGTGGCTGCGCGACTATCTTGCGGCGGACATCGGCGGAAGCATCATCGCCGATATTCGCTCGCAGTTGTTCGAGCATCTGGAATTTGTCTCGCTGAAGTTTTATCAAAAGCACCAAGTGGGCGAGGTCATGTCGCGGATGATGTCGGATGTCAGCCGGATACAAGATTTGTTCAGCAACACGCTATTGAGCCTGCTAACGAATCTCTTTTTTCTCACTGGAATTCTAATCTATCTCTTCTCGCTGAATTGGTATTTGGCATTGATAGCGCTGACACCGCTGCCGATTACGATTTATCTGACGCATCGTTTCGGGCTGAAGATGAACACGATTTCGCGAAATCTGCAGGAGTTCGTGGCGGCGCTTTCAGCAAGGGTGCAGGAGCGCTTGGTCGGCTTGAAGACAATCAAGGCATTTGGCCGCGAACGAGAAGAGCGCGAGCATGTGGATGAAGTGTTGGTGGATCTGAAGGGTGTCTATATCAAGTACAGCGTCAACCAATCGTTGGCGCGCAATTTCGTGCAGATATTGAGCTTCTCCGGCGTGATCGTATTCTTGAGCATCGGCGCCTATCTGGTTGCCAACGGGACAATGCAGCTCGGTCAGTTGATGGCGTTTTTCGTGCTGCTGAATTGGATGAACATGCCGATCCAGGCGCTGGCTTCGGCAAATGTCGAATTTCAGGGAATAATCGCTTCGGTTGACCGCGTGTTCGAGTATCTCGACTACAAACGCGACTGTGAGGAAGACCCGCAGCCGTTCACGCTGGGCAAAGCGCGGGGCGAGATTGTGTTCGACAAAGTGGGATTCGGTTACGACAAGCAGGGATTCCGGATGACGGGATTTGATCTCAAAGTTGCCGCGGGAGAAAAAGTGGCGATAGTCGGACCTTCGGGAGGCGGCAAGAGCACGATAGTCAATTTGGCGATGCGCTTCTACGATCCGCAGGAGGGCAGCGTCAAGCTCGATGGTGTCGATTACCGCAAGCTGTCGTTCAAGTCACTCCGGGATAATATTGCTTTAGTGGACCAGGAGCCGCTGCTCTTCAACATGAGTATTCTCGAGAATATCGCGTATTCAAATCCCGAAGCTGCACGTGAAGATGTGATTGCGGCTGCGCGGGTGGCGAATATCCATGACTATATCGAGGGTCTGCCCTCCGGTTACGACACGATTGTTGGTGAGCGGGGTGTTACGCTCTCCGGCGGCGAGAAACAGCGGATATGCTTGGCGCGCGCCGTACTCAAGGATCCGTCAGTGCTGATTCTCGATGAAGCGACATCGGCGCTAGACTCGATTTCCGAACAGTTGATACAGGCGTCGCTGGACAAGATTCTGGCGAACAAAACCGCGATCATAGTGGCGCATCGATTGTCAACTGTGCAAAGGGCGGACCGAATTGTCACTATCCGAAACGGCGCGATTGTCGATCAAGGAACGCACAGCGAGTTGATGTCGCGGTCGTCGGTGTATCGGGAGTTGGCGGAGAAGCAGTTGGTGAAGACGGGGTGAGCCCCTTACCCTTCATCCCTCTCCCAAAGGGAGAGGGAAACTAAGACACACCCCGGCTCGTGTCCTCCTTCGTCGGACCCGAGCCACCCCTCTTGATAGAGGGGAATTGGCGGGTCTCCGGGAGTGAAGCTTCGTCAGGCGGAGATGATTCCGGCGAGGAGACCCACCCTACGGCTTGCGCAAGTTGCGTTGATTGCGTAATCTTGTATTATGAGTTCACTAACCCCACGATTCATTGCAGTGGAAGAAGCGCGGCGACGAAGTCTTGCCCAAGACGGACTGCTGATTGTTTCGGTGTTTCCCGAGCGGGCTCATGCGAAGTCGCATATCGAAGGCTCGATCTCGCTTGAAGAACTCAAGTCGCGGTTGCCCGGCTTGCCGAAGGATGTTGACCTTGCTTTTTATTGAGCTTGAGTGGCTGATGAAAGCGCCGTCAGTTTGGCGGAGGAGTACTTGAAGCGCGGTTACGCGAATGCGATGGTTCTTGAAGGGGGAGTTGCCGCGTGGCACAACGCGGGGTTTCCGATTGTTTCGGTGGCGTGAGGCAGCGGGTCGAGTTTCAGTTCGACAAAGCGAAGACGTCGAGACCCCTCAATGTAATTTGAATGGAAAGAGCCGGCAATTAGTGGTTTGACCCACGATCTATCCCACCGTTCCGGTGGGGCACCGAGCGCAGAACAAGGATGTCGAAACCCCTCCAAGCGAATTCTAACTTCTTGAGAGTGGACAATTAGGGGTTTCGACCTCCGAATTTCGCAACGCAGGTTAGTTCTAGTACAAGCGGGCGCGTTTGTTGAGATAGGCAAAAAGGGCGAAGTCGTAGTCAGTGGCGGTGTCGATGGGGACATAGTCGATATTCGACATGCGGCATTCGCGGGAGAAGCGATCGATGACTTCGCCGATAACCTTCTTGTATTCGCCTTTGATCTGCCACGGAAGAGTATTGATCTGCTCGCCGGTTTCCATGTCTTTGAAGATGGCTTCCTGCGGGAAAGCGAAATCGCGTTCGCGCGGATCGAGAACGTGGAAGACGATAATTTCGTGTTTGCGATGGCGGAAATGCTTGAGCCCGGCGATGACTTCGGTTGGATCATCGAGCAAGTCAGAAAGCACGATCACCAAACCGCGGCGTTTGATGCGTTCGGCCATTTCGTGCAAAGTCTTGGCGATGTTGGTCTGAAGCGTCGGTTTGAAGCCGTCCATTTCGCGCAGGAGCACATGCAGATGTGAGGCTGCCGAACGCGGCGGGACGTAGGTATTTATTTTTTCATCGAAACCGACCAGCCCGACGGCGTCGCGCTGTTTCAGCATTAGAAAGGACAGAGCAGCAGCAAGCTGGAGCGAATAAGTCAATTTGTCGATGCGCTTTTCGGTAGAGAAGCCCATTGAGCGCGAGCAGTCGACAAGGAGATAGGCTTTGAGATTGGTTTCTTCCTCATACTGCTTGATATAGAAGCGGTCGGACTTGGCGAAAACTTTCCAGTCGACATTGCGAATGGAGTCACCCGGCATGTATTGCCGATGCTCGGCGAACTCGACCGAAAAACCGTGATATGGCGAACGATGCAAGCCGGCAATGAAACCTTCGACGACCAGCCGGGCTCTGACTTCAAGTCCCTTGAGCTTGCTTAGAACTTCGGGCGAGAGATATTTGCTGTTAGTTTGGTCGGCCATGATACCTTTATACGAAATCCCGCGGGCAAACGCCCGCAATTTGTTGATTTACCATCGGGCAGCCAGCAAAAAGGAAACCGCCGGTGGGGTTGCTGATCCATCGGCGGTTCTGTCGGATAATGGGAAGTACCCGTACGGGTCTTTACGTTATTTCATTTTCTTTTCGAGACCTTCGAGCCGGACTTTCATTTCATCGAGGCGCTTTTGGAGATCTTCCATCTTGCGCATGAAGTCTTCCTGATCGACTTGAGGTGTTCCCCAATTGTGATACGTTCCACCGCGATTACCGTTCCAATTAAGCATCTCGCGAAGGTTGTCGGGCATATTATTCATGCCGAAACTTTCGATTTCGTCAATTTCGACGGAGACCTTCTGCCGGGCCTTGTCGCGGACGATGGTCAATTCCACAGTTTCGCCGCGGTCTTTGCCGCGCAATTCGTTGGAGACGTCTCCGGGAGTTTCGATGGCTTCGCCGTTAACTTCAACGACAACATCGCCAACCTTGAGTCCGGCTTTTTCGGCAGGAGTGTCCTTAATGACTTCGGTAATGAGCGCGCCTTCGCCCTTGGGAATGCCGAAATATTCGCCGAGATCGCCGGAGAGTGCCTGCATCGAAACACCGATTCCGGTCGTTCTCATATTGTCAAGGAAGGCAAATCCACGCGGCGCCCAATCATCAGAGTCGGCATCACCTTCGCCGCCAAAGCCGTAGAGTTGTGTTTCGCGGCGTTCGCCGATTTCGACGGAGACTTTCATTTCTTTGCCATCGCGATTAACTAGTAGGTCGGCCTTGTCGCCAATTTTGGCGGCGCGGACTAATTCTGTCAATGCGTCGGAGTCCTTCACAGGTGTACCGTTCCACTCTAGGATGATATCTTTCGGCTCAATGCCGGCTTTGTCGGCAGGGGAATCGTCGGCGATGTCATTGACCAAGACGCCGTCGGTGGTCTTAAGGTCGAAGGCTTCGGCCAGATCGCGGTTGACATCCTGCATGTAGATGCCGATCCAGGGACGCTTGGCAGCTTGCAGCGGGCTGACTGCCAGAATTACCAACAGCCCCAGTATTCCTGCAAATAGCCAGTGAGTGCGACTATTTTTCATTTCGTTTCCTTTCCCAGTCATTTTTCAATTCTTAATACTGGGCCGCTCGATTCAATGTTCCAGAATTAATGTTAACTTGTGTTAAGACGCGATACGGCCGTACAGTAATCATATCGACGGATACTGTACCCGATTGAATCTACGAGTTTCTTAATCGAAAGTTACGTCTTATACAGTTTATGTTAGTTTCAGCAGCCTTGGAATGAAACATTTGGGGCAACAGGCTAATCCAAACAATGATTATTAGTTAATTCTGTCATTTCGTTAGGGAGTACCCATGGCAATTAAGTGGCGATCGAAAAAGGTCATATTCTCCGGCATTGCCGCTGTTGTTGTTATAGCGGCTATCGTGGTGATGAATTCGGGTTCGGGCAAAGAGCCGACTTCGATTCAAGCCGATCTGGCATATTCAGACGACATTTCTGAAGTGGTCTCGGCATCAGGGCGAATTCAGCCGCAAACCAAGGTGGACATCACCTCGGAAGTTTCCGCGCAAATTATCAGCATTTTCGTGAAAGAGGGCGATCTGGTTGAGCGGGGACAGAGGTTGATTCTGCTCGATACTATTCAGCTTCAGTCGGACGTTTCGCAAGCACGCTATAGCATGGATGAAATTACTTCGCGGGCCGAGGCTGCCAAGGCGCAGTTCGAAATTGACAAGCTGGAATCGGAGCGCCAGAAGAAGCTGTACGAGCAGAAGCTGACATCGGAAAATGCCGCTACCAACGCCCAATACATGTTTGAAAACTCGCGCGCCAATTATCAGGCGATGCTCGCGCAAGTTGAGACGGCACGGGCACGACTCGACAAGGCAAACGACAATTTAACGAAGACGCTAATCAAGGCGCCAATGCCGGGAGTCGTGACGTTTTTGAGCGTGGAAGCCGGCGAAATTGCGCAGGCGCAGACGGCGTTTACTCAAGGCAAGACGCTGATGACAATCGCGGACTTGTCCGTATTCGAGGTCGAAATCGACGTCGATGAAAGCGAGATAGCCAAAATTCTTCTGGGGCAAAAATCGAAAATCAAAGTTGATGCATTCCGAGATACTTCATTTGAAGGGTCGGTGGTCGAAATCGGAAACTCGGCAACTGTCGCCAATGCCGGCAGCGACAATTACACGACCAGCTTCCGGGTCAAGGTGCGATTCGACAAAGCGGAAGTGACTTTCCGACCGGGCATGTCGGCGACGGTGGATATCACGACGAACAAAGCCGAGAATGCGCTGCTGGTGCCCTATGCGGCTTTGGTGACGCGGGAGTTTGACCCGGATTCGCTCAAAGCCAAAACGGAGACCGCCGAAAGCAGCGGGATCATTCAACAAGCAAACGCAGCGGAGAAAGCTGTCCCGGTTGAAGACGGAACCAAACGCAAGAAGAGCACCAAGATTAAGAAGTCGGGAATATTCGTAGTGCGCGACGGCAAGGCGAAATTCGTCGAAATTGCCACCGGCATTGCTGACGAGCGCAATATCGTGGCGCTGACCGGAATTGCACCGGGCGACACGGTGATTTCCGGGTCGTATCAGACGTTGCGAAAGATCGCCGAGGGCGATGCAGTAACGATTGAGCAGGCATCCATCGACAAGATGAAAGAAAAGTAGGATCGGGCGGCTACGGCTCGAAGCAGGCAGCGATGATATTTCTGACCTTGATAAAGGAGTCTCTGGCGGCGTTATGGGCGAACCGACTGCGGTCGTTCTTGACAGTCCTGGGCATGACGATGGGTGTGACATCAGTAATTGCGATTGTCTCGACCGTTGAAGGGATGCAAGGCAGCCTGGAGGACGCGTTTGCCTCGCTTGGCTCGAACACATTCATGGTGACGCGCTTTGGATTCGGGTTGTCGATGCAGGAATATCTCGAGCGGATGCATCGCCGCAAACTGACACGCGGCCTGATCGAGCCGATCAAAGAGGGTTGCCCTGACTGCGCTGAAGTCGGCGCGGAGGCGTATTCGTCCTCGACCATCAAGTATGGTTCCAAACGCATGAGCTGGATCAATGTGGAAGGCAACACTCCCAATATTCTCGCAATGCGCGACCTTGATGTGGCGATGGGACGGTACATCTCTTGGGAAGACGACAGCCGGCGCAAGCAGGTAGCGTTTATTGGGCATAAGGTTTATGAAAAGTTGTTCGAGGGGATGAATGCGATCGGGGAAAAGATCCGAATCGGGAAAGATGAGTTTGTCGTAATTGGTGTTGCCGAAGCTCTTGGAGGCATGTTGGGGGGCGACATGGATGAATTCGTGGCGATTCCGCTTTCGACACACCAAAAGATGTTTCAGCAGACCGGCAATCCGGTGAATTTGGTTATCAGTTCGGTATCCTTGGAGCGGCGCGAGCAGGCGATGGACCAGGTTCGTGTCGTGCTGCGTTCCGCCCGGCACGTCAATTACGATGACAATGATGATTTTGCCATTGTTACTCCCGATGCCATCTTGAGTTTCATCAATGATTTCACCCGCGGGTTTCGGATCGTGTTAGTCTCACTGCCGCTGTTGTCAATTATCATCGGCGGGATAGTGATTATGAACATCATGATGATATCAGTCACCGAGAGAACACGCGAAATTGGCATCCGCAAAGCAATCGGTGCACGGCGACGACACATATTGACGCAATTTCTCTATGAGTCGACATTCTTATCGCTGGTCGGAGGGGCGTTGGGGATACTGTTTGGAGTTTTGATCGGCGAACAAGTGTTAACGGGGCTGCTGGACATATATGTGACCCCGACGACGCTGGCTATCGTGCTGGGTTTTGGAATTTCGATGGGCGTGGGTCTTTTCTTCGGAATATATCCGGCGGTGCGGGCATCGCGATTCGATCCGATTAAGGCGTTGAGCTATGACTAACTGGTCGCAACGATTGTGGGAAACGCGCGAAGGGGTAAATCTGGCGCTTGATGCCGTGCGCTCGAACAAGTTTCGCAGTCTGATGACGATCATCGGCGTGATGGTAGGCGTCGGCGCAGTGATATTGGTCAACACTATCATGGATGGGTTTACGGCGTATGCGGAATCCTCGATCGACAAGATCGGCAGCAATGTCATGTATATCATTCAATATGATGAAGGCACCGATTGGGAGAACATGACCGAAGAAGAGCGGCGGCGCAAAGATATCACCATGGATGAAGCCTACGCGATCTTGGAGATGTGTCCGTTGGTCGAAGCAGTGGCTCCGCAGAAAAGGGCGCAGAATAACATAGCCAAGTACAATAATCGTTCGATTCGCACCCCCGATGATTTTCGCGGTTGTTGGCCGGCACAGGCGGTCGTGACCAACCGCGACGTGTCGCACGGGCGGTTTATTGATGACAACGACATGCAGCGTGAGTCGATGGTTTGCGTGATCGGGCCCGAAATTTCCGATGCGCTGTTTGATTCTCCGGATGAGGCAGTGGGCAAGGAAATCCGCGTGAATGGCTGGAAGTTGACGGTTGTAGGAGTGCAGGCGCGAGTGGATGATTTTTTTGGCATCAGCGAGAATGATTTCATTTTCATACCGATGACGACCTTTGACCGCTTCTATCCGCAGGAGACTTCGGTCACTTTGATGTGCAGCGCCGTGTCCCGAATGCAGTTCGGTGAGGCAATGGATCAAGTAATCAATGCATTGCGCCGTGTCCGCAAAGTGCGACCAGACGAGGAGAACAACTTCGGAATCTTGACGCAGGATCGATTCAAGGATGAAGTCGCCGGGATTACGTCCAAGGTGCAGCTTGGAGCAACCGCTGTGGCATGTGTCGGTTTGATGGTTGGCGTCATCGGCGTGATGAATATCATGCTGGTTGCCGTCACGCAGCGGACGCGGGAAATCGGGGTGCGCAAAGCCGTAGGCGCGCGCAAGCACAACATCTTGTTTCAATTCCTGGTTGAAGCGGCAACGCTGACAATGTTGGGAGGGCTGGTCGGGATTATCTTCGGCGCCGGCTTGGGTTGGCTGGTGACGACGCTGCTCGAGTGGCGATACTTCTTCTCGCCCGCGTGGGCGATAATCGGGCTATTGCTATCGGCGGGAACGGGAGTGATCTCGGGTCTTTATCCTGCGTGGCGCGCAGCTCGTACTGACCCAATAGTTGCGCTGCGCTACGAATGAGAATTGAATCCGCTATTTGATTTCGGGCCAATATGAAAGTGCCCGTTTGACCTCATTTTGCGCCATCAATAAGTTGAATTTGTCCTGAAGCGCTTCCAGCTCGATTTGCTGCACCTGCAATTCGGTATCGAGATACTCGGTATTTGTGATCAGGCCGCTGCCGTAAGATACGGATGCGATCTCCATCGCCTTGCGTGCCAGTGCTAGTTTTTCTGCGGTAATGCGTGATTTGGCGTCGATCTTGGCGACCTCCTCGCGAAAAATGCTGAATGAAGTGCGGGCTTCGCTTTCGATGCGTGCGATTTCAAGGTCGAGGCTGGCTTGTTTGGCGAGTTCTTCGGCCCGGCGGCTCTTGGAATAGCCGCCGTTGAAGAAATTGTAGCTGATGGCGAGACCGCCGGCGTAGTTGAAGAGCAACTCGTCGGGATCGGGCATGTAGCCGTTTTTCCAGCCGGTACTGCCGAACAGATTGACGGTCGGGAGAAGCCTTTCCAATCCCAATGAGAGATTCGAAATCTCCTGCTGCTTACGATTGGCGACAATTTCGGGTTTAGCTGATAACTGAGCTGCGAGCAAACTCTCATCTTGAGCGGGCTCATTCAGAGTTATCGAAGTGAGGGGCTGGGTGATTTCGACGGCCAGAGTATCTTCGCCGATGATTTCCACCAGCGTCCGCAGGGCGATCTTGAGATCGGCCTCTGCGATTGAAAGTTGTTCCTGATAAACCTTGAGCTGCATTTCGCTTTTGAGCAAATCGAATTGCGAGACGAGACCGTTGTCGAAACGGTGGCGGGCATCATCGAGGTGTTTCTGTGAAATCGCAACATATTGCTGGAGCAGCTTGATTTGTTCGGTGATCATTGCAGCGTTCGTGTATGAGCGGGTTACCTGGTAGGCGACGCTTTGCCGTGCCGCGGCTGCATTGTTTTCGCTAAGTTCTTTCCCGAGCACGGCCTGACCGATCGTCTTGCGGCGCTTGCCCCAGTCAAACAAGAGGTAGCCGCCGGAGAGTCTTGTGTCGACGACATGGTGCGTTCCCGTCTTGATTGAGGGGATTTCCACCGGCAAGGGAAGGTCAATGGAAATTTCCGGGAGCCGTGAAACGTAAGTGTATGTGCCGCTTAAGTCTAGCCGCGGTGAAAATGCTGTGCGCGCTGTTGCGATACGTTGCTCCGCTTCCATGATGCGACTCTCTAAGACTGCGACTGTATTGTTGGAGTTGAGCGCTTTTCGGAGAGCTTCATCCAGCGAAATCGCCGATCCGTTACCGAAAGTTATCCCGACAAGCACAATTGCGGCAATAAGTCTTGAGAAGTGCATGCCGAATAAATATCTATGGGGAGGAATTCGGCAAGAGATTTCATCAAGGCGTTGAACCTTGGCGCCAGATTCTTCGTATACATGCTATAGAATCAGCGAAATCCTGGTCGGAGTAAAGTATCGTAACTGATGCGAGGAAGAACAGATGTTTAGAAGAGTAGCTTTGGTGATATTTCTGCTATTCACGGTGTTAGCGGTTGTGGTTGCGCTCAAGAGCGACCGGACGGTGACAACGACTTCGCGGGAAGCTTACGATCATTATCTCGCCGGCATCGAATGGAAGGAAAATTTCTATTTTCGCCAGGCGATGGAAGAGCTTGAGCAAGCCATCAAGCTCGACTCGAATTTTGCAATGGCGCAGGCAAATCTCGCTGATGTTTACGGCGCGCGCGGATTCACTAAAAAGTCCAAGGATATGCAGGCGATTGCTCTTGCCAACCGCGAGCATGTGTCGCACCGCGAGCAGTTGCAGATCGACATCATGAAAGCGCAATGGGACAGTCGGCGCGACGAGGCTTATGCGTTGTCGCAGGATTATCTAAAGCAATTCCCGGATGATATCGACGCGATTACCGGCATGGCGTTGCAGGAATTTGGGCACGAAAACTATGAAGAATCACTGACGTTGTTCCAGGCGGCAATCAAAAAGAATCCACGTTATGCGCCCGGTTACAATATGCTGGGCTATCTCAATTATTATTTGGGTAGATATGACGAAGCGCTCGCAATGCTTGACAAGTACATCAATTTGAGCCGCGAGCAAGCTAATCCGCACGATTCGCGCGGGGAAATTCTCCATGCGGTCGGCCGCTACGACGAGGCGATTGCGGAATTCCGGCAGGCATTTAATGTCAATCCTGATTTTGATTTCGCGACGCTGCACACCGCGCAGACCTATCAGGCACTGGGACAAAACGGCCAAACCGACTATTGTTATCAAGTGCTGTTCAACCAAGCGCCTTCGGAAACCAAGATGCTTCAGTATTACAACAGTTGGGCAGGATTGATGGTTTATCGCGAGGATTATGATTCGGCTCGAGTACTACTGCAACTGGCGATTGCCCGCGACCCGAAGAACGAACTGTTTGCGCTTAGTGACGCCTACAGACTGCTCGGGACGATATTCTACCGGCAGCAAAACCTGGATTCAATGCGGCTGGTGTGGAATCTCTCGCGCGAAGTCATCAAACAGACATTGGCGGACAAGCCGCAATTGAGTTCGGCGCGTGGATTTCAACAGTATCAGCGGACGATGGATGCTACCGAAGCTGATTTGTCGGGTCGCACCGATGAGGCGGCGAGACTGTTCAGCGAGGCGGTAAATTCGGCGACAACGCCGGATGAGAAGCTTGGCTATCGTGTCTACTACGCCGATGTGCTGCGCCGCAGCGGACAACTGGATTTGGCGATTTCTGAACTGCAAAAGAACCTCTCGATAAATCCGAATCATGGCCGGACTTTAGTACGGTTGGGTGATGTTTATGAAGCGGCGGGTGATGCCAACGCTGCGCTGGCTTATCGTCAGAGAGCGGCGGAAGTCTGGAAGAATGCTGATCCGGAGTTCAAGCCGATGATTCAACTGCGCGCCAAGATGGAATCATCGTTGGCGGCGACTTCACGGACGCCAGTGACGCCGGCCGGCACACCGTCGATTAATTAGCCCCAATACTGGTTTTAGTTATTCTCCGATTATCTTGACGAGCACGCGCTTGCGGCGCATGCCGTCAAACTCACCGTAGAAAATCTGCTCCCAGGGACCGAAATCCAATCGACCTTCCGTGATCGCGACGACAACTTCGCGGCCCATAATCGTGCGTTTGAGATGGGCGTCGGCATTGTCCTCGTAGCCATTGTGCTTGTATTGCGAATGCGGCTTTTCCGGTGCGAGCTTTTCGAGCCAATGTTCGTAGTCCTGATGAAGTCCGGACTCGTCATCGTTTATAAACACACTGGCGGTAATGTGCATGGCATTACAAAGCAGGAGTCCTTCGTTGATGCCGCTTTCTTCGAGGCATCTTTCTATTTCGCCGGTGATATTAATCAACTGGCGGCGAGTCGGAGTTTGAAACCAGAGTTCTTTGCGATAACTTTTCATGTCTAGGCCTAATCATCTTTCTCTTCGTCGTTGCGTTTCTTGTACTGGCGCAACTTAACTTCTCCGAGCGGAATAGTGTGCTTGATTTTGAGACTGTCGCGAAGTTCAGTCATGAAGTCGCGGTTGTATTTCCAGTTGATAATTGCCACGATCAACATACCAAGGGCAGCACCGAGCGATGCCAAACCCATGTCCTTGTGCGCATCCCAGATGTCACCCTGGGTACCCAGATAAGCCATGCCCAATTCGCCGCCGAAAACGGCAGCGACGAGCCATTCGATCAACTCGTAGAGCATCGAAAGCGACATGACCAATTCGATCGGGAGATAGTAGCTCCAGGCGCCTTTGGCGTGGACAATGCGCATGAAAGTCTCGCGCACCGGATAGCAAAGCAGGAAGCCAAAGAGGAAATGGACGAGTCGGTCGAAGTGATTGCGCGTAAATCCAAACAACGAGTTCAGGGAGAAGCCAAGCTTGGCGGTCCAGCTCTCGTAGGGGACCTCGGCATAGGTATAGTGCGAGCCGATAGTGTGCAGGCAAAGAAAGATGAAGATCAGAAAGTACGAGACGTTGCTAAAGCGGAAGCGATTGCGGGTAATTGCCAGAAGGATGATGAAGGCAATGGTCAGGACATTTTCCAACACCCAGTCGGAAAAGTGGGCTGGTTTGTAAGCCCAGATTAACCACCAAGCCGCAAAAGTCAGCAGTAGTTTGGTGCGAAACTCGATTCGTGGTTTTGACATATTTGATCAAATATGTAAGCCGATTCTTGGCGACTGGCAACAAAAGAAACAGGCGGCGATCAAAATGATCGCCGCCTGATTTTCAAGCAATAGTTAGTTGTCTAAAATTCTAACAACCGTTGCACGGCGAGGGACCGCCGCTGAAAATATAATTGATGAGATAGACGGCGTCAGAAATCGTCACGATAGTATTGCAATCAGCATCTCCGGCAGCCACCGGGCTCGGCGCCGGTCCACCGGAAAAGATGTAATTGATCAGGAACACAGCATCGGAAATCGTAATGATGCCGTTTCCGTCGGCGTCGCCGCAGACGTATTCCGGGAATGTCGGAATGAGCGAGCGCATACCCCAACTATCCATCATAACGCAAAGGCCGCCCTGCGAGATGAGCGACAATTGGGCCATTCCGGGCGGGATCATGCCGAGATGGACAGTAAACGGCGTTGGAGGGCCGGGACTAAGCGGAATCTGCGTAAACGGTATTTGCGCGGATGGACACTGGATTTGCAGCATTCCGGGCTGCATGACTTGGAAGGGCACGATATGAAGTTCCATGTCTTGCCACCACGGGTTCGGTTGGGCAGTGAATGTCACTGTCAACTGGCCGACTCCACCGCACGGGCCGATGGTACTCGGTACAGAAACCAGATTCAGCGGCGTCAATTCGATATTTGGAATTGTCATTCCGGGGCTGGTGATAAGGCCGAATTCGGCTGGCGAGTTGTCGGTTCCGCCGAGTGAGAATCCGGCGAACGTCGGAATATTTGAAGCCGACTCGGGAAGGGTCTGGCTCTTGAGTGCATCGACTGTAACCTGAAATTCGCCATTATCGTTGTGAATCCAGTAGATGCCGGTTCCGGTGAGGTCGGCGTTTATTACTCGTTCATCATTACCGGCAACATAACCGGCGCTTCCCGGCAAGTTCCAATTCCAGACTTTGACCTTTGTTTTGGAGCCGTCGGCGTTTTCTTTGTAGACCGAGACATTTCCGCACCCGCCGCTGCCTTTGAATTTGAGCTTGAATTGTCCACCCGGAGCGACGACGATCTTCTTCCATTCGCAGTATTTCTTGAAAATGTAGCGCACCCAGCTATCGGAGCCGTCGTCAAGCGAGTCCTGAAGATCATTTGATGTACCTTGCAATTCATCACGAGCTTTTTCCAGTTCATCCCGATCTGGGTCGCCCGGAGGAAGAACATTCAAGATGCTGTCGATCTCGTCAATAAGGCTGTCAATTTCTGCCTTAAATTTTTCCAAATCCTCCTTGTATTTCTCTTTGGCGCCGCGAACTGCGGATTCGTAATCCTCGCCGAGACGGAGGCGCCTTATTTTTTCCTGCAAATAAACGCTTCCAGTCTCATCGCCCCAAGCGGAGCTTTCGCCGCCCGCAGCCGAGTTGCCATGGATTTCGGTCTTTGCTTTATCATCCAGACCCTTGATTCCTTCAGCCATATCACCACCAAAACACTCGGTGAATTCATCGAACATGAAGTCGCAGCAAGAATCGATGAGCGGCTGCTGCATGTTTTTGAGTTCTTCCGGCGAGATATTTCCGGGTCCGAAGAGACAGGCGCCGGCGCCGTCTTCGCCGTGGTTGGAGATCATTTTCTGAACGGTAGCATCCATGCTGTCGCGCTGGCATTGAGCGATTTTCTTGGCGATGCGGTCATGGGCTGCCTGGACATTGGCTTCAGTACATGAGTTGACCAGGCTGTCGTGGATAGCGCCGGAATTACCACTGTTGCCGTCGTAGTAGAGAATTTCTACGTTCTCGGGGCAGTAGTTTCCACCAGCTGGGTCGGTCTTGTATTCATAGAGATTTTCGATGTCCTTCCAGAAGCCGGGGTTGTTATTTTCCGCGTCGATACCGCCGGAAATCAGAATTGCAAACTTGCACGGGTCGCAGGCAAGCTCGCCAGTCTTGTCATTTGAGTCGTCCTCTTTCCCTTCCTGCATGGTCGGTGGCGGCGGTGTGAAGAATCCGGGGACCAAGAGTTCGTAAGATGTGACAGTGATGGTCACCGATGCTGTATCGATTCCCCAGAAGGGAGTAGCTTTGGGGACGAATGAAACAGTTCCCGTGGCTATTACCAGACCGCCGTGCCAATATGGCGATGGTGGGAGAATGCCGTTGATGAAGATCACTTTCTCTGCCGCAATCGGACGACGATTGAGATAGTCGCCGTAGTTTGCCATCAATTTGCTGTCTTGCGGGGATGTGTAGAATCCAAGAACACTCACCTCCTGGCCGTTCAGGGCAGCCAGATTTTGGAATATGCTTTGGACGGTTTGGGTCGAGTCGCTTCGCTGTGCCTGTGCTGCCCCGCCAAACACGAACATAACTAGGAGACATGCGGACAAAATGAGCCATTTGCCTTGATGCATGAAGGCCTCCCGAGGATTGGGGTGAGTGGTTTTGTTGCTGTTCTACGGTTGTTCTGCCTGTACGGATACAAGTTAAGGAAAGTCATGATTTCTGTCAATAGCGGATTTGTTAGACCGACTGAATCGGCCTAAGGGGTTTGGGAAAAATCGGTTGACAAAGACTGGTAGTCGGCGTAATATGCCGAATCTATTTTTTGCGCAAGTTCTAAGCATGGCGCGTCTTGGGAGTAATGGGATAATGCGGAAGCCAAAGTGGCGCTTCATTGACAGGCGAAGAGACGCATTTTGATCTTAGAAATACAGGTTGACTCATTTTTTTCTTATCATGGAGACGATAATGAGAATTAGCAGGTTAACGACACTTTCGCTGATGGTTGTCGTCCTCTTATCCGGGGTGGTTTTTGCCGGAGGGTGGCAGTATTCGGGAGTCGGTTCGCGGGCCATGGCAATGGGAGGAGCTTATCGCGGTCTCTCTAACGATGGATCGGGCGCGTACTACAATCCGGGCGGGTTGGCGTTTCTCACCACCAATTACTTCAATCTCACGGCTACTTTTTCGGGGCCAAGACCGGAAGTTACACCCAACTTCAATTCGAACGGTTACGAATTCGGGTATCTCAACGGTCAGACTCGCTACCCGGTCAAGGACAATATCTATTTGATGGGCAACACGGCTTTGTTTTTCAAGCCCAAGAGCATGCCCAAGGTGACTTTTGGCGCCGCCGTGTACCAAATGTACGATCAGAATGCGGTTATGAATCTCTTCCAGATTTCACCCGCTTATAATAGTAAGCGCCAGGTACAGGAAGACAATCATCGTTCAAACCTCGATGTTGTGACATTCCAGCCGACGTTGGCTTACCAATTCTCCGACAAGTTCGGTGTTGGCGTGGGCTTGCAGATCAACCGCGGCGATATCTGGATTGACCAGGTTGGATTCGTCGATAATCCGTACGGCTACCCGCTCGATGTACGCCCGTACGAGCAGTTCCCCAAGATGACTTCGGTCGATGGTTACGGCTACGGACTTGGTGTCAACGCCGGGTTGCAGTTCAAAGCCACCGAAAAGATCACAGTCGGAGCTAATTTCATTTCAAGCTCGAAGATCAAAGTTGACGGCGACGCCATCGAACGGATTTTCTTCCCGTTCAATCAGGGTATCGCCAATATGTATAACGACCCGCAGGTGAACAATAATCCGGCTCTGGCCGAGATATTGGACACCTACACCAACGGCGCCGAGTGGATTGTCGAGAGCAAGTTTGATCTCGATGTGAAGTTGCCGTCGGAGTGGGGCGCCGGCGTGGCGATTCAAGCCAACGAAAAGACGATTATTACCGCAGACTTCGCTTACACAATGTGGTCGCAGTTTGACGACTTTTCCATCCTGATGTCGGAACGCAATTTCCTGCAGTCGAACAACCCGCAGGCAAGCGCAACCTGGAAGAGTTTGCTTACGGATCCGACCTATCACTTCGATTGGAAGAATTCGGTACGTGTCAGCGCAGGGGTTGAGAAGATTCTCAACGAGCGCTGGGTTGGCAGATTCGGTTATATGTATGACGGTTCACCGATACCGGACGAGAACTTCAACGAAATATTCATCGATACCGGCAACAAGCACCATCTGAATATTGGCGCACAGTTTATTTTGAACGACAAGATCACGTTTGACGGCGCTTTCGAAGCGGTATTTTCCGGCAAGCGCGATGTTGGCGAGGCTGTGGATAGCAATGGGGATGGCGACTGGGATAACTTCGGCGGCGAGTGGAAGACCAAGAGCTTCAATTCGAGCTGGGCTATTAACTATCGGTTTTAGGAGAGGTGCTAATAATGAAGAATAGATTGATTTCGATAGTTGGGCTCGGGTTCCTGATTCTGATTTTGACTGTCACCGGATGCACGCGCCGCGATAATCCGGCCGTTCCGGCGGATCCCGAATCCGGCAGTGTTTCCCAGGGCACGCACCAGTATTTTGGTTTGATGCCGGACAGCGCGAGATGGAGCCAATTCCAGAGCCGCTGGATTGATGCTTATCGTCCGGGCGGTTACGATGATCGTTTGATTGGCGCGCGTTTCCCGGTGCTTTACCTGCTCCCGGGATTTGACGGCGAGCCGTCCTTCTATTTCCGATTCGGTAATGAGAATTATTATCGCGCCAGTGCGATTGCCGCGGTTGCGGACGAAATGATTGCGGCGGGCGAGATCAAGCCGATGATTATCGTAATGCCGGATGCTTCCATTTTCTACGGCGGATCGTTTTTCAATAACAATGAACTTTCGGGTAAATGGGAAAACATCGCATCATACGAGTTGGTGAAGTATGGAGATGAAATTTCGGGACTTCGAACTTTGGTAGACAAGGAATCGCGCGCAATCAGCGGACATTCGTCCGGCGGTTACGGTGCAGTTCGCGTTGCGATGAAGTACCCCGATTTGTTCAACTCGGTTTCCGCGATCGATGCCCCGCTAGCATTTGAGCACGGCGACATGGATCAGCTTTTCAGCGCTTATTTGGCTGAATCGGGAATCACGACACAGCAACAGTATCTGGAAGCCGACACAACCGGGTTCCGCACGAACAAGCAGATCTACAAGATGTTGATCTACTCGATGGCGGCAAGCTATTCGCCTTCCGTTTACGACAATACGACCAACTTCGGCAAGTTGCAGATCGCGCTGCCGTTCGACTATCAGGGAAACCTCGTCAACGATGTCTGGCAGTTGTGGCTTGCCAACGATTTGTATAGCTGGCTTGATGATCCGACTTATCGGGCTAACCTTGCCGGCAATCACCTCTACTTTGAACATTCCGATCATGACTTGTATATGTTCAATGATCAGACCGAGGCATTCGTTGAGAAATTGCACGATCTGAATATCGATCACCAGGATGCGGCATTCACGAAGTACCCGGGCGCCGATGCGCGTTCGCGGACGTTCCTGTATGACCGGATCCGGGAAATACTCAAGTTCCACGATCAGTATCTCAAGGATCGAGACGGAAACTTTTAAGGCAATCGCGATGCCGGGCCCCAAGCCCGGCATTGTCGTTTAAGGCGCAAAATGAGCGACGAGCATCTCTATGATTTGATATCAATCGGGGCGCATCCCGACGACGTTGAAGTCGGGACGGGCGGCGTATTGCTCAAGATGGCGCAGGCAGGATTCAAAACGGGGATCATCTACCTGACCAGAGGCGAAATGGGAACCGGTGGCACACCGGCGGTCCGGGCTGATGAGGCGCTCAAAGCCGCGCAGATATTACAGACCGATCTGTTGGAGACTCTCGATTTCGGCGACACGAAAGTTGTCGATACACCGGAACACCGCAATATCGTCGCCGCACTGATTCGCAAGTATCGTCCGCGCGTCTTGCTCGCTCCCTGGAATAAAGGCGGGCACGGTAAACGAGGGGCGCATCCTGATCATCTGGCGGCAGGCAATATCGTGATGAATGCTTGCTATTATGCGACATTTAGGAAACTGCCGATTGAAGGAGAACCTTATGCGGTGCCGGCGCTGTTCCATTATTTCCTTCCAGTCGAAGAGCCGCCCACATTCGTTATTGATATCACCGAACAATTTGACGGATTCATTGCCGCACTAAAGGCACACGAGTCGCAGTTTCTTAACCCGGACAAGCCGAAGACGCGAGATTATATCTGGAGCTTGGAGAGCATGGCGCGGGCTTACGGCAACATGATCGGGGTTAAGTATGGGCAGGGCTTCAAGATAGGCGAGCCGATGCGGATCAACAACATCTTCAATTTGATTCCTTAGCTGCAACCTGGCTGTAATTTCGATATTTTCTTAAATTCAAATGAAACTCTTGACAGAAAAATCCGGTATTCTATATTAAAGTTCATTTCGTTATATGACGAAATGACGAAATGAGATTACACCTCTATAAGGAGTCGATATGGATACCAATAAGCAGATCAAAGAAAACGTCAAGCAACACTACGGCGAGATTGCCAAAAGCGGTGCTTCATGCTGTTCAACCGGTGAGACTTCGTGCTGCGGCCCGGACTGTGGCGATATCACCAATCTGGCACATGGCTATGACATGAAGGAATTGGCGGAGCTGCCGGAGGGCGCCGACCTGGGCTTGGGTTGCGGCAATCCGCTGGCGCTGGTGCCGATCCAGCAAGGCTGGAGAGTGCTCGATTTGGGTTCGGGTGCCGGTATCGACGTGTTTATGGCTGCCAAGCGGGTGGGAGAATCGGGTCATGTAACGGGCTTGGACATGACGGATGAAATGCTGGAGAAGGCACGTGCAAATGCTGCCACCGGCGGATTCAAGAACGTCAGTTTCGTCAAAGGCGAAATCGAGACAATGCCGTTCGAAGACAATTCATTTGATCTGGTCATTTCCAATTGCGTGATCAATCTGGTTCCGGACAAGGCGCAGGCATACCGCGAAATTCGACGCGTGCTGAAACCGGGCGGAAAATTCGCTATCGCTGATATGGCGATTCGCGGCGACATGCCGGCGGATGTGCGCAAGTCGGCGGAAGCGTGGGCCGGCTGCGTAGCCGGAGCTCTGGATCTCGACAAGTACATGGAGACAATTCGCGAGGTCGGATTTGGAGATGTCGACACGAAGTTTGTCAACGAATACGATTATGGCCGCAGCGAGGAGTTTGCGCTGCTCTCGGTCGGCTTGGTTGGTACGAAAATCTAAGTAAGAACTTTATCCTGCGAATACAAAGGGCGACCGTTGCCGGTCGCCCTTAAGATAAACTATCCAATAGGATATTAGACTGCGCCGGCGCGAACCTGATTGATGCGGGTATTAAAGCGCTCGAGTTCCTTGGCTGCAGCGGATGCGAAATCAGTCTCTTTCGAGGCGAAAATTACGCCGCGCGAGATGTTGATTAAGATAACGCCGTCGTTCATGGTACCGTATTCAACAGCCTTGTGGAGATCGCCGCCCTGGGCGCCAACGCCGGGAATCAGGAACGGAAGCTTGGGGGCGCGCATTCTGATTTCCTTGATCTGTTCCGGTTTTGATGCACCGACGACGAGACCAAGGTTCTCGTCTTTATTCCATGAGTTGACTTTGTCGACGACATGCATATAGAGCGGCTTGCCGTCGGATTCGAGATATTGAAAATCCTTGGCGCTGTCGTTGGAAGTCAGGCAGAGGATAAACGCGAATGCGTTTTCATAAGCCAGGAACGGTGCGATGGAATCCCAGCCCATATAGGGCGACAAGGTAACAGCGTCGCCTTCGAGGTCGTCGAAGATGGCTTCGGCATATTTCTTTGCGGTGCTGTCGATATCGCCGCGTTTGGCATCGAGGATGACTGGAATTTCGGCGGGGATGTACATCAGAGTGCGTTTGAGTGTTTCCATGCCGCGCGGGCCCATGGCTTCGTAGAAGGCCAAGTTGGGTTTGTAGGCACAGCATTTGTCCTTGGTGGCATCGATGATGCCCTTGTTGAACTCAAATACCGGATCGGAGTTGCCCATCAGGTGCTTGGGAATCTTTTCAAAGTCCGAGTCGAGTCCGACGCAGACCAACGAGTCACTTTTTGATTGTGCACTGGTGAGCTTTTCTATAAACGCACTCATATCTTCACTGCCTTTCCGATTAGATCGTTCACATTTTCAATTTTGCGCTGCTGCAGATAATCTGACAGCGCGTCAATGGCCTTGATTGTACAATCGGGCTGAACAAAGTTTGCCGTGCCGAATTGCACCGCGGTCGCGCCGGCCAACATAAATTCGACGACGTCGCGATAATCCATGATCCCGCCAATTCCGACGATTGGGATCTTGACGGTATTATATACCTTCCATACGGCTTGAATTGCAACCGGTTTGATTGCCGGACCCGATAATCCACCGGTAACGTTGGTAAGCTTGATCTTCCAGGTAAACGGGTCAATGGCCATGCCATAGAGCGTGTTTATAAGCGAAATAGCGTCTGCGCCGGCTTCTTCGCAAGCTTTGGCGACCGGTTTAATATCGACGACGTTGGGCGATAATTTTGGCATGAGTGGGAAATCGCAGACTTTTCGCACCCGGCTGACAACATTGTAGGCAATTTCCGGGTTGGACGAGAACTCCATGCCGTCGCCCTTGACGTTGGGGCAGGAGATGTTCAACTCGACCATGTCGATTTCCGGATGACCATTGAGCTTGTCGACGACGTAGATGAATTCTTCAACATCAAAGCCCGCGACATTGACGATGATTTTGGTGCCGAGGCCGCGCAGGAATTGAAGTTTGTCGCGCACGTAGGCATCGACGCCGACATTGGCCAGTCCGATCGCGTTGAGCATTCCGGCTGCGGTTTCGGCAGTTCGAGGTGGGCGATGACCCTTGCGCTCGTGGCGTGTAATTGACTTGGTGACAATTCCGCCGAGGCGCGAGAGGTCGATGTATTCGTCAAATTCTTCGCCGTAGCCGAAAGTGCCGGATGCGGTCATGATCGGGTTGGCGAATTCGAGTCTGCCGATTTTGACTTTGAGATCAGGCGCGCTCATAGTTCGACCTCGCTCGCCTCGAACACCGGACCTTCGCGGCAGACGCGCTGATACTTGTCCTCGCCGACTTGTTTGACCACACAGCCAAGACAGGTACCGACGCCGCAGGGCATGATAGATTCAAGCGAAAGGTAACAGGGCGTCTTGAACTCGCGTGCCAGCGCCTGCACGGTCTTGAGCAAGCCTTCGGGGCCGCAGGAATAGATGACGGTGTTTTCACCAGCCAATCCGCCTGTAAGCAGCTCCCGCAGCAAATCACTGACGAATCCTTTGTGGCCGCGCGAGCCGTCGTCGGTCGACATCTTCTGCGCTATCGGGAGTTTTTCGACACGCTCGCCCATGCGGCAGTCTTCGGCTTTGCCGAAGCCCATCAGGAAGGTCATTTTTTTCGGGTCGTGTCCGTTATTCAGGCAGGTTTTTGCGAGCAAGTAGATCGGAGGAATTCCGACGCCGCCGCCGACCAAAAGTAAGTTCTTCGACTTATCCGGAAGCGGAAATCCATTCCCCAGCGGACCAAGGAGATCGAGCACTTGTCCGGGGGCGACGCGCGACAAAATCGCGGAGCCGCGGCCAAAGACCTTGTAGAGAACTTCGATGATGCCGGTCTTCTCGTCATAGTCGAAGATCGAGAACGCTCGGCGCAACAACGGATCAAGGCCTTCCGATGTCGGTTTGATATGAAGGAATTCGCCTGGATGCGGGAATTGTTTGAGTTTTAGCTTAATGGAAAGAAGGTACGCGCCGGCCCCCAATGCCCGATTCTCCACCACCTCACAACCATGAAATATGTCTCGCTTCTCTATCGATACACCTCCGGCAACACTATCTCATAATTATATATGAAATATTTGCCGATTTTCAAGGGTTCTATTTTGAGCGGATCAAAATAAGTATTGAGCAGCGCCTTCTCGACCTGATCGTCGATTGACTTGATATTTGAGCCCTTAAGGAAAATCACTTCGCTGACCTTGCCATCGAATTCGATTTTAATCTTGAGGACTACGCGGCCCTCAAATTTGCTCGTGGAGGCTTCCATCGGATAGACAAATTCACCGACAACGGTCGGTTCGTCGTCCATGAGCGGCCAGAGATCGATTTCTTCCTTTAGGGTTTGTTCGGCGATCTGCGCCTGGGACAGGGTATCGGCAGGACCGGCTTTGATCGAATCCTTGAGTGCAGTGGAATCGACTCTGGCGGCATTCTGCTGCTGTTGGGCGAGCAATTGCTGCTGTTGCTGTTGATACTTGTTCATCGGCTGATTGCTACCGGCCGCCAGTCGCGCGGCTTCGTCGCCAACATCGGTGCCGGGATATTTGGCTGCGAGTTTTCGGAAGACATAGATCATTGTTGAATCAACAAAGACGGAGTCCTGTTTCGCCGCCTTGATTGCGAGACTGTCGCTCGCGGGTTTGGTGGTTTTGCCGGAATCGGAAGCGAGTGCCGTCGACAGGGAGTCTTTTCCGTTCACGACTTGCGTCGAGTCGATTTTTGCGGCGCCTTTAGCGGTGTCGTTCTTCATGGCGATCACTGCCAGGAGCGAATCGCGGCGGGCGGCAGCTTTCATAGTGTCAATTGGAGTGCCACCTTTCTTGCCGATCACGTCAGACAACCTGACGATACTGTCACTCGGGGCTGCCTTGGTGCTGTCGCGATTGGGAATCGCTTGGGAAGAATCTGCCTTTGAGCGGCCAAGGGAGTCATTAATGGCCGGGAGTTTCGTTGAATCGGCAGCCCTGCCCGTAACGACATCGGTCAAGCGTACGAGACTGTCACTTACACTAGTTTTCGTGCTATCGCGCCTCTGCGCGTTACGCGACAAATCGGCGGGCGAGATCTTCACGGTGTCCGGCGGTGTGACTTTGGCAGAATCCAGTCCGATTTTCGCCGTCGTGGTATCATGTGCGGCCGCTGAAAGCGTGTCGACCACAATCGGAAGTTTGGTCGAATCGAGCGAAACGAGCGAGTCTGAACCTTTTGCAGGAGCCGCCTCGGGCTTGGGCATCGCGATCGGTTTTGTTGAAGGCACCCATTGCTGTAACTCAATCTTCGCCACAGCGAATTCGGCTTTGGGAACGAGACGCGAATTGGGAAATTCATCGATCAGCCGTTGGAAGAGGATTTTGGCCGAGTCGAGATTTTCATCGTCGAATAGTTGGTCTTCGGCCAGTCCATAGAGGCGGTCGGGCGAGAGGTCATATGGCTCGGCGCCTTTCAGATCGAGCAGTTCGACAGCGCGTTGAAGTGCGTCGGAACGCGGGTAGTCATCAACGACGCGCTGATAATACGTACGCGCTTTGGCGGAATCCTGAAAATGATTCTCGAGTATCCAGCCCATCGCGAGCAAAGCGCGAGGAGCGAGGTCGCTTTCGGGGTTCTTTTCCACTAATGCACTGTATTCTTGCAGGGCTGAATCGGGTCGATTGAGGTCGGTGCGATACATTTCCGCCAAGAGGTAACGATTGACGACAGCAGCGTCGGTGGAATCGGAACTCATTGCGGTCATGTAGGTCTCGACTTTCTTGATGTCGGAGACTTTCTCGAGCGCGAGCGCCCGCCAGTCACCGCCGCGTTGTTCTTTAGCTGCCATCTCGTACATATCTTTGGCGACGACCAAATCACCCCAGTCGTCTTGTGCAAGTTGTCCGAGGTGATAATAGGCCTCTGCGGACTCGACGCGCATCGTAAAATTGGTAGCGATATCGTCGTAGAGCAAGATTGCATCGCGCTCATCGCCGCGCATCTTAGTGCCTTCGGCAATGCGCAACAGGATGTTGCCGAGATTAACCGAATCGAGTTGTTCAGCCTTCAGCTTCTCAAATATCACCATACCGGCTTGAACGCTGTCGATCATGTAGAGCGACCGGCCCTGCTCGTAGCGCGCGTCAAAGCGGGGTTTATCGTCCTGTGCGGTCGCGGCAGCGCGGGAATACGATTCGGCCGCGGCAGCATAGTTCTTGGATTTGTACTGCAACTGCCCGAGTTTGAAATAGACCGAAGGTGTATAATAATGCGATTTATAGGCAGCGACAAACTTCTCGTAGTAGTCAATCGCATCGGCGTCCAATTCCTGTTCCTCGCTCATGGCGCCCATCAGGTACATAGCTTCCGCGCGCCAACTGTCGTTCTTGCTAGTTTCGATGAATTCGAGGAAGATTTCTTTTGCTTGGACGTAATTCTCAAGTTTGTAGCGGGACTTACCAAGGAAGAAACGCGATTCGTCGGCATACTTGGAATCGGGGAAGTTTGAAAGCAACTCTCTGAACTTTCTTTCGCTCTTGGCAAAGTCACTTAGGTAATAGAACGACTTTCCGATGACGAAGAGTGCGTCATCAACCCATTTGGAAGTCGGGTGCTCGCTCAAGACCTTGGAGGCTTTCTTGATGGCGTCCTGGTATCCTTTGATTTCGGCGCCGGAAGCGGCGTCGCGTTTGGCGTTGCGGCGTGAAGACTCGGCTTGATTAAAGTTCTTCCGCGCCAGATAGAAGGTATTGTAGTAAACGCAGCTGCTGACGGTTCCTGCGGACAGTGCCAAGATCAGGAAGTACAGCAGATAGTTTACCAGCGACTTTTTGGTCATCTTATTGATTCCGCCCAGTGTCCGATGTTAATGATGGACTTCGGTCATTGAATTCATGTCTTGCCATAAGTCAGTCAAAGCAGGGCCGGAGTTCACGCGGCAGATTTCGTCAGCGTGGGCGCTGATTTGCGTTTCCTCCGGGTTGATTTCGACTAGATATGCTCCACTTCGTTTCGCCAGTACCGGCAGGTCAGCGGCCGGATAGACTTCCGCCGAGGTCCCGATACACAAGAACAACTCCGCCCTCCGCGACTTATCAATGGCGGCGGCAATTTCGCGCTCCGGCAGCATTTCGCCGAACCAGACGACATCGGGGCGAATCATTCCACCGCAATTGCAGCGCGGCAGTTGTTCAGATCCAAATTCGTCGACATCCATTGCTTTGCCGCAGTCAAAGCACTTGTTCCTATGAATGTTACCATGCAACTCAATCACATGTTCCGAACCGGCGCGCTGATGTAAGTTATCGACATTTTGCGTAACCAGTGTAAAGTCCGGGAGCAACTTTTGCAGTTTGGCGAGAACTTCGTGGCCGGCGTTGGGAACCGTTCCGCCGATCAGTTTACGGCGCCACAAATACCACTCCCAAACAAGTCCTGGTTTAGCCATGAAGGCATCAATAGACGCCAATTCGCGCGGATCAAACTTCGACCACAGACTGTCCTGATTCCCGCGAAATGTCGGAACGCCAGACTCGGCGGAGATGCCGGCACCGGTAAGGACGACGGTGCGCGCCTGCTTGCGCAATAGTTCTTTCAGTTGCTTAGTGGGAAACATCGTCGAAATATACAGTTTCGAGTTTGAGAGTCAAGATAACGCTGGGAAATGCTGTTGCCGCAGTGAATTGCCACGTGTATTATACAATGATGAGGCTGCGACTATTTCCACTTATTTTCGGATTATTGCTGTTCAGCGCCATGGCGTCGGCGCAATCCGATTCGCTGATTGTCAAGGAATCCGGCTTGCAAGCCCGAGCGGAAAAGCCCCGTCGTTCACCGATGGGGGCGTTGTTGCGATCAGTTGCGGTTCCGGGTTGGGGGCAATTCTACAATCACAAGTATGTCAAGAGCGGCATCGTCTTTGGCGCCGAGACATTTTTCATCGTCAAGTCGGTGCAGTGGTGGTCAAAAGCCGAGGACCAATATAAGAAGGCGCAATCCGCACAATCGGGGAGAGAATTCAACATCTATCTCGACTATCGCGACCGGCGAAATGACTTTCTCTGGCTGACCGGATTGGCTGTGTTCTTGAGCATGTTCGACGCCTATGTCGACGCTCACTTGTCAGGATTCGACGTCGATTTGACGCCAGATTTTCAGGACAAGTCACCGAGCGCCATGCTTCGCTTAAGTTATAGCTTCAAGTAACCCCGCATTTTTCCAAACGTCCCAAAATGAAACGCCCGAGCTTGGGCGGAAAGTACTCGCTGCTTCAGTTAGTGAGCTACTGAAAGTCAGAATTCGTGCCGATAATCATAGGAGGGACGGGGCGCCCGACTAATTGATGACACAAGAACTTAAGCACAATTCTACGCCGGCGACTGCCGGAGTACGCCGGGTATTCAAAGCGGGCGAAGTCATATTTCGCCAAGGCGAACCCGGCTGCACGCTTCTGTATGTCCTTTCCGGCACCGTTACAATTATCAAAGACGAGATCGAAATCTCATCCGGCGGCAGCGGAGAATTCTTTGGCGAAATGTCGCTGCTGGAAAACTCGCCCCGGTTTGCTTCTGTCATCGCACAGTCAGACTGCGTCGCTATCGAATACAATCTTGAAGAGTTCATGATTCTGGCCCGGTATGAGCCGGAGTTCGCGGTTGCGATTATGCGCAATCTTAGTCACAAGTTGCGTGATTCGGATTCAACTCGAATTGTCGAGCTGGAAGCGAACAACGAGCTATTGCAGACCAAAAACGCCGAGTTGGCCCGCGTAAATGATTTCCTGGAAAAGCTAATTGAGCAGTCGCCGGCAGGTATTGCGATCATCGACCAAGACGGCGCCATCGAATTGATCAACCCGAGCGGCTGCCGGATGCTGACAATTTCTAAGGACGACTTGCCGCGCTCGATGCTTGATTACTTCACGGACGGCAACCCGCTTCAGGACCTTCGTCAACGGCAGTTGTCGATTTGGTCTGGACAATATGCGGCCAAGGTCGGCAGCGCCACCAAGACGTTTTTCGTTTCGATCTCACAGACTCGGGCAACAAGCAGTCATGACCGGTATTTGATCAATTTTGAAGACATTTCCGAATTGATCGAGCTAAACGAAAGAATTATCAAGCTCGACCGTTTTGCGACCGAGGCGGAAATGGCATCGGAAATTGCCCATTCGATCAATAACTACCTGACTGTTATCTCCGGCAATCTGGAATTACTCAATCTCCGGCTAGAAGCAAAAGTCGTTGAAAAGCATCATCGCCAATTCGAAGCGATGGCAAACAGCGTCGACGCGATCGTGAAATATGTCGAGGGCTTGATGGGAGCCAATGACGACTCCGGTGTTTCTTCCCCCAAAGATCTCGCCGAAATGGTGCGGGTGATGTTGCGAGTGCTGAAACCACAGAAGCGATTCCGGTACGTGGCGATGGATCTCAAGATTGCACCCGATTTCCCCAAGTTGGTTACTCTTTTCGAGGCACCGTTTCATCAAGTGATGTTGAACCTGCTCATTAATGCCGCGGATGCGCTGAATAGTCAGTCCGAGAACGACAAGAAAGCAATCAATGTGTCGCTTCGATACAACAGCGGTGAAAAGCGAGTGCTGATTGATATTTCCGACAACGGTCCCGGTGTTGCGGCCGGGCGCGAAGACGATTTGTTTTCAGTGCGCTTCACGACCAAGGAAAAGGGCCACGGCATCGGTCTGATCACGGTCAAGAAAATCATTGACCGTCATAACGGTTCGATAACGGCAAATTCTTCGCCCGGCAAGGGCACGACTTTCACCATTTCACTGCCGGCATAAGGACAGCAAATGCCGGATGTACTATTCTTTCTGATCCTCGGCCATATCTTTGGCGACTTTGCTCTGCAAACGGACTATATGGCGAAGTACAAAGGCTCCAACAAAGCCGTGCTCTCGCTGCATGTTTTGATATACACCCTGACGGTCGGCGGATTTTGGTGGGTGGGCGAATTGCTCGGGAAACAAAATCAATTCCCGACTGCGTATGCGCTCGCGATACTGGGAGTGCTGTACGTTCAGCATTGGTTGCAAGATTTCATCAAATCCAACAAGGGCAACGGCGGCAAGCACGCGTTCTTTGTCGATCAGGCGGCGCATCTGGCCGTTCTCTACATCATTCGCATAATTTACTAAGGGGGCGCTCGTTTGATGCCGTCTGTCGTACGTTACTTACCCAAATTGCTTTGTAACTGGCTCGCAGAAAATCCCGGCGGCGAACACTCGCAATCGCGCCATCGGCAGATATTGCTATTCGCGGACACGAGCGGTTTCACGGCCCTGACGCGGAACTTGTCGCTCGAAGGCCGCGTCGGATTTGAGCATCTCACTGACTTGCTGAACACGTTGTTTCAGTCGCTTGAGACTGTCATTGCGAGGCACAACGGCGACATTCTCAAGTTCTCTGGCGACGCGGTTTGGTGTTGTTTCCCAGAAGACACCGACATAATTCGCGTTTACGCGGAAATGTCGCAACAGATCAATGACCTGAACCGCAATTTGCCGATTTGCTCCGAACATCCGTTGTCGCTCCACGCGGGCGCCGGATTCGGAGAATTTGAATTACTCACAGCCGCGTCTTCAGTAGGTCGGGCAGAATTTGAAATCTGCGGCGAGTGCGTGGCAGAAGTCTATCGGGCGGGAGATATTGCGAAGGCGGGCGAAATCTGCCTGACACCGGGATTTCTGCCTCTAACAACGCATCTCACACCTGTAAGGCAGCAAGAGGAATTCAGAGTTTATGCACCGAAGCCGAGCGCGATTCCCGCCGACAACGGCGTGCATGTTGAAGCTAAGGCAAGTCGCGACGATGAACGCATTACCAAGTACCTGCCGGCCGCGTTGGTTGATCGAATTGCGAATTCCGCAGGAAATGATCAGCCGGGAAGCGAGCATCGGCGCGTGAGCGTGGTGTTCGTCAATGTTGAAAGCGCGGGCGGGGAGATTAACTCAAACGACCTGCAATCCCACTTGATCAAGATCATGGACGCTGTTCATGAAGCGAAGGGCGTAATCGCGCGTATCGACCCGTTTGGCGGCGGACATAAAGTTCTGGCGTTGTTTGGAGCGATTGTGGCTTCCAGCGGCGACTCGCTCTATGCGCTGAGAGCCGCGGCAGAAATTGCGAAAATTACAACGCCGGGGTTTGTCAATCGCCTCGGTCTGGCGGCCGGACCTTTGCTTTGCGGTGAAGTCGGTTCGCACAACAGGCGCGAGTTTACGGTCATGGGCAATGCGGTGAATCTGGCTGCGCGCTTGATGAGCAAAGCGGATGTCGGCGGACTGCTGCTCGATGGTGATTCTTACCGGGAGCTTGGCACCTACTGCAATGCGGTAGAAAAGAAGCTGAATCTAAAGGGATTCGATTTGCCGGTTGCGGTTTACGAGTTTCAGTCGCTTCGAGAATCGCAACATAAGCTGGAACACCCGAAACAGTTTTTTGGACGGAAGAAAGAGTTGTCGCAACTGGAAGAGGCCTACCTGCGGTCGAAGGCCGACGGACCTGTATATCTGGCGATTAGCGGCACGACCGGTTTCGGTAAGACTTCGTTAGCATCAGTATTTGCCGCTCGTGTCACGGATTCGGAACTGCTGTATGTTGATGCGGCATCGAGCCACCTGCGCACGGGCGGTTGGTTGATTTATGAATTGCTTAAGCAAGTTTTTGGTAGGTCGACGGTAGATGAATTCACTGAAGCAATGGCCGGCCATTGTGAATCGGAATGGTTGCCGCTGGTTTTGAGTCTCGGAGGATCACAACAATCTTCTGGCGATTTGCTGCGAGACTTGACTCCTGAATTGCGCGTCGCCAAGACTGCAGAAATTGTCTCGAACTGTATCGGTGCAGGGCTGGATAACAAAGTGATCATCCTGGACAATCTCGAGACGCTCGATTCGCTGTCCGGAGACATTCTCCGAGCCATGCTTGCGAGGCTTGAAGGTATTCGCTGCCTATTCGTCTTGATTGATACGGAAAACAGATGGCAAGGCACCGGGTCACGGATGGAGGCAATCAATCTTGAGGGACTGACAGTTGATGATGCCAAGGAGTGGCTCCGAGCGGTTTTCGTTGAGGGTAAGCGCGAGTTTGAACTCACAAGCCGGCTGATTGAAGTTGCTGCGGGCAATCCGTTGCTGATTGAGGAATCACTCAACTACCTTACGGTTTCCGGTGCAATCGCGAACATCAGCAATGCTGAAAAGTTTGATGTTGTCGAGTCAATCGGGGAAGTGACGCTTAGCGGCCGACTGGAAGAGCTGCATCTGGCGAAATTTGATCGACTTCCTGAAGAAATGCGAACGGTATTGAAAGTCGCCGCCATTTTTCCGAGTCAATTTACAGGCATCGACTTGCTTGAGCTGCGGCAAGACTGGAATAGGTCGCGGCTGGAAGTACTGTTGAGCGAACTTCAAAACGAAGATATCTTAGTGTCGGTTACTTCAGTTCAGAAAACAAGCGCGATTTCTTACCGTTTCAAGCGCTCGGAATTGCGCGAAACGATTTACAACCGGACGCCAATATTGCAGCTTCAGTTGTGGCACCGGCAAGCTGCCGAGCGTCTTTGTAATTCAAGTCGTTCGATTGATCTCTATCAAATTGCCTACCACTACGCACATGCGAACCAGCCGACGGAGGCATTTCGATTCAATTTTCGGGCAGCGCAGGCTGCGCTCGACGCCGGGCTGCCACTTGACGCCTCGCGCTATTTCCTTCAGTGTTACGAGTCGTTGAATCTGCTCAAGGACAATCCGTTGCCCGCCGCGGAACGATTCGAATATTTTCGACATGCAGCGGACTTTTATACAGCGGAAGGGAACTACTCGCGCGCATACAACATAGTTCGGCGTTGGCGGAAGTTGGCGCGTTCGGTTGGCGATCGCAAACAACTTCATGCCGCGGTAAACGGGTTAGTGCAACTGTTTTGGAAACAGTCGCGCTACAATCTTTGCCGGCCAACGCTGAAGTACATTGGTAAGGAATTTGCGAATTCGGATCCGGCGTTACTTGCCGAATCGCTGTCGCTGCAAGGCGAGCTGTTTCGCCGAACAGGAAAGATCAGAGAGGCGCAGGAATCGTGTACCAAAGCAGTGGAACTCGCGAATACTGCTCACGATCAGCAAAGACAGGCCCAGGCGCTGAACAATTTGGGATTGGCGAATTGGTCCGGCGGAAATCTCGACGCAGCTACAGAAAGCTTTGAGAAATGCCTGAATCTACACGAAGCCCGTAGCGCGCGATACATGGGGGCACGCATCGCGAACAATCTCGCGATCATTTCCGAAGAGAAAGGCGCTTATATCCGTGCGCGTGAGCTCGCTAGCCGTGCGCGACAGATATTTGTCGAATACGGCGACCGGCGCAACCAGTCATACGCTTCCGGCAATCTCGCCAATCTGCAAATGCAGGCGGGAAGATTCCGGGAAGCGACGGAATTGTTCACGACTGCCGACCGCATTTTCGTGCATCTGGGCGAACTGCATCCGCATCACTACACGATTGGCAACCTTGCCGATATTGACTTGGTGTTGGGGCGAATTTCTGCGGCTATCGAAAAGTATGAAACTGTCATGGCATATGCGAAATCATGCGGCGACAAAGAACTTGAGGCCGAGACCGCAGTACGACTGACCGAATGCGCATTCTATGGCGGCGAGACAGAAGGCGTCGGTGCTCGATATCAAGAGGCAATCGACATCGCCAAGGAAGCCGGATCGCTCGAATATCAGACGCGCGGTACGGTAGGTTACTGCCGGCACTTGATCGGGCTGCGCGACGTGGACTCGGCGCGAGTTCGAGTTGCGCAACTGGAAAAGATTGCAGCTGATATGAACTCGCTGCGAAATCTGAATGAGGCGAAGTTCCTTCAGGGCGAATTGTCGCGCATTACTGGAGATACAGCGAATGCGGTCGCTCTTTATAATGAGACCAACTGTTATGCGCGCGAGCAGGAGCAGTTTGAGCTTTTGCTCAAGTCGCTGGTGCGTCTGGCGGAAGTCGACGACCTGAATGCCGAGAAACACCGGGCCGAGCTTGCTAAATTGATGGATAGATTCAGCGGCTGGAACGGCAACGACATTCTACAAGCGTTGTTGGCTTCGCGCTATTACGGCTATTTCCAGGCTACGTTGCAAGAGGCTCTCAAGCTCTCCGATATTGGCAGATGCCTTTACAGTGTGGGATAGTCCCTTCAGTTTTCCCCGAAAATCTGGCTGTTCAAAAAAAGTGTTCTGTAATGGAACATATCTGAGCGCCGCAACTCATTCCCAGTCAAGATCTTAACTTGTCCGTTTCAAAATGTTCGCTGCGGGAACAACCCGGCAGACGCTTTGCATTAACCCAGTCCGGATGAGTAATGGCATAGACAATAGCGGCACTAGACTCCGTGTCGCCAAGGAGGAGAGAGTGAAGAAATCAGGTCAGTTTAGAAAGTACGCATCCTTAGTAGGGATATTGCTCGTAGCGTGCGTAGCCCTGTTGATGTTCGCCGGTTGTTCGAAGAACACCGCCGGACCAGACGAACAGACCCCGCCGGACGGCAAGCTAAGTTATTTGTATGACACCGGTCGTGCTGACGATGTCCAAACTGGACCGTCGCCGCTTGAAATCACCGAAGCGACTGTGTCGGAAGTTGTTGGACTCTTGGGCGGAACGATTGAAGTCGTTGTCGACGATGCGCAAGCCAGTTTCACGGTTCCGGCCGGCGCAATTGTTCGTCCGGTTAATATTTCGCTGGACGTCACCAAGTACGACACGCCGCTGGGCGCCCTTTATATCTATGACTGCGGCCCGGACGGTACCAAATTCAAGGTTCCGGCGAAATTGTCACAGCCGATGCCGGCAGGACAAGAGTACGCGTTCCTCTACTATTTCAACGAAGCGACCGGTCGTTGGGAGTTGCAAGAATTCGTGAAGGTGAAGGACGGCGTCGCGACTTTCAGTATCAAGCATTTTTCCAAGTATGGAGTCAGTTAGTTAGCCTTCAACAGGAGGTAGCTACTCACAGGGTTGCGCCCCGGGCCAGAACGGTCCGGGGCGTTTTTTTTGACCTGCTCGTGACAAACGGTGTTGCGATTTTTGGTTTCCTGCGATATTTTTTAGGCATACCGGACTTCACCTGCGTCCTATCTATTGTCTGCGACTACTTCCCTGCTTATGGGACAGTGAAACTGTGAGGTGCCTATGAAGAAAGTTCTTTCAGCAATCTGCCTCTCTTTGATCTTCGCACTTTTGGGCTGTTCAAATGAATCCTCAACAAATACGCCTGACAATAGCGGCGACAAAATGCCGGCCCCAACACAGGAGCTGTTGAGCAAGTATGCTGTGCCGATTCAGATTCCGACAATCGATGACGAACTGGTGCAGCAAAACACGATACCGGCAACTCCGCCATACGACAACTATGATGTATATGCAGTGACGCTGCTCTGGGGAAGTATTGCCAACTCGACACCCGGCGGCGGTCCGCTAACTGATTGGAGCGGGTCGGCGAGTATCAATGGCGTCGCTACAATTGACGTGACGCATACGATTCAATTTGAGCCGGGGCAAGATTCGCTGATAGCGACGAATGTGCCTTCAATGGCGGTTTGGGCTTCGCAAGTCGCGAATGACTACGACGGCATCAACATGTTGATCTATCTCGATAAGGACATCGTCTATATCACAGCGCCGATGCTTACGATAACGACACCGGCCATCACGAAGACGTTTAACTTCAGCGAGCTGGAAAACCTTGATGCTTTCTATCTCGTGAGCAATACCGGAGCGCTGGCAATTCATGCACGCCGGGTGTATTCTTCAAGCTGTGCTACCGGCGCAATCACCGGCGAGTGGATTCGCGCCGATGTCGGCGGACAGAGCGGGACTTTCCAGACAACCTGGTGGGGCAGCAATGGCGCTGCATTCGGCCAGTTCGCAGGAAATTTCTGGAGCGAAAATGACGGACTGCGTGTTTTTGAAGGCTGGGTATCGCTCGGACTGACAGCGCAGGTGGCATATCATGTTTACGGAACCTGGTACTATGATGATCCGCGCATGTGCCCAATTTGCGGCTCGAGCCGGGGGGCGTATGTTGGATTCTACACGGACATGAACAACAAATTGGTTGGGTTTGTTAAGGGTCAGTTCGGCAATCTTGGTCTCGACCCGGCGCAGAACAACCTACCGCTCAATGGCTATTGGCGAGATTTTTGTAACAATACAGATTATTCATTTCAACGTTGGGTGAAGTGACAAATTTATCCAAGTCTCTCATATGCGACGGGTGGTCGGAATCGACTACCCGTCGTTTTCATTTGTGCAGAAAAGTGGGAATGAGCTAGGCGCTTGGTGTTTTGCCGAGCCGCATGAACATGAGCACGGCGACGATGATGGCGAATAGCGCCATTGAGCCGAATATCAACTCTGAACCGGCGCGCGTCTGCGAATGAGCGGCAATGCGCTTGACGGTGAGATAACTTAAGATAACTGCATTCAGCACAACCCAGCCCAGCGTGATCTTGAACAGCAGCGGGTTGCCGCCGCCGTTGAAGTAGCCGAGAATCAGCGTGATTAACGCAAAGCTGCCGTTGATGTAGAGCGCCGTAGGCGATCCGGTGCGAATGTAGCCGATGATGCCCATGGCGAGCATGTAAGCGCCCAGCGCGATGATGATATAGTGAATCTTCAAAAAGAAATCCTCCTCGAACAAAGTTCGTTATCTCATTGATACGAACAATTTGCCCGAAGAGGATAGTTGCTACGAAATATTTTGATCGCGACTAAATCGAGTCGACAGTTCCCTTGACGCGCTCATAGGTGCTCAAACTAAACCGTCCGTTGTCGATCTTGGAAAGGACATTGATCTGTACCGGTGCGGAATCGGTGAACTTATTTGTGAAGACACCATTGTGTTCGACCAGGTCAAACATCTCAATTGTCGCGGGACGCAATTCGACACCCTCCAAACGCAGGCCGACCGAGTCGGGCAGGACCAAATCGACATCCGTGCTGCGGCCGGAGAAGGTCAGCTCGACTTTCGGGACTTCGGTGCCCAGTTTGATCAAGAGGTCGGATTGGATTGCGTCGATGCTGATCGAGTTGATCTTCAGGTCGTCCGCAAACAAACGCAGGTCGGTCTCGTCAAGCTTGAGGATATAGCTGCCAGCGACCGCCGGATTGACATAGCATTTCCAATAGTTGTCGCTCGATGAGAAGTTGGCGCGCTTGAAGAGACGGCGTTCGCGGTTGCGCAGGTCGACCGCGCAATTGCCGTTTTCACAGTTGGATGTCATGCCGATAGTGTTTCGCGATCCGCCGCTGGTAACGCGGAGAAGGTCGGAATCACCGGAGTTGACGTAGATGCGGCCGTTGTCAAAGGTAGCTTTGACAGCGACAGTCTGCTCGTTGTGATACTCCAGTTTGGCTTCGTTGGAGGAATAGCCGTCGGACGAGATATAATTGTCGCGCAATCCGCCATCAGCCCAGACAACCCAGATGAAGCAGCCCAGCAGCAGGACGCTGGAGAGATAGGCGAAATTCTGGAAGCGCGTCTTCTTGACGATCATCTCCAAACCGATGGCAATCAAGGCAACGGGCCAGAGGTAGAGGAAATCGAGGAAAATCCACCAACTTAGATTGCCCATGTTGATGGCGAGACACAGCCCGCCAATCAAGATCAGCGTCAAACCCCATCTAACTCTCGACGGACTCATGTACTCCTCCTGACTTATGCTCGCGGCCCGCGTAGGCGCCGATGACCAGGGCCAAGCCGGCAACTATGATCATGACGGGCCAGATATATTGCCATTCAAACCAGTCCCAAGTGCGCTGCAGCAAGAATACCAATCCAACCAGAACCAGCGCGATGCCGGGGAGATACTTGCGCAGCGGCGATGGCTCCGGTCGCGGAACAGGTTCGACAACGACTTCTGAAGCTGGAACGCGCGGCATGGCGATCCATGCGACAACGTAGGCAAGCAGTCCGAATCCATTGAGGAATATCAGCACGACAAAAGCGATACGAATCAACACCGGATCGATGTCGAAATACTCGCCCAATCCGCCTGCAACGCCGGCGAGGACCTTATTCTGGTTAGAAAGATACATTCGCTTGGCCATGTTACACCTCCTTCATGTGGTGGGGACCTTGCTCTGCCATCTTTGACGGGGCGAATCGTGAAAATGTTTCAGGGGCGGCACTTTTTTGGGTGGGCGTTTCGGAATGAAATCCGATACAGAAGATAGTGAACTTAGGAAGGTCACTGGTACTTAAGCAGGCTGGAGAATAGACTTAGTGGAACCGGAAGTAGAAATTAGCGAACAACTTAGGCAGCCGGAGTTGCCGTCGCGGGAAAAACCCTCGCGCTGGCTGGGATATCTGTTGCTGGCGATATCAGTCTTGTTCGTGGCATTCGGCCTTTACCGCTATCAATTTCGTCCGGCCATCGACAGAAGTGTTCCTTCGCATCAGCCCACGCCAATTGACACACCGCCACTAGAGTTGACGAGTTTTCAGGTTCGCTATGGTGGGGAAGATCTGACACCGCAATGTTTGAAGGTCTCCGGTGATTCATTGTTCGTAACCTTTGCCGGCCAGTCGCTACTGCAGATTTACTCGAACAAACTAGACTTGCTGCGAAACATCCAATTGGAGCGACCGGCCATAGTTCAGCCGACGGCCTTCGTGTTGACCGATTCGCTGCTGTTGGTTGCCGACACGGTATTGGGTACAATCGCTGTCTATGACCGCGACGGCTACTATCTGAATTCAGCTTCGTGGTACCCGGACCACCAAACCCGCCTCAAACCGGTTCATCTGGCGGTTGCGGGTGGATTTCTCTATGCCACCGATATCGATCGCAGGAATGTGGCGAAAATTTCGCTGACCAAACACGAACCATTTTATGATTTTCTTGAGCTGGTTGATATCGTCCCAAAGTCCACGAATACGGCGATCAAGCTGCCGACTTGCGCGATGAGCATGCCGGACGGCAAGCTTTGGATCGGCGATTCTGATCCGGGAGGGTTGTTCATAGTCGACGAAACGGGATCAATCACGACCGGCGAATCAGCGCCAAAGACCCGAATGGCGTTGCCTTGCGACTTTGCTGTTTCGCAACTTGGCGATGACAGTTCGTCCCTGCGAGTACACATGCTTGATCGTGTCGCCGGCAAGGTCCTCGTTTATGACATCAGCGGAAAGTTGCGGTTGGTTTATCCGCGCGACCGCGAACTGCACCGGCCAACGGCACTGGCGATTAACAGAGCAGAACGACAGATTTTCGTCACCGAGAGCGAAACGCGGGAAATTACAGTTTTCGGGTACTAAGTAGAAAAGACGGGGCTAAGCCTTCAATCGCGACAGTCGCGCCTTCATGTCTTTAATCGCAGGAATTTCGATTTCCGGATTCGCCCAATAGCCGAGCGCCTCGCGGTAAAGCTTGATGGCTTCCGCCGTCTTGCCTATACCCTCATTGGCGATACCACTAAGATAAAGACAATACGGATAGAAGAATCCCGAACCGGCAGAACCGCCTTCTTTGAGATACGGCTCGAGATTTGCCAAGGCATCGCGGTATCTGCCCGAGAACACTTGCATTTCGGCGATAGTGCGCTTTGCGTCGGAACCGGCGCTGGAAGTCTTGTCGAGCTCTGTGTAAATTTCAATCATCTTGGCGGTATCCGCCGCGGCGAAAGCATTGAAAAGCTCAAGTACTTGGTCGCCGAGTACCTGAAGCTGGCTGGGCAGGCGCGATCGGAATTCGCCGACATCCTTGACGAACATCGGTCGCAGCGAGTCTGCCAGTGAGCGGTCCAATTCCAACATCAGTAGTGAGTGATTGACGCGATTCATTGGGCGGATCAGGTCGTGTTTGTTGCCGAGATAATAGGCGCCACTATCGGGGAAACCAAAATACTGATAGAAAGCCGCAATGGTGCTCCAAGACGAATAGGTTAAGTTGCTGTCGTTGGTAACCGCAATCTGCTTGGCGCCCTGGAAGCGGTAATCCAACGAAGTCCGGAATTTGCCGTGCCAATTGGCAAGATTGGCTTTGATATCAAGGTAGTCATTCATGTCGTAGGGATCGCTGCCGTGTTTCCGGGCAAGTTCTTCCGCATAGAAGTCGGCTTTGGCGAAATCACGACGGCGAATTGCATTGCCGGACAAATTCGTGAGTGCCTTGGGGTCTTCCGGGAAGCGCGTATAATAATCCTCGAAAGCGGTCTTGGCGCGGTCGTATTGCCCGAGACGAGTGTAGATGTTTGCCAGGGAAATGTCAGGTGTCGGCGAATCGGGATGGTATTTTTTAAGCAGATTGAAATAGCTAATCGCCTTGTCGTAGTTCTTAATCGACAAGTAGAACTGGGCGCTAAATCCGAGCGCCAGTTGAAACTTAGGGTCAATCTTATATACTTCTTCAAACTGCTTCAATGCTTCCGTTGAGTCTTTAGCGAATTGCCACACGAGTAGTCCGTAGATGGAGCGCGCTTCAACGTCATCGGGATAGTTGTTGACCAAGGTCTTGAGTTTGACAAAGGCGTCATTGAACTGCTGGCGCAGCCAGAGGTCGGAATAGACATCGAGCAAATTGCGGTCGCGCAGCGGCATGTTAGCTTCGAGTTTTTTCGCTTGTGCGAAGAACGGAGCGGCGTCGGTCATACGTCCCTGGAAGACCTTGACCATGCCGAGTCGCATATAGGCAAGCGCAAAGGTCGAATCGACCCTGATCGCGTTTTCGAAATTTTCGGTCGCTTCGTCCCACAGCGACGAGAGAAGTTGATTCAGTCCCTCGTGGTAGTAGCGATAGGCTTCGGGGTTTGAAGTCGTCAACTGCGCCACGCCGCGATCGAGATTCATGATTTCATCCATGTTGAGCGAGGCGGCAATGCGCGAGGTCAGGGAGTCGACTATCGTAAAGGCGTCGTCGCCGGTGACTTTTTCACCCATGATCAACCGGCCGCTCTTGACGTCCTCGAGCCGCGCATCGATGCGGAACTTGTCGCCGAGCTTGTAAATCGTTCCCGACATGACGTTGACTGCGCCGAGTTTCTTTGCGGCTTTGACCTGGTCCTCGTAGCTGAATTTTTCCAGATCGCTTTCGCTGCCGCCCATTGCTTCGAGCAGGCGCCGCTGGCTAATGATGTTCATGGTCTGTCCCTGCGCCAAGTCGGTCATGAGGATTTCGGGGAGACCGGTCTTGAGCCAATCCAACTGGGGATCGCCAGTCTTATTTTCAAAACCGAGGATGGCCAGGCTATATTCTTTGGCTTCGACAGTTGCCGTTGTGCCGATGTTGTTGTTGCGGAAAAACAATACTACCGCAGCGATCATGGCAAAGATCGGAAAGATGATCATCAGGCGTTTACGCCGCGAGCGCGTGACTTCTTCTTTGACTTCTTTCTTGAACGCGTCCTGATTGCGAATTCCGGACATGGTTGACGAGATTCCGCTGTCATAGTGGCGGCGCAAATTGCGCAGGTCGATAACCAGGTCGCGGGTGTCCTGGTAGCGCTCGTTGGCGTCTTTTTGCAGGCACTTGTCGATGATGCGTTCGATTTCGGGATCGATGTCGGCCTTGTGTTCGCGCGGAGACGGGTGTTTGGTTTCGAGAATCTTTGCCAGAATCGAGACTTGCGATTGTCCGGAAAATGGCATCTGTCCGGTAAACATGCGGTAGAGCAGGACTCCGAAAGAGAAGATATCGGAGCGAGTGTCGACCGATTCGCCACGCGCTTGTTCCGGCGACATGTAGGCGACGGTGCCGATTACGGTGCCCATGCGGGTCAAGTTGGCTTTTACCGTTTCACCGCTGACGGCCTGATCGGTGGTTTGCAGCGGCGCAATCGGCTTTGCCAATCCAAAGTCAAGAATCTTAGGTTCTTCATGTTCGTCGACGATAATGTTCTCCGGTTTGATATCACGATGGACAATGCCGAGCTTGTGTGCAGCGGCGAGACCGGAAGCGATTTTCTCGGCGACGCGAAGCAATTTGCCGATATCGTTGGCGTTCGCAGTCAGGAAATCAGACAGCGTTTGCCCTTTGATATACTCCATGACTATGTAGTGGACGTCAGTCTTGCCGTCGGCGGACTTAGCGGATCCGATGTCGTAGATTGCCATGACGTTGGCTTGCTGGATTTGTGCGGCGGTCTTGGCTTCGCGCTCGAAGCGATCACGGCGGTCCTGGTCGCCGAAAAAGTCGTCGCGCAGTGTCTTAAGCGCAACCTGGCGATTGAGCTTGGTGTCTTCAGCAAGGTACACCTCACCCATGCCGCCTTCGCCGAGTTTTCGAATTAGTCGGAACTGTGCTAGAATATCGCCGCTTAACATCAAATCAGTTTCTCCCAGTCAATTATCAAGTATTGTTGATTATGAGCGGGAATTCAACAAATTTTCCGCTTTCGCCGAGTCCACCGGTCCGAGGCTAAGTTCCTCAACTATAACGCGGCGTACCATTAAGACACCTTGACAGTCAACTTCGTATCGAATTAATTGGACTCAGCGCGTATTGGTTCAGGAATCGCCATTTGGAGGCCTAATTGGAACCGCAGAATCTTTTGTATGAAATTGAGTTCAAGGCTCATCGCCGCGAATTCTACTCCAACCCGTTCAGCCTGCCGTTGCAGGAACAGGAGTGGGTTATAGTAGAAGCCGAGCGCGGCGAAGATATGGGCTTCGTGCATATGCTGATTGAAGAAAATACTTTCGTCAAGGGTCGTCCAGCCAAAGCGCGTCCGGTGTTGCGCCAGGCAAACTATGACGATCGCGACAAGCTGGCGAAGAATCGCGAGATGGAAGCAGAATCGCTGGCGCGCTGCAAGGACCTGATCGAACAGCATCGGTTACAGATGAAGCTGGTTGATGTCGAGTACCAGTTCGACTTGAACAAGATGACTTATTATTTCACGGCGGACGAACGGGTGGATTTCCGCTCGCTGGTTAAGGATCTGGCATCAAGCTACCGCACGCGAATCGAATTGCGCCAGATTGGTGTTCGCGACGAAGCGCGGCGCATCGGCGGATTTGGAATTTGCGGTCTGCAGCAGTGCTGCAATACATTCATTCGCGAATTTGAGCCGATATCGACGCAACTGGCGCGCGACCAGGGGCTGTCGCTGAATCCGGCGAAGATTTCCGGGAACTGCGGGCGACTGTTGTGTTGTCTACAGTATGAGCAAAACCACTATGCTGACAGCATGCGCAAATTTCCCGAGGTCGGTTCGGAAATCGACGGCAAGCAGGGAAGAGCAATCGTTGAAGGCATCAATGTATTCCACCAGTACATGACTGTTCGCTATCAGGACGGTCTGACCGAGAAGTTGAGTTGGAAGGAATACAACCAAATCTTAAAGAAGAAGCAATTTGTCGCCGCGTTGAAGGCGCGCAGTAATACCGAAAAATGAACTTCTACATTACGACTCCGATTTATTATGCCAATGCGGAATTGCATATCGGCCACGGCTATACCTCTGTCATCACGGATGTTCTCAAGCGTTATCACACTTTGTTCGGCGAGGAATCGTTTTTCCTCACCGGCATGGATGAGCATGGGGCAAAAGTTGAGGAAGCGGCGCAAGCTCAAGGCAAGACGCCGCAGCAACTGTGCGACGAAAACTATCTGAAGTTTGTCGAGTCGCTCAAGACATTGAGCATCTCCTACAACTACTTCATCCGGACGACTTCGGATCGGCATAAGAAAGGCGTCCAGAAGCTTCTAACGACGCTTTGGAACGCAAAGACACCAGACGGGCAGTCCGCGATATATCAAGGCAAGTATGAAGGGCTCTATTGCATTGGTTGCGAAAAGTTCATTACGGAGAAAGAATTGACTCCCGAAGAGCTATGTCCGAACCATCTGACAAAACCGAAACGAGTGTCGGAGAATAACTGGTTCTTCCGGTTGACTTCTTACCTCGATAAGGTCGAAGAGCACATCCGCAGCGGACGGATTAAGATCATGCCGGAGGGGCGCCGCAACGAGGTGCTCGGCCTGCTGAAGCAGGGATTGAACGATTTTTCGATTTCGCGCGAACGGCTGAATTGGGGCATTGATATTCCGTTCGATCCGTCGCAGAAAACCTATGTGTGGGTAGATGCGCTGCCGAATTACATCACGGCGATCGGCTACGGCGACGATCCCGCAATGTTCGACAAGTGGTGGAACAACTCGCAGGTCGTGCATTTGATGGGCCGCGACATTCTCAAATTCCATGCTATTTTCTGGCCGGCGCTACTGATGGCCGCGGAGCTGCGTTTGCCCGATATTATGTTCATTCACGGTTATCTAAGTTTGAATGGCCAAAAGATCAGCAAGTCGCTGGGAAATGTCATTTCGAACGAGCATTTGGTCGCTGAATTCGGACGCGACGCTGCGCGCTATTTGCTGGTTTCGCAGTTTCCGTTTCATCTGGACGGCGATATTAGCTATCCGCGCCTGTACGAGAAATACAACTCCGATCTCGCTAACGATTACGGCAACCTGGTTAGCCGCGTCGTGAAATTGACGATGGCGAATTTCGACGGCAAGATTCCGCCGATGGAAGACGCCGCCGATGAACATAGCCGCGAGTTGTCGGACCTGATCGCCGCAACGCCGCAGAAGGTTGCAGCACAGATTCGCGATATTGATGTGTTGAGCGCGGTGGAATCGATATGGGCGCTCATTCGGGCTGCCAATCGCTATTTCGATTACAGCAAACCGTGGGAACTTGCCAAACAAGGCGACAAGACGAAGCTGGCAGCGGTGCTGCATCGCTCGTTGGAAGCGATTCGCATTGCCGCGACACTTACCTGGCCGATTATGCCGGAAAAATCCGAAATCGTCTTTTCGATGCTTGGACTTGAAGGCAACTACCAGCCGACAATTGCGGATGCCGCCAAGACGAATCTTCTGCCCGCCGGAACCAAGCTGCGCCCGCTCGACAATATTTTTCCGCGCCTGCAGGCGCCGAAAGAGGAAAAAGTGGAAACAACGAAAACTGCCGATACCGAACTGCCTGAAGGTGTGGTGACGATCGATGATTTCTTCAAGACGAAACTCGTCGTCGCAGAAGTAATCGCCTGTGAGAATGTTCCGGAGACTACGAAGCTGCTGAAGCTGCAAATCGCGATTGGGGAAGAGAAGCGTCAGATCGTTGCCGGCGTGGCGGAGTTCTACAAACCGGAAGAAATGGTCGGCAAGAAGATTGTCGTGGTCGCCAATCTCAAGCCCGCCAAGGTCCGGGGCATCGAATCCAACGGCATGTTACTTGCAGCCAAGAAAGGCAAAGAGCTCAAGTTGGTGACGGTTGACGGTGAGATTGCTTCCGGGGCGACCGTAGGTTAAGTGATCGCGCCTTCGCTCTGTTCATTCCGAATGAATGCGAGAATACCCAATACATGATCGACACGCATTGTCATCTTGACTTTCCCGATTACAATGACGATCGCGACGATGTGCTAAAAGCCGCGCGCGATGCCGGCATTACCAAGATGGTCAATATCGGCTGCGACTTGAAATCGTCACAAGCGTCGGTCGAACTGGCCGATCGGTATCCCCAGATCTACGCCGCAATCGGATTCCATCCGCATGATGCCAAGAGTTACGACGACCAAATGGAAAAGCAACTGCGCGCGATGGCGAACAATTTCAAAGTTGTTGCTATCGGCGAAGTCGGGCTGGATTTCTATCGCGATAGATCTCCCCGCGATGTGCAGCGGGAAGTTTTTGTACGACAAATGCGACTTGCCCGCGAACTCGGGTTGCCGCTGGTCATACATATCCGCGATGCCTACGAGGAGGCGATCGATATGCTGATTGCGGAGAAAGCCTATGAAGGCAACGTGGTGCTGCACTGCTTTTCCGGGACTGTGAAAGACGCAGAACGGGCGCTTGACTATGGAATGTATTTGAGCTTCGGCGGAGTGTTGACATTCAGCAATTCGCGGCTACCGGAACTGGTGCGCAATGTGCCGTTGGATCAGATTATCCTTGAAACCGATGCGCCGTTTCTGACGCCGCATCCGCATCGGGGCACGCGCAACTCACCGGCGATGGTGGCGCTGGTATACCAGAAGCTTGCCGAAGTCCTGAATCGCGATTTGCGCGAAATCGAGGCGATTATCGACGGCAACGCACAGAAATTCTTCGAATTCGAATGAGACCGAAAAAGCGTCTCGGGCAACATTTCCTGATAAATGTCCACGCGGCAAAACGAATTGCCGGACTGCTGGAATTGAAAAAGGGAGATCCGGTTATTGAGATAGGGGGCGGGCGCGGCGATCTGACGGTGCATCTGGTTGCAACCGGCGCTGATGTGAGCTGCGTTGAATTCGACCCGGAAATGATTGCGACCCTGACAGAGCGATTTGCCGAAGCGTCGAATCTGAGGTTGATCTGTGCGGACGTTCTCGAACTACAAGTCGCCGACTTCTTTCCGGCGGGTCGTGAAATCGCTTTGGTTGGAAACCTGCCTTACAACATCACCTCGCCGATTCTCGAATGGATAATCAACAACCGCAGCCGCTTTCCGAGTGTTGTGATCATGATACAGCGAGAAGTTGCCGAGCGGGTAGCGGCTTCGCATGGGAACAAGGATTTTGGTTCGCTGACGGTGTTCGTGCAGTTGTTCTATGAAGTCGAGAAGATATTTGATGTCAAGCCGGGCTCGTTTTTGCCGCCACCGAAGGTGTCATCGTCGGTGATTCGATTGAGCCGGCGCGCCAATTCGCTGGTCAGCGACGAGGAATTCCCGTCGCTGCGGCGGCTGACGGCGGCGTGTTTCCGGTGGCGACGCAAGCAGTTAATTCGTATTTTGCGGGATGAATACACAATTAAGCAACCGGCGCTCGAATCAATGCTCGCGCAATTGTCGATTGATCCGACTTTGCGGCCCGAACAATTGCCGGTGGAAAGTTTTGTGGCATTAGCCCGGCAACTGTCATGTCTACTACTTCAGCCCGAACACTTGGAATCGTAATTGTCCTTCTGATCCCGTTTGCGGCTGCGCATTCGCTTTATCTCAATCTTGATTTCTCCATCGACCGCCAGACTTACAACTGGGCGGACTCGCTGTCGTTGCGGCACTCATTCGGACGCGGTGCGAGTTTCCAGTTCGGCAATCTGTCGAAGGCGACGCTGTTTCAGGAATCAGTATTCGGGCAGGGCGGCGATCGCTGGCAGAAGACGGCTTCAACCCACGGAGCACTCGATTACCAGTTTCACAAGCGTTTGAAAGCCGGAGTCGCACTGGCGCAGGACTTTGACCGGCTCGAAGAGAAACGTTTTATCGGCACGCGGGTGCTGGCGACATCGCTGTGGGAGGCGAACAATCTCTCATGGCGACAAGGCGCCGGCGTGATCTGGGAAGAGCGCCGCTCGGAGCCGAAATCAAACAACGAGACGGGGCTTACCTACGAGTCGGAGATTCGGATCCGGCCGCGCGAATCACATAGTTGGGGACAAGGAAAGATCAGCGGCGAGCTGACCTCGCTGCGCAATACACCGAGGCGCAATATTAATCTAAGCTACGAACTGCCGGAACTCGTGATCAACAATGACACTTTGGCTGTTGTGGCGAGCCAGTCTTTCTCGCGGCGGGACTATTTTCCTTCAAGCGGCAACTTTGAAACGGTCGCACGACAATCCACCGAGCAACGGCGTTGGGATTTGAGCGCCAGCAAGCGGCTGCCTGCGTCAAGCCGGCTAGTGTTCAATGCGGCATATCGCTATGACCGCTATGACTACGAATATGAGGGCGACACCGGCGGACTCTTGCGCCAGAACGACAATTTGACTTCGATCTTCGAATATCGAGTTGGCGTCCATAAGCCGGTGGGGCGTCTAGTCAGCGTGGAGTCTAGTTACTTGTTCAACCGAACGGACGAGGACTTCGGCTCGACGCAGACCAATCAGCTTGCCGAGACCGGCCAGCTAAATGCGCGAATCGTGTTGAACTACAGCGAACCGGATACGCTGGAGGTTTCCGGCCAGGTCGGGGTGACCTCATATTTTGCGCCGTCAACCTCGGCTTATTTCTCTGATCGCGATCGCTCAATCAAAGTTGCAGCAACGCGGATCGTCCACCGCTTTAATGAGTTTTTCACCGGCACATTGGATGGAAGTTATCGCGGATTTCACACGATCTATATATCCGGCGAACTGTCGGCGAACAACAACATCAACAATGTGTACATCATCAATCCGGCGCTGATCTGGCGACCGTACCCGGGAATACGCATTCAGCAAAATTACCAAATGCACGCCAATTACATATACTACCAGTATGAAAAAGATGCTGTCAGCCAGCGCAACACGCTTTATCGTCGCGCTAATGTTGTTAACAATTTGACGGTCAGCATTTCTCCGCGCACGGATTTGATTTTCGAATACAGTTATCGCTATGAAGATTTCGGACGGCTCGTGTGGGAAGACCAGTGGAAGCAGCAGGTCAGTTGGGATCGACGGACGCACCGGCCGCGATTTGGTGTTGAGTATCGGCCATGGACCGGATTTCGATTTTATCCGTATGCTTCGTACGAGATTCAGTCCTCGTACGACCACCTGTTCGATGCCAATGACGTGCTCGGGCAGCGCTCCAAGAGCGACGAATTGAGCCGCAAACTGATTGGTTTTGAACTGCAGTGGACCCTCTCGATGAACTCGTACATCGAATGCAAGTTGGAACGCCGGGTGCAGGAATATCAAAGCCAGCAAAGTCAGGATTACGATTTCTTCACGATCAACGTCAAGAGGTACTTGTGAGAATTCGTCTAGTAATAGCCGGAATGCTGGTTGCGCTTGTGGCTTTGTCCTGTGCAAAGGATCCATTCTCGACCCGCGACAACGAATTGCCGACGAAGAAGCCGGGGACTTTCATACCGCCGACGGCACCGGCGATTGTGCTGGAGAACCTGCGGTTGTCTTATTCGGAACTAGTAATTGGCAATTTCATCGAGTGTCTTGATTCGAATTTTACATTCAAGTTCGATTTCGTGCAGACAACGCCGGGCGATACGGCGTGGGGGTTCAACCAGGAAATTGCTCTGACGCAGAAGATGTTTAATGAGTTTAGCGCCAACACGGAAGTGCGGCGCATCAGCATCGAGTTCGCGGCCTTGCTCGAGCAGCCTGATATCTTGCTCGACACTGCCGCGACACTGATTCGCAGCTACACGTTAAGCGTTACCGATACCCTTGGCACGGTTCAAGACAATTTTCACGGCGTGGCGCGATTTGAACTGATTGAGAGCACGTTCAATTTCTGGTCGCTGCGGCGTTGGGAAGATTTACATGCCGACACACAGGCAAAATCGTGGGCGGAGTTCAAGAATGCGTATCGTTAGAATCTGCGCCCTGGCGGCTGCGGCTTTGATTGCGCTGGCGTGCGAGAATCCGTTTGCTCCGGCGGTGCTGGGGCCTTCACGGATTGTTCCAATCGTGCGGCAAACGGCGCCCGATTCGGTGCTGCACAATTTCAAGTACGCATACGAGCACCGCGATATCGATGTTTATGAGAACTGCCTCGACAATCAATTCATCTTCCGCTACATCGATCAGGATCGCACCGGTCAAATCGAGCAGGTCGAGATTTCACGCGACGGTCCCTCGGGCGACCTGGCGCGCACGGAACGCTTGTTCCGGTTGTTCGACGAAATCACACTGGAAACCTGGGTACCGGTCTTTGATCGCCGCGAATTTCCCAACGGAGAGACTTGGGAGGTGTATCGCGTGTATTTCAATTTGTCGGTGAAGGATCTTGACGGCGATTTCGGCTACGAGTTCTTTGAAGCAGTCGGCATTGCAGAGTTCAAGTTTCGCAAATCGGCGACCGACAGCCTTTATCGAATTGTGATCTGGGACGATCGCTCGAATCAGTGACCGTCGGCGGACTAAGAAAAGGATTGCCCGCGGCGCAGTTTTTCGTTATCGAGAGGGAAACAACTTTCAACTTTGGCAGGCAACAGCCCAACTTCGCCTGATTTTTTAGGAGCAATATTGTATGCACCTTCCTAAGCGCGCCGCTCGTGCGACGCTTGCAGTATTTGCAGCTATCATCGTTGCCGGCATTTCGCAGTTGACCGGCGCCCCGCAACATCAGAAAACCACACCCGAATACGGAATTCGCGACAAAAGCACCACGTTGACGGCTTTCACACACGCGACAATTGTCGTGTCGCCGACGGTGACTTATGAGGATGCGACGTTGTTGATTCGCGACGGCAAGATCGCTGCGGTCGGTAAGTCGGTGACGATTCCCGCCGATGCGGAAATCGTTGACCTGAAAGACAAGTTCATTTACCCGGCATTCATCGAGCCTTATAGCGAGTACGGTCTTGAGCGCGCACCGGGCGGTCGGCCCGATCGCGGCGGCGGCCCTCAATACGAAGGGCGCCGTGTCGGCGTGGATTCTTGGAACGACGCCGTTCGGCCGGAGCTAAATCTCGTCAATGAATTCAAGCCCGATGATGATGCCGCAGGAAATCTAATCGAAGCCGGCTATGCCATTGCGCAGTCGTGCCGAATGGACGGCGTGTTTCGCGGCCGGGGTTTTGTGGCGTTGCTCAATAGCGGTTTGCCGAATGACCAGATACTCGTCGCCCGGACGGGACAATTTCTGTCGTTCAACAAAGGCAGTTCGCGCCAAGAGTATCCGAGTTCGCAGATGGGCAGCATTGCCTTGATTCGCCAGACTTTGACGGATGCCGATTGGTATGCGAAAGCGCAGGAGTCGCTGCGGCGCAATCCGGCACAGGCGCAGATTGAAACGAATCTGTCGCTTGCGGCGTTGGCGGAGATTAGAAATGACCCGGTCGTTTTCGATCCCGAGGACGAAGTCTCATTACTGCGCGCTGACAAGATCGCCAAGGAATTTGGGCTCAAGCAGATCTATCTCGGAAACGGGTTTGAGTACTCGGTTGCGGCGGCAATCAAAGCCACCGGCGCCAGTTTGATATTGCCGGTGAATTTCCCAAAGGCGCCCTATGTCAAGTCTGCCGAAGACGCGCTTGACGTTTCTCTGGCAGATTTGCGCCACTGGGAAATGGCTCCCTCTAATTTGAGCATTCTCGAAAAGAACCAAATTGAGTTTGCGGTGACTTCGACAAAGCTGAAAGACCCCGGCCAAGTGCTGGTGAACTTGCGCAAAGCGATCAAGCGCGGATTAACAAAACAGACGGCTTTAGCGGCGCTGACGACGATTCCGGCGAAGCTGACGGGAGTAGCGGATCGGGCGGGGACACTGGAACAGGGGAAGTTGGCGAATTTCATCATCGCCGGCAGTGAGATCTTTGATGACGATTTTGCCATACAATCGGTTTGGATTGCCGGGACGAAGCACCGCGTCGAAGAGCCTCCCGATTTCGATATTCGCGGCAACTACAAAATCAGCTTGGAAAACAACAATTGGGAATTGAAAATCAGCGGCAAGATGGCCAAGCCGCAAGGTACGCTCATTATCGGTGCAGCCAAGAAGAAGCTCGACAACTTCAACAGCGACGGCGATGCGATTCAGTTTTCGGTTGAGCTCGATACTGCGGGCTATGCGGGGATCTTGCGGTTCAGCGGCTTGCGCAGCAATCGCGACTTCGCCGGGAATTGTGCCTTGCCCAATGGACGTTCGGTTAACTGGGGCGCTGTTTTTGCCTCGGCATACGATGAAAAGGCTGATTCAGCCAAGGCGGATTCGACGAAGTCGAACGGCGAGGGCAATGGTCGGGGCAAAGGTGATCGCGGGAACAAAGAAAAGAAGGTTGACGACAGCGATACGATACTTGTTTCGAAACTGACGTATCCGAACAAAGCCTATGGATTGGCGAAGCCGCCGGTACAGGAAAACGTACTAATTCGCAATGCGACCGTGTGGACTTCCGAAGCGGACGGCATTCTCGCAAACACCGATGTGCTCGTCGTCAACGGCAAGATCTCGTCGGTTGGCAAGAATCTGACCGCCCCCGCCGGTGCGACGATTATCGACGGCACCGGCAAGCACGTTACTGCAGGTATCATCGACGAACATTCGCATATTGCCATTTCCCGTGGCGTCAATGAGGGCAGCCATGCTATTACATCGGAGGTGCGAATCGGCGATGTGCTGAATCCGGAGGACATCAGCATCTACCGCACTTTGGCGGGCGGAGTCACGATGTCACAGTTGCTGCACGGTTCGGCAAATCCGATTGGCGGACAAGCGCAGGTGATCAAGCATCGCTGGGGCGGATCGGCAGACGACTTGAAATTCACACCGGCACCGGCGACGATCAAGTTCGCGCTCGGTGAAAATGTCAAGCAGTCGAACTGGGGCGACCGCAATGTCATTCGCTATCCGCAGACGCGCATGGGTGTCGAGACAGTGATGAAGGATGCGTTTCTGACGGCGCGCGAATACGAAGATGCGTGGAAGAAATACAATGCACTTGGCAGCGGGGATAAGCAGAAGACGATTCCGCCGCGGCGCGATATCCAGCTTGATGCTCTTGTCGATATTATGAATTCCAAGATGTTCGTGCATTGTCATTCATACCATCAGACCGAAATTCTGATGCTGATGCGGCTAGCGGAGGAACTGGGATTTCATATTCAGACATTCACGCACATCCTTGAAGGTTACAAGGTCGCCGATGAAATGCGCGAACATGGCGCAACGGCGAATACGTTTTCGGACTGGTGGGCGTACAAATTCGAAGTCTACGATGCGATCCCGTACAATGCGGCGCTGATGACGGAGAAGGGCGTGTTGAGCGGCATCAATTCGGATGACGGCGAAATGGCGCGGAGGCTAAATCAGGAAGCGGGCAAGACTGTGCTGTACGGCAACATGAGCCAGGAAGAAGCGATCAAGCTCGTGACGATCAACCCGGCAAAACAACTCAAGGTCGATGCCTATGTGGGCAGCATCAAGGTTGGCAAGGACGGAGATTTTGTGATTTGGAACGGCAATCCGTTGTCGACCTATTCCAAGGTCGAGCAAACCTGGATCGAAGGCAGAAATTACTTCAGCCTTGCTAAAGACTCTGCCATGCGCGCGGACATCATCGCCGAAAAGAGCGCACTGACGCAGAAGGTGCTTAAGAGCGGAGGCGGTGAAAAGGATCGCGGCGACGGAGGCGGATTCAAGAGACCGGAACAAGAATGGCATTGCGAAGATGTGCACGACGTCTGGAGGGAACAGCAATGAAAAAGCTAACTATACTTGCGGTGCTTCTAGCTAGTTCGCTGGCGTTCGGGCATATTTTCGTTCCCGGCAAGAAACAGGATCATCCGATCTTGCTCAAGGGCGGCGATCTCTACACGGTCAGCAGCGGTGTGCTTGCCCAAACAGACCTGCTGTTCGACAACGGCAGAATTACACAGATCGGAAAGAACATTTCGGCACCCGCAAACGCCGAGATAATCGATGTGAACGGTAAACGAGTGTATCCGGGATTGATCGACGGCGCCTCGACGCTGGGCCTCGTTGAAATCGATCAAGCGCGGGCAACGCTTGATAATAGGGAAGTCGGTAATGTTAAACCGGAAGTGCAAAGCCGGATCGCCTACAATGCAGACTCGGAACTGATTCCGACCGTACGATCGAACGGAATTTTGTCGGCTCTGATCGCACCGGAAGGCGGAACGATTTGCGGGCGGTCGTCCCTGATCAATCTCGACGGTTGGACTCGCGAAGATGCAACCGAAAAGATGAATGTCGGTTTGCACGTCAACTGGCCGCAAGTTGCGATATCGACCGCGTGGTGGATTGAAAAGACTCCGGAAGAGCAAAAGAAGGAAATGGTTGAGAACCGCGCAAAACTGCGCGACGCTTTCGAAAGCGCCCGAGCCTATGCGAAGGCGAAGAAGGCTGGGACCTTGACGCAGACGGATTTACGGTGGGACGCGATGGCGCCGGTCTTCGACAAGCAGATGCCGGTGTTCATCAACGCCAGTGATATGCGGCAGATCCAGGAGGCTGTGGCTTTTGCGGTCGAGCAAGACATCAAGATTGTCATTGTCGGCGGGACGGAAGCGTACCGCGTTGCAGGGCTGCTTAAGCAGCATGACATTCCGGTCATATTGGGCCGGGTTCAGGCACAACCGATGCGCGAAGATGACGACTATGATGCGCCGTTCCGTTTACCGGCCTTGCTGGCGCAAGCTGGCGTGAAGTTTTGCCTCTCGTACAATTACGGAAGTTGGGGTTCGCGTTCGTTGCCGTTCCAGGCGGCGCAGGCAGCGGCTTTTGGCCTCGACGCCAATGCGGCGCTCCGGTCAGTCACTTTGTCGCCGGCAGAAATTTTCGGCGTCGAAAAGGACTTGGGCTCGCTTGAAGTCGGCAAGAAGGCGACGTTGGTTGTGTCGGACGGTGATATCCTTGATCCGATTACGCAACGTGTGGTTCGAGCCTATATCGGCGGACGCCAGGTCGAACTCAATAACAAACACAAAGAGCTGTACGAAAAGTACCGCGCAAAATCATATCCGGAAAAGTAATCGCATTTTCAGAAGTCAGGCTCGCCGCATTGAGGCGGGCTTGACTTTGCTTTATCTGAGAATCCCGTAACAGACTTCAAGAAATTCCCGCAGAATCATCGCGGTCAGACCCCAGACGGTGTGGTGCTCATATTGATAGAAGTAGACCGGTACGTCTTTGCCGCGATAGGGGCGCGACTCCAGGCGGCAATTATTGGTGTCCATGAAGAACGAAAGTGGTGCCTCGATAATTTCGGCGATCTCTTCTGTGCTGACGCGATAAGCAAACGGGTGGGGAATGACACCGACCACAGGAGTGACGACGTGATTGCTGATCGCCCAAACGTCGTCGAGTTCGCCGAGAATTTCGACTTGCGCCGGTTCGATACCGACTTCTTCGTAGGTCTCGCGCAGCGCCGTTTGGCGGATGTCGGAGTCGCCGGCTTCGCTGCCGCCGCCGGGGAAGGAAACCTGGCCTTTGTGAGAAGCAACGGTATTAGTGCGGAGCGTGAGCAGCACGTGGGCTTCGCCGTTCTTTTCAAACAGCGGTATCAGGACGCCTGCCGGTGATCCGGCCGGATCGCTGATGGCGCGCTTCGGATGTGCCGCCAGTTTGATGCGAATGTATTCTTTCAGGTCTTTCAACTTACTGTGTCGCCATTCATCTCATCTGGAGAATTGATTTGAGCCGCCGGTGTTCCCAGAAACTTGATATTTCGTTTCAGTCCCTCGATACGGGTGCGAGTGACGGCCGTGTCTTTGAATAGCCGGTGGTAAACGTCGCGCGTGATTTCCTGCCACTCGGCTTTGGTCTTGTCGAGTAATTCCGGAACGGCGTCAAACTCCGGCACGGAATGCGGAGTGCTCTTGCGATTCCAAGGACAGACATCCTGGCAGATATCGCAGCCGAACATCCAGTTGCTGAATTTGTCGCGTAACTCGGCCGGAAGATCGCCGCGATACTCGATAGTGAAATACGAAATACAGCGGCGGGCGTCAAGAATCCGCGGCTCGGCGAGCGCTCCGGTTGGGCAGGCGTCGAGGCATTTGCGGCATTTGGCGCAGAAGTCGGCAATTGGCTGGTCATAGTCCAGATCGAAATCGACTATGATTTCGCAGAGGAAGTAGAAACTGCCGCGTTCGCGATTCAAAAGCAGCGAGTTTTTGCCGATCCATCCGAGTCCGGCTTTGGCAGCCCAGGCTTTTTCGAGCACCGGGCCCGAATCGACGAAAACGCGGAAATTGAATTCGCCGATTTCGCGTTTAAGTCTGTCCACGATGGCAAACAGCTTCTGTTTCAAGACCCAATGGTAGTCTTTGCCGCGCGCATATTTGGCGATGCGCGGCGCTTGCGGGTCGCTCTGCTCGGAATTGGTGTAGTAGTTTTGCATCAGGCAGATGACCGACTTGGCGCCGTCGACCAGTTTGCGCGGGTCGAGGCGTTTGTCGAACCAGTTGTTCATATAAGCCATGTCGCCGTGCTTGCCCAGCCGCAGCCAGCGCTCGAGACGGGGAGCTTCTTCTTCGAGAAAATCCGCTTTAGCGACGCCGCAGAAATCAAAACCGTGTTCGCGCGCCAATTGCTTGACAAGTAATGTTCGATTCATTGATTGCATCACCGTATAATCTACAAATTTCCGGGAAACCGAAAGGATGAAGTACGTGGACTTGATTAATCCAACAATCAACGAATACATGCTCAATCTCACGCCGCCGCGGGCAAAAGTGCTCGCCGACATGGAGCAATACGCCAAAGAAAACAACTTCCCGATTATCGGCCCGCTTGTGGGCCGGTTTCTGCATCAATTGGTGCACCTGACCAAAGCCAACCGCATCTTTGAGATGGGTTCCGGCTACGGCTATTCGGCAATCTGGTTTTCGACCGCACTCAAGGAAGGCGGAACTGTTGAATGCACGGAAATGGACACCGCCAATATCGCCCGCGGCAAGAAGTACACATCCGAGGCTGGGGTGGATAGCCACATCACCTGGCACGTCGGCGATGCGCTGGCGTCGATGGACAAGGCTACCGGTGTTTACGACATCATTCTCAATGACGTAGACAAGGAGCAGTATCCGCGTGCTTTGGAGATCGCCTGGCCGAAACTTCGCCACGGCGGGGTCATGATCACCGATAACGTCCTCTGGAGCGGCCGCATCGTTGAGGAAAATCCTCCGAGCGCGACTACGGCCGGAATTTTGGAGTTCAACAAACAAGTCTACGCTTTGCCCGATTCGTTTTGTTCGTTGATGCCGTTGCGCGACGGATTGATGCTTGCCCTCAAGGTCTGAAGAGAATGACTGCCAAAGAGGTGATCGCCCGACTGCAGGAACTCGCCGACGATGGACACCGCGAGCGGATGGCGGATTTTGGCATAGCTGCCGGCCGCAATTTGGGCGTTGCCGTTCCGAAGATTCGCGCATTAGCAAAGGAAATCGGCAAAGACCAGAGATTGGCGGTCGCACTTTGGAATACGCGCATTCACGAGGCGCGCATATTGGCGCCGATGATTTCGAATCCCAAGACAATTACTGAAGAAATTCTCGACCGCTGGGTCGGTGAAATTGACTCGTGGGATATTTGCGATGGATTCGCCTACGGACTGGTCGACCGCACACCCTATGCGACGGCAAAGGTCTTTGCATGGGCGGAGCGCGAAGAGGAATTTGTGCGCCGCGCCGGATTTGCGTTGATTGCCGGGCTCGCCGTGCACGATAAGACGGCAGCGGATTCGTATTTTGAGCAGTTCTTTCCGCTGTTCATTGAACATGCCGGTGATGACCGCAATTTTGTCAAGAAAGCCGTCAATTGGGGGCTGCGTTCGATTGGCAAACGGAATGCAGCGTTGAATCGCAAGGCGATTGCGTTGGCGCAGAAAATTCAAAAGCAGACTGCGCGGTCAGCGCGCTGGATCGCTGCGGATGCATTGCGCGAACTCCAAAGCGACGCGATTCAAAAGCGGCTGCAAGACAAGCTTTAGCGGTGACAGTGACGGGCAGGCAGCAGTACAATGGACCCGTCGTGTTATTCGACGGTCACTGCAACTTCTGCAATTTCTGGGTCAATTTCTTGATCAAAGTCGACCGCCGCAGAGTTCTGCGTTTCGCTTCGTCGCAGTCGGCGGCAGGGAAGCGGATACTCGAGTCCGGCCAAATAGGAGCGCTGGCAGCGGACACTGTCATCATGTACGATGAAGGGAAATTCTATTTCAAGTCGGCTGCAACGCTGCGGGTTGTCCATCACTTGGGCGGCATCTGGAAAATCGGCTATCTGTTGGCAGTGCTACCGCGGCAGTTGCGCGATTGGATGTATGATTCCATCGCGCGAAATCGCTATCGCTGGTTTGGCCGGCGGGAGGTGTGCCGCGTGCCGAGCGATGAGGACCGGATGCGATTCCTTGAGTGAAGTGTTGACTCTGATTATCCATTTTCGTTTACTTGTTCACACGAACGAAACAGGAGTTGACTGATAATGGCAAAGAAGCCGGAACTGCTCATTGGCGCGCATATGTCGACCTCGGGCGGATTGCATAACGCGATCCAGCACGGGATAAAGACCGGTTGCGCGACCATCCAGATTTTCACCAAGAACAACAATCGCTGGGAGCAGCGGCCAACCACCGACGAGGAAGCCGAGAAGTTTCTGGATGCGCAGGAAAAGTCGGGAATCGGTCCGGTGATTTCGCATACGGCCTACTTGATCAATCTAGCAACGCCGAATCAGGACTTTCACGATAAATCGATCAAAGCTCTGGTGGACGAAATTCAGCGCGCCGAGCAGATTCGAATTCCCGATGTCGTATTGCATCCGGGTTCGCCGGTTGACGGCACGCCGGAATACGGCATGAAGAAAATCATTGAGTCGCTGAATCTCTGTATCGAGAAAACGAAGGATGCCAAGGCAAGGATATCGCTGGAACTGACAGCCGGGCAAGGTTCGCATCTCGGATACACGTTCGAGCAGATTGCCGAAATGATCGCCGGCGTCGAGAACAAAGCGCGCATATCAGTGTGCATCGACACTTGCCATATATTTTCCGCCGGATACGATATCCGCACCAAGGCGACTTATGAGCAGACGATGAAGCAGTTCGCAAAGATCATCGGAATGAAATACCTGAAGGTGATTCATCTCAACGACTCGCTCAAAGATCTTGGTTCGCGAGTCGACCGGCATACGCATATCGGCGAGGGCAAGATTGGCGCGGATGCGTTTAGGTTTGTCATGCAAGACGCTCGTTTTGATAAGATTCCGAAACTGCTCGAAACTCCGAAAGACGATGACTACGAGGACGATATTCGCAATCTCGCGCTGTTGCGCAAGCTGGCGGTTGCGCGCCCAGTCAAATGAGTGTCACCAAATGCGGTTTTCTTGTATCGCAGCGGCAAAAGCGGAACATCGCTTAATCCTTCCGGGTTTAAGTCGATGGATATCACCGCTGATGCGGCGATACAGGAGGAGCCATGAAACGACAGATGTCGGTACCTATTTTGATCATGCTGGGCGTGATTATTTTAGGAATTCTGCTGGCGATCGGCGCCAGTCGAAAAGGCCAGACGGTTGCGGAGAGAGCGTACAATGAAGCAAACGCGGGAGGGAATTTGGCGGCGGACAAGATAGTCAAGACAGATGAAGAGTGGCGGCAAATTCTTACCGCCGAACAATTTCGGATTATGCGTGAAGACGGCACCGAGCGCGCTTTCACCGGCAAGTACCATAACTTCAAAGGCGAGGGGACCTACGTTTGCGCCGCTTGCGGCAACGAACTGTTCGGGTCGGACACCAAGTACGATTCCGGTACGGGCTGGCCGAGCTACTACGCGCCGCTGAATGATAATAGCGTTGAGACCGAGGCTGACTTGTCGATGGGGATGATTCGCGTGGCGGTAAATTGTAGCCGCTGCGGCGGTCATTTGGGGCATTTGTTCGAAGATGGTCCGCTTCCAACAGGTCTGCGCTACTGCTTGAATTCCGCCTGCCTTAAGTTTGTTCCTTCCGGCTCAAAGTCTAGTAACTCAACCGACTAGTTCGACCGGTTCGATCCACGAATCGGGCATCATTCTCCGTTCATCATCAAATCGAATTGCCTTGCACATCCGATTTCGACGCAATTAGCGTAAGGGGCTATCTCGCAATGTGTTAGTCAGATTCGGGCGGTGCGCTATTGGGAGAAACTTCTTGACAAATATGCACTTAGCTCATACATTTAAGATGAGGCGTACTTGCCTATTGGTACCGAGCCCAAACGCAACCAATCTGATTTGGAGAATACATTTCTATGAGACCAGCCGGACGCGATTCGTCGCCCGTGATTGCCATTGCATTGTTGATCCTTGCACTCGCTGCCAATTTGTCCGCCGCTTCAGAAGAATCAAAAAATCCATCAAATGCCTGGCAAGAAATCGGCCATCTCGACGGCGACCATGTCAAAGCCGCAATCGACCAACTCGGCGGCGACTGGTGCCAGACCGAGATGCGCTGGGCCGAGAAGTCTGGTGCAAACAAGAACCCGGCGTTGCTTTGTCCGCCCCAGGGACCGTGCGACAATCCGGCGACGCGCGACGCAAATATTCCTTCCGGAAGCGATCCGTTTACTTCGCTCCGGATTTACTTCAACGTATTTGCCAACGACGACGGTTCCAGCCCGGCTGCCAATCAAGCTCTGTTTGACGCGCAGATGGCGACCTTGAACGCGCACTATGCACCTTCGAAGATCCGTTTCACCGGCGGGTGGCGCATAATCAATTCTACAGCATACCGGACATTTACGGATAACGAGGAATTCGGAATGAAGACGGCGTTTGCGGTCAAGCCAGATTCGCAGCTCAATGTCTATGTGACGAATATCAACTCGAGTTATATCGGCGTCGGGACATTTCCCTGGGACGGCGACGCTCTGACTTCGCTAGGCGGCATCATCCTCGATGACAATTATTTTGGCGGCGGCGAAGGAACACTGACTCACGAAGTCGGCCATTGCATCGGGCTGTGGCATACGCACCACGGTGTCTCTGAAGTTACACAATGCGGCGCGTGCTACGAGACACCCAACGGAGTAAATGGCGACAACGTCGGCGACTACTGTTCCGATACTGCTCCGACCCCGACCAACTTCAATTGCGGCGCCCCGGGCGGGACGGATGCTTGTACCGGACTTAGTTGGGGTGCTACGGATCCGCAAAACTACATGGGATATGCGCCTGATTTTTGTTACACCGAGTTTTCGCCGCAGCAGTGGGGACGATATCACTGCTGGATCAACGCCGAACTTGGATCGTGGCGCAATTGCGGCGGCAATAAGAACGGCGCTTCAAGCGAAGATATTCTCGCCGACAGCGACGGCGACGGCGTTGATAATGCAGTTGACAACTGTCCGAACAATTTCAATCCCTGTCAGGAAAATGTCGACAATGATGCGTTCGGTGATGCTTGCGACACCGACATCGATGCCGACGGCATTTTGAATGCTTCCGACAACTGCGCGTTCGTCGCGAATGCGGGCCAAGCAAATACCGACGGCGACCAATTCGGCGATGTATGCGACAATTGCACTACTGTGAGCAATAACGATCAAGGCGACTTGGACGGCGACGGGTCGGGCGATGCCTGCGATCTTTGTACAGATACCGATGGCGACGGCGCTGCCGATCCCGGTTTTCCTGCCAGCACCTGCCAAGTTGATAATTGCCCGGCAGTGGCTAATGCATCACAAGCGGATGCCGATGCAGATAACGTGGGCGACCAATGCGACAATTGCGTAAACACGCCAAATCCCGACCAGTACGACGAAAATGTCGACGGTGTCGGTGATGCCTGCGACGGACAGCTTCATATTCAAAGCTATATCCTTCCCGAGGGTTATCTCGGGGAACCCTACTTCTACCAATTCACTGCAGTCGGCGGCCTGCTGCCTTACGAGTGGATATTTTTCGGCGGTGACTTGCCGTTTGGCTGCGACTTCAACGGCGGTGCCACCGGCACGATTACGGGGACGCCTTCGTTCAAGGCAGAATACTTCTTCACGATTGTCTGCAAGGATGCGGATGCGCCGGAGAAAGAGGACACGATATCGTTAAGCATTCGCGTCGTTGATCCTCCGCAGCCGCCGTATGTGTGCGGCGATGCCGACGGCAACGACATCAATACAATTTCCGATGCAGTCTATGTAATCAATTACATCTTCTCCGGTGGACCGGCGCCTGATCCGGTCGAATCCGGCGATGTTGATTGCAACGCGCTTGTGACAATTTCTGACGCTGTTTATCTGATCAACTTCATCTTCGCGGGTGGACCGGCGCCATGCGCCGCATGCCCGTAAAGGTGATTGGGTTGATTTTAGCTTTAGTGCGAACAATAACTTAAACGTAATGGAGCCGGCGTTTCCGCGCCGGGTATCCAGGGAAAGTGAGCGAGACGATGCGATTAATTGACAACGTCTGCAGGCGAGTGGTGCTTGGTTGCCTGTGGTCAGCCGTTGCCTGGTTGACTATCACAAGCGTTCCGGCGCAGGCCGCAAAGACGACGGCGGAGATTCTCGAGGAGATGCGTGCGCATCCCGAACGCCTGCAAGAGATCATCCGCGAAAACCAGATTCAATGGTGCGGTTCGACGGCGCTGGAAACAGCCCCGGCTGACGACGGCGGCGCGAACAAAGATCCGATGGATTGCCCGCTAAGCGGCGCCTGCGACAATCCGGCTACGCGTAATCTGTACCTGCCCGCGCAGTACCAGACCGTTTATTACGCGCGAATCGTCTTCCACATTTTCCGCGAAGACAACGGCTCAAATCCGGCCAGTTCGGTTGCCGAATGTAATCAGATGTTTGCCAAACTGAATGCGGACTATGCGCATGCGGGAATTCAGTTCTTGCTGGATGGCATTCTCACCCATGATGATTCCGAATATCGAATTCTTAGCAGCTCGGAAGACTTCCTCATGAAGCAGACTTATGCCGATTCGTATCAGACGAAGATCAATATCTATATTACAGACATTGAGCAGACTCAACCGGGACTGATTACGCTTGGCTACGCTTACTTGCCGTGGCAGCAGGCGGGCCAGGTGCGTTATGGTATCGTAATGCACACGCTTGGTTTCGACCCGAGTTCAGGAACAACGACGCATGAAATGGGACATACGCTGGGATTGTACCACACTTTCCGCGGCGTCAGTGAAGTTACAGCTTGCGGCACCTGCGCCGAACTTGCCGGCAGCCCGAGCGATGTTCGCGGCGATTTCACTTCGGATGTGCCGCCGACTCCGACGAATTTCAACTGTGCGCCTCCGGGAGGAACAGATCCTTGTAACGGTATTCCGTGGGGTGCGACCCAGCCGGAGAACGTCATGGGATACTCCGGTTGTGCGACAGAAATTCTCACCAATCAGCAGGAAGCCCGCATGCGCTGCTGGACCAATGCTATTCTGCAAAACTACTTGAATAACGACGTCGATGCCGACGGTGTGCTGAATGCTTCAGACAATTGTCCGACCGTGGCGAACTTGTCACAGGTCGATGCCGACGCCGACACGGTTGGCGACGCATGCGACAATTGCCCGACCACGGCGAATCGTAATCAGCTTGACGGCGACGCCGACGGTATCGGCGATGTCTGCGATCTTTGCACCGACACCGACAATGACGGTTTCGGTAACCCGGGCTATGCGTTGAATACTTGCGCCACCGACAATTGTCCGACGAACGCTAATGCCAACCAGCTCGATACCGACTCTGATGGAATCGGCGATGTTTGCGACAATTGCCCGTCGGTATCAAATCCGACACAGCCGGACGAAGACGACGACGGAATCGGAGATCATTGCGACGGATTAGTCCATTGTTATCAAAACCTGCCGCCGAACGGTTACAAGAATGTACCTTACTTCTATCAGATGCAGGCTGTTGGCGGAACACCGCCGTACAACTGGGTATTCCTTGGCGGAGACTTGCCGTTTGGTTGTGACTTCAATGGCGGAGCGGTCGGAACAATCACCGGCACGCCGTCATTCAATGCGCAGTATTTCTTCACTGTGGCAGTTTTTGATGCCCAAGGTTCACCGTCTTCCGACACGGTCAGCATGAGCGTCACAATTTCCAATCCGCCGTATATCTGCGGCGACGCTGACGGCAATTTGATCGTGACGATTTCCGACGCAGTGTATTTGATCAACTACATCTTCACCGGTGGTCCGGCCCCGAGCCCGCTTTTGGCTGCGGATGCTGACTGCAACAGCATCGTGACGATTTCCGATGCCGTTTACTTGATCAATTATATTTTCTCTGGTGGACCGGCGCCCTGTAGTGGTTGCTAGTTAGCTTTAGTCAGTAGTTTCATTTGACCGGGCGGATGCAATATTCGCCCGGTTTTTTATTGCGGGGAATCCAGTGATGCTTGTAGCGCCTATTCCGAGTTGCTCATAGCATGGGAGCTTGCGAGAACTCGATCACAGTTCCGTCGGCGACTTTGAGATAGTCGCTGACGCGCATCACGATTGAATCGGTAAGCGAGCCGGCGTTGAAAGCGATTTTGTCGTTTCTAAGAATTGATTTATCGATGAACAATTCGAACGGCAGGATGGGATGGCCGAATGGCGGCACCGATCCGGGGACGAGTCCGGTGAAATCCAACAGTTCTTCGGGGTTGGCGAAGCGCATCGCTTTGACGCCAAAGTGCTTCTTGAGTCCATCGGAGTCGATCTTCAGTGCAGCACTTAGTACGAACAATCGAAAGACATCGCCAACCTTCATCAGGATGGCTTTGCCGCCGATCTTGACATCTTCGCCGCGCGCGCGGGCGGATTCTTCCGAGGTGTGAGTCGGCTCGTGGTGGACGCAACGATAGCTGATTTCGTTCTCATCCAGGAAGCTCTTGATATTCTCAAACAGTGTCTTGCTCAAGTTTCGTTCCTTTCCGGATGCTGCATAATGCAGGCACGAGGCGCCGCTGTCAAGGCGATCCTCGTAATTGCCGGAGCAGAGACGCGAAATACCGATTTTAGTTGGACGGACGAGTCATTATGTTCTGCGTATGCAAGGTGATCCGTTTCGTTTTTGTGTCGAGATCCTGCCGCAAGTTTCGCGGACGTTCGCGATCAATATTCGTGTTCTGACCGGCGATCTGCATCGCTCCGTTCTCTGTGCCTATTTGTTCTGTCGCATCGTAGATACTGCCGAGGATTCCGAACAACTAGCGTTGGATCAGCGCATGTGTTTGCTGCAATCCTATGGTGCGATATTCTCATCGCGCAGTTACAGCCCTGAATCACTGGAGTCATGGATACGATCCTGGGGAGCACTTGATCCTACCAATGCTGAACACCGGCTGATAATTGGATTGCCCCAAGTTGTTGCAATCTTTCTGCAGCTGCCCGAACCGATGCGAGCGCTGGTGGAAGCTTGCGTCATTGAAATGTCTGCGGGCATGCGCGAAACCGTAGCGCTCAAGAAGGCAGGCGGCGACAAATTGATAACTCTTGAAAGTATGCAGGATCTGAAAAAGTACTGCCATTACGTCGCCGGCACGGTCGGGCAAATGCTGACAGAACTGTTTCTTGTAGCGAGTCCAGATTTGAACGATAACGACCGCCAGCGGCTGCGGCAGCTTGGCCCATCGTTTGCACTGGGACTACAAATGACTAATATTATCAAAGATTGCCATTCTGACTATCAGCGCGGCTGGTGCTATATTCCAAGCGAACTGATGGAGGAGCACAGCATTCAACCGTTGGAGTTTTTTAGCCCAGCGCAAAGATTGTCGGCACAGGGCGTACTGGATGTGCTGATTGTGCGAACGGCCGTCCATCTCGATGCAGCACTCGAGTACACTTTGTTAATCCCGCGATCACATATGCGAATAAGGTTGTTCAATCTCTGGTCGCTATTTTTTGCGATCAAGACGCTGCGGAAGTCGATAGGCAATGCGGCATTGCTAAGTGGCAGGAGTAAAGTCAAAATCTCACGGGCGCAAGTCTATTGGACTCTGATTCAAACGACGATTTGCGTTCGATCAAACGGCCTGTTGCGATGGACTTTTCGGCGGTTGCGTCGATCGGTTCCGAACCCGCGATAGCAAGAGATTTTTTTTACAATCATCAGGAATTTCACGCCTAAAACTGCAACGACTACGAGATACACTGTCGTAATACTATCGTGATTCATACATTTGTGTCAGTGCTCGACACTCTAATCGACAAGTACGACCTCCTCAAGCATCCTTTCTACCTGCGCTGGAATATGGGAGAATTGACCGAGAGCGAACTTCGCGTTTATGCCTGCGAGTATTTCCATTTTGTTCGCGCCATTCCGACTTATGTCAGCGCTATTCATTCCAACTGCCGCGAACACTCGCTGCGCTTGTCGATTTTGGAAAACCTTGTCGAGAAAGAAACGGGCGGGGAGGGCCTGATCCCGCATGAAGAACAGTGGGTTTGGTATTCCCGCGGCATCGGTGTTTCGCGCGACGAGCTTTATGGACACAGTCCGGCAGTGGCGACCCGCAAGTTGTTGCTGACCTACCGCAATCTTTGCAATTCCTCGAATTGCGCCGTCGGCGCAGCGGCGATGTATGCTTATGAGTCGCGAATCCCCGATGTCGCAATTGCTAAGCTGCAAGACCTCGACCGGCACTATGACATTCGCGATGAAGTGACGCTCCGCCTCTTTCGCGAACTCATGGCCGCAGATATCGAACACTCGAAGACTTGGTCAGATTTAATCGCGAGAATGGCCTGCTCGGACGACTGCTGTCAACAGATCGAAGAGTCGGCGTCCAAGGCTGCACGTGCACTTTGGCGGATGCTGGATGGCGTCTGCGAACAGTGCGACATTCCGGTCAGCAATTAATTCCGTTCATTTCCATAATTTCTCCTGAACAATTACTAAGCCTGGACAAAATGAGAAGGGCACGCTCGCGCGTGCCCTTGAAACGGAATCTGTTGGTGATTGTCGCTATGGACAGAGAAGTAGGTAAACCGCGCATGTGCAAGGCGCAGGTCCTCCGGAGAAGATGTAATTGATGAGATATACTGCATCTGAGATACTAATGATGCAATTGCAATCAGCGTCTCCATTGCAAGGCGCAGGCCCGCCGGAGAAGATGTAGTTGATGATGTAGACTGCATCGGAAATCGTAATAATTAGATTTCCATCCGCATCGCCGGGCTGGCATAGGCAGACTGTCGAGTCGCAGGCATCGCCGATTCCGTCGAAGTCAGTATCAGTTTGTGCGGGGTTAGGCACAGTCAGGCAATTGTCGCAGGAGTCGCCGACAATGTCGCCGTCGATATCCTCCTGAAACGGATTGTTCACGAGCACGCAATTGTCGCAGGCGTCACCGACCGCGTCGCCATCGCTATCAGCTTGTCCGGGATTGGGAAGCGTCGGGCAATTATCGCATGCGTCACCGGCGCCGTCGCCGTCAAAATCAAACTGCCCAGGATTAGGAATCGTGGGACAATTGTCCATTGCATCCGGTATGCCGTCGCCGTCTAAGTCGGGAGCGCAGGTCGGGACGGCCTCAAAGATGATATCCTGATTTCCACCGCCGGCGCGCTCGTCGTTCCAGGTCGAGGCAAACTTATTCGGAACATTGAAGTCAGAGCCGAGATAGTTACCGATGTAAAGCGGTGCCGGGGGCAAACCGAATGTAGCTGCCGGAGGTGATGGCGGAATGTCGGACAACACACAATCAGTCCAGGTCAGTCCGCAGTCCATCGAGGATGACACCCAGGTTTGCTTGCGAACATTGCCCGGATCATTTCGGCGATCGTAATAGGTTACGCGAATTTCGCCAGTGGTCGGGTGAACTGACAAACTCGGCGCCCACTGGTCAAGTCCGTTGCCGGCGAGATCCTGATTTACGCGAACCATGGGAGTCCAGGTTCCGGCGGCTCCTGTCGGGCTTGAGCAAAAGAAGATATCAACGTCGCCGAGTACTGTGGAAGTGAATGCTGCGAACACGGTCCCGGGGCATGGCCCGCCAGCGGGACCGGTACCGATCGAAATGCCGTTTGAACCGGCGATTCCGGGTATCATAACGGGCGGAGTCGGCGGAGTCGGAGCGATTGCCACGACGGGTCCAAATGGTGCGCCGAGGCCCGGTGTGGAAGTTATGAAGGCGATAGTGCCGTCAGTCCAGGCTACATAGACGCCGCCGGGAGGAACCAAACCGTTTCCCGGAGGCCCCATGATCGCGACGGAAGGGCGATTGGACGCAAGTGAGTTTCCGACTGGAATTGCAGCCCCAACCAATACCGCCGGGGGTGAGAATGCTGGAAAAATCGGAGCGGGTCCCGGAGCAGTACGGGAATAGGCATAGTGGATTAAGTAACCGTCGCCCGGGGGAGCCGGATCACCATAGGGATTGCCGTTGCCGTCGCCATCGATACCGTTTCCGTTCATATATTCGACCCAAGCTACATGCACGGTGCCGGCATTGGCGAGTGGATTGCCAGGAATGTCATCAACGGCGACATCAGGATAGTCATACCAATTGACACCGGGAACACTGACGCCGGACACGACTGCCGCAGCTCCGTAGCCTGCTCCTCCGCCTGCCGAAGGGTGAGCGAGAATTTGATTGGGAGAGAGCCATGGGGCGCCGGGGCCATAAGCCGCGCCAACGGCAAAGAACGGTCCGCCGGCATGAGCCGAAATCGAGGGATTCCACTCGAAGGCGTATGGCGCTGTCGGCGGAATGACGCCTGATGCCCAAGCTGCACCGCCGGTCAGCGAGATACCAAATCCAATCAGCGATGTGCCGAATCCGGCTGGCGGAAATTCGGTCCATACTGAATAGATAGCACCCGGCATGGCTTCGCTGTTGGCCACTTCGGAGTTGTGCTGCTCTGACAGAGGCGGGCTGACATTGACAATGACATTGGGAGCCGCGAGTGCCGCTGTATGCAGAGCGAGCAGCAACAATACAGCCGAAAAGAACGTAAAGCCCTTCGCCAGACGGGGACCAGTTCTGGTCATTTCTACCTCCCGAAAGCTATTTGTTTGGTTGTGTTTGTCTGTACAGCGATTGGAATTGCTCATGATTCGACGCCGGATTTTCCGCCTGAAGACAATGTGGCACACACGAAGGCACGCGGTGCTATCGTCAAATCAAGTCTTTACTCTGTTGTGAGGTATCGTTGTACGTTTCTAATATACCGATTATATGCCCATTTTGTCAACCATTATTTGATTCGGACTCCTGCACAGCGTGATTTGCTGGCTTGCCGGTGCCGACCTTTTAGTTTGACATAACGAGACCAGTCGCGATAATTGCATTTATGCATAAGTTCTTCGTCGTCTTAATACTCCTTCTGCTGCCGCAGTTTCGCGCTGCTGCCCAAGATCAAAGTTTGTTCCATGTCGAGTCAACCGACCGGTCACTGAACCGTTACTGGGAAGAACGGCTGCTCCTTAACCCGGAGCTGTACCTCTACGCAAACGTCCAACCACGGCTGGTCCCGGCAAACGAGCAGCAGCAAGCTGCAGCCGGCGTAGCGCTTGATCTAAAGCGACGGATCGATTCGTTTTCTGCACCAGCGAATTTCCAACTGAACCGGCTTGGCGTGTTCAGTTCAAAGGGAGACAAGGGTATTCGCTTGAATACACGGTTTGTGCCCTACCTCGAAGAAATGGCAGCCGGCGATGCCAAGCCAATCCATCGCATCGGAATCAATAGCGAAGCCTGGGTCGTGCCGTCGGACAAGGTCCAGATTCACTTGCGGTTGCGAGTAGAAAACCACGGCGAATTGTATTCGCAGTTTAACGGCCGCAAGTGGGACGACAAGATTACCGGCTGGGTTGACAACGCGGCGGTCTACTACCATAACAATGGCTTCTTCGGATCGCTGGGGCGTTCTTCGATAGTGTGGGGACCGGAAGAACGCGACGCGCTATTGTTTTCCGACAATGCGCCGCAGTTTGACCGAATTTGGCTGGGCTACGAGCACAAGGCTGTTCGCTTCGATTACTTCATCACGCGGCTCGATGATGTCAAATACAACGACTCATTGCTCGTGCGCTACCTTTCCGCCCACCGGCTCTCGTTTCGCAAAGGAGGCGCTTTCGAAATTGGACTATCAGAAGTCGCTCTTTACGGCGGTTACAATCGACCGGTCGACTGGCGATATTTGAATCCGTTTACGACTTATTACTGGGAGCAGTGGAATCGTGGCAGCGACGATAATATCTTCTTTGGGCTGGATTTCTCGATCTACTGGCCGCACAAATCGCGGATATTCGGCGAGTTGATGATTGATGATTTCCAGATCGATCTCGAATCGGAGCCCAATCAGATCGGTTACAAAATCGGGCTGGATATGCTGGAACCGTTGGGATTTGACCGGCTGTTTACGAAGCTTAGTTATACGCGCGTAAATACAACAGTATACGGCCAGAACCAGCCACAGAATCTGTACTTGTACTATGATAAACCAATTGGTTACTTCGACGGAAACGACCAAGACCGTTTGCTCGCCTTGGCTCGTTATCATTGGAGCCAGTCCTTTGATCTCGAACTTGAGTTCCAATACACGCGCAAAGGGGAGGGCCGGATTGAAAAGCATGAACGATCAGGTGTGCCGTTTGAAGACAAGTTCCCGACGGGAGTAGTTGAGAAGTCGCCATCGATCAAGGCAACGGCGTTATGGTTTGGCAGCGGACTCTTTGAAGGTCGTGCCTCAGTCAAGTACTCACACTTCAACAACTATCAGCATGTTTGCGGGGACAACGTAAACAGGACTGAAATTAATTTGTTTTTGGCGTATTTCCTCCAAGGCTTAGTTGACTGACGATGACCCGCTCGGTGACAGTACTTGCACCCGCTAAGATCAACCTCTTCCTGCAAATACTCGGAAAGCGCGCGGACGGCTTCCACGAAATCTATTCGCTGATCCAAGCTGTCGATCTCTATGATAGCCTAACTCTGAAGGAATCGGATGCAGGCATCTCGCTGGTTTGCGACGATCCGAGTCTGCCTTGCGATTCAAGCAATCTTGCCTGGAGTGCGGCCAAGCTTATGCAGGACAGGGCAAAACTCGAGACCGGAGTCTCGATAGAGTTGACGAAGCGAATTCCATATGGCGCCGGTTTGGGGGGAGGCAGCTCCGATGCGGCGGCAGTGATGAAAGCGATCAACCAACTTTTTGGGCTCAATCTGGGAGCGGCACAGCTTGCCGTTTGGGGTGCTGAACTGGGCTCGGATGTGCCGTTCTTTTTCTCCGAGGGTGCTGTCTTAGTGTCTGGACGGGGAGACATCGTCGCGCCAGTGGAGGTTTTCCAGCAATATTTCGTACTCCTAATCAAACCGGACTTTGCAATTTCGACAAAAGATGCCTATCAAAGTCTAAGATTGTACTTGACAAAGTTTTCGGTAAAGGGGCATATTAGCTTGAAGACATCAGGCAAAGAATTTTTTAAAACGATACATAAGCTTGGAAACGATTTTCAGAGGGTGGTGGCACACGACCATCCGGGGTTGGAATCGTGTATGACACTGTTGCGCAACAACGGCGCGGCTCACGTTGCTCTTTCCGGCAGCGGCTCGGCTTTTTACGGTTTGTTCGAGCAACCGCCTGATTTTGAGTTTATGGACATGATTTCCAGCCGATTTGGCTGGCAGGTGTTTAGTCTCAAACCTGTGAGGTTGGCTCAAAAATAGAGACTTCGATGGCACTGTATTGGGAGGTAGGCATGGAGATCACTGACATTCGGGTAACTCTCAAGAATGAGGACAAACTCAAAGCATTTGTGAACATCACATTTGACAATCAATTTGTGGTGCGCGGGCTGAAGGTGATCAATGGTAAAACGGGCTACTTTGTTAGTATGCCTTCGCGGAAACGCCCCGACGGCACGCACCAGGATATAGCACATCCGGTGAACAATGAGGCGCGGCGATTGATTGAGGACCGCGTATTGGCGGCCTACGAAAAAGAGTTGGCGGATGCGGATACGGAGGCAGCACCGGCGTCAAACGGCTAATTCACTCCAGGGACATTCCACCGAGCAAAACTTTAACGGCAAGAGTCGTTGACTCTTTGCCGTTATCTTTTTATAATGCCGTCGAAATAGGGGTGTAGACAAGCGGTTAAGTCAGCAGATTTTGGATCTGCCATTCCCAGGTTCGAATCCTGGCACCCCTGTTTAACTGAATTCAAGCCCACCCGGATACTTGACCGGGTGGGTTTGTTTCTCCTGGCTGCTAACTGCCGAACGATTAGGACTCGGCTTGGCTGCCGGCTCCGAAAATTGAATACAGCACCGGCAAGACAATGAGAGTCAAAGCGGTCGAAGTCAAGATTCCGCCGATGACTACTGTCGCCAGCGGGCGCTGAACTTCTGCGCCGACACCGACGGACACGGCCATCGGTATGAATCCAAATGCCGCGACCAGCGCGGTCATGAGAACCGGTCGCAAGCGTGATTCGCCGCTGCTGCGAACAGCATCCGTCAAGCTCTGACCATCCGAGCGGAGCCGTTTGATCGTCGACACCAGCACGAGTCCATTCAATACTGCGACGCCAGAGAGGGCAATGAATCCGACGCCGGCGGAAATCGAGAAGGGGAGATCGCGCAGCCAGAGCGCCAGCACGCCGCCAACTGCGGCAAGCGGCACGCCGGTAAAGATCAACAGCGCGTCGCGGATCGAAGAATAAGTCCAGTAGAGAAGACCGAAAATCAGCAAGAGCGCGATCGGAACCACAATCGCCAACCGGGTGCGCGCCCGTTCGAGGTTTTCGAACTGTCCGCCGAAGCGGACGAAGTATCCCGGTTCAAACTTGACGTCGCGGTTGATGCGCTCGCGAAGTTCATTGACGAATGAACCGACATCGCGGCCGCGCACATTGCATTGCACCACCGCCCGGCGCTTGCCCCATTCGCGCGTAATCGTCGAATACCCGCGGTCGAGATTCGGTTTTACCAGTTGATCTAGGGTGAGAATCGCCTCACCTGAAAAGACCGGGATGCGCTCGATATCTTCCGGTACGCCGGAGTAGCTTGAATCAAGACGCACCATCAGATTGAAGCGGCGTTGGCCCTCGAAGACTTCACCGACGCGAATACCACCCATGCTCTCGACGAAACTCAAGGCTTGTCTGGCTTCGACACCGTAGCGGGAGAGTTGTTCGCGGTCGATGTTCAAACGCAGCTGCGGCTGACCGGTCAGTTGTTCGACTGTAATATCGGCGCTGCCTTGAATAGTACCGATCAAAGCAGAGATTTCTTCGGCTTTCGCTTCGAGCAATTTGAGATCGTCGCCGAATATTTTTACGCCGACATCGCCGCGAATTCCGGCGATCATTTCGTTGACGCGCATTTCGATTGGTTGTGTGAACACGCGCTTCATACCGGGGATATCGGAAAGCTCGGCATCCATCAACTGCACCAGTTCCTGTTGATTGTCGGCGCGCGTCCAGCTATCCCGCGGTTTGAGCGTGATAAAGACATCGCTCAATTCGAGCCCCATCGGATCGGTCGCAAGTTCCGCCGTTCCGATGCGCGTCCAGATTTGGTCGACCTCATCGGGGAATTTCGCGAGCAGTATCTTTTCGATACTTGTGTTATTGCGAACGGATTCGTTGACATCGATACCCGCCAGTCGAATGACATTGACCGCGATTGTGCCCTCGCTTAGGCGTGGTATGAATTCCGAGCCGAGCCGCGCAAAGAGCAAAGTACCGATCGCCAGTGAAAGAACTGTGAGAATCAAAATTGCCGCACGATTCTCCAGTGCAAAACTGATCACCGGGCGATACAATTGTTTGGCCCAGCGAATGACGATAGGCTCGCGTTCCTTGACCGGCTTGGTCATGAAAAGAGCGATCAATGCCGGTATTACCGTGAACGACATGATCAGCGAGCCCAGCAGCAAGAATACCACTGTCAGCGCCATCGGTCGGAACATCTTGCCTTCGATGCCTTGAAGCGTGAGAATCGGAAGGTAAACGAGGATGATGATCAGCTCACCGAAGAGCGTAGGCTTACGTACTTCCATGATTGCGTCGCGGATAATGGTCATCCGGCTCTTGCCGCCGTTAGGCTCGCTAAGCCGCTGGACGGCGTTTTCGACCTGGATTACCGCGTTGTCGACGGCGAGGCCAAAGTCAATTGCTCCGAGGCTCATCAGGCTGCCGATGATACCGACGCGCGACATCAAATCGAAAGCAAAGAGCATCGAGAGCGGTATTGCCGATGCTACAATTAGCCCGGCGCGCAGATTCCCGAGGAAGACGAACAAGATCGCAACGACGAGCGCTGCGCCCATGAGCAAATTGTGCTCGACTGTGCGCAAGACGTCGTCGACCAACTTGGTCCGGACATAGGTCGATTTGACTTCGATGCCTTCCGGCAACGTCGTGCGGATTTCGTCGAGCCGCGCATTCAATTCTTCGGCGACTTTGTGCGAATTGCCGCCGGTGATCATGAAGCCCAAACCTAGTACGACTTCGCCGGCGCCCTGGAAACTTGCGGCGCCACGGCGGATTTCGTGGCCGATGACGACATCGGCGACATCCTGAATCTGAATCGGGACATCGCCGCGACTTTCGATCACGAGCTTTTCGATTTCTTCGCGGCTGCTGACAATGCCGACACCCTGAACTACCGTTTGTTCGCCCGCGCGAACCATCTGTCCGCCGGCGACGTTGCGGAGGTTCTCTTGAACCGCTTCGACGACTTGAGTCAGAGTCAGCTTGTACTGCACGAGGCGGTTTGGATCGACCAGGATGTGGAACTGTTTTTCGAATCCACCCCAGCCATTGATTTCCGCCACGCCGGGAACTGACTGCAATTGGGGCTTAATTATCCAATCCTGAACCGTGCGAGCCTCGGTGGGGTCGCCGCTTCTGGCGATCACGACGTAGTGAAAAATTTCGCCGAGCCCGGTCGAAACCGGTCCCAGTCGCGGCGGCTCGATGCCATCCGGCAACACGACGCCGAGCAATCGCTCGGAAACTTGCTGGCGGGCAAGATAGATGTCGATGTCGTCGGTGAAGATAAGATTGACTTGGGAGAGTCCATACTTCGAGATTGAACGCACTTCGGTGAGTCCGCTCAATCCCGACAGTTCGCGCTCGATCGGGAACGTGATCTGCCGCTCAATTTCATCGGGCGCCCAACCGGGCGAGGAGACATTGACCTGCACCATGACCGGTGTCGTATCCGGGAACGCATCGAAGGGCAGGTCGAGAAATGCGACGGTTCCGGCAATGACGAGGATTCCGGCAGCGCAAAGGATGAACCAGCGCCGCCGGAGCGTAAATTCAATTAATTTTTCCAGCATGTTGGTTCTAAATCTCCGGTTCGAGACCGCAGCAACCGGAACCCATGCTGCCTTTCATTAACTCCGTCTTGAGAAGATAACTTCCGCCGACTACCACCATTTCACCAGCATGAATACCGGTGTCGACGCGGTAGTGCGAGCGGTCGCCGCGCTCGATCACGACTTTGCGCGGGCGGAACTTATTGCCGACATCGGCGACAAAGACAACATTGCAGCAGCCCTCCCATTGGACGGCATCCTTGGGAATCATTACTGATTCTGAATTGGCGTTGCCCGCGAGTAGCATGCGGCCAAAACGATTCGCGCGGGCGAGATGCCCGTTACTTTGGACGCGTGCCCGAACCATGACGGTACGGGTCTGCGGATCGACATACTGTGCAACCCAGAAGACCTCGCCATTGACGCGGTCGAGAGCGGCGCCGTCGGCGGCGAATTCGATTTTCTGCCCGACATTGATGTCGCCGGCATCACGTTCGCGCACGTGTGCCTGAACCCAAAGCGAGTTGGGGTCGCCGACCACGGCAATCGAGGAACCCGCCTCAAGCTGCATTCCCAACGCTGCGCGCCGCTCAAGCAAGGAGCCATCGATGCCGGCTTCGACCGTCCAATGCGACGAGATGCCTGCTGTTGCGATCCGCTCGATTTGTTCGGTGCTCATGCCCGCGGCATGAAGTTGTCCCAGAATACCGTTTAGGCGCGCCATCGTCATGGCGGCTTCTCCGGTGATTTCCTCATATTCTGCAGCACTGATAAGCCGGGCGGCGAAAAGACTGTCGGCTCGCTGCGTAACCTGGCGGTCGACATTCCATTCGGTTTGCGTTGCAAGGTAATCGGATTGCAGCCGCGCCATCTCCGGCGAATTGGCTTCGCAGATAGCAGAGCCAGCTCCGACCTTGCGGCCCGGTTCAACCAACCAGCGCGTAATTGTGGCAGGTATTGAAAGCGTCAGAACTTTCGTGCGTGTTTCATCGAAGACCAACTCGGCGGGCACGTCGAGCACAGTTCCTGCAGTAGCTGTCGCAAGCGCAGGTTCCAAAGTCAGTCCAGCGCGCTGGACAGTCTCGGCAGAGGTGAACTGTATGATTGCGCGGTCGGTTTCGCACTTGCTTGCATTGGCAGGGAAATAGACATCGGGTTTGGCGAACATTTCCGGTGTTTCCACTATCAACGGTTCTTGCGGGAAATGCAGTCCCGGATTACAGAGCCGGCAGTGCGATTCGGGGATTTCGTGCCCGGCGCACCAATCGCCGGTTTCCTTGAATTTGGCAACCAGATCCGGGTTGCATTGGGTGCACTGAGATTCGGGCACCGCATGCTCGGAGCACCAATCGTTTGCATCGCCAGAGTTGACGGCCAGCGGCGCCGCTGCGCCATGACCGTGGCCGTCATCTTCAGAATGGCCGGATGTAGCGGCGGGGGGCATGAGCGCCAATGTCGCCAACACACCGACGGCGATTCCGGCGAGTGCGATGAAGACATATAAGATCATTGTCTTGGTGGACATTTTGAGTCCTCGTTCAGCTAATCAGTTTTCACGAGTTACGCTAATCAGATTCGCGTCGGTAAAGACGCGGCTGTTAACAGTTACTTTCGGGTGCGCGAGGCACCCTGGAATTGAGAGGAAATGATTAGGAACGAGGAGGGGGATCAAGCAGCTCGTAGCAAAGCGACTCAACGGACTGATGGTGGAGCACTTCGACGATTTCGACCGCTCTGGGTACGGCAACTTCGGACGGTTCGACGACAATCACGGCCGGTACGGCACTGCAGCACCAGCAGAGGATGCAATCATCGCACGCTGACTCGCCGCAACAATCGTCACAGGTAGAGGCAAACTCTGCCGCTAGCGACGATGCCAGAGAGACAACGAGTGCGAAGAGCACCAGAATCGCGATATGTCGGGTAACTGTCATCTGTATCATCAATCCTTATACTCCGGTTAATATAAGGAGTTTGTCGGAATTTTCAAGTAAAAGCTTGGGGCGGGCGAAAATTCGCAGTTCAAAGGCTGAACAGTTAGCCATTGACAAAACTGGACCGTTTTGTATCTTAAAATCAGTAGTCGCTACTTCAGTGGAGGCCGCTTATCTTTCCAATCGCCTCCGCAATCAAGATTGGCCAACATTTCTGGGAGGCACCATGAATGCGTTTTCCCGCACTTTTTTATTCATCTTTGCTGCAATAATCATGACTTCGGCGGTCGCTTTGGCGGCATTCGACGTTAGCGTCCATTTCAATGGCGGCAGTGATGTTGTTTACATTGGAGAAGACAACATACTTGAGGTCTATATCACAAACAGCTCCCGAATTCAGGGGATGTCGCTTGGATTCCACTTTTCCAATTCTGCCGGACTATTTGAATTGGTGACGCCATACGGAACACGACCGGAAGCACCAGCGGCACCATATATTATGGAGCACGGTACTCTTTTGTTTCCTGGAATTCCGGGTCTCCTTGGGAACTTCTCACTCGCCCCAAATGATGTTCTCTTTGGCGGAGTCGTCAATCAGGATCCGATACTCCCCATTCATAATACTGCGACACTTTGTTACACGATGAAAGTTCGTATTCCAGCAGGTCAGACGCCAACAGCAGATGGATTTTGTGTGGACAATGTGTTCTATCCGCCGGGAGGATCTTGGTTGATGGTTTACTACACTCAAGCCGGGAATTCTTTCGACGTGACTCCGACGTTTCAGGGACAGTCAAATACTTCGGAGTTTGATCCCGACGCGCCGGCAGTGTGCTTTGATTTGGTGCAGCGGCCTCCTTGCGATCCGCCGCAGATAACGAATTGCCCGATGGCGCCGCTTGCAACCACATTCTATAGTTCGGCGGTCTATGATTTGAACGCGACCACGCCCGGCAACGGAGCAATCACTTGGTCGGTAGGCGCAATCGATCCGGTTGTAAATCCCGCGACGATTGACGCGAATGGAGTTTTCTCGTTTTCCTTTGCACTATCTGAAGGCGGGTCGGTTAAGCATTTCCGCGCGATAGCGACCAATGACTGTGGGTCAGCGGATACTTGTATCATTGCCGTCAATCACCTTGGCATAGCGCCATTTTTGATCAAGATCGAAAAGACCCACGGCACATTCCAAGGCAACTACGAGTACGTCTCGATTACCAAGGAGTCCGGTTCCAACCTGATGGGCGGATTTGATTTCCTGGTTGCCTATGATGCTAGTGCGTTAATCTTCAACTCGGCGCAGCTGGGGGTGGATATTGGTCCGACCGGCTGTGGTTGGGAATATTTCACTTTCCGCTATGGTGCGCAGGGCAACTGCGGCGGACCTTGTCCGAGCGGATTGCTGCGTGTTGTGGCGATTGCTGATGCCAACAATGGCGCCAACCACCCGGATTGCTTCTCTGCTCCCGACGGCGGCGAACTGGTGCGGCTCAAATTCTTTGTGACCAACGACCGGACGTACGAGTGCCAATATGTACCGATTCGATTTGCGTGGATGGATTGCGGCGACAACGGCATTTCGAGTGTCGGCGGCGATACGCTATGGATTTCGGCCAAGGTGTTTGAGTTTGAGAATACGAATCCACTAATTGATCCCAGCTATGAGATCACTGATTCGAGTTGTTACTTCGCCGTGAGCTACGGCGGCGCTTGTGTCGATTGCAACGTCAGCGGCAAGTACGAACCGCTGCGATTCGTCCTTTTCTGGAATGGCGGAATCGACATCGCCTGCAGCGATTCAATCGATGCACCGGGCGATCTGAATCTGAATGATATCGCCTATGAAATTGCCGATGCCGTACTGTACACCAACTACTTCCTGTACGGTCTAAGTGCTCTCGATCCGAATCCGCAGTTCCGCGAGGCGCAAATTGCAGCTTCGGATGCCAACAATGACGGGCGGACGCTCACAGTCGGCGATCTGGTCTATTTGCTGCGCGTCATCGTTGGTGATGCCGTCGCATTTGACAAACTCATGCCGTTCGCAAATTCGGCGAATGTCTCGGTTACGAGTGGTGTGCTCATTGTTGATTCACCGGTCGAAATTGGCGCCGTGTATGCGACGTTCAAGACGAACGGAGCTTTCAGTTTTGCTAACGCAACTGATATGGCGATTTTGAGTTCGGAGAATGACGGCGTGGTGAAGGTCCTGCTTTATTCGGGGCTTGATGACATGCGTAAACGTCTTGAAGCGGGACGACACGAGTTGCTGGCAATCAGCGGCGATGCTGAACTAGTCAGCGTCGAAGTTGCCGATTATGACGGCAACATGTTGAATACGCGCGTCAGCAAGGGCGTCATTCCCAACGAATTCAAATTGGCGCAGAATACTCCGAATCCGTTCAATCCGACCACACGGATCAGCCTGGATTTGCCTGTTTCGACTGACTGGACCTTGGAGATTTTTAACGTTGCCGGTCAGCTTGTGAAGAGCTACAGCGGCCGGGGAGTTGGTAGTGTCACGGTCGAGTGGGACGCTTCCGATCAGCCGAGCGGAGTTTATTTCTACAAGGCGACGGCGGGTTCGAATCAAGAATCGCGCAAGATGCTGCTGCTTAAATAGTAGAGTAAATCAATCGGGATATTATTGCCGGCCAAGAATTCACTAACGATCTTGGCCGGTTTTGATTATGTTGATTTAGGTCTACACTCCCGCAAATTCAGAGGGCGAGCAAATGTATCTTCTCGTCGGTTCCGCGATGCGAAAGTCAACGTCAATGTACGCGCGGCCTTTCTTGATGCTGTGTGCCTTTGCGATGCTACTTGGTTTCGAATCACTCGCTAATGCCGGACCCCGCGATTGCGCGCCGCCAATCTTCACGAACTACCCTGCAGCAAGCGTGAATAAGAATCACTGTTCGGCGTTCAGGTTCGACTTCGATGCAACCGACGGCGGTAATTCGCCCGCCGCAGATCCGGTTACTTTCGCAGCCTCGGTGGGGACGATCAATGCGACGACAGGGCAGTTGTCGGTACCGACTTTACCGGCTTGCGGAATGACAGCGGTTGTGGTTACGGCGACCAATTCGTGCGGCGGAAGCACAGATTACAGTTTCGAAATTGTGTGGACGAATAATCGACCGCGGATTTCGAACAGACCACCCGATAATCAGTTGGATTGTCCGGCCGGAGAGATGGTCGAATATGATTTCAATTCGGTGGATCCAGATCCTTGCGATCCGGCGAGGTGGAGCGTAGCAGCGTTGAATGATGTGGTCAATGCGCCTTCGTTAACTGCGACTGGTGTGTTCAGGTGGACAACGGACGTTTCTGAAGGCGGTTTCATCAAGCAATTCCGATTGATAGTTGTCGACGCGTGCGGCGGCGCGGACACGACGGTTCTTTCGGTCAACGTCCTCGACCACGTACCGCAAATCTTTGCGATTGAGAAGGTACATGACGGCCATCTGGGAACGATTCAGGAAGTAAGCATATCACGTTTAGCTGGGACCGAAGCGCTCGGCGGTTTTACATTTCTGATCGCTTTTGAGACACCGCCATTGATTTTGATTTCGGCAGAACCTGGATCTGGATTGATTAATTGCGGATGGGAGAAGTTTACTTGTAGCTACATTTCGCCGGGAGACGGCGGGGATCCGGAAGGTTCAACAGCGCTGGTTCGGATTTCGGCAGTTGCGGACGTTAACGATGTAGAGGGTGCGCCTCTGTGCAACCAATTTGCCCCATATACGGAAATCGCGAAACTGAAGTTTTACATATTGCCCGATCAGCACTACGAATGCATGGCGTTTCCAATCCGGTTCGCCTGGCAGGGATGCGATGACAATATTGCGACAAGTGTTGATTCCGAGACACGCTGGATATCGAGCCGGGTGTTCGATTTCGAGAACACGGAAGTGTTCAACGACCCAAACTATGAGATTACTGATTCCGTTTGTCGCGAGGGAATTGCGTATGGCGGCGCTTGCAGTGATTGCGAAGGATCGGCGGATCGTGATATAGTCTTTCGGAATGGTTACATCGACAATAACTGCAACTACTTCGAGACGGTGGGGGATCTAAATGGTAACCATATAGCGTATGAGATCGCTGATGCGCACTTGTATTCGCAGTATTTCATTTACGGGGACGCTGCTCTTGATCCGAATCCAAAGTATCGTGAATTTCAGATAGCGCAGTCAGACGCAAATTTCGACGACATTGTTCTCACCCCTGCAGATTTGGCGTACATGCTGCGAGTTATTGTCGGCGACGCGTTGCCGTATCCGAAGCTGGAGTATGTCTCATCGCGGGCGCGCGTGGAAGTTCTCGGTGGTACGGTCTCGATTGAGAGCGATGATTCAGTGACGATAGCTGCAATGGTATTCACAGTGACCGGCGATGTAACGGTTGAGAGTCGCTCGAATCTGCGCGTTGATCACAACGTACGCGACGGCAAATTGCGTGTTTTAGTTTGGCCGGGATTTGATGACATGACAGTTTTCCTGCCGCCCGGCGTGCACGAGGTTGTGAAAGTCGAGGGGGCGGTGCTTGATTCGATCCGGCTTTCGAATTACGTTGGCAACATGATGCAAGTGGCGGTAGCCAGACGCACTCTGCCGACGCAATTCGCGCTGGCGCAGAATTTTCCGAATCCGTTCAATCCGGTGACGCGAATCAATCTCGAACTTCCGCAGGCGACAGACTGGACACTGGATATCTTCAATGTTTCCGGCCAACACATAGAGAGTTTCAGCGGCCACGGCGTGGGGATAGTGACAGTCGAGTGGAACGCCGCGAATCAGCCGAGCGGAGTATATTTCTACAAACTTGTGACGAATGGGTTTACCGCGACCAAGAAGATGGTATTGTTGAAATAGTCCGGTGGTCTTCAATAAGAGGCAGAGAGGAAGCATACCGGACGAGTGGAAGATAATATTATCGCTGTAACGGCGAAGGGAAATGATATGTCGGGCAAGAGAAAATTTGTGATCGGAAAAAGACCAGCACTCCCGCCAAGGACTTTGGTGTTTTTCGTTTTGTTACTTTTCGCGGTGCTAGTCGTTGCGGCGGCACAGGCATCGGATCCGACGGCATCGCAATCAATGGCTGCACCGGTTATTGCGAATTGCCCGCCGTTCATGTTCAACGGCTATGTCTGCAATGAAATGAGTTGGGATTTCGATGCCAACCCAGCGCCGGGTTGCGAGGGTTTGACTTGGTCGATAATTGCGACGGATTATCAACCGGTCGGCGTGTATGCTATTGACGCAAACGGCGTATTTGCATTTACGCTCGACAAACAGGACGCCGGCGCGATGGTGAAATTCGCGGTGATCGTAACCGACAATTGCGGCGCTGCTGATACGTGTAATCTGTTTGCGAGCAGCCTCAACAGCCAGCCATACCTGTTCCACATCGGCAAAGTCCCGGCATTATTCGGAGATGAGTTGACCATCCCGATCACGAAACTCGCAGGCAGCGACGGCATGATGAGTTTCGAGTTTACCATCAGCCACGACCCTTGCATCCTGAATTTCATTTCTGCGGATCTTGGTCAGGCGCTTGGCTCGGCCGGTTGCGGCTGGGAATATTTTACATATCAGATCAACCCCGAGGGACCAGATTATGTGGGCTGCCAAACGGGGACGGTACGAGTGATCGGAATCGCAGACATCAACAACGGCGAGAACTATCCGATGTGCACTATGCTGCCGGATGGCGAGGCGATCGTCAATTTGCACTATACGGTAGGACACGACCACCATTATGAATGCAACTTCGTACCCATTCGATTTGTCTGGAACGGATGTTACGACAATACAGTGCGTTCGGAATTTGGCAACATTCTTAATACATCGTGTCGAGTGTTTGAAGCGTCGAATGCCGACCCGGATACATCGTCACTGTACGAGATCACAGACACAGATTGCAGCGAGCTATGGCACTACGGGGGAAGCTGCGGCGCCTGTGCTTCGGTTGCGATCGAAAATGAGCGTCATTTCGCGACATTCTGGAATGGCGGCGTAGATTTGATGTGCGACGATTCCGCGCATTGCACGAGAGGCGACATGAATGTCAACAGGATCGCTTATGAAAACGGCGACTTGGTTACCTACATCAGCTACTGGTTCTATGGAATTCCAGCGTTGAGTCCCGATCCGTTTCGTCGACAAATGCAAATCTGTAATAGCGATGTCAACAACGATGGAATAACTCTGACAGTCGGAGACATCGTTTACATGATGCGCGTCATGTCCGGTGAGATTCCAGCCATCGTCCCGAAGGTTGTTGCCGGACTTCGCGCAAATCTGACCCAAGCTAATGGCGTGCTGGCGCTGACTTCTGATTCCGAAATCGGCGGCATCTTGATTGATCTCAAGTACGATTCCGGCGCCGATCTAGAGATTCGAAATTTGACCGGACTTGAAATGCGGCAGGGCCTGTTGCCGAATGGCGAGTACCGGGTATTGCTCTTGCCACAGACTGGAGGATCATCGGTGCGGCTTGAAGCGGGCACGAACTCGATAATTGTTTCCGGCGATAATGCGGAAGTTGTCAATGTCGTCGCGGTCGACTATTACGGAAATGCGATTAGTGTTAACCGGCAGGTGCCAACGTTACCGACGGAATTTTCGCTTAGTCAGAATTCGCCGAATCCGTTCAACCCGCTGACGAAGATCGAGATTGGCTTGCCGGTCCTTGGCGAATGGACGTTGGACATTATCAATGTTTCGGGCCAAGTCGTGAAGAGTTTCCAGGGCCGGAGTATAGGTACCGCAAGTGTCGAGTGGAATGCAATAGATCAGCCGAGCGGAGTGTATTTCTATCGTGTCAAGGCGGGTGCGTTCAGCGACACTAAGAAGATGCTGCTTCTGAAGTAAGTTGGTCAGCACAAGACTTTGTCGAAAGAAAAGCAAACAAGGCAGGTTCGATGAACCTGCCTTATCGCTATGGAACTAAATGGAGCAGAGCGGGATCGAACCGCTGACCTGTACGTTGCGAACGTACCGCTCTCCCAACTGAGCTACTGCCCCAGAATTTCGAAATCAAATTCGCGCCGCCAGATGCGGCTGCAAATCAGTCCCCTAAAATATACGTTTAGACCGATTCGTCAAGCCGTTAATTTTAGACCGGAATTGGCCGGACAATGAAAAAGGCACGCTTCCGCGTGCCTTTTGTCGATTTCTCTGTCGAGAGAGCTATTTCTTCTTACCAGCTGATTTGAGCTTGGCAAGAGTTTCGCCCTTGAGTTGCGAGCGGAACTGAACCTGCAGTTTAGACCAGAACGGATACATCGTGCAGTGGTCGGCCTTGTCGCAATCGCAGCCGCGATCGCCGCGGACGCAGAGGTTCAAGCCCAGCGGTCCGTCCATGGCTTCAATGACATCCAAAACGCTGACCTGGGTCGGCGTTTTCGCCAGCTGGTACCCGCCGTGTACGCCCTGATACGATTTCAGGATTTGGGCGCGGGTGAGTTCCTTGAGAATTTTAGCCAGGAAGTCGCGCGGAATCCGCTCGGTTTCGGCGATGACATTAATCGAGTTGCGCTTTTCATTCGGCTGACGCGCGATATGCAACACCGCTCTAAGCGCGTAGTCGGCTTTCCGTGAGATCTTCATTGTACCTGTTACTCCTCTTCGCGCCGCTCACCGGGAGCATGCACGGATAACTGTTTTGTCCAAGATATTAAGATCGATTCTCATGTTCGACCGCCCTGTCAACAAAACCAAAAGCGGTCTATATTTACTCATACATACGAATAGAAATATAGTTTGTGTCAAAAGTAAATGGATTTTTTAGTAAATTTATCTTTTATGTCGAAAATATTTGTCTTTATCGATGATATCCGCACCCGGAGATGGGGTTTTCGTCCTTTAAGAACCTGTTGCATCTTTAGCGGATGCGTATTAATTGCAGGGCGATTATCAAGGAGCCGGGAATTTTGCGCATTGCGATAGGACAGCTTAATCCGACCGTAGGGGACTTTGAGGGTAATCTTGGCAAGGTTAGCTCTTACATAAAAGCCGCCCAAACCAAGGGTTGCGATTTGATCATGTTCCCGGAATTGACTTTATGCGGATATCCCCCCGAGGATCTGCTATTGAACCGCAGCTTCGTCGAGGCCAACCAAACCTGCCTGCGCAAACTCGTCGCCCGTAATCCTGGAATCATTGTTGTCTGCGGCTATGCCGGGTTGACCGACCGTGGTATCCACAATTCGGCCGCCGTGATCCAGGGGCGCAAGTTGCTGATGTCCTACAACAAGGTAGCCCTGCCAAATTACGGCGTATTTGACGAAAAGCGTTATTTTCAGCCGGGCACCCTGATGCCGCTGCTGCGGCTGCGCAATACGCTGATCGGGATAAATATCTGCGAGGACATTTGGATCTACCCGGGCATCACGGAACAGCAAACGGCGTTTGGAGCGCGTGTAATTCTGAATATTTCCGCTTCGCCATATCACATGCACAAGGCGGAAGAGCGCATCGAGATGCTGCGCGACCGGGCGTTGCGCAACCATGCACACGTCTTCTATGCCAATATGGTCGGCGGGCAGGACGAACTGATTTTTGACGGCGCCTCGCTAGTCATCGATCCCAGGGGCAAAGTCATCGCGCGGGCAGAGTTGTTCCAGGAGGAGCTGCTTGTCGTCGATATCCCCGAGCCAATCACAGCCAATGACTTGACCTTTGAGTTGATTGAGCGCGCGGCAAAGAGTCGCGATCAGCAGTTTCCGATCCAGTATGCCGAACTTAGCGGGGCCGGCAAGAAACCGGCGCTGCGCAAGACAACACCCAAGATCGCCCGCAAGATATCGTTGGAAGAAGAAGTCTACCGAGCGCTGGTGTTGGCAACGCGGGATTACGTAACCAAGAATGGCTTCAAACAAGCCGTGATCGGCATGTCCGGGGGGATAGATTCCGCGCTCACGGCAGCTGTTGCCGTTGATTCACTGGGCCGCGACAATGTGCATCTGATATTCATGCCGTCGCGCTTTACCTCCGAGTTGTCGCACCGGGCAGCTACAAAGCAGGCGAAGCTGCTGAAAGTCGGCATGACGGATTTGCCGATAGTCGACTTGTTCGAGGACTACGCCGAATTACTCAATCCCACTCTCGGTGACTGCACGAGCGGATTGACCGGGGAAAACCTGCAAGCACGCATTCGCGGCAACCTGCTCATGGCATATTCGAACAAATTCGGCGCTTTAGTCTTGAATACCAGCAACAAGTCCGAATCGGCGGTGGGCTACACCACACTGTACGGCGATATGGTCGGCGGCTTTGCGGTGCTCGAAGATATTCCAAAGACTCTCGTCTACAGGATTGCCAAGTACCTGAACCGTTCGCAGAAGCGGGAAGTGATCGCACGCGAGATCATCAAACGGCCCCCGACGGCAGAACTGAAGGACAACCAGTTGGACACGGACTCGTTGCCGCCTTATGAAATACTCGACGAGATCTTGCGCCTCTACGTCGAACTCGACACCGATGAGCGCGAAATCGTTGCGGCCGGATTTGATGCGGCGGTCGTGCATCGCGTCATCCGTATGGTCGCGGCATCCGAGTACAAACGCCGCCAGTCTGCTCCCGGGGCGCGAATAACGCCGCGCGCGTTTGGCAAAGATCGGCGTTGGCCGATTACGAACAAGTTCTAAGTTGACAGCGTAGTCCTGCATTATCTATCTTGACAGCAGTTAACTCAATCGTCTTGGCCGGAGTCTCAGCCGGAAGTTTCGTCGAAAACTCTTGTCCCCGTATTTTCATGGAGGATAGCCTGTGTTAAAGGAATTCAAAGAATTTGCGATGCGCGGCAATGTCATGGACATGGCTGTCGGTATCATCATCGGAGCGGCCTTCGGAGCGATCGTCAGCTCGCTCGTAGCGGACGTGCTCATGCCGCCGATTGGTATGCTGCTTGGAAATGTGGACTTTTCCGAGCTGTTCGTCGTGCTTCAGCAGGGCGCGACTGCCGGACCGTATGCCACCATCGATGCTGCCAAGACTGCCGGCGCCGTAACTATGAACTATGGGTTGTTTATCAACGCCATCGTGAAATTCATAATAGTAGCGTTTGCCGTATTCCTGATGATCCGCTCAATCAACAGACTGAAGAAACCGGAAGTTGCTCCTGCGGCGGCACCGACCACTAAGGATTGCCCGTACTGCTATTCTGCGGTCGCGATTAAGGCCACACGCTGCGCATTCTGCACTGCCGAACTCAAAAGCTGATTTTTCCTAGAGATTAGTCTGACATCCGGAGAGTCGTGATTAACGGCTCTCCGGTTTCGTTGCATGGGTGACGAGAATCAAGATTAGATATGGACGTTTGTAGTTCTTTGAATTACCGAATGATTGCGCGCGTAGGCGACGAGGGCGAAATCAAATTCGCGTATATGATCGAGGAACCAATTCATGAATAGATGATTCAGACCGATAGCTGTGACTTCTTCGCCGGCAGCTTGCCTTAGCATGAACGCTCTGATTACTTTGAAGAACTCAACATGTTCGGCAAGATGCGCGCGACTGTCGGGGAAATCGCATTCCCGCATCAAACGCTCTTCCGTGTCAAAATGCATTTTTACAAAGTCTACAAGGGAGTGGAGCACTTTGCGGCGCTCGTCTTCGTCGATTCCGTCTTCGATAAGTCCATAAAGGCGATTGGCATGTTCGACCAGGTACTGGTGCTGACTGTCGATTTGTTCATTACCGGTACGCAAGTCCTCGCTCCAAGTAATTTGCATCTTACTTAAACTCCCTCCAAGGTAGGTTCATAGTTAAAGTGGATAAACTGCTCTGCCAATAAATTATCGGCAAATATGCAAGTCACTATTAGCCAGCGAATTGCGACATTGTTGCCCTTGATTGTCTGATTGTCGTGGCTTAATTGGCAATTCGATTAACAGATAATCGCCAAGTCAATGGGTAAGTACGAAGTGTTTCGCCAAAACAAAACCGGTCAATCATAAGATCGACCGGTCCTGAAACCGGACTAAAGCAGTCTCGACTACTTTGTGGAACTCTAATTTTTCTTAGCGATTTCCTTCTTCATCTTCGCCATTTCTGCGCGCAGTTCAGCGAGTTCCTTGTCTTTCGACTTAAGCTGTACATACAGTTCCTTAATCGCAGCCAGAGCAATGCCGGACGGATCGATAGTCGAGATCGACTTGCCGTCGGAGCCGACACCAAAGGTCGCTTTGAAGTCCTGTGCGGTCGGGCCGATATGCTCGGTTTCCTTGTCGCTCTTGTA